>NZ_JAOTSB010000012.1 GCF_030247605.1 Acidaminobacter sp. | reverse complement strand
ATACAAATAGATGTTAATTTGCTGCAATTTTCTTTCACCCATTGGGTGAAAGAATGGTTTTGGCTTAACGATTATAAATACTTGCTTAAAGGGTTATATGAGTAGATTGCACGTAGAATCTAGGTATATGTAACAATAATGACGTTGGCTCATTATAGAATGCGCCTCACAAAATCGCACAGCATTCTACAAAATGTAACAAAAATATTTTTCATTCTTTTGTAAACTGTTTGAATATTCAAGAGTATGCGTTAAAATAATCAATCTCCTTCGTTTTCCAGTCTGAGTATATCTTTGAAAAGCGGGTATCATCGAAGTGATGTAGTTCGCCTCTGTCAGGAGGACTGAAAGAGAAAACTCTTCAAGCACACTAAAGGAGGATGGTCGGATGAGAATTATTATGGGTATTTTGATTGGTCATAGAGAAGAGGAGGCGCTCAAGGTTCAAGAACTTTTAACGCGCTATGGATGTTACATCAAGACGCGTCTTGGCCTTCATGACACACCAGGTGAAGGATCTTGCAGCTCCAAGGGTTTGTTGATTCTCGAATTTTTACCTGGCAATGAAAAGGAAGTTGACGCCCTTGAGATTGAATTGAAAAAATTGGAGTCCTTTGTCGTTAAGCGTATGGAGTTCTGATGTATAGAAACACGCCGTTACGCACCTGTAACGGCTTCTTTCATACGCCGGCATATTTCAGAATATTGCTGGGCGGTGAACAAAAAGACAAAATCAAATATGACACACCTATGAGAGGTATATTATGAAAAAACAATGGTTCTTACTGGCACTTTTAATGATCCTGACCCTCGCTCTTGGAACGGGGTGCAGCCAACCCGCTGAGACACCGGCTGAAGCGCCTGCTGAGCAGCCTTCTGAAGTCGAAAAAGAACCGGTTGTCGTCGCCACTATGCTGGACTCAGAGGGCAGCATTTTTGGAAAAATGATCATTCAGGTACTCAATGCAAATGGCATTGAAACTGTCGATAAAGTTAATTTTGGCACTCCGGATATTCTGAGAAAGGCGCTGGAAAACGGTGAGGTCGATCTGGTGCTGGATTATACAGGTTCCGGTCAATATTATCATCCTGAAGATGCCACAGATACTTCAATTTGGAATGACCCTCAGACAGGGTACGAGTTGACAGCCAAACTTGACAAAGAGAAGATGAATCTCCTTTGGCTGACGCCGGCTTCTGCCAATAACACTGAAATGATCGCCATTAAACGCGAGTTTTCAGAGGAAAACGGTATTGTTACCATGACGGATCTTGCCAGCTACATCAATGATGGCAAGCCGTTCAAACTGATCTGCAGCGCGGGATTCGCCGAGAATGCCATGGGATTGCTCGGCTACGAAGAAGCTTACGGTTTCAAGCTGAAGGATGATCAGCTTATAATTTTGTCGTCCGGTAACACGGCCGAAATGCTGAAAGCCCTGTCAGAAGGCACAAATGATGTCAACGCGTCGCTGGTTTACGGCACAGATGGCGCTCTTGACAAAATGAATCTCGTCGTTGTCGATGATCCGGCGCAGGTGCCTCCGGTGTACCTGCCGGCACCGGTACTCAGAGGTGAGGTCGCGGAGGTTTACCCTGAAATTGAGGGTCTTTTGAAACCTATCTTTGAATCTTTGAATCTGGAAGCCCTTCAGAAGCTCAACGCTCAGGTGGCCTATGATGGGAAAGACGCTGCAGCGGTTGCAGATGCTTATCTTAAAGAAAACGGATTCCTAAAATAATGAGAAAAACCTCTTTAAAAGCCCGAGTGGGTCTGACCCTGGCTGTTCCTGCCCTGGTTCTTTTACCACTTGGCACCTTCAGGCCTAACCGCGTGGTCAGGGGCATTCCTCTGAACGCAGCGACGCTGTTGGAAGGTAAAAGCCTGATAGCAGCAGTGGTGGTTTTAGTAATCGCAGCCGGACTTTATGTGTTTAGGGATCGCATTCGGAACTCAATGGTGCTCTACGTGGTACCTTGGCTTCTGGGCTTTGTTCCCGGTCTTCTGATGCTGCTGCTTTCGCAGGCTAGTCCTGCCGGGGAGAGCTTTGACATGGAGGTCGCCAGGATTTCGCTGAGCTCGGGATTCTGGCTGCTGTTTGCCGGTATCCTTATACTGCAAAGCGGGGCACCTCGCGGCGGAATTCTGATGACGCTGACCGTTTTATTTGCCATTGCAGTGCCGGGGGTGGGACTCACACCCCATTTGGCACTTTACAAAGAGTTTATTAATATCGAGGTCACGTTCTACGCAGAACTGCGCCGGCATCTGACGCTGTCCCTGACCTCTGCAGCTGTCGCTCTGCTGCCGGGGATCCTGCTTGGTTATGTCTGCCACAGACACCAGCGGTTGAGAGAATGGATCCTTGGTGTCGTCAATCTGTTTCAAGTGGCGCCAACCTTGTCGCTGCTGGGTCTGATTATGATCCCGTTGACGTATCTTTCCAGAAATGTCCCTCTGGTTGCAGACCTTGGGATTCGTGGGGTCGGTTTTGCGCCGGCATTTATTGTACTGACGCTTTACTGCCTGCTGCCAATCACAGCGAACGCCTTTTCGGGATTTGATCAAGTGGAAGCTGCAGTGGTTGACAGTGCGGTGGCTATTGGGATGACCAAGCGGCAGATTTTCAGGCAAGTCCTTCTGCCGCTTGCTTTACCTGTAATTTTTTCGGGAATCCGGACTGCGGTGACGCAAAATGTCGGCAACACTATTCTCGCTGGGCTCATTGGCGGCGGTGGGATGGGTGCGCTTATTTTTCTGGGGTTATCACAATCGGCTACTGACCTGGTTATTTTAGGGACAATTCCCGTTGTCTTGATGGCATTGATTTTTGACGTAGTCTTTAAACTATTTGAAGATCGTATGACGCAGCGGGTGGGTGTGGCGCATGATTCGCTTGACACAGGTATATAAAGCCTATGGGGCTCAGGAAGCTTTGAAAGGCGTCGATCTTGAGGTGCCTGAGGGACAATGCGCAGTGTTGATTGGCCCTTCTGGATGCGGAAAGTCCACGCTTCTAAAAACCATAAACAGAATGGTGGGCATCAACGCGGGGAGCATTGAAGTCAATGGAAAGAATATTGCAGATTATGCGCCGGAGCTGCTGAGACGGCAGATTGGATATTGTATTCAGGGAGTAGGTTTATTTCCTCATTTTAATGTCCATGACAACATTGCTGTCGTACCACGGCTGTTGAAGTGGCCGGAATCTCACATCGAAGAACGGGTTAAGGCATTGATGGAGATGAGCGGTTTACCTGACGCTTATCGTTTAAAGAAGCCAAGAGAGCTCTCAGGCGGTGAAGCACAGCGGGTTGGCGTATGCCGGGCGTTGGCCGCGGATCCGCCCGTACTGCTCATGGACGAGCCGTTTGGCGCGGTGGACCCTTTAACCAGGGAGCGGCTTCAGCTGGCCTTTATGGAGATCCAGAGAGCACTGAGAAAAACTGTCGTCTTCGTGACCCATGATGTGGAAGAAGCCATTCTTCTGGCGGATCGCGTGGTTCTCATGAATCAGGGTCTGATCCTGGACGCAGGCGCCCCGGGAAAATTTGCCGGCGACATTGAGGATCCATTTGTGAAAAGCTTTTTGGGCAGTGAATATCCACTGAAGCTTCTAAAGCGCTTCAGTGCAAGGGATCTTGGACTGGAGAAGCTGCCTGAGTGGCTCGAAGCGATTCCTGAGTCCGGAAACATTGTGCTACAGTCGGATGTCAGCCTTAAAGAGGTGCTTTCAGAAATGATGAGGCTGGGCTTACATGCGGTCCCTATTGAAAGTGAAAGTGGTCGGTTTGTCAGAGTAGAATATGATGATCTTGCGAATTATCTGAGTGAGGTGTCTAAGTTATGAAGACATCAGGATTTATTGAGGCGTCTGATACAGATCCATCACACTCAGTCTCGTTTCGAGGCAAAGGTATTTCCACAAAGGGCATTAGAAAGTGGCTCGTTCCCGGGCTATATGCCTTTGGCTTTTTAATTTGGATCTTCTTTTTTGACGAAGGGATTTCGGTTTTATCTCCCTGGCTTCCAAAGCGTGCGGCACTGCAGATGAGAACGCCGCTGCATATGCTGGCATGGCAGCATTTTTTCATAGTCGTGGTTTCGACGTCACTGGCAGTCGTCACCTCACTATTGTTGGGAAGTCTGGTCCATTTAACTCAAAACGCAGAGTTGAAATCTCTGGTGCTGTCCGTGAGTGCCATTGGTGAAACCGTTCCAAGTGCGGCTGTCATTGCACTCTCTGTGCCGCTTTTAGGGTACGGCAATTTAACCTGTATGCTGGCACTTTATTTGTATGCCATATTGCCGGTGGTTCGAAATACCATAGTGGGGATGGAGACCATTCCCTACAGTGTCAGAGAAGCCGGAACTGGTATGGGTATGACCCGTTTTCAGCAGTTCCTTCACATTGACATTCCCCTTGCTGCCCCAATCATTTTGACAGGGATCCGAACAGCGCTGGTGATCAATATTTCGGCGGCGACAATAGGCGCTACTGTAGGCGCGGGAGGGTTTGGTGTTCCCATCATTTCAGGCATTAGGGTTTATGATCCGCTGATGGTAGTACAGGGTTCGGTTCCGGTTCTCTTTATGGCTATGTTTGCAGACAAATCGTTGAGATTATTGACATCTGAGGAGGAAAATCTATGAGTAAATACGCACTTTTCGCTTTCAATGGCAATGCCATGTGCTTTGTCCATGTATTGCTCAACGCAATGGATTTAAAAGCCCGAGGCGCAGAGGCGGTGGCCATTATTATAGAAGGTGAGGCTGTGAAGCTCATCCAAGAGCTGGAAACCACAAAGAATCCTCTTTACATGAAAGCGAAGGAACAGGGTTTGTTGGATTGCATCTGCAAAGCCTGCTCTGCAAAAATGGGCGTCCTCGAATTCAATGAATCCACTGGTATTCCTGTAACCGGGGATATGAGCGGACATCCTTCCATGGCGGACTATTTGGAAAAGGGCTATCAGATCATAACGTTTTGAAGGGGGCGTAAGAGATGCAAAAAATTAAACTCAAGAAAACGGACATTGAAATCTCCAGGATTGGTCTTGGGACCAATGCTGTTGGCGGTCATAATCTCTACAGTGCTTTGGACGAAGAACAGGGAAGAGCCCTCGTCAGAGAAGCCCTTTCTCAGGGTATTACCTTTTTCGATACAGCGGATGCCTATGGTCTGGGGCGCTCAGAGGAACTACTGGGTGAAGAGCTTCGCGGCAGAAGACAGGATGTCGTCATTGCAACGAAAGGCGCCATTCAATATGGCGCGGATGGGAGCAGAAAAATCAACAATCGGCCGGAATATTTGAGAGCTGCCCTTGAAGCGAGTCTGAAACGGCTGTCGACAGATTTTGTAGACCTTTATTACATTCATTATGTGGACCCTGAAGTGCCGCTTTCAGAGTCTGTTGGCGCCCTGGAGCGGCTGAGAGATGAAGGGAAAATCAGGGCAATCGGACTTTCCAACGCAACGCGGGATCAATTGGAAGAAGCCAACCGCAGCGGTTTGATCAGCGCTTATCAAGGCGCTTACAACCTGCTCCAGCGAGAAGCAGAGGAAGAGCTGCTTCCGTATTGCGTCGAAGCGGGCATTGCTTTCGTGCCTTACGGTCCGCTGGCATTTGGAATCCTTGGCGGCAAATACAGCCTGGACTTCAAACTGTCCCCTGAGGACTGGAGAAATAAAGTGGCTCTGTTTAATGAAACTCAGTTTAAAGAAAATTTGCACCGGGTTTCAAGACTCAAGATGATTGCCGATGAAAAGAATACCATCCTCCCCAACCTGGCATTGGCATGGCTTCTGCATCAAAAAGGCGTCGATGCCGTTATTCCGGGCGGCAAACGACCTGAACAAGTGGCTGAAAACGTCAACGCTGGCCTGGTATCCCTAACAGATGAGGACCTAATCAAGATTCAAAATGCAGTGAAATAGGGCATGTATATAAATTTGTAAAACGAGGGAGGAAGTAACTGCAAAAGAGATTGATTTTTGACTCTTTGTGCAAGTATTTCCTCCCTTTATATTAAAAGGGGAGGGGAATTTGTGAATTTTGTAATAGATTCCATGAAGCCTGAGGACTGGCCTCAGGTCGCTGCAATTTATAAGGCGGGCATAGACACTGGGCTTGCCACCTTCGCAACACAGGTACCTATCTGGAAGGAATGGGATTCGGAACATATAGAAGGGTGTCGTTTGGTGGCCAGGCAAGGTGACAATATTTTAGGCTGGACTGCCCTGAGCCAAACGTCAAAAAGAAACAGCTATGCGGGTGTAGCTGAACTCAGTATTTATGTCGCTGCAAACAGTAAATGTCTAGGTGTCGGAACCGCGCTGCTGACGGCATTAATTGAAGCATCCGAGCAGGCGGGTTATTGGACTCTATGGGCGGGCATTTTGAGTGCTAACACAGCTAGTCGCAGACTACATTTAAAATGCGGTTTCCGGGAAGTAGGAATTCGAGAGCGCCTAGGCAGGATGGAGGACGGTACTTGGCACGATGTGGTGCTGATGGAGCGTCGAAGTGACCTGTTTTAGACTATCAAAATAAAAGCATTAAACATAAATATGTGATTTGTAGATAAGATCCACTAGGATTTTTTGAAGTGAACTTATTGATCCTTGAAAAAAAGGGAAGTTGGCGTTTAGACTGTCTGTCTTAATGACTGTCATATGGCACCAACTTCCTATTTTGTTTTTGCATTGATTTTAAATTATCTAAGAATGGCGGTTTTCATGCTGTTTAGTGCTTTCTCCAGCGTCTCTCGTGGGCAAGCTACATTGAGGCGTTCAAACCCATTGCCTTCCGGTCCAAAGAAATAACCTTCATCCAAAGCGACTTTCGCTTTTTGCAGCATCAAACTCTCGAGCTTGACAGGATCCGACTCGTAATGGCTCAAATCAACCCAAACCAAGTAGGTGCCTTCAGTTTCATAGACGATCGCTTTTGGAAGGTGTGTACTGAAGAATTCGCTTACGAAACGGATGTTGCCATCCAGATAGTCTTTGAGTTGTTCTAGCCAGAAATCGCCCTCGTTATAGGCAGATATGGCTGCAACTATAGCAAATGGGCTTGCCATACCCACTGAGAGACGTCCGTCAATTTCTTCAGTCCAGCGCGTGCGCAGATCAGGATCATTTATTATGATATTGGAGAGGTGTAGTCCTGCCAGGTTAAAAGTTTTGGAAGGTGCTGTACAGGTGATGATTTTATGCTTGTAATCAGGACATAGGACTTCCAGTGGGTAATGGGTGACAGATTTACGGGTGAGATCTCCGTGAATTTCATCTGAAATGATCCATTTGTCATAGGTTTTACACAACTCGACAACATGTTCAAGCTCATCAGGTGTCCATACACGTCCGACTGGATTATGGGGACTGCATAAGATTAAGCCCTTGATTTCGGGGTTTTTGAGATGTGCTTCGAGATTTTCGAAGTCCATTTCGTAACGACCGTTTTGGATTTTAAGCGGATTGTTGACCACTTGACGGCCATTGTTGATTATTTTATCAGTAAATGGATAATATACCGGGCGCTGAATGATTATCGCGTCGTCAGGCGCTGTCAGAAGCCGGATGAGCATCCCAATAGCCGGAACGACACCTGGGCTATAATAGATGGACTGAGGGTCTATAACCCAGTCGAATTTTCTTTTAAACCATCCTGTGACAGCGTCAAGATAGGCTTCAGATCTGTAATAGCTATAACCAAAGATGTTTCGGTCAAGGCAAGTCCTCAGTGACTGAAGGATTGGTTCGGCTACGGGAAAATCCATATCTGCCACCCATAGTGGCAAGGCATCTTTTGGGGCTTTGGGGAGAAATTTGTTCATCCAGTCCCATTTAAGCGAGTCTGTATTAGATCGATTTAAGATCTGGTCAAAGTGGTAGTGTTCTGACATACGGCAATCTCCTCCGGTTGGGTTGAAACGTCTGTTGGCTGGGTCTATAATTGAAATAGTGTCACGCAGTGCTTTGTCTGTAATTACCCAAATACAAGGCTGAATCTCCGGAATTTTAATTTGAAGGACATTCAAGATAAAATATTATGCCAAAGGGGCAATGATCATGTTTCTGTTTGAAACCGAACGTCTTGGACTGCGATTGCTTGAACCATCAAACCTTGAGGACATCATGACCTTCTGGGGGGATGAGGAGGTCATGGGGTTTTGCGGAGGACCGGGAACTCGTGAGCGTGAGCTCAGAGCGATTGGCTATTACGCTGAGCTGCAGCAGCGTCGCGGGCTTTCGGTCTATGGTGTCTTCGAAAAAAAATATAAGCACATGATAGGTGCTTGCGGTTTCAATCCCGGGGAGACTGAGGAGGAAGCAGAACTGATTTACCATTTCGCCAAAGCGTACTGGGGCAAAGGTTATGCCACAGAAGCGGCAAAGGCTTGCATTTCTTATGCACGGGGGGTACAATCTATAGAACGGATTGTAGCCTCAACCGATCCCCGAAATGTCGTTTCAGGAAAAGTTCTAGAGAAGCTTGGCTTTCAATATGAAGGCATGAAGTGGCATGAAGATCTGCAACAGGAAGAGCCAACCTATGTAATGAGATTAAGATAACATTCATTGTGACTTTATTGACTTAAAGGAGTTGAAATAATGCAAGAGTTGAAGCGTCCCTGGTTTAAAAAAATTCCGGTCTGAACGAGGACCATGTTGCTGCTGTTTGCAGCTTACTTTATCAATATGGCTATTACCAGATTTTTTTAACAAGAGTGAGGATACTCTGAAGCCGCTTTGGGTTGTTTATTCCCGAGGTGGCTTTTTGTTGTTTTGAAATAGAGGAAAGAGGAAAGAGGAAAGACGGTAATATGAATTGGAAGCGGGATCAACAGATAAAAGACGAAGTCACTCTCTTCCGCTGATCAGTGCTGCTCTTCTACTTTTCCTTCGCCAAACGGTTAATTGCTGAAAAAACAGGTATAAGTTAAATACTTAGCAGGTTCAACAGCAAACAGGAAGGTCGTGGTTACATTGAAAAATGGTACTGAAAATTCATTAAAAAGCGGTGCTCAAATTAAGCGATTGGGATGGCTCATCATGGTGTTGTTTGTTTCCGGCGTGATGGCCATGACAGGCTGCTCAAAACCTGAGGAACCAGCGGTTCTGGCACCTTTAGAAGGGGAGATCAATGACTTGGCAACAGATTTTATTGCGGCGCTGGTGGCGGAGGATTTTGAAGCAGCATCAGGTTACTTTGATGCTGAAATGTTGAAAGCCATACCAACCGACAAGCTTGGAGACCTATGGGAGCAGCTCCTCTCCCAGGTTGGCCCTTATCAGAATGAAATAAGCAGAAAGCAGGAAACTTCAGAAGGCTATGAAGTGATTATTGCCACCGTGAAATTTGAAAAGTCACCCTTGAACATTCGAATGGTATTCAATGGCGACCATAGAATTGCAGGTCTCTTCTTCCAGCCTGCCGAAGATACCGCAGTGGAGACACCGCCTTATTCAGCCCCCAATTACGCTGATTTGGAAAGGATTCAAGAGCGCGAGGTCGTGATTGGCGAGGGGGCCTGGGCGCTCCCGGGGACATTGACGCTGCCTGCTGGGGAACAAGGGAGCGGCCAAGAATGGCCGTTGGTGGTCCTCGTTCATGGATCGGGACCGAATGATCGTGATGAGACCATCGGCCCAAACAAGCCTTTTAAAGATTTGGCTCTGGGGCTGGCCTCGGAGGGTGTCGCTGTGCTCAGATACGACAAACGGACGCTGGTGCACGGACAGAAGCTGATGGCGGAAGTGCCTGAGCTGACGGTTCAGGAGGAGACGATCGAGGATGCGCTTCTGGCAGTAGAGCTGGCTATGGCCATGCCTGAGGTCGACGCGTCGCGGGTGTATGTGCTGGGCCACAGCCTCGGCGGAATGCTGGCACCCAGGATTGGCGCACAAGCGAATGGACTCGCCGGGCTGATTATCATGGCGGGGGCAGCAAGGCCTCTGGAGGAACTGATGCTGGAGCAGATGACTTATCTTGCCGGCATTGATGGGGATGTGACAGAATATGAAACTGCAAATCTCGAGGAAGTCAAAGAACATGTCGTTCGTATTCAGGATCCAAAGCTGGATCCGAAAACACCACTGGATCAACTTCTTGGGGTTCCGGCAGCCTACTGGCTGGACCTTCAGGGCTACCAGCCGGCTGAAGTGGCGAAGACGCTCAACCTGAAGATGCTCATCCTGCAAGGGGAGCGTGATTACCAGGTGACCATGGCAGACTTTGGTCTCTGGGAGGCGGCGCTTTCCGGGAGGAACGGCGTCAAACTGGAAACTTTTCCTGAACTCAACCACCTCATGATGACGGGATCTGGCAGCCCCGTAGTGGGTGCTCTTAGTACGCCTGAGGAATACAATACGGCTGGTCACGTGTCCGTGGAGGTGATTCAAGCCATACTGGAGTTTGTAAATTAAGGCACTAAAATCATTTTTCGTGAGCTCACTGTTTGAATGAACTACGCTTGATTCAAACGCATCATTTTTTTCACCTGTTGGAGGTGAACTTGATGAGAAAAGTTTGGCTTTTTATGGTCATCTTTCTATTGGCGGCAGCCTTTGCGGCAGGATCTATGCTCTCCGTTGGCGAGGATACCAGCGAGATGGTCCGCGTCTACCGCAATCTGATTCGCGTTGAAGTCAACGGGGACCCTGTCACCATGGACAATTTTCTCTATAACAACCGCACCTATGTGCCAATGCGCGAGGTTGCAGAGCTGCTGGGCAAGGATGTACGCTGGAATGCCTATACCAGTACCGCGGGGATCAACGATCTCATTTATGAGCGTGACGCGCTTGCGGCACTGCTTCCCTCTGAGATTGGACATACCTGGATTTACAACGGCTTTGCTGAATATGGCCATACTGTGACTCTGGATCGGATTGAAGATGCGTCGAACCGAAGGACCTATGTGATCTCCGGCGAGGTATCGGACAGCTCGGATGGCGAGGGTAATTTGGGGCGCGGGGTCTCTTTAAACTACATTCTCCAGGGCAATGCGCTCATTCAGGAAAAGACGGCACCCATGATGCTGGATTCAAAATTTGACCGGCTGACGCTGATCGAAACCCCATTGGTCGCGGGGACAACCTGGACTGAGACCCTTATGGATCAGAGTGGCCTCACAGCTAAGATTGATGCGATCATTCAGAAGGTTGAAATTGTGGATGGCAAAAAGCAGTTCACGGTACGCCATCAAGAGGTTGGCTCACCTTATTACGAAGTCCGGGTGATTCGTGAAGGCGCCGGACTTCTGTCCTTTGAAAAGCTTCTGCAGCTCTCAGATTCCAGTTTTACGGTCTCTTACAGTTTGTACATGGGCGGTAAGCTGACTCAGGTACCGGTGACACTTTATTTCGCCACGCCTCAGGCTGATGGTGTCCTCCCTGAAATCCGAACCATGCTGGTTTCTGACGGCGCCGTTGCCAGAGCTGCAGTTATAGGCCTTATCTGGGGACCTCAGAGCGAAAATCTAAGAGCGACAATTCCTGAGGGGACAAGACTCCTCGCCATTTCTATTGCCAATGGGATCTGTACAGTAGATTTCTCCAAGGAATTTGTAGATAATCATTCGGGCGGCAGCGCCGGAGAAATTATGACGCTGACATCGATCCTTAAGACGCTGCAGGAATTTCCAAGTATTGAGAAAGTTCAGATTCTTGTGGAAGGTCAGAAGGGCGCGACGCTTGGGAACATTTTGTTGGATAAGCCTTTGGAGTAAAGTAAGAAGTAGGGATGCAAGATGGTAAAAAAGAGATGACCTCGGGGGGCCGAGGTCATCTCTTTTAAGTGGAAGGCAGTGTCAGAGGCTAACGCCTGTCAACTCCGCTTTCCAGATTTAAATCTCTGATCAATACCTGAATAACGCTGCCAATGGTTCGCCCTCAGGCATATCTTCCAGATCCAGCATATAGACAGCTGCGCCTGAAAGCAGAGCAGGGGCGGTCAAGGCACTCAGCAGATCTCTGTGGGTCACTTCTGGAACTTCAGCAGCGTCCAGGGATTGCTGTTCGAGGTCGAAAGTACCCCATTGACCGGCATTTTTCGCCATCATAAGAGCTTCGACTCGGTTTTGATGGGCTGCGAAAAAGATGTCCTCCAACTTAGCAGACGCGAGCGGGCTCTCCTGGCCATGAAGCATGGTAAATTTTTCTCTCGCGCGCTTAAGAGGCGCTGCAAAGTGATCTTTGACCATAGGCCAAGCTTTGGTGTGGAGCTGGGCAGGAGAAAGTGTCTCAGGACTTCCTTTGAGGCATTCATCCATCAGGTGAGGATAAGTATTGACCTCTTTATAAAGAGGAAACAGGGTTTCCACGCTTGCGACTACCAATGGTTCTTTTCCGGATTTCAGAAGCTCCATGAGGGCGTGATCAATTTTTCTGAAGTACTGTCGAATCTCGGTCTTTTCAATATCACTGAGTTCGAGGGAGCCGTGAGATGGAACGCCTAAGGCGGCACCGGCGCCATTCTTCAGGGAAATGGACTGAGATTTGTCAAGTCCGAGTGCATGATCTTTATTGAGAGGCAGGTTTTCTACTGCCAGCTCTTCAATTTCAAATTTGCCGGCTTTGAAAAATCTTGCATCATTTAAACTGACAGCCAGAATGTAAAAGTTGCCGTCACCATGCAAATGTGTGAGCAGCGGTCTGACATTCAACTTGAGATCTATGCTGACGGATGGCTCGAAATGAACGGGCAATCTAAAGGTTTCAAACGTATCCGGGGTCAGGAACACTGCGAGCCCTTCGTTCTGATGCTTCCAGAACTCGGTGTCATGGATCAATCTTTCAATAGGCTTCAGTGTTTCTAATACCTCCGGTCTGCGTCGCCCGAGCTGTACCAGCCGTTCCTCGGCTTCCCTGGTGAGATTTTTTAACATAATAGGGGCTTGCTGAACTTCCGGACCGGCTTTAAAAGTCGGCAGATAAATAGTTACGCAGCCTTCTGCTTCGACGAGGAGCAAACGTTCAAGATCTTGCTTTCTAAACGTATCCATGTAACTCTCCTTTGTCCTGAATCAGGCTAGACCAGGGTGGATGACGGTTTCGGATTATGTCATTCCAAGGCGTGGCTGCCCTGCGGGATGCAAAGTTTCCGCATTATATAGATACCCAGGAAATGCGGTGACATAACAGTGGAGGTGTGGGCTGCGCTAGGTAGTAAGTTACATCTCACCAGCAGACGTGCCCCCAAAGTATGGCTTCGCCGAACTTTGGTTATCGGGCTTCGCCCTCAAGCTCTCTTTTGCGGTATCCCTTTAGCTCAAGTTACACCTCACTCACCGACGTGCACCCCAAGCCTGGCTGCGCCGAGCTTGGGGTCGCGGGCTGCGCAAGGGTGTAAGTTACACCTCACTCACCGACGTGCACCCCTAGCCTGGCTGCGCCGAGCTTGGGGTCGCGGGCTGCGCAAGGGTGTAAGTTACACCTCGCTAACCGACGTGCACCCCTAGCCTGGCTTCGCCGGGCTCGGGGTCGTGGGCTGCGCCCTATACAAATAGAAATGATACCGCAAATCAGAGAGCAAGCTCTCTATTTGCGATATCATTTCTATTTGTGCACGTCTGTTAGCCTCTCAACGCAATTTCTTCCAAACGAACATTCTTATTCCTGTCCAGAACCTGTTGAATGGTCCATTCATTTTGCATCAGAATAACAGGGTGTTCATATTCATCCTCAACAATCAAAGTGTCCATAGGGAGCGAAAAGGATTTTTTGTCGAAAGGACCATCAGTCTTGATCCAGCGGATATAGCGGTATGGCAGTGGCTGGCGCTGTACCTCGACACCATATTCGTTGAGCAGGCGGTACTCGAGTACTTCAAACTGAAGCACGCCGACAACCCCAATAATCAGCTCTTCAACACCTACATTTGGCCTGCGGAAGACCTGAATAGAGCCTTCTTCAGAGAGCTGTGAGATTCCTTTGACAAACTGCTTTCGCTTGAGGGCATTTTTGGTGTAAATCTTGGCAAAGTGTTCCGGCGCGAACATGGGGATTCCGTCATATTTCAGAAGAGACTTATCCTGGCAAAGTGTGTCCCCAATATTAAATATGCCTGGGTCGTGGATGCCTATGATATCTCCCGGATAGGCGTCTTCGACAATGACGCGGTCCTGGGCCAAAAATTGCTGAGGCTGAGACAAGGTCACCTTCTTATTCTTTTGGACGTGGTTCACGGCCATGCCTTTTTCAAATTTTCCGGAGCAAATACGCAGAAAAGCTATTCTATCCCGATGGTTGGGATTCATATTCGCCTGGATTTTGAAAATGAACCCGCTGAAATTGTCACTCACTGGATCGATTGGCCCCAGATTGCTGGAACGCGCGGCTGGCGGAGGGGATACCTCAAGGTAGGTTTCCAGGAACGGACGGACGCCAAAGTTAGTGAGGGCGGAGCCAAAGAACACTGGCGTCAGCTTGCCGCTAAGGATCTTATCAAGGTCATATTCATCTCCGGCTATATCCAGGAGTTCAAGATCTTCTATCAGTTTTTTATGGAGAACATTCCCGAGCAGTGAAATGATCTGAGGATCCTCAAGGTTTCCCGTGATGGACTGTCCTTTAGATTGGCCGTGGCTGCTGTCTCCAAAAAGCTCAATAGTCTGGGTCTGCCTATTGTAGACACCCTTAAACTCTTTGCCTGAGCCAATTGGCCAGTTGATAGGCACCGAGCGAATCCCTAGATTCTTCTCAATGTCTTCCAGGAGCTCAAAGGGATCCCGGCCTTCACGGTCGAGTTTATTGATGAAGGTAAAGATAGGAATGCCACGCATATTACAAACTTTAAAGAGTTTTTTCGTTTGAGCCTCAACACCCTTGTTTGAGTCGACAACCATGACAGCGCTGTCCGCTGCCATCAGGGTGCGGTAGGTGTCCTCACTGAAGTCCTGGTGACCCGGTGTGTCCAGGATGTTCACACAGTAGCCGTCATATTCAAACTGGAGAACGCTGGACGTGACCGAAATACCACGCTGTTTTTCGATTTCCATCCAGTCGGAAACCGCATGCTTGGCAGCCCGTCTGGATTTGACCGAACCGGCTTCGCGGATGGCGCCTCCGTACAGAAGCAGTTTCTCTGTCAAAGTTGTTTTTCCCGCATCCGGATGGGAGATAATCGCGAAGGTTCTACGCTTGCGAACGTTTTCTTGTAATGATGAAATCATATCAGACATACTCAGCTTCCTTTATAATCATGAATTGGAGTGATTCAGTGTCATTCAAAGTAAAATAGTATCGTTAAACCTGTGAAAAGTCAAGAATTTGAAGGGATACGATACAGAATTTCGAAACGCTGTGTTTAGATAATATCTAACTGGTTATAAATGGTGGTAAGGAAAATAAAATATAGGCAAAAGGAGTGGATCTCATGTTGAAAAAACTTAAACAGAAAAAAGCAGCCATTGCCAGAAAACAAAAATTAGAAGATGCTAAAAAAGTAGGTGCCGGTCTTGGTATTGGTGCATTGCTGGGAGGACTCGTCGCCTTGTTTACTGCACCTAAGTCCGGTAAAGAACTGCGTGAAGATGTCAAACAAACGGTTTCTGACAGTGCGGAAAAAGTAAAAGCGAATGTTGACAAAGTTGTGGACACGACTTCAGGCGCATTGGAAGGCGCTAAGGAAAAAGCTGTGGATCTTAAAGACAAGGCCAGTGGCCTCTTGAGCGCCAAAAAGAAAAAACTGGAAGACTCTTTTGAAGATGCTGAAGAGGTTGCAGAAGACTTCTTTGAAGATGCAGAAGAATTTTTCGAAGGCGTTGTAGACGCTGGTTCAGAAAAAGTCGAAGAGGTTAAGAAAACAGTGAAATCCAAGGTTAAGGCAGTTAAAGAAGACGCAGAGGAAGTTAAAGAAGCCGTTGAGGATGAAGTCGCTGAAGCGTCTGAGGAAATCAACAAGTAAACTTACATGATAGAAAAAGGCATATGCATCCAAGTGATTAAATATGAGTCTGAGCCACAAAGGCTACTCATTTGGATGTCATATGCCTTTTGCGTGCGCAAAACTTAAGTGTAACCAGAATAACACGGTATTTCATGCATGGAATTTGGTAACTCATGCAATGTCTGTCCCGAATTATCAGAATTGTGTTACGATAATACAAAATTGGAATCGGGGTGTTCAACGTGACATCAAACCATTTGGAGCAGCTTAGAGATAAGTTAAAACGCTATTTTGATTTTCTGCCGGAGTCTGAAATGCTTTACGGCGATATCCGGTTTGATCTTGCCGCGCGTTCCAATATTAGAAATGAAGCCTATTTGTTGTTCAAATCCGCGGTTATGTATGCATTTGAAAACAATGAGCTTTGCTTCGTGAAAGCCTTAGAGGATTTGGACAGTTCCTGGTTAGACCGACTTGAAGCGGCAATGCTGGAAGCAGCCGAACGCCATGTGGTTCCAAGCGAAGAGCACATGTCTACGGTCGTGACGGGGGTTCTTCTGACATCAGGGCCCGTGGATCCGGAAATTAGACGCAAAGTTGAGCGGTATAGAAAGCAGCAGTCTTACTGGCTTGGCCTCAAGGGGTGGACTTCATTCAGAATCATCCTGATCGAGACAGAAAGTCAAACCGTAACCGCGAGCAGGGAAGCGAAAAAGGCGGCGAAATTTTTTAATACCATCGGCACCGCAGAGGTGGTTTAGCTTCAAAGAATTAAGTGTATTTGGTTCTAGGTTACATAGCTTCAAGCCCACCCCTGAACAGGGGCGAGGCCTTTTGCATGGTCATCCCGGACAACTGCAGAGGTCCGAGATACAATAGATCATTAGGGAGGTAGGGTTATGGCTTTAACACTCATTGCTGTCTCCATCATTGTCTTTTTAATTGCTTATGTTACATATGGTTCGTGGCTCGCCAAGAAATGGGGCGTCGACGTCAGTCGAAAAACGCCTGCCCATACTATGGGTGACGGGGTGGATTACGTGCCTGCCAAGGCGCCGGTACTCTTAGGTCACCACTTCGCGTCCATCGCCGGTGCAGGACCTATTGTCGGTCCAATCTCCGCTGCCATTTTTGGCTGGGTACCGGTATTTTTATGGATTGTCTTTGGCAGCATCTTTTTCGGAGGCGTCCATGACTTCGCTTCACTGTTCGCCTCTGTGAGACATGACAGTAAATCAATCGGTAATGTCATCGAGGACACTATTGGCGATACGGGCAAGAAACTATTCAACTTATTCGCCTGGGTAACACTGCTGCTTGTTATCGCAGCTTTTGCGAATATCGTCGCCAACAGCTTCGTTGGTGTGCCGTCTGTCGCGACGACATCCCTGCTGTTCATTGCGCTCGCTGTGGTCTTTGGCTTCGCGACAAACAGAATGGGCATTGGTCTCATGCCGGCAACCATAGTAGGCGTTATTCTCCTTTTCGCGTGTGTCTGGGTTGGCGTACAGTTTCCTATTGTCGCTTCCTTTGAGGTTTGGTATGCCTTCATTCTAGCCTATATTTTCGTCGCTTCAGTTACTCCGGTCTGGATCCTGCTTCAGCCGAGAGATTATTTGAACTCATTCCTGCTTTATGCTATGATTGGCGGCGCGGTTGTTGGACTATTGTTCTTCCGACCTGACATCCAGCTGCCGGCCGTTACCGGTTTTAAAGTCGGGACCAGTTACATGTTTCCAATTCTGTTTGTTACGGTTGCCTGCGGCGCGATCTCCGGATTCCACTCCCTGATCAGCTCAGGTACGTCCTCCAAGCAGATTGATTCAGAAAAAGACATCAAATTGATTGGCTATGGCTCCATGCTGATTGAAGGCGTTCTCGCGGTCGTTTCACTGATCACTGCCGCTTATATAGGCGCGGACCGTTTGGCAGAGCTCCTTGCAGCAGGAGGACCAACTAATGTATTCGCAGATGGAGTTGGTACGTTTATGACGACCATCGGCATAGACATAGCACTTGGAAAATCCTTTGTTGCATTGGCCGTTTCCGCTTTTGCTTTAACTTCCCTCGACTCAGGAACCAGGATTGGACGCTTTATCTTCCAGGAATTCTTTGACAAGGGTGAAGCTCAGGCAACAGGGGCGACCAAGCTGCTGACCAATAGATATTTCGCGACGCTGGTGACGGTCGCAGTTGGCGGCTGGCTCGGCGCAACCGGATACGCGAAAGTATGGCCGGTCTTCGGATCAGCGAACCAATTGCTCGCGGCGTTGGCACTTCTCGCGGCTGCAGCATGGCTTAAAAAAGCCGGCAAGGCGCATACTATGATCAAAGTCCCTATGGTCTTCATGTTCGCGGTCACTTTGACGGCACTTGTTTTCCTGGTCAGGACGAACCTGGCAGGCGGTAACTACGCTCTGGTCATCTTTGGCGCGGTGCTGTTTGTCCTAGCGCTGGTGCTCATCAAGCTGTCTTACAAAGTTCTCTTTTCTAATGAAGTTGTTGTGCCTAAAGAAGCGAAGTAGCGCGGTTCCTTGAGTAAGACGCTGACTCGCGTTGATTTGAGAAAAGAAGGGGGGAATCTCAACATTAAGCTGATCATCTCTGAAGAAGTTTTGAAGCTCGCTGCTGAGAAAGGCCAAACTGAGCTGACTCTGGATCTGTTTACTGCAGGAAACAGCTGTGTCCCCGTCAGCGAGCCCACAGTTCATTTTGGCCCTCCTAAAGATCCAATTCACAAATATGACATTTTTAATCAGGATGGACTTAGGGTCTATGTCTTTAAGGGCGCTGACGCCAGAAAGGGCGAGGTCAGAATTCACCTCAAACGCTTTCTGGGTATGAAGTCCCTGGAAGCAGAAGGTCTCAATATGCTGTAATGCGAACTGAAAAACCCTCCGGACTGTGATGGGAAAGATCACAAGTCCGGAGGGTTTATTTATTCTGCCAATTGAAGCGCTGTAAAGCAGTCGTTACTAGCCCCGTTCGATACCGCAGAATCCAGTTCTGATTAACTCGACGATGCCAAATGGCCGCATCATCTCAAGAAAACCACTGACTTTAATTTCGTCGCCGGTCAGCTCAATGGTCATGGTGGACATGGTCACATCTATGATTTTGGCTCGGAAAATGTTGCTGATTTCAATGAGCTTGGATCTGTCATTGTCATTCGCCTTTAACTTAATGAGGATGAGCTCCCTCATCAAAGCGTTGTCATTTTTGAGTTCAGTGATCTTGATGACCTCAATCAGCTTGTTCAGCTGTTTTTTGATTTGCTCGAAAGTTGCGGAGTCACAGGTCATGACAATGGTCATCCGTGAAATTCGTGGATTTTCTGTTTCGCCAACGGTCAATGACTCTATGTTGTAACCGCGCCGGGTAAAAAGGCCGGCGATTCGGCTGAGCACACCGGCATTATTTTCAACCAAAAGGGAAATAAAACGTTTTTGGACTACCATAATATGAGCCTCCTACATCTGCATCATGAACTCAGTTTACGTTAAGCAATTCTCTTCAGGATCAACCATGCATTCAATAAAGTAAGGACCGTCTGCGGCGAGGGCAGCATCAATTGCCTTGCCAACCTCTGCATTTGAAGTGACCCGAACAGCCGGCAGACCATAGGCTTCCGCGATTTTGACAAAATCCGGGGTGAATTCCCAGTCCACTGCATAGTAGTTGCTGTTAAACTGTGTATCCTGAAGTTCTCTAACCATACCCAGCCGATGGTTGTTAAACAGCATAACCATCATTTTGTGACCGGATTGCTTTAATGTGCCAAGCTCAGCGATCAGCATCTGAATACCGCCGTCTCCAACCACACTGACGACTTGCTTGTCAGGAGCGCCATAAGTTGCGCCAATAGCCGCCGGCAAGCTGTAGCCCATTGTGCCCAGGCCGCCTGAAGTGAGATACATCCTATTGCCGTTGTATGGGAAGTTGCGCGCGGCAATGATTTGATTCTGACCGACATCCGCGACAAGAATGGCGTCATTGTCCAATTTCTCAGAAAGGATGCGAAGGGCGATCTTTGGACTTACTGTTTTTGAGTCGTTGGCAATGACAGGATCAAGTTTTGGCTTGATCTGGGCAATTTCCTCCAGCCAGTCTTTGGTCTCCAGTGGTGTGATCTTTTCAACCAGTTTTTTGAGGATCAGTTTGAGGTCGCCGACCATCGGAATCTGATGATTGAAGATTTTTCCGATTTCTGCCGGGTCAATGTCAATGTGAACGACGTCTGCTTGAGGGCTCAAAGCTTTAAAGTTTAGTGTCGCCCGGTCAGACATTCTGGAGCCTGCGATCAGGACAAAATCAGCTTTGCTTATGATTTCCATGGCGTAATCCTGGCCATGATAACCAACCATGCCAATAAAGAGCGGTGAATCCATAGGGAAAGAACCGAGACCCATCAGGGTGTTGATGACCGGGATGTTTGCCGCGTTCGCGAAAGCTTGAAGTTCCTTGGTCGCTTTTGCGGCTATGACACCGCCGCCTGCAAAAATGATAGGGCGCTTGGCTGCATTCAGTTTCTGCAGTGCACGCTTGATTTGTCCGGCGTGGCCTTCTGTCGTTGGATTATACCCCGGAATAGAGATATTTGGAAGAACTGAGAATGGGATACGCGCTTCAAGCACATCGCGTGGAATGTCGATTAGTACCGGTCCAGGTCTTCCTGTTGTCGCAATATAAAAAGCTTCGGCCAAAACTCTTGGAATTTCAGTTGGGTTCTTGACCAAATAATTATGCTTAGTAAAGGATTCTGTTGCACCGACAATATCCGCTTCCTGGAAGACGTCTTTGCCTATGAGGTCGGACTTAACCTGGCCGGTAATGATGATCATGGGAATGGAGTCCATATAAGCTGTTGCAATTCCGGTGATAAGGTTAGTTGCGCCCGGTCCCGAAGTCGCCATGCAGGCGCCTATTTTTTTGTTTGCGCGGGCATATCCGTTTGCCGCGTGGGCTGCTGCCTGCTCGTTGCGGACAAGGACGTGTTTGACATTTGTGTTTAGTCTTAGTGCATCATAAAGCGGCAGGTTTGCGCCGCCCGGATAACCAAAGATTGTTGTGATTCCCTGCGTTTCAAATGCTTTAATGATAATGTCCGCTACTCTCACTTTACATCTAGCTCCTTTCGTTTCTGGTGTGACATAAGGGTGTGGGTAATAAAAAAACTCCGCCTCTGTTTGTTAGAGGCGAAGTTTACTCCGCGGTACCACTCTATGTATGCCCAGTTCCTGGACATCACTCGATCAGGTCGTGTCAGCGTATATGACAGAACCATTGCCCTGTAACGCGAGCACGCGGCCTGACCTACTCGGGACTTCAGCGGTTCGAGCCGTATGAAGGGCTGGAATGCTTGGTCCTGTTCGAACAGACGGTTCGAGAGCGAGCATAAGTATGCCGTGATGTCGCATTCACACCGGTAGCGACTCTCTTGGAACACGGGGGATACCTTTAACTCCGTCAACACCTTTTTAGATATTGTTCTCATTATAGGTACTGGAGAGAGACATGTCAAGAATATTTCGATAATTTGTAAATGAATTTTATAAAAAATAATTTATTGCCTGAGTTGCAGCGAATTCAATAGTTTGTGACATACATTAATTTGAGGTCAGCTTTTAAGGGATCCGCTGAGACTGTTGGCGGCGTTGTTAATCATTGACATACTTTGAATCAGAAGGAATGATATAACCAAAAACATCTTTTCACGTCCAATTTTTTCGTATAGAATTAGAGTATTCAATGAAACTATTTGTGCTGAAGTTGTTTCGGTGCTGCCTGACCTGTCAGGTTCACAAGGACTGAGGCCGTCAGTCACTTGAACCATTGCCATATCTAACTTGTGTCATAACCAAAAGGAGACCACACCGTGAATCCACAATACTTATTACGCGGCAGTATTACAAAAGCGCTGATCACTTTAGCGCTGCCTATTATGGGGACAGCCTTTCTACAAATGGCCAACCAGATAGTCGATATGATGTGGATTGGACGACTGGGCAGTGATGCAGTGGCGGCCATAGGCACAGCGGGTTTTTTCGTGTGGTTTGGGCTCTCCATCATCACCATGGTACAGGTGGGTACTGAAGTGAAAATCGCACAAAGTCTGGGTGCCGGCAATGAAGCCTACGCAAAACAAATCGCCGGAATGGCGCTCTATTTAGCTGTGGCCTTTGGCCTTGTCTATGGCTTGTTTTTAACTCTGGCAAAAGGGCCTTTGATAGCATTTTTTGATATCAATAATTTTGAAGTTGAGCAAAATGCAAGGTCTTATCTGGGTATCATGGCGGTTGGTATGCTGTTTTCCTTTTTGAATCTTGTCATAGCATCCATGTTCAACGGTGCTGGTCAAAGCCGGATCCCCTTTAAAGTCAACTCAATAGGAATTCTGACGAATATTGTCCTTGATCCCATCTTCATTTTCGTACTGGGATTGGGTGTGGGCGGTGCGGCGTTAGCAACGGTCTTGTCGCAGATCCTGGTTACGGGGATTCTGCTCTATATGCTTCTGCACGGCAGATTATTCAAGGCTTTTTCTCTAAGACAGCCTTTCTCGCTGGAGACTGTAAAATCCATGCTGGCGTTAGGGTTGCCAGTGTCTTTTCAGCGCTGCTTGTTCAATACGTTTTCAATCCTGATTGCCAAGGTGATCGCGTCCTTTGGTCCGGATGCAATTGCGGCACAAAAAATTGGCGTTCAGATCGAGTCGATCACTTATATGACGGCTCAAGGCTTCGCTGCGGCACTTAGCGCGTTCGTCGGTCAAAATTTTGGAGCGGGTCAATTTGAACGGGTTAGAAAAGGCACGGTTGAAGCAGGGCAAATCATGATAGTGTTCGGTATAGGGACCTCGGCCTTATTGTATTTTTTCAGTGAACCCTTGATGAGAATTTTTGTAAGTGAGTCTACTACAGTGGCTATAGGTATTCGATACCTCAAAATACTGTCGCTCTCACAGGTATTTATGTGTATAGAGATGACGTTCTCAGGCTGTTTTAACGCACTGAACAAGCCGCTTTACCCTGCAGTCCTCGGCATAGTTTTTACCGGCCTGCGTGTTCCGTTTGCGTACATATTGTCTGCCGGGGCACTCCTGGGTCTCGACGGCATTTGGTGGTCCATCTCCGGGAGCTCTGTCGTGAAGGGCTTGATCATGCTGGGGATGGTTGCAGTTTTGTTCAAATATGGGATTCCGAGAGTAGATTCTGTTTTGGAGACTGACACTAAGTTGGATTGAGTGGCTGGCACTGAAATGGATTGAGTGTCTGACACTCATTTGATTTTGGTGCCAGAGCTGGTCATAGGATCTGTAAGTGTAAACTCATAGACGATTCAAAAAGGGGGACAAGCGGGGGCGCTTGTCCTCTTCTTTGCTTTAAAAAAAGAAAAAGCCAGAGAAAGGGAACACGGTGTCTGAGGCTTACGCCTTATGACACTAACTTCCCGATCTTTGGCTTCTGAATACAATTCATGTTTAAAGAACATCCGCCTATTTTTTTCTAGCCTTAGCGCGTACTTTGTTCTTCGCTATATTTTGCTGGCGGCGTGCGGATTTCGACTCCATAACTTGGGGTTTGGGTTCTGGTGTGGTGTGTTTAACCTCCGGGCGGTCAAAGTTATAATGCTTGAGGCGCAGCTGGATGCCGTCCTCAATGACGCGCTGCTCGGGCTTGTCCTTTGGCGCGACAAAGGTAAAGGCGCGGCCTTTCTCGCCGGCGCGGCCGGTTCTGCCTATGCGGTGGATGTAGCTCTCGGCATCCGCGGGGATGTCGTAGTTGAAAACGTGGGTGATGCCCTCGATGTCGAGGCCGCGTGCGGCGACGTCTGTGGCGATCAGAAACTGAAATTCCATCTTGCGAAAGGCTTTCATGACCTTTTCGCGCTTGGCCTGGGTGAGGTCGCCGTGGAGAAGTTCACAGCTGAAGCCTTCCTGGGACATGGCAGCGAAGAGCGCATCCGCCCTGTACTTCGTCCTGCAGAACAGGATGCCCATGAATGGACGCTCTTTTTTCAGGACGGCGAACAAGTCATACCGCTTTTGACGATCTGTTGTCTCGACCACGAATTGTTCAATGTCCTTCAACGTCACAGTCGGTGCCGGAACGGCCACGTGAACCGGATCCTTCAGGTATTTGTGTGTCAGTTTTCTGACCCCGGCAGGCATAGTCGCTGAAAAGCACAACGTTTGGCGGCTGGCCGGCGTACGCTTGAGAATCATCTCCACCTCGTTTTGGAAACCAATGTGGAGCATCTGATCCGCCTCATCCAGGACGAGGACTTTCAGGTCATCAAAATGCAGGGTGCCCCTGCGCAGGTGATCCAGCAGTCTGCCAGGTGTGCCTATGACGATCTGTGCCGAGCCTTGTAGTTTCTTTATTTGACCTTGAATATCCTGGCCGCCGTAAGCCGCTAATAGGTGAAGCGGCGCATAGGCCGCCAATTTTCTGGCCTCGGCAGTGATCTGAATAGCGAGTTCACGGGTTGGCGTGAGGATGAGCGCCTGGACCTTTGGAAGCGCCGGATCCACCTTTTCGAAGATGGGCAGCAAAAATGCCAGGGTTTTTCCAGTGCCGGTCTGGGCTTCGCCAATCAGGTCTCTCCCTGCCGCAATTTCCGGAATTGCCATGGCCTGGATGGGCGTAGGGTCCTGAATGCCCTGAGCGGTAAGGGCGTCAAGCAACACTGTCGAAACGCCTAAAGTTGAAAAAGTGGTTTTCACGGGGACCTCCTGTAAGTTGTGATGATGTCTACCTCTGAACGAACTGCACGTTGACGCCGTCCGGATCTTTGACAAAGAAAAATTTGACGCCGCCGCCTTCAAACGGCCCGCTGACAATATGGATGCCTCTGTCTTTACATGCTGCCATGGCTTCGTCGAGATCAGCAACGCTGAAGCCCAGCGAAAGGTTTGCCGGTGCTGTGACCGCGTCAGTTGCCGGTTTGTGCTCCAGGAGCTCGACCTCAAAGCCGTTTTCGTCCTTCAGGAAGCACAGTTCGAGGGCGGGATGGGGCATGAAGCGCCGTTCAATTGTGAGTCCCAGCAGGTCCTGATAAAACGACAGAGAAGTTTCAATGCTTTTGACGGTAATCGTGGTCCATAAAAAGTTTGCGTTCACGACATTCGCTCCTTTGAAGTGTCTTGGTTGATTTGGAGAGGCAGCAATACAGCAAAAACATACAAAAACATTTTTTTGCCGATGGTTCCAGCACCCAACATTATATCACATCGACAGCCGGATCGAAAGCAGGGTGGAGTGGGGGTGGGGATGGGTGACCATCGGCAGAAAATTCTTTTAAGAAAATTTTGTGGAACGCTTGACGTTGACGCTGCGTCAACCTTTATAATGAAGACATAAGTGAGGGTGACAAGTCCGGCGGCGGGATAAAATGCTGACGGGACTTTTTGGGGGAATGCATATGGAAATGACGATTCAAAAGCTGGCGAGGCTGGCGGGCGTGAGTTCGAGGACGCTGAGGTATTACGATGAGATGGGGCTGCTGAAGCCGCTGCGAGTCAACAGCGCCGGCTACCGGATTTACGGGGCGGCGCAGGTGGACCGGCTGCAGCAGATCCTGTTTTACAGGGAGCTGGGGCTTGAGCTTGACCGCATCAAGGACGTGCTGGAGCGGCCGGACTTCGATCCGAAGAGCGCTCTGAAGGCCCATCACAAAGCGCTGCTGGAGCGGCGCCGGCAGATGGACGCGCTGATCGCCAACGTTGAGAAGACTATTGCTTATCAGGAAGGGAGAATGGAAATGTCGGACAAAGAGAAATTTGAGGGTTTCAAGAAGTCAATGATCGACAGCAATGAAGCGCGCTATGGGGAAGAGGTCCGCGCCAAGTACGGTAAGGAGACGGCGGAGGCTTCCAATAAGAAACTTCAGGGTATGTCCGAGGCTGAGTTCAACGAGGCCCAGGCGCTGAGTGAGGCGATTCTGGTGAAACTGGCGGAAGCTATGGCGGCCGGAGAGCCCGGCGGCGCTTTGGCCCAGAAGGTTGCAGATATGCACAAGCGCTGGCTGTGCAGCTACTGGCCGACTTATTCCGGAGAGGCGCATGCTGGGTTAGCCACCATGTATGTGGAGGATGAGCGCTTCACAGCGTTTTATGATGACAAGTGCGGCGAGGGTGCGGCTGCATTTCTGCGTGACGCGATCCATATTTATACAGGCATGACGAAGTAGTGAAGTGTGGAAAGGGGAATTGGCGGGCACGAGCCGCTAACACCCCTTTCTTTCATTTATGGCCGTGATTTTCCTCCTGAAATGTGGAATGGGGGTGTCTGACACCAATTTCCTTTGGGTATGAATAAAGCAGTATAGGGATTGTGCAGCCATCATTGAAGCAGGAGGAAGCGCCCGTGTTAAACTCAAAAAGTGAACCCAGACAGGTAAATCCACACCCACAAAAATCTCATCCGGCAAAATCTGGCCAGGGCAAAAGTGAAAGCGTACAGCCGGTCTCTGAAAAGCCGCCCGTGAAGCAGCGCTTACGCCGCTGGCTGCCTCTGATTGGCGTTCTGGGGGTGTTGCTCGTCACGCAGCTTTATTTGGATGTGTTTGGTCTTAAGGCAGCGTTCTTTTCGAAACAAGAAAT
The DNA here is from genome assembly GCF_030247605.1 of Acidaminobacter sp. Classification (GTDB taxonomy): domain Bacteria; phylum Bacillota; class Clostridia; order Peptostreptococcales; family Acidaminobacteraceae; genus Acidaminobacter. The sequence continues at coordinate 58,239 of NZ_JAOTSB010000012.1, read as the reverse complement.
GGATCCCATCACGCAAGTGCGCGCACCTGCGGATTTCATTGAAAGCAGGCTTGCAGAGGCAAAGGCGGCAGCGCTTTTTGAACAGGTCCCGGAGCCGGCCCGCGGGACACTGGATCTCTTTGTGCAGGAGGGCAGTCTCTATGTGGTTGAAGATGGCGTGATGGAGGCGTTTGTGAATCCATCGGCGGAATCCGGGGAGACCGCAGGCGATCTGAAGCTGGCCTTCAGCTTTGAAGAAAGCGCGCCGGATCAGCTCAATTTCCTGATCGGTCACGCCGACGCGCCTGAGTATGACATGATGCGAACAGCGCAGATTAGGCGCATTCAGGGGTCAGCCGGGAAGACTTATACCGTGGTTCGGCTGTTTTTCGACGAAACCGGTATGCCGCCTGTTGCGCAAGTGGAAGATCTCTCTTTTGAGGTGCTGCGGAATACCAGCTTTGAGCTTCCCAAAGTGATCAAAGCTGTTTTAGCCGATGGTTCCGAAACTCAAGTCCCCATCCAGTGGTCACCGCGTGCTATAGACACCTCTGAAAATGGGGTGCGGGGCAGCATTGGAACCATAGAAGGGTATGAAGGGGAAGTGACTCTGACGCTGATCATTAGCGATCAAGTGGCTTCAAATGATGGTGCCCCTGCTTTAGGGCCGCCAACGGGGTCTATTGTACCCGGCGCAGAGGCGGCACAGTTGCCAGGACAGGCAACAGTGTCTGAGCCTGCGCAGATTCCGAAACCTGAAACTGCACCAGCGCTGACACCAATACCTGATCCGGCACCTGCGCCAAAGCCTGAGGCCAAGCCGGCACCTAAACCTGCTCCGAAGCCTGCACCGGTCACGATTCAGTCTCTTCGTTCAGTCGAGGCAAGTGTCAGACAGGGTGAGGGGTATACCATGCCAACGACAGTTGTCGCTGTGATGAGTGACAAGACCACGAAAAAAGTGGCGGTCACTTGGAATCCTTCGGTGCTGGATACCTACAGCGCGGGCACGAAGACCAGTACCGGTACAGTGTCCGGGACAACTGCGAAAGCTGCATTGACCTTGACAGTGTCGAAGTCGGCGCTGGCAGCGCCAGGTGTCGCGGTATCCAAGGTCTCGGGCATGGATGCCAATGTCAGGGTGACTGGCAGAGCGGGTGCGACGGTCCTGTTTAATGGGTATGGGGTCGGGACTATAGGCTCAAGCGGTGTTCTGACGGTTGTCGGGGTCAACGTAGACACTTTGCAAAGCGTCAAACTGACCATGGATGGCTGGGATCCCAGCCCGGCGGTGACGACGTTTGTGCTTTACTGATTTGAGAGGCAAAAACAAGGAAGTCGGTGTCGGCGGCCCAACGCCGCTTGACACCGACTTTGCTTTGAAGAGGAGGCGGCCGTCATGCTGGAATACTCCAGAGAGGCACTCGCAGAATTCATTCGCGTTGAAGCGCGAACTTTCAATGGATCCACAACCTATTTTTACGGCGGCGATCAATCCTGGTTTGAGTCGGAAAATGGACGGGCAGGCGGCTGCGGGACTGTTGCGGCGGCCAACATCCTGGCTTACTTTGGGGTCGTGCTTGGCGCGGATGGGGCTTTTGGAGGCGCTGGGCCGGTTCTTGAGAGCAGGCACCTGAAACAGGCGGACTATCTTGCACACCTGCACCAGGTCTATGCAGGTCTGACCCCGTTGGTTCCACCCTGGAAGTCGATGACCCGGTTTAAACAGGGAAGCGGATATGGCGGCGGCGGAGGGCGACGTTCTATTCTGAAGCTGCCGGATTCTCTGGGCATTCACAGCCCGGTTCGATTTGCTAATGGGGTAGTTTCATTAGCCGGCAGGCAGCATGTCGAACTGCGGCCAGTCTGGCCGCTCAGCGGCACTGTCCGGTGGCCGGCCAGTCAAAGACTCAGTCTGAGTCAGGCAAAGGCTTTTATAAAAGGGCAGATTGATAAGGGTGTTCCTGTGGCGATGCTCAATTTCAACAATCGCGGGCTTCGACAGGTGGATTATCTAAGCGCGGTGTCGGGGCGCGTTTTTACCACTGACCGCTTTCAATGGCACTGGGTGGTGATTACAGGCTTTGAGACGGTTGAACGAAGCGGCAGAGAAGTCTTGATTGTCTCAAGCTGGGGCAACCGGGTGACACTGGATCTGGACAGGTTTTGGGGACGGGGGCCAAGTTATCTTGTCTCTTTTGAAGTGAGGTCTAGGTAACCGTAATAATCCAGATCCAGAATGCGGGCAGACGCCAGGAATTTTTCTTCCATAGTTTTGGTGACTTCGTGTATGTAGTCTGTGGTCGGGATAGGGGTGGGTTCGGTGACCATCGGCAAAAAACTCTTTTTAAGGGCGTCGTAGCGGCCATAACGGGTGATGAAGCTTTTGTTGAGAAACATCACGAGGGGCTCGCTGTCTGAGAAGATGTCGCGGCCCATGAAGAGGCGGGAGTCGTACTCCAGGCCCATGAGATTGCAAAGGGTGGGGAGGATGTCCAGGCTGGAGCATGGGGTGTTTATGACAACCGGGGTCTGGCACCGGTTCAGAGTTGGTGACAGGCACTCATTCGAAGTTGGTGTCGGACACTCGTTCAAACCTGGTGTCAGACACTCATTCAAACCTGGTGTCAGACACTCATTCAAACTTGGTGTCAGACACTCATTCAAACCTGGTGTCTGACACTCATTCGAACCTGGTGTCAGACACTCATTCGAACCTGGTGTCTGACACTCATTCGAACCTGGTGACTGACACCGCCTGTTATCAGGACAGTACAAAATAAACGGGCTCCGGTAGAGTTCAAAGCTGCGGTCGACTTTGTGGCCGGCGAGCTCGTCGAGGGCAGCGTCGGAAAGGCCGTAAGGGTAATGGTCGGCGCTCATGGCGATCAGTGTTCTGTCGGAAACGCCCGCGGCTTCAAGCTGTTCGAGAAGTGAGGCCATGGCGCGGTCGAGTTCAACCTGGGTGGCGAGATAGGCTTTGGCTTCCTCGCTGAGGTTCAGGTGTTCCACCGCGGCGCGGTTCTTGGAAGCCATGGCGTTGCCGCTGAAGCTGTAGCGCATATGGCCGCTGACGGTCATGTAGTAGGTGTGGAAGGGCTCTTTGTCTATGTACTGGGGAACTGTGAGCTGCATCATTTCCAGGTCGGACTCAGGCCAGGTGGGGGTGACGTTCAGGCCGTTTCCAAGGCCAAAGTAGGTATATCCCATGTTGGGGTGGGAGAGGTGGCGCTTGTAGTAGCTGTAGCGGTGGTTGTGATAGGCGGTCGTCGTGTATCCAAGGGGACGAAGCTGGTTGCCAAGGGTCATTGCCATGCTTTTGCCTGCGGACTCTATGAAGCTCCACACACCGCATTTTGGGAGGAGGCTGGTACAAGCGACATATTCGCCGTCTGAGGTGCTGACGCCCCATATAGGATTGTAAAAATCAGTGAAATGGAAGCCACTGTGTGTCATTTTGTAGAGTGTCGGTGTTAATGTCTCGTTTATGGAGTAGGGCGACATGCTTTCGGCGGTGAGGACAATCAGGTTGCAGCCTTTGAAAAGGCCTGTGTAGTCGTTTTTGGGGGTTGGCGGCTGGGCGCTGAGCCAGTTGTGAAGATCCTTCAGCTGTGGGTCTGCGGCGAGCTCTTTCAGCTTTGAGGCGGTGGGTGAGAAGACCATCGGCAAAGCATTGTATTTGGAGGGGGGCCAAGGGCCAGCATCTTCAGCAGTGAGGGCGGAGATCATCTGCTGATCATCATAAATCATGGACTTCATGCCGAGTATAGTGCGCTGGAAATCGAGGCGCATGGTGGTGAGCAGGCCGAAATGGCGGAGTGTCACCGTGGGGTCCATGCTTTTGTGGTAGGCTTCGTAAGAGGAGCCCAGAGCACCGCGTCCTGCATGGAGTCGGTATCTGGCAATTGATAATAAAAGGACGGCAAAGGTCAAGGTGATCATTGTCACTGTTACTGCCGAGCCCGGCTGGCTCAGTCGTCCTTGGCTGAAGAGGCGATCTGCCAGGAATAAAAAGTAAGCCGCAGGAGGCAGAAGCAGGACCAGAATCCACTGGAGGCAGGAGGCGACATAAGCCGCAATATCTTTGACAAAATCCAGAACCTGTCCCGCGTTGCCCATGGAATACAGGGTGTAAAACATTTTGAAGATTTTATAGTAGACCAGCTGGGAAGCGAAGAGAAAGAACAGGATCAGAGACAGGGCTGTGGTTAGCGCCGCTGAAACGCTGCCGGAGGAGACCGGCGTTATGAGCATCAGCATACAGGCGTAAAGGGCCGACCAGATGAAGAGGCTGCCAAAACCGAAATTTTTGAAGCTCTTAACGGTAGCTAGGCGAAGCGTAATCTCGAAATAAAGGATAACCCATAACCAATATAAGCCGGGCAGAAGGCCCGAAATGATTTCCGGCATGCAAAAAACCCCTTTCTCTTCAGTGCTATTACAATCATAGCCGAACTGGAAAAAGGGGTCAAATAAAGTTCTTGGATTTCAATTTAGCTGCGTTTTGTTACAGAAATATTACCGTCCCCCGTCCCCAAGTCAGAACCTATCCGCGTCACCAAGTCAAAACCCGTCCGCGTCCCCAACTTAAAATTTACCCTTTCGCCATCTCTATGACGAGAAGGTGGGCAGTTTGATCCGGTTGATCCACGTGAATGGACAGGGATTCCTCAACAGATTCCAGCGCATCCCTGGTCTCCAGCCTGAGTCCGTTGACCAGGGCACTGCCTTCAATCAACACCAAATAGACTTGCCGACCTGTCTTGACCTCAAAATCAATGTGCTGTCCGCCTGTCAGCTCTACAGCATAAAAATTCGCGTCCTGATGAAGCTCAACGGATGCGCCGCCGCCCACCGGGGATGCAAAATGAAGCCATTTGCCGCTGCGCAGATCCCAGTCCAGTTTTACATCACCATAAGCAGGCGTGTGGCGCTTTTGATCCGGCAGGATCCAGATCTGAAGGAACCGCAGCTCTTCTTCACCCAAATTGTGCTCGCTGTGGGCAACGCCGGTTCCGGCACTCATGTACTGAACCTGACCCCGGGTGATCGTGCTCTTATTGCCCATGCTGTCACCGTGTGTCAGTTCGCCTTTGACGACATAGGAGAGGATCTCCATGTCCCGGTGCGGGTGGGTGTCAAAGCCTGACTTGGAAGCCACCAGGTCATCGTTCAGGACCCTGAGAACCCCAAAATTCATGTTGTCCGGATTATAGTATTCAGCGAAGGAAAAGTGAAAGAGGCTGCGAAGCCAGCCGCGATTGCTGCGTCCCATTTGCTGATGACTTATTTTTCTGATCATGGTGAAGTCCTCCTATAGTTGAGAGTTGTTATCATCTAACAACAATATACTACTAATTAGTAATAAAATCAATAGCTTTTTTAAATCATTTTAAATGCTATGACATAGCGTTTTCATCCCATTCTGATTAAATTCGGTTTATAGAAAATATTTTGCATGTTCAATTGACTAAAGCCACAAAAACCTTCAGAATTAAAGTGATGTGTGTTCTGCTGCAACAGCCCCAATCAACCCACCATGACAGAACAGTCAATGACGACCTTGCACAAAAAGGATCTCTCACAACACTATCTGTACCCAAGCACATCACACACTTTCAAACAGGAGGCCTATGATGACCAAACGAACGCCCACGTTTTTTGCTCTAATCCTAGTCGCAGCGGTAATAATCTGGCTCGGCGGCACCAGCTTCTACACGGTGGACCAAACGGAATACGCCATCCTCGAGACCTTTGGCAAGCCGGACACCAACCTGGTTCAGCCGGGACTCAGATTCAAGCTGCCATATCCAATCCAGAATGTTCGCAAGCTCTCCAGAGAAACCTTCTCACTGACTTTTGGCTATGAAGAAAGCCAGGAAGGACCTGATGGCGCAGTCCTTCAGGAAAAGGACGCCAAAATGATTACAGGAGATGAGAATATCATCCTGGCGGATCTGGAAGTCCAGTGGCAGATCGTCGATCCCATCGCTTTTCTTTACAATACTGAGGATCCCGTCAAGATCCTTATGAATGCCACCTCCAGCGCCCTGCGCGGCGTCATAGGCAGCTCGGTGGTGGATGACGCCCTGACAGACGGCCGTACCCGCATTATGAACGACACGAGAGACACGCTGGTGTCCCTGGTGGAGACTTATCAGATTGGCGTCGCCATCCGAAACGTCAACCTCCAGGACGTCGACCTCCCTAACGAGCAGGTCAGCGATGCCTTCAAAAAAGTCGCCTCCGCCCGCGAGGAGCGCATCACAAAAATCAACCAGGCCAACCGCTACCGCAATGAAAAGATCAACACCGCTGAAGGCCAGAAGGCCGCCCTCATCAGCCGCGCGGAAGGGGACAAGGTCGCCCGCATCGAGCAGGCCCGGGGTGACGTTGCCCAGTTCAACGCCATCTACTCCGAATACGTGACCAATAAGACTATCACCCGTGACCGCCTGATCATCGAGACCCTCGAGCAGATCCTGCCGGACGTTCAGATCTACATCATGCAGGAGGGCGGCGGCAACACCGTCAATTATCTGCCGCTGGACCAGCTGAAGAAAGGCGGTGAGGCAAATGAGTAAGCTCGACAACGTGATCCAGGTCATCATTGAGGAGATCAAGAAGGGTATGGCCGCCAACAAAGCCCAAAGGCCTCATGCGGCTGATGGTCAAAGGACCAACCCCGAAAACCCGAATCCCAGCCCTCGCCCCGCTAACCGCTCATTTCCTAAGATCATCCCAGTGGTCTTCTTAATGGTCATCCTCGCGGTTTTTGTGCAAAGCAACCTCTTTATAGTCAAAGCCAACGAATTCATCATTGTTCGGCAGTTTGGCGAGATTGTGAAAATAATTGACGCGCCGGGATTAAAGTTCAAGACCCCGTTTGTCCAAACCATTACCCGCCTGCCTAAGTATACTCTGGTTTACGATGTGCCGCCGGCTGAAATCAACACTCTGGACAAGAAGCGCATCATGGTTGACTATTACAGCCTTTGGAAGATCACTGACCCTATTCAGATGATCGAATCCCTCAGAACCCTCAGCGCGGCTGAGAGCCGGCTGGGTGACATTGTCTACTCCAGCATCCGCACTGAGCTGGGCAAAATGAACTATGTAGATATCATCAAAGACCGTGTCACCGCTCGAGGCGGCATTGATACCACTGTCAAGGGACAGGTCAATGACACCCTAATTAAAAATGAAAGCGGCATCGAGTTGATCGACATTAAGATGAAGCGCGCGGATCTCCCGGCTGCCAACGAAGAATCTGTCTTCCTGCGCATGATCTCCGAGCGTGAAAGTACCGCCCAGCAGTACCTGTCTCAGGGTGACGCAGAAGCGCTGAAGATCCGGGCGGAAACAGACCGTGAAGTCTCAGAAATGCTGTCCAGAGCGGAGGCGGATGCCAAGACCATTCAGGCCGAAGGCGAAAAGGAAGCCGCCCGACTCTACAATGACGCCTACAGCAAGGATCCGGAATTCTTTAATCTCTACCGGACGCTGACTTCCTACAAGACGACCATCAATGGCGAAACGGTGCTGCTGCTCCCAATCAATTCGCCTTATCTGAAATATCTGACAGGAGAGTAATATGACTTACGGTTTATGGCAGCGCGCCCTGGGATCCCATCAGACCAACGCCTACCTTGTCTATGATGAAGAGACGAAAGAAGCGCTGATCCTGGATCCGGGCGACGAGAAGAAAAAGATAATGAAAGTGGTGCATGAGAAGGGTTTAAAGCCCATCGGCATCATTCTTACCCATGGACATTGGGATCATATTGGCGCCGCAGCCGCGCTGCGAAAACAGTATGACTGCCCCCTCATGGCCCATAGGGCTGAGGCGAAGCTCCTCGTGACACCCTTTTACAATCATTCCGGCGAGCGCGATCTGCGGTTGACGGCGGATGTCGGTCTTGAAGACGGGCAGAGGATTCCCTTTGGCAGTCACGCCCTGCAGGTCCTGCACACTCCGGGCCACACAGCCGGCAGCATTTGCCTGAGGCTCGAGAATGCCCCCGTGGTGTTTACGGGAGACACTATTTTCAGCGATGACGTAGGCCGCACCGACCTGTACAGCGGCAGCGACGCCCAGATGAAGGCCTCGATCCGGAAAGCCCTGAAGGAATGGGCGGATGACTGGATGCTCTATCCCGGTCATGACGCCCCGGCCATGATGGCGGACGTGCGTGCGGGCCTGGAGCGGCACTTGTAATCCAAACCAAAAAAACAGAGCTGTTTAACCGATGGTCGCTTGATTCACCCTCACTGCCCCGTTCAGGCTTCCATCGGCCAAAACACTGATCCAAACGACATAAGTCATACCGAGAGGACGGTCACCCCATGCAGAATTTTATCTTCTCGCTCAATATCATCCTGCCGCTTTTTCTGCTCATGTCGCTTGGATATGGCCTGAAGCATCTCGGCATGTTTGATCCAAAATCCCTGAAAGTCCTGAACAGCCTTGCGTTCAAGGCGCTGCTCCCGGCGCTGGTGTTTAATAATATTTACCAGACGGATCCGAATGGCCACTTCGACACCCGCGTGATCCTGTTCGCGGCGGTCTCCGCCTTTGCCATCTTCGGTGTCTTTACAGTGGTCACCGTGATGCTTGAGAAGGACAACCGCAGGCGCGCCACCCTGATCCAGGGCATAGGCCGCAGCAATTCCATCATCTTCAGCCTGCCTATTGTCGCCTCCATCTACGGCGCTGAACGGGCCGGCATCACTGCCATTGTCGTTGGGACCGTGGTTCCCATCTTCAACGCGCTGAGTGTTATTGTCCTGTCGGTCTTCAGAAACAAAAAAATCAGCCCCGGGAAGCTGATTCTGGACGTTTTTAAGAATCCGCTGATTATTGGCTCGCTGGCTGGAATTCTGGCCATGCGGGTGGGCCTGTCCCTGCCTGTGGCGGTGGAGAAGACGATTGGCGATCTGGCGAAGGCGGCAACGCCACTGGCTATCTTGGCCCTGGGCGGTTCCTTCAACTTCAGTGCCGTGAAGGACAACACCAAATATATTGCCTATGGCGTGTTTTCGAAGCTGGTGGTGATCCCGGGGATCCTGGTGCCCCTTTGTGTCAGATTGGGCTTTACGGGTCCGGAGCTCGTGACTTTAGTGATCATGTATGCCGCGCCCGCGGCGGTTTCCACTTTTACCATGGCCCAGCAGATGGACGCGGATGATGTCCTGGCGGGGCAGCTGGTGGTCTTTGGCTCAGCGCTGTCCGTCGTGACAATTTTTCTGTGGATCTTTGGGCTCAAGAGTTTGGGACTGATTTAAAAAAAAGAGACGCTTCGGGCTGAAGCGTCTCTTTTTGTGCTTAGGAGGAAGGAAACTCGGGGTCGATAGGCGTAAGCCGCAGACACCCGAGTTTCTCGTCTTTTCGTCTCCATCACGCCTCCAGCTGCAGCTTCCGAATTTCCGCCTCAACCTGACGGAAGGCCTTCTCCACAGCCGCGTGCTCCTCGGGCACCGGATACTTTTTCAGGATCATCTCCAGGAGCTTGGTCAGGTCGTTGACAGCCTGGCGGTAGAGTTTTTCGGGGTTGAAGGTCGGAAGGTTGTGGGTGTTGTCAATGTTGGACTGCAGCTCCTGCAGAATGCTGAGGGCCATTTTGTCGAACTTTCGGCCATCGGATTCCGGGATGCCTATGGTGTCCAGAATCAAATCACGCGCCTTCTGTATGTCTTCTTCCTTCTGCCAGAACGAAAACTGAAGGGCCATCAGGTCCTCCATCCGGCAAGTCAACCGACCGCTGAGCAGTGCGCTGGCCCGGATCAAATTTCTGGACATCTTGAGACGGCGTGGTGAGATAAAGAGTTTGTGCTTCTTAGTGAGGGTATTGGAGATCTCCACCATGGCACGGGCAATCGCTTCAGGGAGCTCCACCAGCTCCAGATGATCCTGGATCCAGATCAGATCGTTCAGGCTCAGCTTTAGGTCCGTGCTGTCATGGTCGTCCATCAGGATCATGCGGACTTTGTTGTCGTCATCCTGAAGGGGAGAGACCAGCACCCTGGAGAGAAAACGGTCATGGAGGGCCTGGAGGCGGTAATCCGTCTCATCCGCGTCCAGATCATCCGGCTGCTTCGGGAAAAAATTGGTGTCCGCCATGAAAAACCTCAGGTTCGTCTTGACCGTATCCGTACCATTTTTGAATTCGCCCTCATTCAAGATGGTCAGGATGCCGGAGTTGGCCACCTGGTCGCTGATCCGGTAGAATTCAGAAAAGAAGGCAATCGCCGCATCCGGCAAAAATCCCTGATACGCACGTTTAATGATGCCGTGACGCTTGTAATACTCAATGTCCGGCGCGCCCAGGATGTTGTTCGGACTGATGTCCGTGCCCATCTGAATGTGAAAATACGGTGTGCCTTCAAAGACATCAAAGTCAATGACATTGACAATTTCCCTGAGAATCGCGGATTTGGCGATCCCCGGAGGCCCAAGGGCAATCATGTTGGTCCTGGAGATCATGGAGAGCAGAATACACTCTACAAAAGTATCCACCTCATAATATTTGTGGTTCAGAAAGTCGCGAATCCCTCTCAGCTTCCCGCTGAATTGCTCCAGACTCTCGGATAATCCAGTCTCGAGCGCGGCTCTTTTTGTGTCGCGATGCTCCATGGTCATTAGAATTCCCCCCACCTGATTATATCTTTTCAAAAAGCTGCGCGCTGATTTTTTCGTTCCAGTTGGACAGGTCCCGGTCGCGGATCTCGAGGATTTCATCTGAAATCTCCCCCAGATCCCCGTAATCCCCATAAGTTTCGCCGTGAATAATGATGGCGTACAGCTTGAAAGCCATGGCGGATTTCCACTGGTTAAACGCTTTCTTGAACCCATCGCGAATATCGCTGAAGCCGTCCGTGATCATCAGGATGTCCGCGCGGCGATAGCGGTCCTCCTTAAGCAGTTCTACCGCCGCTTTAAGCGGTGTTTCAAAATCTGTGCCGCCCCGGATGAAATGTCCTAACAGGCGCATGATCTCCTCAATGGTCACGTGATTGGGATTGAACTCTTGAATGTACAGCGGCTCAGTCTTTGACGCGAACTGCAGCGTGATCAGACGGCGTTTTTGGATCCGCGCCACTTCTATGAACGCGACCAGCAGTGCCTTCGTCTCTTCTATTTTGATCCCTTCCATGGATCCCGATCCGTCGTAGCAGAGGATAATGGGCCCCCGGTCACGGGCTGCGTGGCCTTCCATTTCGTAAACCAGCAGGCTGCGGTTCAGGAAACGGTCGTAAAAGTCGTCGCTGAAGACGTCCATGGACAGGGTGGTGATTTCTTCGTCAATCAGGGCGTCGAACCGGTCCCCAACGGCTACTTTGTCAATGATATACTGCATCTTGCGCTTTTTCTGATACTGCGCCCGCTTGGCGATCTCACGCTTTTTTCCCACTTTATTCAAAAAACGTATAGCCGATGGTTCCCCAAGGGCCTTATACAGCTCCAACACATGATCGAAATCATCTGTCACCTCCAGGTCAGAATTGACCCCCAAGGACTTCAGATTTTCAGTAAAACGGTCAATGCTGTCAATGGTCTTGTTCATTGCCAATGACACATCCAGAGGTCTGAGTACCTCAGAGATCTGTCCTTCAAGATGTGAGATGCGTTCATTCAGGCGTTCCAGGGTCTGCTGCAGGCTGCCTGCGCCAGAGCCGGCACTTTGACGGGTCTGACCCCGGCTGTCCAAATGGCTGTCACCTGAATAGCCCAGTGTGGTAGAGGAGACAGGGGCACCCAGACCTGCCCCGTCGACAATCCGCTTTTGATCCACATCTCCCCCCGTCATTTCTTGAAGGTCGAATCCGGCAGGCGTCAGCGTGTCGGGCGGGGATGCCGTACTATTTGCATCCATTTTGATGGACAATGCCTGCAGCTCATTGGCCAGATGGTCCGCCATTTCGTCTGCAGGTGACGGAGCGCCGGTCTTTTCTGATGGCTGATTGCGGTCGCCGGCCTGCTCAGCCTGAACCTGGTGATCGCTGTTCATGGCCGTATCGAGTTTTTCCAGGAATGAGGAAAGGTCCGGTGCCAACGACGACTTTAGTTTGGCGTCGAGGTCTGTCGACTTTCTGTCAGAGGGCTTCGGCGCTGCAGGCTTAGCCTGGTCTTCTGCTTTCTCAGTCATCATTGAGTCAGGGGATTTTTTGCCGGAAAGGGCTTTAAGTGACTCAGCCAGCGTTCTGGCCACCTCGCTGAGGGAGGCGTTTTGAGACAGTCCAAGGGGTGATTTCAAGCGGTTGAGATGTCCGGCATCTTCCGGCTTTACTGCCTCGTTTAGTTCCAGCTTAGCGCCCAAATTGTCTTCAAGGGCATTCCTGGTCTCTATGAGCGCTTCCAACGCGCTATTCAGGGTTTCCAAATGCATTGGGATGTCCGTGCCCCTGAGATGAAGCAGCAGTTCATCCACCATCAATTTCAGCGCCAGATAACTTTCGGTGGTATTGCCTGCGGTGCGGCCTCTAAGTTTTTTGAGGGTAGTGGTGGACAGCATACCGGAAATGACAGCGCGCCCCGCTGTAGGCTGTGGTGTCAAGACGGGCTCGATTTTATACAACAGATAAAACAGGTCCTCCAAAAGCGTCGTGAAGCCTGGGGTGAGGGCTGACAGCAGAGCTTGATACCTGGCTAAAAGCTTCGACTGATCACGAAGGGTTTCGAAATAGTATTCGTCAAGCAAGTTTCGGGATACGGCGTTTGCAATGCTGGGCGTATAAGCCAGAGCTTGTGCGGGCGCTTGTTCTTGTGCTGACACGGGACATCACCTGCCTTTCGAGCAAATTGGAAAACGCTGACTTAATTATATAACTCGAAATCCTTGTTGTCTATTCACTAAGGAATCCGGACAAATGACAGAAAATTTAGAGTATAATGATAATCAAAGTGGCCTATAATTAAATCATAGGGGGGTTATAACCATGAGACCATTTGAGTATTTCAGACCTTCAAGTCTGAAAGAAGCCTCAGAGCTGTTGGTTCGCTATGGCGACGGCGGGCATCTCTTAAACGGGGGCACGGATTTGATAGTCAGAATGCGCGACGGACTGACGCTTCCGTCAGCGGTGATCGATCTCAAAGGCATAGAGCAGCTCAGCCGGATCCGCGAGGACGAGGAATCTGTATATATTGGTGCAACGGTAAATTTGAATCAGGTGGGCCGTCATGAGACCATCGGCAAAAGCTTTCCTTATTTGGCTGAGGCCGCGCTCTCCGTGGGTTCCAAACAGGTGCGAAACCGCGCAACCTGCATAGGTAATCTCTGCAATGCTTCGCCGCTGGCGGATACGGCGACGCCGCTCATGGCGCTGGACGCCGTTCTTGAGGTGTTCGGACCTGAGGGAGAGCGGGAGATCCCCATCCGCGATTTTTTTGTATTTGTGAGAAAAACTTCCCTGAAACCGGGTGAAATAGTCAAAGGGGTTCGCGTGACTAAGACAGCGGGGCAGGGTGTGTTTACCAAGCTGGCAAGGCGCAAAGAGGTAGACCTATCCATGGTCTGCATGACGCTGCTGAAGGCGGAGGATGGCTGGAGGCTCTCTTATGGCGCTGTGGCGCCAACGCCGGTCAGGCTGCCAAAGACTGAGGCGCTGCTGAATCAAGGGGCAGCCCTGGAGGAAGTCCTCTCCTGCGCAGTTTCAGAGGTTAAACCTATTGATGACGTGCGGGCTTCCAGGGAATACCGCCTCGAGATGGTGAAGGTCATGCTGAAGCGCGGACTCGAACAGATTGAGAAGGGAGGCGCGGTGTCATGAGCAAGCTGACAGTCAGTTTTATTTTAAACGGTGAAGAAGTTGAGCATGAGACGCTGCCGAATAGAACACTTCTGAAAATGCTCAGGGAAGACTTCGACATGACCGGCGCCAAGGAAGGCTGCGGTGCCGGGGAATGCGGCGCGTGCACGGTCATTATGAACGGGCAGGCAGTGAACGCATGTCTGGTTCTGGCACCTGAGGCAGAGGGCAGCATTATTGAGACTATTGAGGGCCTTTCGGACGGCACGCATCTGGATCCGCTGCAGCAGGCTTTTATTGACAATGCGGCCCTGCAGTGCGGCTACTGCACGCCGGGAATGATCATGACGGCCAAGGCGCTGCTGGATGAGAATCCAACGCCGACTTATGAGGAGATCAAGGAAGGCATCAGCGGCAACCTGTGCCGGTGCACCGGATACAAAAAAATTGTCCAGGCCATTCAAAGTGTCGCGGATCAGAACCGGGTTGGACACGGGAACGACTAATGAGGGGGGGCTTCACCTTGAAGTTCGTTGGAAAGAGCATTAAACGGGTTGACGGTGTCAAGAAGGTCACCGGCTCCCTGAAATATGTGGATGACATGAAAATGCCCAGAATGCTGTACGTTGCTGTCAAGCGCAGTCCGCATCCCCATGCCAAAATTCTGTCCATTGATCCCTCTGAAGCCCTTCGTTTAAAGGGCGTTAAGGACGTCATAACGGGCGAATTCTACACTAAGCGCGGCGGTCTGTATCTTGAGGACAAGAACTTTTTGGCAGTCGGCAAGGCCAGGTACCGTGGTGAGGCCGTTGCGGCTGTGGCGGCGGAGAGCGAGGACATCGCCCAGGCTGCTGTCGAGTTGATCAAGGTTGAATATGAGGTCCTGCCTGCTGTGACCAACGCAGTGGAGGCCATGGCGCCCAACGCGCCGCTGGTTCACCCTGATCTTGGCGACTACAAGGTGGCCCCGGTCTTTTTCCCGGAGCCGGGTACCAATATTTCCAACCACTACAAGCTGCGAAAAGGCGACGTTGAAAAGGGTTTCGCAGAGGCGGATTTCGTCTTCGAGAACAAATTTTACGTGCCCCACGTTCAGCACGTGCCTATTGAAACCCACACCGCAGTTGCGCAGATGGATGCGGATGGTTACCTGACCGTCTGGGCTTCCTGTCAGTCGCCTTATGCAGTCCGACAAGCGCTTTCTGCTGCTTTTGACATACCTCTCAACAAGCTCCGCGTCATGTCTCCTGCTGTGGGCGGCGGCTTCGGCTCCAAAGCCGGGACGACACTGGAAGGCATCATCATTCCGCTGGCCATGAGATCAAACGGACGGCCGGTGAAGCTGACCTACTCCCGTGAAGATGAGTTTGAAAACGCTTATGTGCGCCAGGGGCTCCATGCGACTATTAAGACCGGTGTGCGCAAAGACGGAAAAATTGTCGCCGTTCAAAACGAATTTATCTGGGACGGCGGCGCTTATACGGAATATGGCGTCAATATAGTTAAAGCGGCAGGGTACGCTTCCGCGGGCCCGTACGACATTGATAACGTCCATACAGATTCCTACTGCGTCTACACCAATCATCCGGTGGGCGGTCCCTACAGGGGCTTTGGCATGAGTGAAATCCACTTTGGAATCGAACAAAACCTGGACATTGTGGCGGAGCAAATAGGCATTTCACCGGTGGAGATCAGGCGCATCAACGGATTAAAGCCGGGCGGCCGAACCGGGACCGGCGAATTGGTCGAAGTGTGCGGACTGATGGAATGTCTGGACAATGTCATTCGAGATATTGAGCTGGACAAGGAAGAGCCTGCCTCCGGACCAAACAAACGCCGGGGCAAGGCGATTGCCTGTGGCTGGAAAGCGCCGTCCATGCCTAATAACGCGGCTTCCTCCGCTGTCATCAAGCTGAATGAGGATGGCACTGCGCATCTTCTGGTCAGCGCCCAGGACATTGGTCAGGGCTCTGACACGGTCATGACGCAAATAGCAGCAGAAGTGCTGTCGATCTCACCGGAAAAAATAACGGTTCGCACCGGAGATACGGATCATACGCCTTATGAGTGGCAAACAGTGGCGAGCCGCATCACGTACTCTGCAGGCCGGGCGGTTTATGAAGCGGCGCAGGATGCGAAAGCCCAGCTCTTCGAGCTGGCGCAGATCAAGCTTGGGGTTTACAAGCGGGATCTTGAGATGCGGGATGGGTTCATTGTCTCTCAGATTTATCCGGACCGTAAGGTCGCCATCAGCGAGCTGGCTCTTGGCCTGACTTTTGAGGATGGCAGCGGTGTTCATGGGCCAATCATCGGCAGAGGCTCCTTTATCCCTCCGAACATCCGGAATGCGGACAAAAAGACGGGGCTCGGAGATCATCCGGTCGCGTTCTGGACTTATGGCGCCCAGGGCGTGGATCTGGAGGTGGACGTGGAAACCGGGCACATCAAGGTGCTGAAGGTGGCGTCGTGCTTTGATGTGGGCCAGGTGGTGAATCCGCAGATGCTGGAGGGCCAGCTGGAGGGCGCGATCCTGCAGGGCATGGGCACGGCATTATTTGAGGAACTGATGCTGAAGGACGGCAAGATCTTGAACAAGTCCTTTGTGGATTATAAGATTCCAACGTCGGACGACATGCCGGAGCTGGTTGTGTCTTTTGTTGAAAATCCGGAGGAGTCCGGCCCTTACGGAGCCCGGGGCGTGGCTGAGCCGGCCATGGTGCCTACGGCGCCCGCCATTGCCAACGCGGTTTACAAGGCTGTGGGCATACGGTTGTCGACCATGCCGCTGACGCCGGAGAAGGTTCTGGCAGCAATGAAAGCAAAAGGGCAGACTAAGTAAGCGTTTAGGAACTCGGTGTCAGACACCGAGTTCTCTAGAATCAAGGGTTATGTCAACAGTTGTTTCGCTGGCTGGAATCATTGGTATTTCAAGTCTTCAAGCTCACTAGATTTGCACAAAATTTTCACCTCAAATTTTTGTTTTCAGGCTAACAAAGGCTATGCCTCTGTTATAATGTTAGTGAACTTATTTTTTCTCAGTGATACGGGAGAAAATACTAAGAGGATGAAAGGAGCTGCCCATGAGTAAAGAAGAACTAAACATCAACCACGACGGCATACGTGACGTCACGAAGCTCGGCGTACCAAAAATGATCACCCTGGGAATTCAGCACACCTTCACTATGTTCGGCGCGACAGTGCTCGTTCCAATCATCACGGGCATGAATATCTCAGTCGCACTGTTTATGGCGGGGATCGGCACATTGCTGTTCCATGTCATTACACAAGGAAAAGTACCGGCGTTTCTCGGTTCTTCCTTCGCCTTCATCGCTCCAATTTTAGCAGTCGCTCAGACCCATGGCATGGAGTACGCCCAGGGCGGTATAGTCGTCGCTGGTTTGATTTATCTTCTCCTAGCCGGCTTGATCGCGGTCTTCGGTATCGAACGCGTCCTTAAATTCTTCCCGCCGGTGGTGACAGGACCTATCATTATCGTTATCGGTTTGAAACTTGCGCCTACGGCAGTTTCAATGGCTTCAGGCGACTGGCTGCTGGCCATAGTGGCGTTTGTTATTGTCACTGGCGTCAGCGTTTTCGCAAAAGGCTTCCTCAAGGTCATTCCGGTTATCATTGGTCTGATTGGCGGTTATGTTTTTGCAGTCATACTTGGCAGAGTTGATTTCACACCAATTCAGGAAGCGGCCATTTTTGGCATCCCTGCGTTTACGGTAGCGAAATTTAACGCTGAAGCTGTCCTGACGGTTGCGCCTATCGCGCTTGCGACTATGATAGAGCACATTGGCGACGTCCTGGCGATCAGCTCCACGGTCAAAAGAGATTTCACCAAGGACCCTGGCTTTGTCAGAACCTTGATGGGTGACGGTCTTGCAACGGCGCTGTCAGCTATGTTCGGCGGTCCTGCGAATACAACTTATTCGGAGAATACGGGTGTCCTCGCGCTGACAAAAGCATGGGATCCAAAAATCATGCAGATCGCAGCAGTATTCGCGATAATTCTCGGCTTGGTTCCAAAGCTCAGTGCTGTTATTTCAACTATTCCAACGGCAGTTATCGGCGGCATCTCCATCATCCTGTTTGGTATGATCGCTTCGATTGGCGCCAGAACCCTGGTTGAGAATAAAGTCGACTTCACGTCTTCCAGAAACCTGATCATCGCCGCAGTTATCCTGGTTCTTGGCCTTGGCGGCGCAGTTATACCTTTCAAAATTGGTCTTTTTTCTCTTAATCTTGAAGGTATGGCACTTGCAGCAATCGTCGGAATCTTACTCAATGTGGTATTGCCTGAATCAAAAGAAGCTTAAGACTTATTGTCTGGAAACAAATTTTTTTCTTCCCGTATCAGGGCCCTCGTTGACGCGAGGGCTTTTCTTTTTGTTATAATATAAGTGATTTGTGAGTGAATAACAAACGGAGGTAGTGAAATGGACAATATCATCGGTATTCGGGTCCGGGACCTGATTGAAATGACGGTGCTCAAAGAATCTCATGTATTGGCAGGCAGCGGCGGTCTCGACAAGCGGGTCACCAAAGTCAACGTCATGGAAGTCCCAGATATTATAGACTGGGTCCGTCCGGGAGAATTCCTATTAACTACGGCATATTCCATAAAGGACGACATTGAAATTCTGAATACGCTGATTCCAACTTTCAGCGAAATGGGTTTGGCGGGCATGGGCATCAAGACCAAGCGTTTCGTCGACACGCTGCCGGACACTGTGCTGTCAACCGCTGATGCATATGACTTCCCCCTAATTGAAATCCCCTTTGAAATATCTTATTCCGACATCATGATGCCGGTTATGAGCGAACTTCTCAACCGTCAGAGCGCTATCATCAGCCAGGTGAACGACTTCAACCGCAGGATCACCCGGGTAATGCTCAGGGGCGGCAGCCTGCAGGAGATTGCAAGAGCCATTCAC
Organism: Acidaminobacter sp.; assembly: GCF_030247605.1. Classification (GTDB taxonomy): domain Bacteria; phylum Bacillota; class Clostridia; order Peptostreptococcales; family Acidaminobacteraceae; genus Acidaminobacter. The sequence goes on along the minus strand of NZ_JAOTSB010000012.1, from coordinate 39,571 downwards.
AAAAGCGTGGGGCTGCCCGTGGCCATAGTTGAACCACTTTTCAAAAATCTGGTTGTCTCAGGACCTGAAGCTATGAAGTCAGTTTTGATCAATAGGGCTGAGCAGTTTATGGATAAGAACAAAATCCAGGATAGTCCTGTGACAGAGGAAGAACTGCCTGAAGGCGCCCTTCATGGAACAGGAAAACCTGGCATCCCATTCAACAGGGTCGCAATTCCCATTTCATCAGATGAGAGACACTATGGGTGGGTCATTCTGTGGGAAACTGAAAAGACGCTGAACGCAATGGAGATTTCAGTCATCGAAGCGTCCACCTCTCTAATTGCGCTGGACCTGCTCAAGAAAATGTCCATATACGAAAGCGCGAACCGACACAAAGTAGAGTTTTTCGATGATTTGCTGTCGACGGAGACCTTCCGGCAGCAGCGAGCCCTCGAGCACGCTGTCTATATGGAGTTCAATCCAAATTATGCCTATTCTGTCGTTGTTGCTGATTTTGACTCAACTTCTGAGGTGCTGAAGCTGACGCCAAACAATGCCAGTTTTATTCAAACCATTGGCACCAAAATGGTCAGCATTATCGAGCGGATCTCTCGAGCCTACAAAGGCAGAGTCCATTTTGCTCAGAAGAGCGACAGGCTCATCATTTTGTTTGGTCAACCCAAGGATTTATCAGAGGATCGGGTTAAGGAAACTGTGATGAAATTCGCGGGAGAAATCCTCCACAGCGCCGAATTGGAAGGGCTGAAGGAACTTCTCTCAGTAGGTGTTGGGCGTCAGTATAAACAGCTGGAACTTCTCTATAAGTCAAAGAGCGAGGCCAATCGCGCACTTGCCAATCATCATCTTTGCGGTGAAAAAGGACGTCCTATACACTATGACGCTCTTGGAATCTATAAACTCCTTTCTTTTGAAGAGCTGGAACCGGAGCTCAAATCCTTTTTCAGGGAAATGCTGGAGCCGCTTGCTAAGTACGACAGGGAGAAGGACACTAATTTGCTGGAAACCCTCAAGCTCTATTTTGATTGCGGCAGCAACCTGAAGCGGGTCTCTGAGGAAATGTATACGCACTACAATACCATCATTTACAGAATGCAGCGCATCCGGGAGATTTCCGGACTTGATCTTGAAGACCCATCAACGCGTCTCAACGTTCAGATCGCGCTGAAGATCATGGATCTGATACAGACCGACCTTGGGTCTGAGTCACAAACGGGGTCCCTTGATTTTGGAAGCGGGGCACAATGAACCCTGCCTGTGACTCTGGTACACTAAGTTTAGATGAACCCTATGCCCTCTAATCAAAAGTCTGTGTGGTGATCGACTATGAAAGTGCTTCGCGTGTCAGAGGACTGTCTAACCTTTTTAACCCAAAGTCCAGGTCAAACCGGCGAAGTCCACTCGACTTTTGAGCGGGCTGTCAATCTGCTCTTTTCAAGTGGGGTTCTGATGACTATTGTGTCGGATCAAATGGATCTTGCACCCATGACTTTTCAGGTCTCAAAAGGATCACTGAAGTCTTTGGGCTGGCATCCCGGAATGCCGGTCAGCAGTTCAAGCGAGGGCATTATTATTGGGGAAACGCATTTGGAGTTTTCACACGCACAGAAATGGACGCCAATGTGGAGCTTTGACTTGCCTCCCTCTGAACAACTGACGAGAGCTGAAATGATGAAGCGCCTTGAGTCTTTCACCAAGCTGCTCCTGATTCGGGGAAAGCCGGAGGGTCTCCTGCCGTATCTTTGTGAAGCCAGGGTGTTGCCTCATCCGGGGACTTGTCCCGCTGACATGACCGGAAACCGGTATGTAGATTTTATCAAAGGACGACTGGATCAGTTTTCTGAAGCTTACAGAGACGGGACAGAAGCAGGTGAGTCCAGAGTAATTACTGCCTTTACAAGGCTGGTTGGGTTTGGCCCGGGTCTGACACCGTCGTCGGATGATTATGTCGCCGGTTTTATGGCCGCAAGTATCCGCACCCCTTATGGGCAGGTCATGAACCGTGAAAAACTTTTGAAACGCAATCAGAAGCTCGCGAGTAGGGCTAAAGGAAAAACCACGGTCATAAGTGAGGCTATGCTGGAACATGCTGCACTCGGCCATGTCGCGCAAAAATACGACAGGCTTTTGGAGCTGCTTTGCTTCGAAACAGAAGGAGATTTGGAAGCAGCGGCGCTGAACGCACTTGACCATGGTGACACCTCAGGGACAGATTTTATGACAGGGGCCGCAGCTGCCCTGATGCTGGCTCTGAATGCTTGAGACCCATCACTACGGAAGATGCTTTAATGCTTTTCAAAGCCTGTCTTCACCGGATGTGACATGCAGCTGGAACCATTCATTACAATACGAGGAGGAAGTGACAGTGGCAGTACAAACGACCATACGTAAAAATGCCTACTACGACTCCGTAACCTTAATGCTGATCACCAAAGACCTGGCAAAGCTGCCCGGGGTGGAAGACATTCTGGTGGGCATGGCAACAGAGCTTAACAAAGAGCTTGCCGCCAACCTCAACCTATTGACCCCTGAGTTGGAAGCCTTGTCGGCTAATGATTTCTTTGTCACGGCTGAGCTGAGCGGAGAGGCTACAATGGAATCGCTGGTGAACGCCCTGGACGCCTTGCTCTCGGCGAAGAAATCCTCTGCCGGCAGCAGCTACAGACCGGCCAGCCTTCAAACCGCGCTTTCCAATGAACCGCAGCTCAATATGGCTCTCATTTCTCTTCCGGGCCGCTTTGCCGCCGCTGAAGTTGAAAAAGCCTTGGATGCCGGTCTGCACGTCATGCTGTTCAGCGACAATGTCAGTATAGAAGACGAAAAGCGCCTTAAAGAAAAGGCGGTGTCGAAACAGCTGTTGATGATGGGACCGGACTGTGGCACCGCCATGATCAATCACATCCCACTGGCCTTCTGCAATGTCGTGAAACCGGGGGGCATTGGTATTGTGGGTGCCTCAGGAACCGGTACACAAGAAATCATGTCCCTGATTGACCAATTAGGTGGGGGTGTTTCACAAGTGATCGGCACCGGCGGCCGGGACTTGAAATCTGAAATTGGCGGGCTGATGATGCTTCAGGCTTTCGAAGCGCTTATTGCTGATCCGGAGACCAATGTTATTGTACTGATCTCTAAGCCGCCGGCACCTGATGTGGCAAAAAAAGTCCTCGACCTGGTCAAAGATGCCGGTAAACCGGTCGTGGTTGACTTCATAGGCGGCGACCGAAGTGCCATTGAGGCTGTTGGGGCCGTCGCCTGTATCAGCCTTGAAGACGCTGCGAGAAAAGCGGTCGCGCTGATGAGGGGAGAATCTGCGCCTTCTGACTTTGCGGGCTTTGATGTCCCTGAGGCGGACATAGAGGCTTTGGCCGCTCATGAGGCCGGAAAAAAAGCACCAACCCAAAAATATTTGAGAGGCCTTTTCACCGGCGGAACACTGGCGGACGAAGCCATGAAGCTCCTTGGACCGGAAATTGGCACCATCTGGTCAAACATACCATTGAAGCCGGAAGAGCAGCTGAAAGACGTCAAGGTTTCCGCTGAACATACTGTCATTGATTTTGGAGACGACGCCTTTACCGTTGGCAGGCCGCACCCTATGATCGATCCATCCACCCGCAGCGAACGCATCGTTAAAGAAGCGGCACCGGATGTGGCAGTGCTGCTGATGGATGTGGTCCTTGGCTATGGCTCTCACCCTGATCCCGCTGGCGAAGTTGCCGCTCAAATCCGTGAAGCCAGAGAAAACATTGCGGCAAGCGGAGGAGATCTGACCGTGATTGCGTCAGTCTGTGGCACGGAAGGGGACCCTCAGGGACTGAGAGCCTCAAGAGAGACCTTGTCTGAGGCCGGCGCCATAGTGATGCCGTCCAATGCTCAGGCTGTCCGGCTATCAGCTAAGATCATGAAAGCGATCCGCGATCAGGGAGGCGAACACTGATGAAACCGCTTAACGGATTATTTGAAAAACAGCTCAAAGTTGCCAACCTAGGACTTGAGACCTTTTATGAAGACCTTAAGAGCCAGTCTGTGGAAGTCATTCAGGTTGACTGGCGTCCACCTGCGGGCGGCAATGAGAAAATGTTAAGTTTGCTCGGCAAGCTGAAAGGGAAGAAATAGAAGGGAAAGGGAGCGGTAAAGTTGGAAGAGAGGATTTTAAGAGCCAATCAAGAGGCTTTTGATCGCCTTCAGTTGGCACAGCCGACTATTGTCGGGATAGGCACGGCCGGAGAAGACATCCCCGGAATGGATAAGATGACAGTGCTGCACGCCGGTCCGCCAATTACCTGGGACCGTATGAGCGGCCCGCTGCGCGGTGCTATTGTCGGAGGCCTGATTTATGAAGGACTTGCCAAAGACGAGGCGGAAGCCTTGGAGCTGGCAGCCTCAGGAAAAATTACCTTTGATTCCTGCCATCACCACAATGCCGTTGGACCAATGGCCGGAGTCACCACCTTCAGCATGCCGGTCTGGAAGCTTCGAAACGAGGCCTTTGGCAATATGGCTTACTGCACGCTGAATGAAGGTTTGGGCAAAGTGCTGCGTTACGGCGCTTTTTCTGAAGAAGTCATAGACCGCCTGAAATGGATGGAGAAGGTCTTGGCGCCGGTCCTTAAAGCGACGCTGGCGCTTTCCGGTCCTATTGACCTCAAGACTATGATTGCTCAAGTCGTCCAGATGGGAGATGAAGGCCATAATCGTAATAAGGCCGGCACCTCGCTTCTGATCAGAGAGCTTGCGCCGTACCTCGTCATGACAGAGTTTTCTGATGAGGACAAGCGCGACGTCCTGAAGTTCATGCATTCCAACGACCACTTTTTCCTCAATCTCACCATGCCAGCCTGCAAGTGCTCCCTGGATCCTTTGGAGGGCATCGAGAATTCGACCATGGTCTACACAATGGCCAGAAATGGCACGGATTTTGGCATTCGCGTTTCGGGACTGGGAAACCGCTGGTTTACTGCACCTGCAGAAATCATTGATGGTTTGTTCTTCCCGGGGTTCACCAAAGAGGATGCCAACCCGGATATTGGCGACAGCGTCATTACGGAGACGTGCGGTATAGGCGGATTCGCCATGGCAACGGCGCCGGCCATTGTTCAGTTCGTCGGCGGGACCCCGCAGGATGCTTTTAACTTCACGTCGTCTATGTATGAAATCACCATTGGCGAAAGTTCGGCCTTTAAACTGCCGCCTATGAATTTCAGAGGGTCTCCTACCGGCATCGATATCATGAAGGTTATCGAGACTCAGATCCGCCCAATTATCAATACGGGGATCGCCCATAAAAATGCCGGCGTCGGACAGGTAGGCGCAGGTCTCGTCCGTCCGCCTATGAAGTGCTTCGAGGATGCGCTGGAAGCATTCGTGGAAGACGCCCAGGCACGGGGCCTCATTTAGAGACTCAATTAAGTAATTCCTTTGCCGATGGTGACTTGTGCCACGCTAACACTAAAAATCGACGTCGCACTAATTAACAACCATCGGCAGGCTTCACTACTCAGTTGACAAAGTTGAAAACAGGAGGGAAATTCATGCTAAATTTCTGGGACAAAGTTCAAATGTATGATCTCACACAGGGACTCAGCCACCTGACACCGCCTTGGCCGACTTATGAGCCGCTTCAGGTCAAATTTTTCAAGCGATTGACGCCAAACGGCGCCAACGGCCAGCTGATTACGACCTCCAACCACGTTGGCACACATCTGGACGGGTCGCTTCACTTCTGCACACATGGCAGAGACATTGCTTCCATCCCACTTGAGGATTTGATTGGCCCTGGCGTGGTCGTCGACCTGTCGGATATTGCGGAAGATTACGGCATTTACACGTCCAAGGACATCACGGACCGCGTTGAAGTTAAAAAGGGCGACATACTGATCATCAACACCGGCTATCATAAATACGGCTGGGATCAGCCTGAGGCAGACGAGCGCCGCTACATGCTGCGCCATCCGGGACCAACCAAGGAATTCTCAAAATGGTGCCAGGAAATGGACATCAAGTGGATTGGCGTGGACTGCGGCTCTGCGGATCACCCTATGAACACGAAGATCCGCGACTGGGAGCCTAAGGAAGCCAAGAAAGCGGATGCATACCTTCAGGCGAAGTACGGCAAGAGCCTCGAAGAGTTCTTTCCGGATGATGACTATCAGCTCATGCATATTGATTTGTTCCCGGATGATATCATTCACGCGGAAAATCTGGGCGGCGAAATTGATAAAATCCTCAATAAACGTTTGATCATTGGCTGCTATCCTTGGAGATTTGTCGGCGGCGAGTCCAGCATCTGCCGCATTGTTGCCTACGACGAGAAGGAATAGTGAACAGAAATCTGCTTGCTCCGCTGTGTCCGGCGGGGCAGGCGCTGTTTGACTTAAGTGACTGGAGGGGTTTGGATGGGTCCACTGGAAGGTCTTAAAGTTCTCGACCTGACCCGCGTTCTGGCAGGTCCTTATTGCACCATGATTCTGGCGGATCTCGGCGCTGATGTCATCAAGGTTGAAATGCCGGTCACCGGGGATGATTCGCGCCACTTTGGTCCGTATCAGAAGGGTGAGAGCGCGTATTTCATGAGTCTTAACCGAAACAAGCGCAGCATTGTCCTGGATCTGAAAAGTCCTGAAGGTAAGGCGACTTTGAAGGCGCTCCTTATGAAAATGGATGTCGTCGTAGAGAACTTCAGACCGGGGACTATGGAAAAGCTGGGCTTTGGCTATGAAGACATCAAGACATATCATCCGTCCATCATCTATGCAGCTGCTTCTGGGTTTGGCCATACTGGGCCATACAGCGACAGACCGGCTTATGACGGCGTCGTGCAGGCCATGGGCGGGATTATGTCCATTACCGGTCAGGTGGGCGGCGAGCCGACCCGGGTGGGTCCGTCCGTTGGTGATATTAACGCGGGCATGTTTACGGCCATAGGTATTTTGGCGGCTCTGAACCACAGGCATAAAACTGGTGTGGGGCAGAAGGTGGATGTGGCCATGCTGGACTGTCAGGTGGCCATTCTGGAAAATGCCATTGCGCGCTATGTGGTCACCGGCGAGGTACCAAAACCAGCCGGCAACAAGCACGCCTCTATTGTGCCCTTTGAGCCCTTTGAAACTGAGGATGGGGAAATCATGATCGCCGCCGGGAATGACAACCTGTGGCGCACGTTCTGCAAGGTTTCCGGCCTGGAGTCCCTTGCCTCAGATCCGCGCTTTGACACAAATCCAAAGCGTCTGGAGAACTATGAGAGTCTCAGACCTTTGGTGGCGGCTGCTGTCCGCGAAAAGACCACAGCCCAGTGGCAGTTGATTCTCGATGAGGCCGGTGTACCAAACGGTCCAATCAACACGGTGGATAAAGTCATTGAAAATGAGCAGGTTCTGGCTCGGGATATGATCATAGAGGTCGAGCATCCTGTAGCAGGCAAGCTCAAAATGCCGGGGATTCCGGTCAAGCTCAGCGCGACGCCGGGCGCAATCCTTTCGCCGGCGCCGACTCTTGGGCAGCACACGGAAGAGGTGCTGAAGGAATTTCTTGGCGAATAGTCACGGGCGCGGTCAGCTGGGGGGCAGAACTGCGTCAATGGGATGAAGTTGGCGTCCATGGAAGTTTGGTTTCAGACTTCCGGTGAGACGGCAATTTCATCCTTTTTTTAATTTGGAAACCTTACAAAAGAAGTGCTGAATTAAGTGGCAGACACCTGAAACAAACATGTGAAAATTAATTTCTACAGGAGTTCTTTAGTCACGGCGAATCGGTTATAATAAAAAAGATGACGTGAACTCGGAGGACAACATGGAGTGGTATAAGGACCGCGAATTTTTAAAAACAATGTTCAGGATTGGCATTCCTGTCATGATCCAGAACCTGATTCAAACCTCACTTAACATGGTGGATACCGTGATGATTGGGCAAGTGGGCAAGGAAGCTATCGCTGCCGTAGGTTTGGCAAATCAGGTTTTCTTTGTGATGATCCTGCTGATCTTTGGCATCAACAGCGGCGCTTCGGTCTTTATAGCCCAGTTCTGGGGGAAACGGGATGTAGCCAACATCAAACGCACCATGGGGGTAGCCCTGGCATTTGGCATTGCGGTCACAGGGCTGTTTATGCTGGTGGCAGTTGTGACACCGAATCAAATCATGGGCTTTTTGAGTGATGGCAATTCTGAAATCATTCGACTGGGCAGCGACTACCTGAGAATTGTCGGCTGGAGTTACATCTTTACTGCAGTATCCTTCAGCTTCGCGGTCGCAGCCAGAAGTATCGAGCAGGCAAAAATGCCTACGGTGGTCAGCGCCATTTCCCTTGCCGTCAACACCGTCCTGAACTATGGCCTGATTTTCGGGAAGCTCGGCATGCCGGAACTCGGCGTCAAGGGCGCTGCCATTGCAACGCTGATTGCCCGGCTGATTGAATTTGTCGTGATTTTGACCGTCATCTATAAAACGGATCACGTCCTTGCCGCAAAGCCCAGGGAGCTTCTTGCATTCAGCAAGTCCTACATGCTGAAAATCCTCGACAAAGCGTCACCCGTCGTCGCGAATGAAACACTTTGGGCCATTGGAACAGTCTTGTATAACGTGGCTGTTGCCAGAATCAGCGCTGAAGCTATTGCCGGCTACCAAGTGGCCAATTCTCTGTTTCGTTTTTATGAGGTCATCTTCATGGGCATGGCCGCCGCTTGTCAGGTCATGATAGGCAACCGTATTGGCGCGGGCGAGGAACCCCTGGCACGTCTATATGCCAGTCATTTCTTGAAGCTGTCTCAGGGAGGCGCCCTTCTGATCGCGCTGTTTATGGCCTTGACTGCCGGCAGCGTCCTTAAGCTCTTTGGTCTGGATCCCGCGCTGACACAAACGACTACTCATCTGATGTACCTTTTCGCTGCCTTCACTTTCTTCAAAACCTTCAATCTCATGATGATTGTCGGTGTCTTAAGGGGCGGCGGCGACACCAAGTATGCCCTCTATGTTGAAGTGGCCGCGGTCTGGCTGTTCGGCGTACCGCTGGCGTTTGCCGGCGCTGTTTGGCTGCAGGCAGGTGTCATCATTACCGTGGCTATGCTGATGTCAGAGGAGATCGTCAAGTCCGTCCTGACCTACAGGCGCTACAGGAGTCAGAAGTGGCTGAGCAACGTCATTCATGAACTCCAATAAATCCTTGTCTTCATTTTTTTGCCGATGGTCGCTTCATCCCACACCGCGACCCAATTTCATTTCAGGAGGTTTCGTCCATTGAACACAATCATTTTCTCAGTAGGTACACTGATCGGGACCGTATTTTTGGGCTATATGCTGGTCAACCAGGGCAACAAAAACACCGGCAAAGTACGCTATCACCTCAAAAGCCGTTTCAAAACGGGTTTGCTGGCCATATTTCTTCTTTTTGTAGCAGGCAGCCTCGCCTCCATTGTTTTCGGGACGGAGGGCATGACCCCTCAAAAGGGCGTGGAAATCTCCTTCTGGATTTCCTTGATCTTCATGATGATTTATCTTCAAACGGATGATCTCTTGATCACTGAGACCGGCTTGGCATTCGTCGATCTGTTTGGAAAGGTACGCGGCAGATATTATCCATGGAAATCAGTCAAGGACTTTAAAATTTCTCCAACCAGAGTTTCCTTTGAGGTCATGGTGGATTCGAAGACAAAACGCGCCGGCATTTCTTGCAGACCTATTGATGAGACAACACTTAAGGAAATGGAAAAAATGGTAAAGAAGGCTGCGGGCAGCTATGTTAAAGAAAAGGGCAGGTAATATGAGATGACAGGAAGACTGATGAAACTGGCACTGACCTTGACTTATTTCATTGTTGCGGTCTATTTTTATTTCACAGGAAGTCAAAGTCTTGCGGCGCTATTCGCTGTAGGGTCAATATTTATTGGCGTCGCCATAGTTCGACAGGGTTCTGTCGCCTTAGCCATCAAGGCGATCCGCGAAAACAACCTCCAAAAGGCGAAGTTTCATGTCAATGAAACCATTCGTCCTGAATGGCTGAGCCCGTCCTACCGTTCGTACCACTTCATGGCGAAGGGGTACGTTGAAGCGGCGGAAGGCAAGACTGATGAAGCCATAAGAGATTTTGAGGCCTCCTTGACCCACAAAGTCCGCCATGCGGATGATCTCAGCATTGTTAAATTTCAATTGGCAGTTCTTTACGCCGAAAAGTACGATTTTCAGAAGGCTAAAGCGCTGATTGCAGAGGTGAAAAATTTAAACCCGAATCCTAATTTGTTGGCTCAGGTCAAGAAAGCTGAGAAGAAAATCAGTGCCGCTTCAAGTGGCAAGGTGAAGTTTGATAAAAATCGGGATCTGGATACCTATGATGCAGCGGATGATTTTGACGATCTTGAAGAGTCCGAAATTCTTGAAACCGCTGAAGCAGCTGAAGAAACTGAAGGCGCTGCGCCTTTCAGTGAGTCTGAAAACCCTGAGGTGAGGTGATCCTTCATGTGGATCGATTTAACAGTTTCGATCTCCCGTGAGCGATCTGAAACGGCAATGGCCAACGAAAAAATGACGGCCTTCGGACATCTTGGGACCCATTTTGATGTCATGAATCTCGTTTTCCCACTGGAGAATGCAAAGCGTTCAGGACTAATCTTCAATAGGGTTGAGGAAGCCAAGGGTGGTCAGGATCTTGACCTGGAGGCTGATGAATTGTCCTTAATTGAGGAGGGTGATTTTGTCATCTTCCGAACTGGCGCAATTGAAATTATGGCCTATGGCAGCCAGGCTTATTTTGGGCATCACCCTCAATTGTCGGTACCGTTGATTGAGGCGCTGATTGCCCGGGGGGTCGCCATGATAGGGATTGATGCAGCGGGTATCCGTCGAGGTTCTGAGCACACCCCAATGGATCAGCACTGCGCAGACAGCAGTGTCTTCGTAGTTGAGAATTTGTGTAATTTAGATGCTGTACTGAAAGGCCAAAAACACGTGCGGTGTGATATTTATACATTCCCTATCAAATTTGAGGGGTTAAGTGGTCTGCCGTGCCGGGTTATGGCTATGGTGTGAAACCGGGTGTCAGACACCCGGTTTCAAAAAAAGAAGAGTTGAAACTGGGTGTCAGACACTCAGTTTCGGAAATAGGTGTCTGACACCAACTTCCCAACTTCCAAAAAAAGGACGGCGATGCGCTTTTCAGCATCGCCGTCCTTTTTGAACCTAAAATTAGTTGATCTCAGTCACTGTGTATCCTACTTCTTCAATCGCTGCGATTAAAACATCATCCTCGACACTGGTTTCGACTTCAGCGCGGTCTTCAGAGGCGCTGACACTGATGACGTTGACGCCATCAATTTCTTCCAGTGCGTTTTTGACGCGGCGTTCGCAGTGCCCGCAGCTCATGCCTGTAATTTTAAGTGTTTTCATAAATCATTCTCCTTTATAGGGTTTGAATTTTTTTATAGGGTTTAAATTTTTATGGACTTAAGTCGAAGTGCATTTGTGACGACAGAGACGGAGCTGAACGCCATAGCAGCTGCGGCGATCATAGGGTTCATCAGTGGTCCGCCGAAGAGGTAAAGCAAACCGGCGGCGACCGGGATCCCGGCAGTGTTGTAGGCGAATGCCCAGAACAGATTCTGTTTGATATTGCGAATCGTAATTTTTGAAAGGGCGATTGCTGTAACGGCGTCCTGAAGATCATCCTTCATCAGGACAATGTCCGCGGATTCCATGGCAATATCTGTACCTGAACCTATGGCGATCCCGACGTCCGCCTGAGCAAGGGCAGGGGCATCGTTGATGCCGTCACCCACCATGGCGACGACATGGCCTTCAGCCTGAAGCTTTTTGACTTCTCCTGCTTTGTCTTCAGGCAAAACCTCTGCGACGACGCGGTCAAGGCCAACCTGAGCAGCAATGGCGTTCGCCGTTTTTTGGTTATCTCCGGTGAGCATGGCAACTTTGATTCCCAAAGCGTGAAGTTTGGCAATAGCGGCTTTGCTCGTTGCTTTGACAGGGTCCGCAATGGCAATGATGCCCGCGACTTCTCCGTTGATGACGGCAAAGACCGGCGTGGCGCCCTGATCAGAAAAATGATCCGCAGCGTTTAAAATGTCTTCGTTGAGCGCTATACCTTCCAGGTGACGCCTATTTCCAATCAGGATGGTGTCATCACCTATACGGCCGCTGACACCGCCACCCGTCACAGATTTAAACTCAGAAGCGTGGTTCCAGCTAAAACCCTCGTCTGAAGCTTTTCTAACAATCGCTTCAGCGAGTGGATGTTCAGACATGGATTCTACAGAAGCCGCCAGCGTCAGGAGTTTAGCCGCTGTCCAGCCATTGACCAAGTGCAGGTCGACCACGGAGGGGCGGCCTTCTGTAATTGTACCGGTTTTATCCAGGATCACAGCACTGACTTTATGCGCCGTTTCAAGGGCGACACCACTCTTGATCAATATGCCTTGGTCCGCGCCCCGGCCGGTGCCAACCATGATAGCCGTTGGAGTCGCCAATCCGAGAGCACATGGGCAGGCAATGACGAGGATGGATATGAATATGCGGAGTGAGAAGGAGACATCTCTGGTACCCAAATACCAAAGCAGGCCGGCTAGGATTGAAATAACAATGACTACCGGAACAAAATATCCGGAGATAACATCGGCCAGTTTCGCGATAGGGGCTTTGGTGGATTGTGCCTGCTCCACGAGACCGACAATTTTCGATAAGGTGGTGTCTTTGCCTACGCGCTCGGTCATGACCTTGAGCGCTCCGTTTTTGTTGACGCTGGCACCTATGACGCGGTCGCCTTCCTTTTTCTCAACAGGCAGACTTTCACCGGTGAGCATGGACTCATCAATGGCGCTGAAGCCCTCAGTAATCACACCATCTACCGGAATCTTTTCGCCGGGCTTCACCAATACCAGGTCACCTACGGAGACTTCGTCTATCGGGATAGAGATTGGTCCGTCGGGGAACAAAACCGTGGCTTCCTTTGGCTGGAGACCCATAAGCTTCTGAATCGCTTCAGAGGTGCGGCCCTTAGAGCGCTGCTCCAGTGTCTTTCCGAGCATAATCAGCGCAATAATGACGCCGGCGGTCTCATAGTACAGCTCTGTATTGGAAAAGTCGCCCTTAGCGATCAGCCAGGTATGAAAACCGCTGTAGACGATTGCTGCTGTTGTACCCACAGCAATTAGAGAATCCATGTTGGGGTGCCCGGACAATAGGGTTCTGAAACCAACCGTGTAGAATTTGTATCCAGACACGACGATTGGAATCAACAGCAATAACTGAAGCAGGGCAAAGCGAAGCGGATAATCCATAGGATGAAGCCACTCGGGCATTGGCCAGTTCAGCATGTGCCCCATAGCCAGGTAAAAGAGCGGTACTGCGAAGCCTATGGCAATTATGAAGCGCCACCACTGGCGTCTGAGTGCCTGCTTTTGGTCATCAAGAATTGCTTCTGCCGATTGTTTTTCGATTTCCTTAGGCGTGTAACCGGCTTTTTCAATGGCTTTTTTAATCTCGCTCAAGCGCAGAAGGTTGCCGTCATATTTGACAGCGGCTTTATTGGTCGCCAGATTGACGGAGACCTCAAGGACACCGGGCAGTTTCTTGACAGTACGCTCAACAGCTGCAGTACAGGAAGCACAGGTCATGCCTTCCACAGGAATAATCACGCTTTTCTCATCCCGGTGAAGTTTTGCGTCATAACCGGCTTTTTCTATAGCCTTAATGATCTCTGGTTCAGCCGGGGGCTCTTCAGAATAGGTGATGGTCAGCTGATTTGTCATCAAGTTGACTGAGGCCATGTCGATGCCAGGCACCTTTTTAGCGGCCTTTTCAACGGCGGCAGAACACGACGCGCAGGTCATGCCCTCCACGTCAAAGGTGAGTCTTTTTTCACCCTGAGACAGTGTTGATTTAGACTGCTTGGTGATCAGTGTGGTCGTCGTCTTATCGGTTTTTACTTCGTTCATGATCGTCACCTTCTTAATCTTCAAATGGATTGGTTTTTTTCTGATCGAACTTCTGAATGGCTTCCATAGCATGGATCATGACTGTTGGTGAAGCCCACAGAACAAATCTGACGCGCTTCTCATGAGGTTCATAAACGTGATTAAAGCGACAGTCCTCACAGTTTTCAACAGTTTCAATGGCTTGCATTAAAGCGATTGAAAGCGGCGTTATATCCTTTGCGGACTCAACATCATAATCTATAATCGAGCAAATCCTAAGCTTTCGATCTGTTGAAAAAGTTTCAAGATCGGTATCCATATAGACGCAAAAGTCGTCAGAGGAAGGCGAAGCGGAATGCTGGTGACAACTGGCTTCTCCAGACTTCAGAAATGCCTCAAGCGAGGTCTGGCTGATCCGCCACTGGCTGCCCACTTTTTGGCCGCCGAGCTTGCCGCTGTAAAGATAACGGCGAATAGTTTTTGAATGGACCCCAAGTCGTTCTGCTATCTCCTCTATTGTGAATAATTTTTCTTCCATATTTATTCCTCCAAGCATAACGCTACCTTCTGATTTCACCTTAATGATAATCTTTATCAACATAATTGTCAAGACATTTGTGGACATTTATGTACATTAGTGATCATATATGGACAAATCATGACAATCAAATAAATTGTCAAACTTTTCTGTACATCTTGTCAAGTCCGTTAAAAATGTTTAGAATTGTCTTAAACGATCAAAAAAATAAAACATGCTGTGCTTTATAAGAAAGGGTGAAGTATATGGGCACTGAACGCATTTTAAAATCCCCTGAAGAGATCAAAATAATGTCAGACCCACTTAGATTGACAATCTTTAAAGCCTTCCACCATCTCAATCGACCCGCTACCGCCAAGCAGATTGCAGATGCGCTGACACTCGCACCCGCTAAAGTGCATTATCACGTTCAAAAGTTACTCAGCATAGGCATTTTAGAATTGGATCACACAGAAGAGATCAATGGGATTATCGCAAAATTTTATAAGACTTCCGTGGATTCTTTCGTCATAGATTATTCGAACATCTCTGACAAAGTCCGGAGTTCAGTTTACTCAAAGTCAGAAAACCTCTATATATCAACCTTTAATGCTTATAGAGACACATTCATAGACAATATCAGAAAAAAGGTGGAGAAACAGCAGCCAACCACCTCTGAAAATCGCTCAGGCTTTTTGATCCACAATGCATTGAAGCTGGAACAAAAAGACTACGAGAAATTCTATGGTGAAATGACGGAACTCGTCGAGAAATATATGGAACGATCCTGTACCGAGGGAGTATGCAGTACATATCAATTTCTGTGCAGCGCGATCCGCGAGGAATAGAAAGAGGGGTGATGCCTCATGAAGTATTACGATATCTCAATGCGGATACACGAAGAGATGCCATTGCCGCAGCACGACCAGAATTTGAAACCGCTTCTGAGTCATCAGGCAGCGCTTGAAGCTCATGAATTGCCGCGCAGTCGTCTTGAAATTGACCTAAGAACAGGCACTCATCTGATCGCCCCTATCCTCGCCAGACCGGATGGAGACAGTGTAGATCTCATGAGTCCAACCTGTGTTTTGACCACGTGCCGGCTGGTTGACCTCTCCACAGCCGGGGATGAAATTGTGGAAACCGATCTTGCGCTGTTTGGAATCCAAGCTGGGGAGTTTATCCTGATCAAAACCCGAAACAGTTTGGAGGCGGGTGAAGGGTTGGAGGTACAGCTCACACTGGAAGCCGCGAGATATCTGGCCCGGATTGGAGTCAAGGGTGTAGGCTTGGATGCGCTGGCGCTGAAAAAAGGTCATGAACGGGAAATTATTGAATTATTGTTTGAGCGCGGATGTGCTTTGCTGGTGGGACTGCGGCTCAAGGCTGTCTCCTACGGGAGCTACAGGCTGATAGCGCTGCCGCTCAGAATTGAAGGGGCCGAAGCATCACCGGTGCGAGCGCTGCTCCTTGAGGGTGTATAGGAACCGCGAGCCTCAAAAAATAAAAAGAAATTGGTAGGCTGCAATATCCTGAATGGACTTGCCAGCGCGCCAATTTCAAATTGTTAAATACCTGGATTTTTTTGTCAGTGTCATTCCTTATGTTGTTTACCGCTGCATTTATTGCACAAACCTTTGTAATACACGTGCACGGACTGAACAACAAAGCCAGTCGGAACCGCTGGCGGCGCTTCATTGAGATTGAAGTCAATGAGATCACCGCAGGAGACACATTTAAAATGGCCGTGATCCTCCTCTGCAACATCATAGAGCACTTCTTTTTCTTCAATGAGAATCTCGTTTACGATCTGATGCTCGATCAGAAGCTTTAAAGTATTATAAACGGTAGTTTTTGAGAGTGTTGGAATTTCATCAATCAGACCATTATATACTTCAGCGACCGTAGGATGCGTGCGGTGGGACATTAAATATTCGAGGATTCGGATTCGCTGATAGGAGGGTTTTATGCCGTTTTCCATCAGCATGGTGGTTGCGTTTTTCAAGTGAATACACCTCCGGTGCTTGTAAATTGTGAACTCTAAAACGTCACATTCAATTGGCATTGAAAAGAAATAACTTGTGAAATGATGACAAAATTATAACACCTGACGGAATTGATGTCAAATTTGTAATCTTAAGGCGATCATGCAAAGGCTGGTGAAATTGATGAAGTTAGCTTCCGTCCTATACAAATTACTGATGACAGCCATAGTTCTCAGCATCCTGGCAGTCGTAGGCTACAGCTATCGCTTTTTGGCACCGGGGGCCGAGTCTGGAACCGGATTTTCGCCTATGATGACCGCCTATTTGGTCATTCTCGTTCTGATGACCTTGCTGGGAATGCTTTCAATACTGTATCACCGAAGGTTCTATATCAAACCGCTCAGAGCGGTTGAGGACCACATTCGAAAAGTGGATTTGAACAATCCCGAACTCGAAATGCTGGAGGTCAATGAAGCCTCAAAACTGAGTGAATTGATGGCAGGCATCAACATGCTGCTGTATAGGATCCGCCATAACAGCAGAGAATATAAAAAGGATCAGAATAAACTTAAGGCAATGAACCAAAAGCTGGAAGAGTCCCTGTTTATCAGTCAGTCGGCACAAAACGGAATTATGCTGCAAAAAAATCAATTTGAAGCGCTGTTCAAAAATTCTACGGATGCGATTTTAATTTTAAATCACCATCGGCAAGTGGTTGATCTTAATGAACGGTTTGTGCAGTTGTTTGGCTATTATCATGAGGATCTCAGGTTTAAAGAACCAGATGCCATCCTGACTGAGCCTTCCAAATTTGAGGATGCCAAGTCTTTGACAGATAAACTTTTCAAAGGCGAAGCCTTTGAGCTCGAAACGGAACGCCTCAACAATACGGGTGCGGTTCGAGAAGTCAGCATGAAGGGTGTGCCGGTATTGATTGGGGATGAGGTCATAGGGGCCTATCAGATTTTTAACGACATCTCCGTCAGAAAACGATCTGAATATGAACTCAGGTTCCTCAGCTATCACGATCAACTCACGGGTCTCTATAACCGACGCTTCTTTGAGGTGGAAATGGACCGTCTGGATACAGAACGCAACCTGCCGCTTACGATTCTAATGTGTGATGTCAACGGACTTAAAATCACCAACGATGCCTTTGGACACAGAATGGGCGACCGACTGCTGGTCAAAACGGCGGATATCCTCAGAAGCGTTTGCAGGTCAGAAGATATCATTGCCCGCTGGGGTGGGGATGAATTTGTCGTGCTGCTCCCTAAGACGGATCAAAAGACCGCTCTAGAAGTGGTGGAGCGCATCAAGCAGGCCAGTTTTAATGAGAAAATCGATTCCATCATGATCTCGATCTCCATTGGTTTCTCTGTGAAGCATGAGTCGGATGAGTTAACGCAAGAAGTCTTCAAGGATGCCGAGAACATGATGTACTCCAATAAGCTCTATGAAGGGCCAAGCATGCGGGGCCAGATCGTTCAAGCAATTCTGAACACGCTTCACGAGAAGAATCCAAGGGAGGAACTTCATTCCAGGCGGGTCAGCCAGCTGTGCGGTGCTCTGGGCTCAGCTTACGGGTTCATGAATACGCGGGTTGAGGCACTGAAAACCTTTGGATTGATGCACGATATCGGGAAGATTGCTATTTATGAGCATTTGCTGAATAAGAGCGGCTCGCTGAGTGATGACGAATGGCTCGAAATGAAGCGTCACCCTGAAATTGGATACAGAATCCTCAGCGCGGTCAACGACATGTCTGAAATCGCGGATCTGACCTTAGCCCACCATGAGAACTGGGATGGGACAGGCTACCCGAAAGGCCTCCGGGGTGACCAGATTCCCCTGGAATCCCGCATGATCCAGCTGGCGGACGCCTATGACGCCATGACCTGTGACCGGCCATACCGATCCGCCCTAAGTCCGGAGACCGCAGTCAATGAAATCATCAAAAACTCAGGCAAACAGTTCGATCCGGTCCTCAGCAGACTTTTTGTAGAAGAAGTCCTAAAAATGTCATGGTATGATAGGAGTGAAATAATATGCCAAACGCAATAGGAATTTTGGAACTCAGCAGCATAGCTGCAGGCATTCAGGCGTTGGACGCCATGCTCAAACGAGCGCAGGTTCAGGTGATTGAAGCGCGGATGACGTGCATTGGCAAGTACCTCGCCATCATAACGGGAGATGTGGCAGCGGTAACAAGTGCCGTGGAGACGGGAAAAGCAGCAGGTGGGAAGCATGTCCTGGAAGCAGATGTTATAGCTAATATTGCCGATGGTGTCCTTGAATCCATCCATGGCATCATGGACAAGAGTGAGATCAAGGCACTAGGTATTTTGGAAACCAAGACTCTGGCCATGGGGTTCCTCGGTGCGGATGCCATTAGAAAAGCAGCTAATGTCAGGCTTCTCAAACTTCATGTCAGTCTCGGGCTGGGCGGAAAGGCTGTCGTGCTTTTTACCGGTGATGTCGCTTCAGTTGAAAATGCACTTCGCGTTGGGGTTGAAAAAATCGGAAATCCGGATAAAATTAAAGAGGCTATTGCCATTCCGTCGCCAGACCAGGGACTGATTGACAGTCTGAAATAGCTTTGTTTCTCTTATGTGAAAGAAAGCAATGTTAAATTGTATACACAGCAATAGCGGCGGCAAAGACAGAATGTGATTAGACAAAGGAGTAAAATTATGATTAAGCTTTTTCTATTATCCGGATTTCTAGGTGCCGGGAAGACTACCTTTTTAAAGTCCCTGCTGGAACATTTTCCGGATAAAAAAATTGGGATTATAATGAATGAATTTGGCCGCGTTTCCATTGACGGTCCAATTCTGGAGTCTGATGAGCTGACTATGATCGAGCTGAACCGCGGCTCAATCTTCTGCTCATGTCTTAAACTGTCCTTCATCAGAGCGCTCAATGAAATGGCGGCTTATGACCTGGATTATGTCTTTGTGGAATCCTCAGGCCTTGCGGATCCCTCCAATATTGCTGAAATTCTTGAAGTCGTCGGGGTGGAGAGTCCTGAGGTATATGACTATGCAGGCACCATTTGCATTGTAGATGCGCTGCACTTCATGGAGCAGATCAGTGATTTGGTTACCTTAAAAAGGCAAATTGAGTGCGCTGACATCGCCATTCTCAATAAAGTTGACCGCGTCAGCGAAGAAGCACTTCTCGAAGTAGAATCTGTCATTGTCAGCATCCAGCCCAAAATTCGGATGATGCGCAGCAGCTATTTCAACTTGGATTTTAGCTTTATTGAAAAGGGGATCGATCAGGTTTTTGTGCCTGAGCTCAGAGAGAGTTACAACACAGAAGACAACAAGCCAAAGACCATTATGCTGTCCTATCAGGCGCCGGTACCTCAGGGGAATTTGATTCGATTCCTGGAAACTGTATCCGCATCAGCTTACAGAATCAAGGGCTTCGTCGAGACGCTGGAAGGTCGTTTTCAAGTGGACGTGGTCAGCCGCACCATCGATTTTGCTGAAACTGAGAAGATGCTTGAGGCATCAACCCTGGTGTTCTTATCTAAAGTTGGACCACAGATTATCAGGGTCGTCGACCAGGCATGGAAGACTGAAATGGG
The DNA here is from genome assembly GCF_030247605.1 of Acidaminobacter sp. Taxonomy (GTDB): domain Bacteria; phylum Bacillota; class Clostridia; order Peptostreptococcales; family Acidaminobacteraceae; genus Acidaminobacter. The sequence continues at coordinate 19,564 of NZ_JAOTSB010000012.1, read as the reverse complement.
AACAGAGATGAAACTCAGTAATTAGTGCCATTCAGAAACTAAAGGTGACCACGGAGGTGGAGATAACATGAAGGAAGATCATAGAACACCGGAAGAAATGGTGGTTTATACGCGTACAGGTGACGGCGGAAAAACCAATCTGTATGATACGACTAATGTCTATAAAGATGAGCCCCGTGTTGAAGCCTATGGTACGATCGATGAGCTGAATAGTTTTATAGGTCTTGCCAAGCATTATATTACGGATGCAAAGACCACGAGTCTGCTTCATGAGATCCAGAGGAAGCTGTTTGATGTTGGCGCTGAACTCGCCACTGTGGATCTGAGTATTCTAAAGACGACCATTCAGCAAGAGGATGTGGATTTTCTTGAGGACACCATTGACGATTATTTAAAAACTTTTGAGACGCCCAGTTATTTCATCATTCCGGGAGATAATAAAGCCAGCGCGCATCTTCACATTTGCCGGACTGTCTGCAGACGGGCAGAGAGACTCATGGTACCTCTTTATAAACACGGAGAAATAAGCGATGAGCTTTTGAAATATGTTAATCGATTGTCTGATTTGTTTTATGCCTTGTCTCGATTTGTCGAAGAAAATTATGAAATAGTTGAATTTTAGCAAAGAAGATTGACTGACAGAAAAGACAGGAGGTGTCACTATGAGAAAAAAGTTTGCTGAAGATGACTTGCTTGGCAGATTCAGGCTTAAGAACAATGCTTCTTTGCGGATTGATCTAAAACCGACACCTCCTGAACAAGTAGAGGAAGTCATTAAGAAAATGGAACCGCTGATCGAGACTCTTGGGACTCCTGAGCAATCCCAGTCAAGCCTTAGCATTGATTGGAACAACAATGAGATTGAAGTCCCTGATAATATGCCATCGGATGTAGAACTCAAGGCGATCCTGTTCCGCGAACCCAAAGACGATGTGCCACCTGAACAAATTGACATATTCAAAAGTCAGCGCCATCAAAAAATGCTGGAGCTTCTGGCAAAGGTTGAGGCTTTGACGCAACACACAGCTGTGGTAGTGACCCAATTTGATGAAACACCGTCTAAGCCGCCTGAAGTACATGCTTCAGATGATCTGCAGGGATCTGAGATGGAAAGTTTAATTTTTAATGGGGAGGAAGCTGCTATGCGGTCTGATACGGAACAGTTTCAAGCTGTACAAGGTAAACAGACTGCTGCCGAGCTGAAGGCCTCTGAGAAGGAGACTCAAGACACTCCAGCTCTGGAGAAAGTTTTCAAACTTGATGTCGATCATGAGGATTTTCAGGAGCGCCTGATCCGAATCTTAAATGAGAATTACAGCGATATGGGGGAAATTCGACCACATAATTTAAAATCAAGATTGATTGAGATTTTAAATGAGGAATACGCTGAGGATTATCTCGAGCAAGATGATTTTGATGAAGATGATCTTGAGGAAGACGGTGTTGAAGAAGTGAGTGTTGAAGAAGTGAGTGTTGAAGAAGTGAGTGTTGAGAAAGGCAGTCTTGAGGAAGAGAAACTTGAGGAAGACAGTCTTGATGATGGCAGTCTTGATGTAGACACTCTTGATGAAGACATTCTTGCTGAAGATCATCTTGAGGACAACCAAATTGATGATTCGAATTGTGACGAAGTCAATTCTGGCGAAGCCGGTTCATCTAATGAAGAATTTAACGGTTTTGCCGATATGTCGAAAGAACCTGAAATCCATTCTGAAATTGAGGATGTCAAGTCATCAGAGGCTGAGCAAGAACCAGAACAAGCGGTAAATATTGAGAATAACTCAGCTGATTCGCTAATAATTGATGTAGAGACACTGAATGAAGAGGTGAAGGAAACAGCTCCGGATTCTGCAGTCGAACCAGAACCGGAAGTTGAGCCTGATGTCATTCAGGAGCATTTTGATGCCTCTGAACAGTTGACAAATACTATTGATCAGCCTAAAATGGTTTTGCCTGCAATGAGAGATCCTTCTGGATTCCTGCCAGCGGAATACAATCACAACAGCCCTGATTTGAAGCCGACTTGGGAAGACAATGAGCAAACCTCTGAAGCTCAGCCGTCAGACTATCCTCCCGTCAGAAGAAATCGTGAGAGATTCAGTCATTTTCAATATGTGACTTCTTTTCACGAAGTGTCGGAATCTGAAGCGGAGCCGGAGGAAAAACCTGAAATAGCAGAGGACAGCACAGCATCAGAGGGAGAAAGCCCTTGGACTCCTCAGAAAGCAGCAGCAGCAGCAGAAGAAGAAGAAGAAGAAGAAGAAGAAGCGCTCAGCCCGTTAGAAGACTTGAAGCCCGATCCTGAGACTAGGCAGCCGTCAGACCGATTAATTGTGGATTCTGACCTTCACCACATGAAGCCTGGTGATGACATTAGGACGGACGAACATCGCTGGCTGAAGGAGCTTCGTGAGGAAGGCAGCGAGGAAGACAGCATTTCTGAAGCGTCAGAGCCTCAACCTGTGTCGGAGTACAAGTGGGCTTCCGCAGAGGTCTTTGGTGCTGCGGAGCAGGATAGAAATCAGGAAACGTTTCAAGAACGGGGTTGGGATCGTAACCAACAACAAGAAGAAGAACAGGTTTATAAGGCGGAGCGACGCTTTGGTGTGGAAGCGGCTGAGACTGCGAAAAGCGAAGGTACTGCAGCCGAAAAGAATGTCGCTCAGAATAGCGAGCGGTATATGTCCGTTGAAGAATGGTCCTTCGTTTTCGATACCTTGAAGGAGCAGATCGACTATTTGAGGAAACAACTGGAGATCAAGGACCATCAGCTGCAAAACAAGGATGAATTAATCCGGAATTTCCAGATTTTATTAAAAAATGAGCAGGACAAATTTCTCAAACTTGAAAACAAAATGGAAGATGTTGTGCTTCAGGTTGAGGAACGTGCCGCAAAAAAAGGCTTTTTTAGCCGGTTCAGGAAGAGGTAAATCATGCGCGTAATTATTGATGACAGATTTTTTGAATTTCAGAATGAGAGAACGGAAACAATTTTTGCTGAACAAAAGGCTTATTTAAAAGAAATGATTGAGCGTTACCAGAATGTAGGGGATATGGAAGCGCTGGTGACGACACTGCTGAGTCTTTCAAATTTGACTGAGGGTTTGATCAATGAGATGGTGGGCGAAGTCGGTGCGGATCAGGTAGCCAGTTATTTGAAGGCCAAAGAGGTATAAAAAAATTCTTGTATAGCAAGACATTTAGATCTATAATAGGGATGTAGTCCACGACAGGCGGACATGCCCCTCGTGAAAAGCACTACAAAATATTAAAAAGGAGGTTGCAGCTATGATGATCACAATTAATGATTACAATGTAATCGCGCTAAATTCAACTTCATACCGGCAGCCTGTGGTTATAATTTTGTAGACAGTTAGATGCAGTCTATATAGCCGCAGGTGATTCTTCTGCGGCTATTTTTACGCTGTTTACAGGTAAAATATTACATTTCGTGACGCAGGAGAATCTGCGTCATTTTTTAATGTAATAATTTCTGATTTTTAGTTTGATTTTCGACAAAAGATCGAAAGGGGACATCTTCGATATGTCGTTCCATTCTCATTCCAATCAATTTAAAAAGTTAACACATCACATGCAAGGAAATACTCTGGTGTATACTGTTGCCATGGTGGCGGTGCTGCTCACGACCCTGTTTGCCATGAGTATTCCCCTGATGATAAGATTCGCGATTGATCAAGTCATTGGTGGTGCAGCGGCTGACTCATGGTCTGCTGATCTGATGACGAGACTGACCGGTGGCACCCTGTTTGGGGTCGCAATTCTGATTCTGATCGCTTCTCTGCTTCGAGCAGCATTTTTACTGATCAAAGGCATAGCCAGCGCCGCGGCGTCTGAGCGCATTGCCAAGGGACTCAAGGACCGGGTGATGCAGCACTTGCATGAAGTCAAATTCGAGTTCTTTTCAAGTCACGACACCGGCGACCTCATTCAGAGGGCTACTTCAGACGTTGAAACGATACGTAGGTTTCTAGCTGTTCAAGTGGTGGAAATTGTGTCCATTGTACTGATGGTGGGGATCGTCTCTGCGCTGATGTGGTCACTTGATCCAAAATTGACGTTCATTGCCCTAAGTCTGATCCCAATAGTCATCCTGTTTTCCATCTGGTTTTTCTTCAGGGTCAAGGCTAAATTCAAAATTGCGGATGAAGCCGAAGCAAAAATGACGTCTATGCTGCAGGAAAATTTAAGCGGGATAAAGGTCATTAAAGCTTTAGGAAGAGAGCCATTTGAACACGAGAAATTTTCGGGGTTCAATAAAGATTTAAAGGAGAAGGTTTACAAACTGATTCTAAATTTTGCTTATTTCTGGTCGCTGTCAGATTTTGTGTGCCTGCTCCAGATAGCGCTCGTTATGTATTTTGGCGCAAAGTGGGCAATAGAGGGCACTATCAGCCTTGGGACAGTCGTCGCTTTTATCACTTATGAAAATATGCTCATTTTTCCGATCCGTCAGCTCGGCAGAGTTTTGAGCGAATTTGGAAAAACCATGGTCGCGGTAGTCAGGATTGATGAAATTCTGGAAGCGGAAACAGAGGATGATTTGACTGTTTCAGCAGATGGTCAGAAGGACCTGGAGCCTGAGATAATAGGCGGCATTGAATTTAAGGGTGTGCGTTTCACTTATCCAAAGGGTGAAGAAATTCTGAAGGGGATTGATTTTCAAATTTTACCTGGGGAGACCATCGGCATCCTAGGCCCTACTGGTTCGGGCAAGTCGACGTTGGCCTATCTGCTGACGCGGCTTTACGAGCCAACTGAAGGCGAAATTTTGCTGGATGGCATACCGCTAAACCGTATTTCCAAACGTTATTTGAGACGCAATATTGGACTTGTCCTTCAGGAAGCCTTTCTTTATGCCAGAACTATTGGAGAGAATATCGCAATCCGAGGCGAGGCAAACGAGGCAGACATTGTGAGGGCGGCGCAGATTTCGGCGATCCATCACAACATCGAGCAGTTTGATCACCGCTATGAGACCTTGGTGGGTGAGAAAGGCGTATCGCTTTCCGGCGGTCAGAGACAGCGCGTCGCTATTGCCAGGACGCTTCTGAAGCCCATGCCGGTGATGATTTTCGACGACTCGCTGAGTGCGGTGGACACGGAAACGGACAGGCAGATCCGAGGTGGTTTGATGGCGAACAGCGCTTATTCAACTGTTCTTTTGATTTCCCACAGACTTACGACGCTGATGGAGGCGGACCGGATTCTGGTCATTGAAGACGGGGCAGTTTCAGCCTTTGACACTCATGAGGCTTTGATTCAGCAGGAAGGGCTTTACAAGCGGGTTTGGGATATTCAGAATTCTATTGCAGAGGCAGAAGCAAGTTAGGGACTGTTCCGCGGGAGCTCACTGGCTTTAATGCAAAATCGCAGACTTAAACGCAGAACAATTCGAGGTGTGACTTATGGAAAATTCAATTCAAAAGGAAACAGGCAGGAAAAAAATTGACCGGCGGCTTTGGTTCAGATTGCTGCCATTTATGAAAAATTACAAGAAACAGCTGACGGTGGTCGTTCTCTGTCTGGTGCTCCTGGGCGCTATGGATGTCATGATGACCTACCTGACCAAGCACCTGATCGACGCTTACATTTCACCAGGCAGGCTGGAGGGACTGAACCTGTTCATTGCCGTTTATGCCGGCATTGTCCTGCTGATTGCTCTGGTGGTGTACAAGTTTATCCAGACAGCAGGTGTGGTTGAAGCCGGCCTCTCACATGATATCCGTCAGGCGGGATTCGAAAAGCTGCAGCAGCTTTCAATGAGCTATTTTGACCAGAACGCGGCAGGCTGGATCCTCGCGAGGCTGACGTCAGACGTCACCAAACTGGGCGAATTTATCTCATGGGGTTTGGTGGACATGGTTTGGGGACTGACCATGATGCTGGGCATTATGGCTGTCATGCTGGCAGTGAATCTGAAACTGGCTCTCATTACCCTGTCGGTCATGCCAATTCTGATTCTCGTCAGCTGGTATTTTCAAAACAAAATTGTCGCCTTTCAAAGAGTTGTCCGTCGGCTGAATTCCCGGATCACCGGCGCCATCAACGAAGGCATTACCGGGGCACGGACCACTAAGACTTTGGTGGTAGAGGATAAAGTCATGGCGGACTTTAGGGTTCTAAGCGGAGACATGCGGGATCAGAGCATCAAATCCGCCTTCTATAGCGCTTTGTATCAGCCTATGGTCATCAACATCGCAGCTATTGGCACCGTCCTGGCGATTCAATATGGCGGGGCGGAAGTCATGGCCGGGGCCATCTCCTACGGGACTTTGGTCTTGTTTATCAATTACTCGATCCAATTTTTTGAGCCAGTCAGAGAAATGGCGCGGATCCTCTCAGAGATGCAATCGGCACAGGTATCCGCGGAGCGGATCTTCATGCTCTTGGATCAGCAGCCTGAGATCGAAGACACGCCAGAGGTCACAGCGCGCTACGGCACAGTTCTGGCACCGCATAAAGAGCGCTTTGAGGCTATTGAAGGCACAATTGAGTTTAAAGACGTCCATTTTAGCTATAAACCAGAGGAGCCTATTTTTCATGGATTGTCTTTGAAAGTTGAAGCGGGCACTTCTGTCGCATTGGTCGGCCCAACGGGCTCCGGCAAGAGTTCGTTGGTCAACCTCATCTGCAGATTTTATGAGCCATACTCCGGGGAAATTTTGCTGGATGGCGTACCGTTGAAAGCGCGGTCGCAGTCTTGGCTGCATCAAGGAATTGGCTATGTCCTACAGACACCGCATCTTTTCAGTGGGACCATCCGCGACAATATTCGTTATGGGAGGCTGGAAGCAACAGAGGAAGAGATCAGAAAGGCAGCTGCACTGGTGGGTGCTGACTCCTTTATTTCGCATCTTTCACAAGGTTATGACACTCAGGTGGGTGAAGGCGGCGCCATGTTGTCTACCGGGCAGAAGCAATTGATTTCCTTTGCCAGGGCAGTTATTGCTGAACCAGCGATTTTTATACTGGATGAGGCCACGAGTTCCATTGACACAGAAGCCGAGCAATTGATTCAGCATGCGCTGGTGAAAGTATTGGAGAACAGGACGAGTTTTATCATTGCGCACCGGCTTTCCACCATTCGCGCCTGCGACCGCATTTTAGTCATAGAGGATGGCCGCATCATTGAAGATGGCACTCATCAGTCACTGATGAAATTGAAGGGACATTACTGGCATCTCTACACCCATCAGTATATTGAGGAAAAAGAGAGTCAATTGCTGGCATAACAGGTGGATCTTGCGTCACTGGTATGACAGTTGTACTTCTACAACTGTTGTAACTGTTGTAATTATTGTAACTGGAGCAGCGGTGAGAATTTTTATGCTGTTAGGCTTGCCTTTTTCAGCAGATTCCTTTAAGATAGTTAAAACTCTGTTTAGAAAGAGGTGCTCACTTGAATCTATTAAAAGAACGCATCCTGACGGATGGTTACGTTTTAGGCAAGGACATATTGAAGGTAGACCGTTTCCTCAATCACCAGGTGGACGTTGGCTTGTTAAATGAGGTGGGCAAGGCCTTTTACGAACGTTTTAAGGATAAGGGGATCAACAAGATTCTGACCATTGAAGCCTCAGGCATTGCCATAGCAGCTATTACCGCGCAGTATTTCGATAATGTGCCTGTGGTTTTTGCGAAGAAATTTGATTCCGTCAATGCTGACCCGGACAGTTATGAGACGAATGTCTACAGTTTCACGAAGAAGCGGAATTACAGCGTTCGAGTGTCCAAGAAGTTTATTCATCCCGGTGACCGGGTGTTGATCCTGGATGACTTTCTGGCTCAGGGACGTGCCGCGGCGGGCCTGATTGAACTGGTACGCCAGGGCGGCGGCGAGGTTTACGGTGTCGGCATTGTCATCGAAAAATCCTTCCAGGAAGGGAATGCCTACGTGAGCAGTCTGGGTGTTGAGATCCACTCTCTGGCGAGAATCAAGGCATTTATTGATGGAAAGCCTATATTTGAAGAGGCTTAAAAAGAGTTAGAAAGGAGATGAAAGGCGGTGTCAGCGGCTTATGCCCAGTGAACCCGCACTTTGCATCTCCTTTTTTATCTTCGACGCCTTGTACCTTTTGCTTAAATTCAATTTCATTTCAGTTTCAGGTTGGATTTGGTATAATGATGAGTAATCATTGTGAAATGCCAGAACGCAAGGATGTGAATAATGAGACACCTGAGAACCCTGATTGTAAAAATTTCAATTATAGCTTTGCTGGACGCTATAACATCCCAAATTTACATAGGTTATGACCTGAATGGTTTCAGAATATCAATGTCCGTCATCATTCTCCCAGTCTATTATTATTTCAATCCGACGTTGAATCCCATCATTACCTCGTTTGGAATAGGACTGTTCGGACTGCTTTTTCGGGGGATCATTGGAATTGGCGTGTTTGGGAGTTTTATGGCGGCAGCAATGGCTGACTTTCCTATATTTGTATTTGATATGTCTTATGGTTTCATTTACTATTTTATCGTCTATCTCGCCAAGGAAAAGACGCTGTCGCGCTGGATCCTGGCTATTTGTATCGCTGATTTTGCCTCCAACCTATTTGAACTTGTGGTCCGGATTGGCCCTCTGGTAGGGGAAAAGATCCGGCTCGTCGACACCCTGATCACTGTTGCCTTTATTAGGACAGCTTTGGCGACGGCACTTGTTTTCGTTTTGAAATATTACAACATCATCCTGATGAAGGATGAAAAATATGAGCGTTACAAGAGTATGTACACTGTTCTGAGTGATTTGAAAAGTGAAATCTATTTTATGCAGAACAACATGGAATATATTGAGCAGGTTATGGGGGAGGCTTACACACTTTATGAACAGCTCGCGGATGATTCAGACCCCAAATCACGTCAATTGTCCTTAAAAATCGCAAAAGATGTTCATGAAATCAAGAAAAACTATTCCAAGGTCATTGAAGGTATAGATAAGATTGGCGTCACACAAAACCCTTATGGCGCTTTTAAAGTCAGGGAACTCCTGGAGATTGTAGTCAAATTTTTTAAAAACGAAAGCGTCAATGCCAAGATTGAGCTTAACATGGTGGATCTGCTGAATTCTGACCACGTCGTCAGTGAGCATTTACTCTTTGTCTCTGTCATCAGAAACCTGATTTCCAACAGCATAGAGGCCATCCGTGATTCAAGGAAAGAAGGCACCATCTCTGTTATTTTGACAGAGGACTTTGAGCATTTGATATTGACAGTCAGAGACAATGGACCCGGCATTAAAGATAAAGATGTTGAGGCTATCTTTGAAGCCGGTTACTCTACAAAGTTCAATCCAAGCACCGGTGATATTTATCGCGGATTAGGACTGACCCTCGTCAAAGATATTGTAGAAACCACCTTTAATGGACACATTAAAGTCAAGTCCATCTTAGGTTCCGGTACGGAAATAGTCGCTGTACTCGACAAATTAGCCCTAGAGGAGAGGTAACCCCATGACATTTTATTTGGTGGATGATGACTCATCTGTTTTAAGAGTGCTCGAAAATATCATTGAAGAGTTTGATCTTGGTGATGTGGTTGGCATGGCCAAGGACTCCGAAAAAGCTTTAGTTCAGATTCCGAATCTGAAGCCTTCCATAGTTGTCGTGGATATGCTGATGCCCAACATGGATGGCTGCGCACTGGTCAAAGCTTTGAAGGATGGTCTTCCGGACACTAGATTCGTCATGCTGTCTCAAGTTTCAAGCAAGAATATCATTTCGAAGGCTTACGACTGCGGGGTTGAATTTTTTATCAGCAAACCCGTCAACCAGATTGAAATCAGAAATGTGCTGGGCAACATCAAAGAGAAGCTGGAGATGGAGCGTACATTCAAGATGATAGAGGGTATGTTTAATAAAGGTGACAAACATGCTTCAATCAAAGTGCCGGATCAGATGTCTGACCAGGTAAAAAAAATCAAAATGATTTTTTCGAAGCTCGGCATCATGGGTGAAAAAGGCGGGGAGGATCTGATTCAGATCTGTTCTTATATGCTGGAGAACAATCTTAAAACATTTGATTTTAAGGTCAGGGATATCTGCGACGAACTCTGTGACAATCCCAAAGCCATGGAGCAGCGGCTGCGGCGAGCGATTAACCGGGGTCTGATCAATTTGGCAAATTTGGGAATTGAGGACTACATGAACGAAAACTTTATACGTTTTTCCAGCACACTGTATGACTTTGAAAATGTCAAAGCAGAGATGGATTTCATTCGCGGCAAGCGCGAGAGCGGCGGCAAGATCTCCGTGCGCAAGTTTATTGACAATTTGATCCTGATGGTTTTAGAGACCTCTTGACGTAATTTTCTGACTGAGATACACAATTTTTAGATCATTCTAAATTATTTGTGACATTTTTGTTATCCTTTTGTGAACGTTTTTGAATTTTTTTGTAACCTCTTATGTATAATGAGCTATCTTATGCAAAGGAGGAATTCATCAATGGAAACAAAGATGAAGAAAAAAGCCACGCTTGGTCACGCACTCATTCCTATGGCATTCATTATCGTGGCACTGATCGTCACCATGCAGTTCTGGGGCGGGGATCCACACCTTCCAATTCTCTTCGCAGCAGTCGTCGCGGCTATCGTCGCAATTGTCGGACTCGGCTATACCTGGAAAGAGCTTGAGGATGGGATTGTCGACACCATCAAAATGGCTATGCAGGCTATTCTGATCCTGATGATCATCGGTATGATCATTGGTACCTGGATTCTCGGCGGCATCGTACCAACCATGATCTACTATGGTCTTAAGCTTCTGTCTCCTAGCATCTTCCTCGTCGCAACCTGCCTGCTCTGCTGTATCGTTTCCCTTGCAACAGGAAGCTCCTGGACGACTGCCGGTACAGTTGGCATCGCGCTTGTCGGCGTAGGGATCGGCCTTGGCATGAACCCTGGTATTGTAGCCGGTTCAATCATTTCCGGCGCCTACTTTGGCGACAAAATGTCTCCGCTTTCAGATACGACGAACCTTGCGCCAGCTATGGCGGGTTCCACGCTGTTTGAACACATCCGGCACATGATCTATACGACCGGTCCATCACTGATCATTTCCCTGATTCTCTACGGTATTATTGGTATGAGATTTGCCGGAAACGAAATTGATACTGCAGCTATCAATGAAATTCTGAATGGTCTTGAAGCAAACTTCAACATTTCGTTGATTCTGCTCCTTGCGCCAATTCTCGTTATCGCAATGGTTATCTTTAAAGTTCCGGCTATGCCTGGCTTGATCGGCGGCACTATTCTTGGCGCGCTGTTCGCGTTCCTCTTCCAAGGTGCTGACATGACTGCAATCGTCGAAGCAACCCATTATGGTTACGCTTCTGACACTGGCGTCACGGTTATTGATGACCTGCTTTCCCGCGGCGGTCTCGACAGCATGATGTGGACGGTTTCCCTGATTCTCTGCGCTATGAGCTTTGGCGGCGTTATGGAGAAATCCGGAATGCTGGAAGCTATTGCATCTTCCATCATGAAACTTGCTCATGGCACTGGCAGCCTCGTTCTCGCAACGATCATCACGATCATTGCCATGAACATGATGGCTGGTGACCAATACCTTGCTATCGTTATCCCAGGCCGTATGTACAGACAAATCTACGAAGACCGCGGTCTCCATCCGAAAAACCTTTCCCGCGTTCTCGAAGATGCCGGCACGCTGACTTCGCCTCTGGTTCCTTGGAACTCCTGTGGTCTGTTCATGTCAGGCACACTCGGCGTTGCGACGTTGGTCTACCTGCCTTACTGCTTCCTGAACATTATCAATCCGCTCGTATCAATCTTCTACGGCTTCACGGGCATCACTATGGAGAAACTTCCTGGCTTCGAGAAAACAGCGTAGACTTTGAACGATTAGGATAAAAAGTTCTACATAAGGTCAAAGTCATTGTTGACTAAAATGAGTTTGAAACACCCCGGAATCTTTCAGAAGAAACCGGGGTGTTTTTTATATTTACATGTTAGTGTCTGGTTGGAGTGGGTTAAGTGACCATCGGCAAAAATTCTTTAAAGAGACAAATGTCCCGAAGTTTGCGCTATGTCATTCGTGGGCGTTGATTCGGGCCTGGCTTTGTTCTAAAATAGAAGCAAAGATAGTCACAGTGAACTGATCAACGCATTTTCAGCGTGTTTTATAACGAAAGGGTGACAACAATGAGTAATGTTTTGTCCATTATTCAAGATCCTGTGCTGACCTATGAGCAAAAGGTGATTTCACTGGCCAGGGCGGCGGAGGATTCAATCGAGGTGCTGAACATTCCGGCAGCGGTTCAGTCTTTGAGGGACCGTGATATTTTGTGTGACCTGTTTGAGGGGCACGCGCCTTACAGGCCGCGCTATGTTGTAGTCAATTTTGAAAAGTTTATGAAGCAGGGCAGCAAATTTCTGGAAATCGATCCGCCTCAGGATCTTGAGGAGGCCGTTCACGCGCTGCTGATCCTGTACAAGCATATCCCGTCCATTTCGACTTTTCCGGTGTATATTGGCAGCTTGGATACACTTCTGGAGCCTTTTGTTGAAGATGAGGAGGGGGCTTTTAAGACGATCAAGCTGTTCCTGAAGCACATTGACCGGACTATTACGGATTCTTTTTGCCATGCGAACCTCGGCCCTGAGCCGACTCGAGCTGGGACTTTGATTCTGAGGGCGGAGCGAGAGCTCCAGGACGCGATCCCGAATATCACCCTGAAGGTGAGTCCAGCGTCGACTGAGGATTTCCTGCGGGATGCGGCTGCCACATCACTGATCACCGCAAAACCGAGTTTTGCCAACCACGCCATGTTCTCTAAAGAGTTCGAGGATTTTGCCGATGGTTACGCCATTGTCAGCTGTTACAACGGCCTGCCTATTGGGGGCGGCAGCTACACTTTGTCGCGGCTTAAGCTCGACAAATTGTCTTATGAGGCAGTGAATTCTGCGGACTATATCGAGCGCCTGCTTCCTGAAGCGATTCAGCTCGCCATGGATTACATGGATGAACGCATTCGATTTTTGGTGGAGGAAAGCCATTTCTTCGAATCGAGTTTCCTGGTTCGTGAGGGTCTGATTGATCCTGCGAGGTTTACTGCAATGCTGGGTGAAGTGGGACTTGCAGAAGCTGTCAACCATCTCATGAAATTGGATGGCCGCAGCGGACGCTTTGGGCACAGTCAGGAAGCGGATGATCTTGGGGTGCGCATCATTGAGGGCATGCAAGCTGTTGTGAATGGGCATTTCAATCCGCATCTGGCGACGGGCGGCCATTATCTGCTCCACGCCCAGGTGGGCATTGATTCTGATGCCGGCACCAGCCCGGGCTGCAGAATTCCAATTGGTGACGAACCGCCAATTCACGAGCATTTACTTCAGGCGGCCCGCTATCACAAGTATTTTCCATCCGGCATTGGTGACATTTTCAGTTTTGATGAGACTGTGAAATCCAATCCGCAAGTGGTGGTCGACATTGTCAAAGGCGCCTTTGACGCCGGGATGCGCTATTTTTCCTCTTATGCCTCAGATGCGGATGTAATCCGGATCACCGGCTATTTGGTCAAACGCTCGGAAATTGAGAAGCTGAGACGGGGAGAAGCGGTGCTGCAGGATACGGTGGCTTTGGGGAAAGGCGCTGTGGACAACCAGCATGTATTGGAGCGGCGCGTTCGCATGAGGGATGGATTGCTGTAGCGTTTGGAAAAAAGCCATAAAATCAAATTCATAAGGCAGAAAGCAAGTGGTTGGGTTATGAACTGCTTGTGATCTGCCTTTTCGTTTTTTTTGAAACCTTTCTAACTTGCGTGCGTTTAGGTATGATAGAGGAAAGTGAAATGAGAACTGATATCGCAAGCTCCGGTACAAAGATTATTTCTGTTCGTGCGGCTGGGGCCTATTGACCCAATTCAAATTGGAAGTAAGGAGGCTTTTTTGTGGGATGGCTGAAAACTGACACACCCAGCCAACGTGGGGTGTCGGAATCTAATGAGGTACTCAAGGCTTCACTCACTGTGTTTGTAAAGACACATGACGTGATGATTCGAAAATTAAGCTATAAATTAACCGCTGAAGTTGAGGCTTCAAAGGACCTTTATCAGCAAACCTTTCTTAAGGCCATGGAACGCCTGATCCTGCCGGAGCATTTGGCACTCTTGTCTCCAAGCGGAATCAGTGAGGAGAAGGCCGCGGCCAACTGGCTCTATACCATTTGTCTCAATTTATATAGAGATCAATATGCCAAGGAAAAGCGATGGCTAAATGTGGTCGAGCCACAGTACGCAGAGGATAGCGCTCAGGCATTAAAAATTGAATTTGCCGCTGACCCGGATCCTGAGCCACTCGAGGTCTTAATGCGGGAAGAGGAAAGGGCAGTGATTGAAAGTGCCCTTTGTCAGTTGTCTGATCATTACCGGATCCCGCTAATTATGTACTATTTTCTTGAATGTGATTTAAAAAAGATCTCGGAAGTGCTTGAGTTAGAGATATCGACCGTGAAAAGCCGGCTGTTCAGGGGTCGGGAGAAGCTTAGAAAAAATTTGGCTGCACAGGAGTTTTCGACAGCTAATCCCATAAAAGTGTCAGGAAGGGAGGTCTAAGTCATGGATGAACGGCTTCTTGATAAAAAAATTGAAAAAGTGCTCAGAGAACAGTCGCTCCCTGATCATTCGGACTCGTGGGCAGAAGAAACCCTTCAGCTTATGATTGAACCACTGGGGTCGATAGGCACAGCCGCAGACCTGGGTGGCCAACAGGCGGGGTCAGACCTGGGGAGACGACAGACGGGGTCAGACCTGCAAGATCCATTTGATGGACAGGCGGGGTCAATAGGCACAGCCGCAGACCTGCATAACACGGTTGTTAACAGGTCGAAAATCACGAAAACTATTATGAGAGGAACTTTGACTGTGGCGGCAAGCTTGATCATTGGGATTGGCGGCCTCATGATTGGCGCGAAATTTAATCCATCCCTGGCTGAAAACATGATGAAATGGCCACTCGTCGGGCAGTGGGTAGAATATCTGGTCGGCAAACCGGGACTAAAATCTGCTATTGAGCATGACCGCTATCAGCCTATCAACGCAGCTATTAAAATTGACAATACAGAAATCACGCTCAATGGCGTGGTCGCTGATCAGCAGACCCTGGCTGTGTATTATTCGATTACGGGTGATCATGCTGAGGAATTTGTCGAACTGTCCCTGGAGATTCCGGATTTCAAAGCTGCTATCGGTATTGAATTTTCGGGTATGGGGGAAGAGGTTCGACTTTCTGAAATCAGAGCCTACGGACATGAAATCCCAACTCAATTTACCTTGGCATTTACCATGGACAATAAAGTATTTCGCTTTCCTGTCTCCCTTGATGCGTCATTATCCCGTGAATCTGTTCAATACGAATTGAACCAGCCGCTGGTGATAGCTGATTATGGCATGCTTGATATTGAGGAAATCAACGTAGGCGTCATCAATGCCAGCGTCAAAGCAAGGCTGCTGCCGGCAGAAGGTGTTAAGGATTTAAATATTGGCCTATATCTCATGGACCAGAATGGTGATAAAATTTATTTTGACAGTATGGGGAGATTGAATTCAGAGGCTGAGGTTGAAGCTCAAACTATGGAATTCAAAGCCAGCATCAGCCGCTTTGAACTGGACGGAAAAATGTTTATTGGGATAGATCCTCAGAGAACCGCATGGCAATCTAATGTTTTAAGTACGGTGTATTTTGACGTTTCAAGTGAAACCATTCATTCAGAGCTTCCGAACCAGAGCGAGATTATTGTGTATAAGGGACGCGAGGTCTCGGCACTCAGCGATATGTCTGGCAAAGAATCTGAGAAGCCATGGATCACTTATGAATTTCTAAGGCCTGGTATGTTCGATGAAAACCCTGATTATGGCGGGCATGAATATGGGGCCCTTCGAATGGAACCGGATCCATCCGAAAGTTCCATGGGAATGTGGCAAACGGAGGAAGGCGCAGCTTTCAACATTGGGGTACCTGAAACGTCAGAGGTTGATCGCATTTACCTTTCCCTGTTTGTGCCGATGGTTGATGAGGTGCTAAAACCCGTAGAAATCAAAAAACTCAACTAATTGACAAACGAGGGGAACTCATCTACAACTTGAGTTCCCCTCTTGGCGTCCGCCACAACTTATCCCTCACAGAAGCGAACAAATATGCTATAATGGTAAATGATTGCTAAGACTCAGTTACATGATGTCTTTTAGGAGATGACGACATGTTTTTTATAGGCGTATTCGGAATCACAAGCAAGGATAAATTGCTCAGAGACAGCCAGGTGGAATGCAAGGAGTGCAACAGTACTCTGCCAAAAAAAGTCATCAAGAGGTACAACACCTTTCACGTCTTTTTTATACCAACCGTTCGCTGGAATTTAAACTACTTTTGCGTGTGTCCTTCCTGCAAAAGTGTCTTTGAACTGAAGAAAGAAAAAGGACAGGCCTATGAGGAAAATCCTACGGAAGAATTGACCTACTGGGATCTCAAAACGGTCAAAAAAGGCAAGCCCCTCAGATTCTGCAAATCCTGCGGCGCTGAAATCGACAAATCCCACGCCTTCTGTCCGAAATGCGGAGAAAAGCAGTGAGTGAACAAGTACAGAACCTAAGCCTCATGGGCTATGTCCGCAGGATCCTGCCCTTCAGTTCAGTGGATGGGCCTGGCAACAGAACCATCATCTTTCTCCAGGGCTGCAGCTTCAGGTGTGGTTATTGCCATAATCCGGAGACTATTGCCCTTGGCAGCGTCCTGAGCACAGATGAAGTGTCTCTCAGGTCACCTGAAGACGTCGTTCAGGAGGTACTCAAATACCGCCTGTTTATTTCCGGTGTGACAATTTCAGGCGGCGAGTGCACCCTGCAGCCCGAATTTCTCCTCGATCTGGTCAAAGCTCTGAAAAAAGAGAATTTCAACGTCCTGATCGACACCAACGGCGACTTTGATCAGGCTTTTTACGAGCGCATCAGACCTTGGGTCGACGGCTTTATGCTGGATGTTAAAAGTGTCAATCCAGAGGCACACAAGGAACTTACCGGTGAGGACAATCAGCGGGTTCTTGAGAATCTGAACCGTATGGTCCAGGATCGGACCCTCTGCGAAGTGCGTACAGTCATTGTTCCTGAGTGGCTTGACAACACCCATACAGTGTCCTATGTCAGCAAGGTGCTTGCAGCTCATGCGCCAGAAACCCGCTACAAATTGATTCGATTCAGACCCCATGGCGTTGTTGCCCAATTTAAAGGCAAAACTATGCCAAACCATACAGAAATGGAAAAATTAGAAAAAATAGCGCTGGATGCAGGACTTAAACAAGTTATTTTGGTTTAGTTTAAACTGTATCACCGCACCGCTTCATTCGCGGTTTGCCGTCTGTGAGACACAACTGCGCCATTTTAGGAGGCTGCCCCATGTATGAATATTTTCGCGGTGTTGTCGCCGTTTTACATCCCGACCGCGTCATTCTTGAAGTCGGCAATATAGGCTACAGCATCTCCACCTCGGCGACCAGCGCCATGGCCTGCAAAGTGGGGGAGACGGTCACCTTCTTCACCTCCCTGATCGTCCGCGAGGACAGCATGACCCTGGTGGGCTTCTCTACTGAGGACGAGCTGAAGGTTTTCCGACTGCTCACCACCGTGTCAGGTATAGGTGCTAAGGTTGCCATTGGAGCCCTGTCGGGCATTCATTACCTAGAGCTCACCCGCATGATTATCTTGGGAGATGCCGATGGTCTTATGAAAGCACCTGGCGTCGGGAAAAAAACAGCCCAGCGCATTGTACTGGAGCTGAGAGACAAATTCTCCAAAACACTGTCCGCGCTGCCGGAGGCAGACGGTTTTTCTATGCCTAAAAACGTCGGCGTCGTTTCTGATGCCATAGAAGCCATGATAGCCCTGGGTTACAGGAAATCCGACGTCGAAAAGATCATCTCGCGCATCGACAGCCGGGACCTCACCGTGGAGGACGTCATCCGTCAGGCCCTTGGTCTGATGGCGGTTCTCTAATCTCATTATTTATAGCTTTTGCAGGACCGCTGAGGCAGACACGCAATAGTGAAAGGAGGCACTGCCCTTGGACTCAGGATTTGACCGCTTTATTACGCCGGATCTTATAGAAGAAGACGTTCTGCAGGAAGGCAGTCTTCGACCGAAAAATCTCAAGGAATACATTGGACAGGAGCGCAACAAGGAGAAACTGGGTGTCTTCATTGAGGCTGCCAAATTCCGCGCTGAAGCACTGGATCACGTCCTTCTCTATGGACCGCCAGGACTTGGCAAGACGACACTGTCCAACATCATTGCCAATGAGCTGGGTGTGAATATCCGCATCACTTCAGGCCCTGCGATCGAGCGGCCCGGAGACCTGGCAGCCATCCTAAACACATTGAGGGACAAAGATGTCCTTTTTATTGATGAGATCCACCGTCTCAGCCGTGCGGTGGAGGAAGTCCTCTATCCGGCTATGGAGGACTATGCCCTCGATATTATCATAGGCAAAGGCTCTGAAGCCAGGTCCATCAGACTTCAGCTCCCACGCTTTACATTGGTTGGCGCCACCACCAGAGCAGGACTTTTGACGTCGCCGCTGAGAGACCGCTTTGGCGTCATGCTGCAGCTTGATCTCTACAGTGAACGTGAGCTGCACCTCATCGTGCGTCGCTCCGCCGACATCCTTGGGATCGGGATTCACGACGATGCTGCGTGGGAAATCGCCAGAAGAAGCCGCGGCACACCACGGATTGTCAACCGCATACTGAGACGGGTCAGAGACTTTGCTCAGGTGGGCGGCAGCGACACCATCGATATAGACGTCGCGCGCTATGCATTAAAAATGCTGGATATTGATGATTCCGGTCTCGACAAAGCTGACCGCAGACTTCTTTACGCCATTGCTGAAAAATTTGACGGCGGACCGGTTGGGGTTAGTACCCTGGCAGCGGCTACCGGTGAAGAGCAGGGCACCATTGAAGACGTCATTGAGCCATTTCTGCTGCAGCTTGGTTTTATCAACCGAACGCCAAGAGGCCGCGTGATTACGCGAAACGGTTACCGTTATCTCAATCTGGATCCAAAGGGACAGATTGCGGCAGAGGTTCCTTTTAATCAACTGGAGATCAGTCTTGAGGAATGAGGTGAGGTTAACGTGACCTATAAAAAAAATACACTAAACGCGAAGCCGGCTTGGATCCTGTTGACTTTATGTCTTTTGTCAGTTCTGTTGGCTTTTAATGCGGATCCTTCCTATGCTGTGGAAGCAAGCCCGGATCGACAGTTTCGCGTTGGCATCAAATTCAACAGTATTACCGACGCGACGTCCGTTTTGACTTCAACCAGCGGGTTTAAGCTTGTTACGGTAGACGGTGTGGGCGCTTTTTCGGACACCGGTGCCATATTGCCGCTTAATACCCTCTATGTCATTAAGAATACAAAGGCGGTTGGCGAGACCATCGGCACACCAGCCGGAAGTAGTGGTGCCTACTTTGGACCGTATCATCTGCAGGTGGGACCGGATTTTGGAACCTATCTTGAAATGCGGCAGTTTCTGGATCAG
>NZ_JAOTSB010000011.1 GCF_030247605.1 Acidaminobacter sp. | reverse complement strand
CGAAAGGCTCTGGCAAACTGTCGGTCCATGTGTCCTGCAATGATCTGGCGTCAAGTGGTGCTGAACCTGTAGCCTTAACAGTAACAGTCCTGGCACCAATCCACGCTGCATTGGAAGAGATTGAAGCTAATAGCAATATCACCTAAAGAGACGGCTGCTTTTCTAATTGCAGGTCGTATTTTTCAAGGGCTGTCGACTGCTTGTATTCTGCCTAATGCATTGGCTGTGATAAAGGCCTATTATGAAGGCGCGTCTCGTCAAAGAGCGATCAGCATTTACTCTATAGGCTCATGGGGAGGTGCTGCGTTAAGTTCCTTATTTGGCGGAATTGTTGCTTCTACCATTGGATGGCGCTATATTTACTGGTTTTCTATTGTTGTCGCCATAGGGAGCTTTTTCTTAATTTCTGGTGTACCTGAAAGTAAGAATCCACCCAGTGATAAGAAGAGGGGATTTGACCTGGCCGGAATTATAACCTTCATGATAGGTATGTTATCAGTAAATATATTAATAAGCCAAGGTGGCAGACTTGGATGGTCGAGTCCAATGTCTTTAGGACTTGCTGCAATAGTGGTCATATCATTCTTGATCTTTTTCAAGATTGAAAAAAGTACAAAAGATAGTTTTATTAACTTCAATTTATTCAGCAACAGCACCTATAAAGGCGCAGCGCTCTCTAATTTCATGGTGAATGGTGCTGCAGGCACATTGGTGGTTGCCCTGTCGCTGGTACAATTAGGAGCGGATATGACCGCTTTACAGGCAGGATTTTTAACCATAGGATATCCTATAGCGATATTAATAGCCATTAAAGCGGGCGAGAAGCTCCTGCAAAGATATGGCGCCCGTAAACCCATGGTTTTGGGGTGCGTAGTCGCCAGTGTTGGAATATTAATGACCACGTTTACTTTTATTATGACAAGCCAATACATAATTGTGAGTACAATTGGTTTTGCTTTCTTTGGATTTGGTTTGGGCTTATACGCAACACCATCAGCTGATGCGGCTTTAACCTCAATACCTGTAGAAGAAGCGGGTTCAGCTTCGGGGATTTACAGGATGGCATCGGCCTTAGGCTCTGCGTTTGGGATCTCCATTTCTGCGGCCATATTCACAGGACTAAGCATGAAGCAAATCACTTTTGTGGAAGGTTTTTTCATGGGGCGAACAGATAATATTTCGATCCGGTATGCCGCGATCATAGCGTTGCTTTTTAATCTGTTTATGGTGATGTCAGCCATCATTTCTATACTGTTAACGGTTCCTGTTGGGAAGTCAGAAACCAAGGCATAGTCTGCATGTAAAAAAGGCCTCGTATATGTCGATG
The DNA here is from genome assembly GCF_030247605.1 of Acidaminobacter sp. Classification (GTDB taxonomy): domain Bacteria; phylum Bacillota; class Clostridia; order Peptostreptococcales; family Acidaminobacteraceae; genus Acidaminobacter. The sequence goes on along the minus strand of NZ_JAOTSB010000011.1, from coordinate 85,058 downwards.
GCCTTTTGAGTCAATTTTCCGACTTTCTTATCAAAATTGGAGATTGGCGATTTGTGCCCCGGCGTTTGCCAGTTCGAGCCGTGCAGCCTCATTATCTTTGATCATGACTTCATCTGTATCATTGTACTTGTAATACCCAATCACGTCGGCGTTGATATTCCAAAAAAAATGCTTCAACTCCACCATGATGCCTTCAAATTGTCCTGGATAATGGGGCGCTCCTGCGTTGGCAATCACCACCACTTTCTTTTTCTCCTTGAAGATGGGATCCTTGAGCTTATACTTTGCATTGTAAAGAATCTGTGTTCTGTCTATGAATATTTTGAACCAACTGGTCACACTGTTGAAATATAAAGGTGTTGCCAGTATGATGAGATCGCTTTGGTGAAAAGTCTGAATGACCGATTCCATATCATCCTTGAGGATGCAGTGTCCATAGTGCTCCTGCAGTAGTCACAGGCCAGGCAGATTTCAATTTTCTTGTTCAAAAGATTGACATACTCGATTTCGTTACCGTCTTTCAGATGTTCCAAAAAATATTCTGCTGTCTGCGCTGTATTCTTTTTGCTGCGGTGGCTGGCTAAAAGCACCGTGATTTTCATATTCAATCTCCCATTTCTTTAAGTTTGATGCAAACCCTTGGCACGCTCTATTTAGAACATACCAAGGATTTATTTTTTGTGTGAACCTGTTATGTAAGCGCTTATGAATTTGCATTATTATCCTTAATCAGATTCCTGAAGAAATTCATGGATTTTATTCAGCAATTTTTTCCTGTGGGGTATTAAAGATTCGAAAGCCTGCTGTTCATTGATCGTTAATGACGGAATCCTGCCAACCTTTAGTTCTTTTTTGCGGTTAAAGCCTTCAACGGTTGTGACATTCCATATTTTCAGTTCAAGCTCTTCCAGAATTTTAGGCGGTAAAGCCTTTACCGCATCAATCATCATGGTCCCTCAGTGTTCATAACGAATACTTCTGCTTGCAGTTTCCTCATATGAGTCGCACCTCTCCCATATCTAATATTTCAATGATAACTAAAATGGTTTTGTATCCTGCAAGAGGTGGAAGCGGGGGTCAGACACCACCTTCCATCATTTGTGGTTGGAAGCGGGTGTCAGAAACCGCCTTACATCAAGGCTTCATAGGCAGAAATGGCAGGTAGTCCTCGACGTGACCATCGGCTAAACAGCACTCTATGATTTCGCGGCCAAGAGGGTCCAGGGCCGGCGTCAGGAACTTGGCAAGCTCTTTCTTGAAAAAGTCCGTCAGAAGCCCTGCACCGTAGTCGTAGCCTTCTTCGCCAACTTCCGGCTGTTCCAGGACATCCAGGAGTTCGCGGGGGATGTAGGTGCCGTCGACCTTGACACTGGAGAGGTTATACCCCAGGAGCGGACAGCGGGCGGGCTGCAGCTGCCCAGGTGCAAATTTGGCAGAGCCTCTGCGGGCCAGATATTCCCGGGCAATCCACTGGGGCATAAAGTTGACCCTGTATGCACCTATATGTTGGTTGGGGACCAGGATGTAGCGCGTGTCTGAAGCCACGGTCATTTGCCGGAGCAAAAGATTCGCCTGATCCACCTGTCTGCCCGGGGAAAATGGCCAATAAGAGCCCACGCCCTCGCTGCTCAGGCCCTGGGTATCCGTGATGCTGGGGTTGTTGTGGCCCCGCGGCGCGACCAGCCGCCAAAGCCAGGCCAGCGCAGGTGGCAGAACGTGGAACAGCCCCATGATCCCATAGGTAGGGTGCTCTTTCGTACAGGGCGGCATTCGGACGCCAAAGCTCCTAAGATCGATTTCCACCGCCTCATTCACAATATTGGGCACAAAGCACCGCGGCAGGATCACCCGGGGGTTCGGGCACGGTTTTCCGGGTGCGTCCATAATGTGCTCCCAAATCAGACAGGTGGCGTTCGGAACCGTGCTGTAATTAAAGAAGATCAGCGGCTCCTTGGGGTGTATGGTAAGGGCTTCCAGATAAGGATCCGTGCCATAGCGTTTGATATGGTCCGTCCGGATAAACCAGCCCTCCTCCGCGTCCTTGACAATAAGCTTGCGGCTGCCATTTTGAAGCTTCGGATGGCAAAGGGCCATATCATCCGTCACCGGGCGCAGCTCACAGGTCTCCTTGATGTCATGATAGAGACGCTCCGAGGTCACCAGGTTCTCGCCAAGGAGAATGCGCCCGTCCAGCTCCCTGTGGATTTGCTCCGTCATTTCACTTTTTCCGCAGCCGCTGGCGCTTTCGTGCATAATAGTCAGAACGTTGTCATAAGGCGTAATGACCACAACCGTAGAACCGTGGGCGGTGACCCAGCCTTCCTCCTCGCCTATTTTGATCAGGACGCCATAGACGCCTTTTTTAGCGCTTGGGCCAGGGTAGAGATTATAGGAAAAGAGCTCGTAGAGATCATCCAACCGGTTATGAACCACCATTTGCCTCCCGCCAAAATGGGTGTGGCGAAAGGTGGGGGCCAGATAAATTATGGCTTTGGGCTTAAAGCCCGCTTCGAGCTGACTGCCCGGGATGAAGCCCTGAATGTCCGCGAGCGCCGCGGCAAAAAAACCGGCGTTTTTCGGGCCAACGAGCAGCGCCGGATAGCCGAGCTCAGGCCCCCCGGCCATGAAAGGCATGAGTGGAAGCTAGTGTCAGACACCCGCTTCCACCTTCTTTTTACATAAAGTTTGTCATCACCCATTTTCTCAGATAAAATCAGTATGATATTTGTATTTCAATTTGGTGTTTGTGCGGGCAAAGGATGGTGCGTATGGCACGTTTTAAGAATAGCGAGGCAAGTGAACTGGATGCGTATTTTAATCCGGTTTCCTTTGTGGTGGAGGTTGGAGAAGGGGAACCATCGGCTGAAGTATTGGAGTGGGCAAATGCTTTTGAGCGGGACAAATACGAGGCGCTGTACCATTTGGGATATCTGAGCCGGGAGAAGTGGTTTTCAACCGGGCTCGATTATCTGCACCAGGTGGCGGAGCTGCTGATTCGGAAAATCAGTCAGCAGGCGGACCTGGAGGTGGACCGGGAGCTGATCGAGGTCGAGCTTTCGAGTGAAGAAGCGGCGCAGCTCAGGGACAGGCTGCCCTTTGTCAACGGTATGGAGTTTGTGAATGAGGCCTGGCTTATTGGGCTTTGGGAGAGACTGTTACAGGTATTTAAAAGGGAGATTCAGGCTTATGAAGGTCCGGTCAGCCGGTACTTTGCAGAGCACAACTCAAGCATCAACGTGGCGGGCAGGGTGTTCTTTCATTTGGTCGAAAGTAAGGATGATAGGTTTCCGTTCGCGTTTATGGCAACCTATTCAACGAAGCCGGAGAAGAGCAAGCGGGCGGTGCACACGCCGCTGAAGCACGCTCTGGAGGAGTTTGAGGGCGATGAGAAAAAGCTGTTGGCATTGATTTCCGCGGTCATCAAGGCAGCAGACCGGAGCGCATTCATTTCGGGACTCATGGAAAGCGGGGAGCTGTTTTCGCCTCTTCGTCTCACGGTTGACGAAGCGTATACATTCTTGAAAGAGACCACGCTGTATGAAGAGGCCGGGATTATGTGCCGCGTGCCGGACTGGTGGCGAAAGAAGAGCCGGAGTCTGCAGATGTCGGTGACGGTGGGGGAGAAAGCGCCATCCAAAGTTGGCATGGATGCCATTTTGGACTTTATGCCGGTTATGAAGCTGGGCGATGATACAGTTACCGAAGCGGAGGTCCGGGCGTTTTTGGAAATGGCTGAGGGACTGGTCCAGTATAAGGGAAAATGGGTGGAACTGGACAAGAAAAAGCTTGAGGCTGTGCTGCAAGCCTTCGAAAGGATTGAGGGACAGTCTGGCCGCGGGGGTCTGACCCTGGGGGATGCCATGAGAATGGAGCTCACACTGGAGAAACTCCTTGACGTGCCTGAAGCTGAGGTCGAGGTGTCTATTTCCAATGGCCAGTGGCTCAGAGCGCTTAAAGACAGCTTGGTGTTGCCAGTATCCACAGAATCTGCCAAAGAGATCCCAACATTTAAGGCGTCGCTGCGACCTTATCAGGAGTCGGGGTACCAGTGGCTGAACCGGATGTCGCAGTATGGCTTTGGGGCTTGTCTTGCGGACGACATGGGCCTCGGAAAAACAGTTCAGATGATAGCGTTCCTGGAGCATTACAGATTGAACGGGCGGTATCAGACACTCAAAGAAACTGGGTGTCAGACACTCAACGAAACTGGGTGTCAGACACTTAAAGAAACTGGATGTCAGACCCTGCTGGTGCTGCCGGCTTCACTGATTGGCAACTGGCAGAAGGAAATTGAAAAGTTTGCTCCGGAGATGCCTTATCAGATTCTGCATAAAAGCGATCTCAAAAGTAAGAGCAAACTCGAAATTGAGGAAGGAAAATTCCTTTACATCACGACCTACGGGATGGCCGTCAAAATGGGAGCATTAAGGGAGCGCCACTGGGACTTGTTGATTTTGGATGAAGCCCAAGCCATCAAGAATCCGGGAACGAAACAAACTAAGGCCATCAAAGCGATCCCGGCAAGTATGCGGATCGCCATGACAGGCACCCCAATAGAGAACAGGTTAAGTGACTTGTGGTCGCTCTTTGACTTTCTCAATCAGGGTTTGCTCGGAACCGCCAAGGAGTTTGCTGAGTTCGGCAAGAAGCTGAATGAAGAAACTATGGGTTACACTAAGCTTCGGAGGATGATTCAGCCGTTCATTCTCAGACGCTTGAAGACGGATAAATCCATTATCGCGGATCTGCCGGACAAACTTGAGATGAACGCTTATGCCGGCCTGTCCAAGAAGCAAGTGCTGCTCTACAAGCAACTGGTAGAAGACGTGAAAACCAAGCTGGAAACAGCTGAAGGAATCGAGCGCAAGGGGCTCGTCCTGGCCAGCCTCATGAAACTCAAGCAAATCTGCAATCACCCCGACCACTATCTGGGACACGAAGATTTCAAGCCTGAGCACAGCGGGAAGTTCGAACATTTGAGGGAGCTTTGCGAGACCATTCATGAAAAGCGCGAAAGAGTGCTGGTGTTTACCCAGTTCAGGGAAATGACGGAGCCGCTGTCGGAATTCCTCAAGGAAATCTTTGGCAAAGAGGGATTGGTGCTGCATGGCGGGACCCCCGTTAAGCGTCGCAGCGAGATGGTCGAGCAATTCAACGGTGAGCATTATGTACCCTATATGGTGCTATCCCTGAAGGCGGGCGGCGTCGGTCTCAACCTGACGGCGGCGAACCACGTCATCCATTTTGACCGATGGTGGAATCCCGCCGTCGAGAACCAAGCCACAGACCGCGCCTTCCGGATCGGTCAGACCAAGAACGTCATGGTGCACAAGATGGTGACCAAGGGCACTATTGAAGAAAAAATTGACGCCATCATTGAAGAGAAGCATAAGCTCTCGGGTGAGCTCTTACAAGGGACCAGCGGAGAACAGTGGATCACGGAATACAGCAATGAGGCACTGATGGCCATGCTCAGTCTGGAGAGTGAGATCTCATGAGTTTCTATAATTATCGAAGACCGGAAACGATCGCTGAGAAAAAGGCAAAGGCTCAAAAGGGACTCCAAAAGCTGGTGAAGGAAAATCCTGAGGCGGAGCCGGTGATCATCGAAGGCCGAACCCTGGCCAGGACTTGGTGGGGGAAAGCCTGGAACACCAATCTCGAGAGTTATGCGGATTACAGCAACCGGATCGGGCGGGGCAAAAGCTACGTGAAGAGCAACACCGTCCTGGACCTTAAAATCACCAAAGGCCGCGTCGACGCGCTGGTGCAGGGCAGCAGGTCGAAGCCTTACAAAGTGGAAATAAGCATCGACACATTGAGTGACGACAAATGGGCGCAGATCACGTCGCTATGCAATCATCAGATTGACTCTCTGGAGCAGCTGGTCGAAGGCAAATTTCCGAAAGCTTTGGAGGTCTTGTTTCAGGACCGGAAGTATGGGCTGTTTCCATCGCCCAAGGAGATTCATTTTGACTGCAGCTGCCCGGACTGGGCCAGCATGTGCAAGCATGTGGCCGCAGTGCTTTACGGCGTCGGCGCCAGACTGGACCAGAATCCCATGCTCTTCTTCGAGCTCAGACATTTAGATGGACGGGAACTGGTGAAAAAGTCCATGGAAGCCAAGCTGGAAAGCATGCTCAAGAATGCAGGCAAGAAGAGCGAGCGGGAAATCCAAGTTGAAGAGTTGGAGGGGCTATTTGGGCTGGACGTGGGGAATTTAACACGAAGTACAACAAAATAAGACAGGGTGGAAGGTGGGGGAAATAGGCAAGATGTTGAAACCTGCTTCCTATTACTTTTCTGTACACATTCCTCGCATTTCCCCCCCCAAAAAAAAAATTGCCGATGGTTATCTTAATTGAAAACCATCGGCAAACGTACTAAAAAGCATCATCATCCGGATCCCGGTTCCAGCGGTATTCAATGGCCTCGGCAATGGTGACTGCTTTTTCTGCGCCATAGAGATCTGAAATGAATCCCAGGGACATGTCCATGCCTGCGGAGACACCGGATGAGGTGTAGAATTTTCCGTCTGCGGTCCACCTGGCTTTTCTGATCCAGTGAGGGCCGTTTGAGACAGAGGTCACCCAGTCAAAGGCTTTTTTGTTGGAGGTGGCTCTGCGGCCGTCGAGAAGGCCTGTTTTAGCCAGCAGCGCTGAGCCGGTGCAGATGGTGAGACAGTATTCGGAGTGTTCGGCATAGTGTTTGAGAACGGCTATAAAGGCGTCATCATAGACAAGGGTACGTGTGCCAAAGCCTCCCGGAAGGACGAGAATCCCGGACTGGGGCATGGCGTCAATGGGTTCGGTCATAATGCTGACCCCCTGCGTGCTTGTGATCAGGCCGCCAGTTAAGGAAAAATAACGCAGTTGATGTGACTCAAAGTGCGCCAGGATTTCGACCGGGCCAAAGAGGTCCAGCGTTTCGAAGCCGTTGAAGAGGAGAAAGTTAATGTTCACAGTCATATTTGGCCTCCTTTATTGCGAAAAACGGGGAAAAATGACAAACCACAGTTTGAAATGGCGCTTTTTCTTAAGTATACGTTTTTTTAAACGAACAATAAAGATAATGCCTATGCTTCTCACATTCGAATTCTTTTGGAGGGATCTTATTGACCACCCATTGAGAGAACGGCTGTTGTAAAGGGTATAAATAAGAAATAAAATGCGCCGACGATCTGCAGCAGATTAGTTTCTCACGTTGGGCTGGGGTGGGATAATGATGTTTAAAAAGATTAAAGCCTTGCCGGATTCCAATATTGGGAAAGCCTCTGTTATTTGTTCAGTCGCTTTCTTTTTGCTGATTGGTGCGGTTAATTCACTGTTTGATCTGAAAAGTCCATCCTGGCCTCAAAGCTCGTTCAACGAGCTTGTCGCCCACACTTTTATTCTCAGCGCTTTTGGTATGTCGACAGCCGGCATGATATTGGGGCTTGTCGCAATAATCAAGAAGAAGGACTATTCGGTCATGGTAGGTTTTGCGGTATTGCTTGGTATCTTTATGCTGATTGTGCAGGATTGACTCCTAAAAACTAAGCCAGGACAAATGACTTGAATACGCGAGTCTTTGTCCTGGCTATTTTAGTGCTTGTTTTTTAGCCGATGGTCATTCAATCCAAAACCACATCTGAGCTACTCAGGAAAGAACCCGGAAGTGGCCTTTTAGTTTAAAAATCACCTGTCGTGACACCCGCAGCATTGAAAGTCGCCATTTCATCCGCGATCTTCAGCGCGGCTTCTACCATAGGAAACATTAGAGCAGCGCCGGTCCCTTCGCCCAGTCTCATGTGGAAATCGAGGCGGAAGTTAATGCCAAGCTGTTTGAGGCCAATCTCATGGCCTTTTTCCTCAGAGTTGTGGGAGGAGATCATATACGCTGCCGCAAGAGGCGCGATTTGAGCGGCTGCCAGAGCTGCAGCGGTGGAGATGATGCCGTCCAGGATGATAGGTACGTGACGGTAAGCAGCTTCCAGGATCGCACCGGTCAGCGCCGCAATTTCGAGGCCGCCGACTTTGGACAGCACACCGATTGGATCAGCAGGGTCAGGCTGGTTGACTTCGATCGCTTGGCGGATAATGCTTTCCTTATGCTTGAGGGCGTCGTCCTTAAGTCCAGTGCCGCGGCCTGTGACTTCCTCGACACTGTGTCCGGTGAAGACGGAAATCAGCGCCGCGCTTGGCGTTGTGTTTCCAATGCCGACTTCGCCGGTAGCCAGGAGGTTGATACCTGAATCAATGGCTTCTGAGGCGATTCGCGCGCCGGTTAGAATCGCGCGTATAGCTTCTTCTCTTGTCATGGCTGGTCCATGGGCAATGTTGTCCGTGCCGTTTTTGACCCGGTTGGCCATGAGCTCAGGGGGATCCAAAGGGGAGACAATGCCAATATCCGTGCAGATGACCTCCGCGCCGCCGTGCCTTGCCAGGACGTTGATGCCGGCTTCACCTCTCAGGTAACTGTAAAACATTTGGGCTGTGATTTCTTGAGGTGCAGCGCTGACGCCTTCCACGACGACGCCGTGATCGCCTGCCATCAAGAGAACAGCTTTTTTGTTGAGTTTTGGGTTAGGGGTGCGCATGATCCCTGCGATTTGCTGGGCAATGTCTTCTAAGACGCCAAGACTTCTCAGAGGTTTAATTTTGGAGTCCAGGCGCTGCTGCATGCCGGCAGCCGCATTCTGATCCAGCGCATCGATGCCGCCTGCGAGTTCTTTTAATGCCGCTTCAAGTGCTTCCGGACTGGCGTTTTTGAGTGCTTCTAACCCGTGAAATTTGTTTGTGTTGAGTTCTGATGTCATTTTGAATCTCCTCCAAGTCAAATTTTGGTAAAAAAATAAAGCCCCGCCACAATAAAAAGTATTGTGGTCGGGACTTTGCCGTCATCTCCGCTGCTTTCCATTACCCAGGAAAGACTTTTGTTCTTAGGCAGGTCTCCTGACTCAAGGACTCAAGCGTCTTAAATCGCCCCCTTCCCGGCAGAAGCCAGTGGATCAGCGAAAGACTCGTCCTATACAGTGGTGGGTCCGTACCGGGATTTCACCGGTTTCCCTATTCTCCCCAATGTGGGGCACCTAAGAGCGTATGTTCAATTACTATGATTCTAACAGAATATCGACAGAATTCAAGGGTGAAATAGAATTTGCTTCCCATGAAAATTCAATGGAGAGTGAAATTGTGTGTCTTTAGGTAGCACATGTCGGAGAAAGTGGATTAGGTTGTGTACAACTTAGTTTGCTTTCAGCAAAATACCGTCTGCCAATTTGAGTGAAAAAGCGCCATTAAGGTATAAAAGGGATGTATGAAAGTAAAACATGAGGAGAATAGTTATGGATCAAACGGTGGCAGAACTTTTAAAAAAACTCAACGTTAAGGATCAGACTACATTATTTGCTTTGAATGCCCCGGAAGAATTTGATAGTGTACTGACGCAGTGGCGGGACCAATTAACGGTTCTAGCTGATCCACCCGGTGCGCCTTGCCCCTTTGTTTTGATCTTCGCGAGGGACCAAGCGCAGCTGGAAGAGAGTAAACCAATCCTTAAAAGCGCCATGGATCCATCAGGGTTAATCTGGGTGGCGTATCCCAAAAAATCATCCAAAAGATACAAGTCAGATTTAAGCCGTGACGACTTTTGGGACGCTCTTAAGGACCTTGGCTTGGAACCTGTCAGACAGATCGCGCTGGATGAGGACTGGTCTGCGCTTAGGTTTAAGCCTGGTAGTGAGATCAAGCGGAAAAGCCAGTAGTGAGAATGATTTTACTGAAAAAATAAACCAGCCTGTTTGGCGGTCATTGGAATTGACCATCAGATTAGGCTGGTTATTTTTTAAAAATATGGCGCTGCGTTTGCCTTTAAATTAAAGCTGAGTTGTGAGGAAAAGAGGCAGGGTCATGTGGGAGATTTGGTCCTGGAGCTCTTCGATGCCGTCCAGGTGGCGGTCTTCGTCGTTCAGGATGGACTCGAGGACTTCACGGGTGGCGAAATCTCTGACTTCACCGGCAAGGACGATTGCGTCGTTGTAAGCCTTGACGGCGTCAACTTCTGCCAATCGGTCGTTTTCCAGCTGCTTGGCGGTATCGCTGCCAATATGGACTTTGTTGAGCTGGGTCACAATTGGAATACCTTCAAGGAACAAAATTCTGCCGATGAGTTTCTCCGCATGCTTCATCTCATCAATGGCACGTTTTTCGAAATGTTTATGTAGTTTTTCATAGCCCCAGTTGGAGCACATCTCGGAGTGGACCATGTACTGGTTGACGGCGGTGAGCTCGTCGGACAGAAGACCATTCAGCGCGTCGATCAATTCTTTGTTGCCTTTCATACGCTCAACTCCCTTATTTTAATGTTTTGTGCATCGTTATCTAATTTCCCTTTTTTGCGGATTATAAACGCTATATTGTCAAGTTGGTATGGGGGAAAGTGAATTAAGTTGTGTGCAATGTAGTTTGCTTGCTGACGATCATGGCATGAAAGTGAATAGGATATCTAACTAAACCATCCCCATGTTGCACTCTAATGTGCAAGGGGGATGGTTTTTTGTATCATCTTAGCAGCTCGAACATTCCAACTATGAACAATGCGGAACCGGCAAGAGCGAAATACCCGGAAATCACCATCACAATATATACCGCTATGGCGCGTTCTTTGTGTTTCAACAAAGCTCGGATTCCGGTAATGAAGGCTGCACCTGCAATGATAAAAGTAAGATAGATCGCAGTGCCCAAAACAGGACTGTTTATTGGATTTGGATATTCAATGTCGTTATTCAAGGCTCTCGACAGGTAAGTACCTAAAAACGTGAACATGATAAATATTGCGAACAGTATGACCGACCACTGTCCGGGTTTAGATTTGGGAAGAAAAGTGGTCTTCATGACATAAGCCTCCTTTTCAAAGTGAATTGAATGCAAGTGGTCAGTTGGTCATTTATGTTTATACCCTGAATTGTATAAAACTAAAGTGCGTTTTTCACGGAATCAGACGCAGAAAGGGGGAGGTGTAAGGTGGTGTCAACAGCTGCGGATACGACTGCGGCCAGCACATAACTATGCCTGTCAAAGCCTATGAATTCTTCATCCGTTTTAGAAGTGGAGAATCAATCAACGGCCGGATTAAAGTTAGAAAATTGAAGGGTTCACCTGCTGAATAATTCCCGAGAGAATGGATATAAATACATATATTTCTTATAGGTCTTCATGTGCTTCACCGCTCCCTTTCAATCAGTTCCCTTAAACACCACCGCAAAATTTCAACTTCTGTCGAATTGATCCGTTGAACTGATCCGTGACCTGAAGCCGCCCTTAATCATTTTATAACGAAGACAAAGTTATCGAGGTAAATGCTGCTGCGAATGCATCTGCAATGGTCGTGGATAAGGCAACCTCAAAGGAGGCGACTAAACTTGTGAAGCCCTTCAAACTTCCGGATCATTTCCTCCTGGGCAGTGCGACCTCCGCAATGCAAATCGAGGGCGGCGACCGAAATAACACCTGGTTCAAGTGGTGCGAAGAAGGCCGCATCAAGGACGGCTCCAGCTGCTTACGCGCCGCTGACCACTGGAACCGCATTGACGAAGACCTTCGACTGCTGACAGACACCCACCAGCAGGTTTACCGCATGGGCCTCGAATGGAGCCGCATCGAGCCGGAAAACGGCGTTTTCAGCGACGCCGCCATTCTCCACTACCGTCGGGAGCTGTCACTTCTAAAAGAAAACGGCATTCAGCCGATGGTCACCCTCCACCACTTCTCCATCCCGCTCTGGTTCGCCGACCTCGGCGGATTTTTGAACCCGAACTGCGCCACCTATTTTGAACGCTATGTGCGTTATGTCGTCGAGCATCTGGGCGACCTCGTCCAGGACTATGTCACCATTAATGAGCCCAATGTTTATGCCACCAACGGGTACTATTTTGGCATCTGGCCTCCGGGAGAAAAGAACTTTCGTATGACCATGAAAGTCCTCGCCAATCTTGCCCGCTGTCACATCAGAGCCTATGATCTGATTCACGAGCTGCGTTCCAATCGCAACAGCGGGGGTCAGACCTGCGCTGATGACGAACAAGCAGACTATGGGGGTCAGACCTGCGTGGGCGTGGCCCATCACCTGATCGATTTCGTGCCCTACAGCCCAAAATGGTTGGATCGCGCTGCGGCAAAGCTTATGTCCTATCTGTTCCAGGGCGCGGCAGTCATGGCCTTTACCACAGGACGTCTGCTGCCGCCCCTTAGCCTCTCCGGTGTGTTTAAACGCAGGCAGGTGGTTTCAGATTTCATGGGCATCAATTATTATTCGCGTCATGGTGTCCACGGCCGGGGCTTCTATACCGAAATGCTGCCGGACAAGCCCCAAAATGATCTCGGCTGGGAAATCTATCCCGAAGGCCTCAAAAGAGTCTGCCGATGGTCCCACCGCCACCACCCATCCCTCCCCATCTGGATCACCGAAAACGGCACCTGCGACGCTGCAGATGCCTTCCGTACTCAATTTATCTACGACCACCTAAAGGCCGTTTCCGAGCTGATCGAGGAGGGCCTTCCGGTAGAGCGCTACTACCACTGGAGCCTCCTGGATAATTTTGAGCTGCTGGAAGGCGAGTCAGGCCCCTTTGGACTATTTGCCGTCAACTTTAAAACCCAAGAGAGGACCCTTCGAAAAAGTGGTGAGTTTTATGCTGAGCTTTGCAGAAATCATGGTGTAATGGAATAAAAAGGATGAAACTTGGTGTCTGACACCCGGTTTCATCTCTGTTGGGGAAACTTGGTGTCAGACACCCGGTTTCATCGCAATGCGACATTTAAGCGATTTGGAAAGATTTGCGGACTTGTGATAGATGAGCTAATTGTGTGGGTATTGAGGTCACTGTAGGGAGAAAGCGGAATAGGTTGTACACAATCTAATCCCTAAACTGCCCATAGTGGTATCGAAATACCCTTATTTAATTTAGATCAGATCAGGAGGTCGAGGCTATGTTCGAGGATTTAGGCGAATTTCTGGGCGGCACCATTATCTTTCTCTATGGGTTGACGATTCTCAACTTTTTCGTCAAATGGGTGAATAAGAAATTTCGCGCTCAGATCAAAAAGAATGATCTGGTGTTTAAGGGCTTCAGTGCGTTGATGAAGGTCGTTGTCAAGTATCATAAGGTGTTTGGTGTTATGACCATCGGCGCGCTGCTCTTGCACTTTTTGGTTCAGTTTTTTACCTATGGGTTCAGTCTGACCGGAGCAATGGCAGCCTCAGTCCTGATTTTTCAGGTCGCGCTGGGGGGCTATGGCTTTTACAGGAAAAAGCGCGGCGGCCTTTGGCTGAAGCTGCACAGGGGGATCGCGGTGCTGCTCATGATTGCGATTTATTTGCATGTGGAATGATGGGTATGAAGACGAAGACGAAGACTATTAATTTTCGGAAGAGCGTTTTCCCAATTTTGTTTATTCTGCTGGTGATCCCTTTTGTGATTGGTGGTTATGTGACCACTAGCATGAGCTGTGGGATTGTATCGGAGGTTGAGGCTCTGGAAGCTGGTGCCAATACTCAGGCGGACTGCATCCTGGTTCTTGGCGCCGGGATTAGGCCTGATGGGACGCCGAGCTTCATGCTGCGGGACCGGCTGGACAAGGGGATAGAGCTGTATGAGGCGGGTGTCGCGCCGAAGCTTCTTCTCAGCGGAGACAATGGACAGGAACGTTATGACGAGGTCAATGCCATGAAGGGCTATGTGTTGGCCCAAGGCATTCAGGCCGAGGACATCTTTTTGGATCACGCGGGCTTTTCGACCTATGATTCAATTTATAGGGCTAGAGCGATCTTTGAAGTTGAGGAGGCGGTGGTGGTCACCCAGAATTATCATTTGTACAGGGCGCTTTATATTGCCAAGAGGCTGGGCCTGCAGGCTGTGGGTATCAGCGCTGAGGGCAATCATTATGCAGGACAGTGGGGCAGGGATGTCAGAGAATTTCTGGCAAAAAACAAAGATTTTGTCATGTGCTTTATTAAGCCGGAGCCAAAGTATTTGGGTGAGGTTATTCCTATTACGGGGGATGGAAGGCTGAGTCATGACTGAGATGGAGTGGTGAATAGGGAGTCGGAAGCTGCTGGCGAAAGGTTAGTGGCGCCGGCTTTCGTTTTTTTGATGGAGACTTGCTGGAAGAAGGTGTCAGCGGCTCATGCCTATTGACCCTTTCTTCTGCTTCCAGGGTTCATAATCAGAAGTTTGGGGTATCAATGCAATAGGCACCTTCACACAGGCTGTACCGGTCGAGGAGGTAAAGCCATGGCAAACCAAAGGTTAATGGAGCACTGGATTGAAGCGTTAAAAAACGCGAACAGCCTCGAAGAATACAACATACTGCTCACGCAAATGGAAAACGAGCTGACCGAAGCCGAATGTGAAGAAGTGCTTGAGGTACTTGAGGAACAGAATGATTTAGAGGGTTGAAGAATCATTCATTCTCAAAGGGATGCACAAATTAAATTAAATTAAATTTACTGCTGCCTGAAAAGCAGCAGTTTTTTTACTTTACAAAATGGTATAATATGGATATTGTGAAAATATAAAGAAATATAAATTAAGGAGAGGATCCATTGGAAAACATCAACCCCGAAAACTTCAACCCAGATATGCCCGCGTTTGAAATGCACACTGAAATTTTTCCCTGCAGCAACATAGACCTTCTATTTTTTGAAATCCTGGCAAAGGTTCCGGAAGCAGAGGTTCTGGCAGAGAAATTCTTTGACCTTCATCGCGAATTAGTACTCAGTGGAAGAAGCACAGAGGAAGAGCTCGTCGACATGCACCGGCAATATGAATCGCCCAAGCGGCACGCTATTTCAGATGAGGTCTTCTACCAGACCTTGGTTAAAACCATCTTTTATTCGGGCTTTCGACCGTCAGTGATTGACCGCTACATGCCTGCTGTCTTCAAGTATTTCGAAGACTTCAGAAAGGTCGTCCACTATGAGGACAAAGCCCTTGAAGCTATGCGCAGTGATCCCAATATGATCAAGAACAGGTCCAAAATCAAAGCCTGCTACGATAACGCCTGGGTCTTGCTGGACCTGACAAATCGCTTTGGATCGGCACAAAATTTCTTGGATCACTATCGTGATTTTTTCGACAAGCACAACAGCTACGCATTGCTTCAGCTGTATGACGAGCTTCAGCAGAATTTCTACTTCCTGGGGGAGATGACCACTTTAAACTTCATGACGGATCTTGGGTTTGAAGTCTTCAAGCCGACTCGGGAAGTGATGCGCGCCTTCAAACGCCAGGATCTCGTTTCTTATGAGTGGGATTACCTCGAAGCGGTTTACGTGGGGCGCGGTATCAGTGCCGCGACAAGGCTTCCGCTTGAGTATGTCGTGAAGGTGCTGCAGCAGTTTGGGCAGTGAGGGAGGTTGGGAAGAGTCCTTCTGTAAATAAAAAAGAAGTTGGCCGATGGTCGAGAGGGGGGGACTTCAGGTGACCATCGGCCAACTGTCCTTTTACGCTCTTCCAAGGCAAACTTCTCCAGTTAGATTGCGGCACTCGTGACTAAGTGCCGCGCTGCTAAACATTTTTTATCTCTTTTGGATGGCGATCAGAAACGGCGGATCGCTGCGCCAATTGCGCATGCTGTACTGCAGGACCGTGAAATCCGTCTGGTCCAGGCCGTCCACAAACGAGAGCAGCTTGTTCTTCTCCTCCGGGCCGCCGTCATGACCGTAGTAAACGACGAAAATAGCCATGCCGCCAGGCCGCAGCCTGGGAAGCAGACTTTCCAGACAGCGCAGCGTCGACGACCCCTGGGTCACGATGCCCTTGTCACCACCGGGCAGGTACCCCAGGTTGAACTGGGCCGCGCCAATGGTTTGCGTCTCGCCAAGCCGCGCTGCGGCATGCTCGTGGCTTTCTTGAAACAGAGTCACGCGCCCGTCCAGCCCCGCCGCGATGAGCTTCGCCCGGGTGCTCTCAACGGCCTGTGGCTGAATGTCGAACCCCAGTACCCGTCCGGTCGGACCGACCAGCTCGGCCAGCAGCAGCGTATCATGACCGTGGCCGATGGTCGCGTCCACCACCACATCGCCCGCCCTGACGCACTGGCGAAGCAGGGTGTGGCTAAAGGCCAGCGGGGACTCAATCATGGTGTTCACCCCGCTTTCGGATGTCGCGCATGCCTTGATAGCTGCCGCGACGTCTCAGCTCGGCGTCAATGCTGTTGAGGACTTCCCACTTATGGAGACTCCAGAGGGGTCCAATCAGGGATCTTCGGGGGGCGTCTCCCGTCAGTCTGTGAATCACGATCTCTGGCGGGATCAGCTCCAGCTGGTCACACACGAGGCCCACATACTCGTCTTTCTCGAGAAAC
The DNA here is from genome assembly GCF_030247605.1 of Acidaminobacter sp. Lineage (GTDB taxonomy): Bacteria > Bacillota > Clostridia > Peptostreptococcales > Acidaminobacteraceae > Acidaminobacter. Next base: position 68,712 of record NZ_JAOTSB010000011.1, on the reverse strand, counting down.
TGCAGCCGCCCGGCTTCGTAATCCTGGACCAGGGCGGTATTTTGCATGAGATGAAGCAGGTGAATCTTGATGCCTTGAATGTCAGAGTCGAGGAGGACCCGTGCCAGGCTTTCCATCATCCTGTCGCGGGATTCGCCAGGCAGGCCGTTGATCATGTGGGTGCAGACCCGGATGCCATGTTTTCTGAGGGCTTCCACGGCTTTAAGGTAGGTGTCGTAGGTGTAGCCGCGGTTGATGCGTTCGCCCGTGTCATCATGAATGGTCTGCAGACCGAGTTCCACCCAAAGATAATGGCTTTTATTAAGCTCTGCCAGGTAAGCAATGGTTTCTGGGGGCAGGCAATCCGGACGGGTCGCGATCATGATGCCTACGACGCCTTCTTCCCGGAGAACCTGTTCGTAGCGCTCTCTCAGGACCTCTACCGGAGCGTAGGTGTTTGAAAAGTTTTGGAAATAGGCAAGGTATTTCGTCGAGTTGGGCCACTTTTTGTGCTCGAGTTCGATGCCTTTTTTCAGTTGGACGGGAAGCGGATCCAGATGGCTTTGGGCAAAGTCTCCCGAACCGGACTCTGAGCAAAAAGTGCATCCGCCGGTCCCAATGCTGCCATCCCTGTTCGGGCAGCTGAAGCCGCCATCCAGAGCGACTTTGAAAACTTTTTCGCCAAATTGTGATTTCAGATGCTGGCTCCATGTATGATAACGTTTGGCGTTAGGATCTTCCAGGTTGAATGGGTACAAGTGTGATCACCTCAGGCACTATTTTATCACAAAACCCAGGAAGGAAAATGGCTTGGGCGCCATTTTCCTCAGTTGATGCGGGTGGAAGAGACAAGGTGGAAGGCGGTGTCAGACACCGCCTGACCTCAATAATGTACGCTGTGTACGTTTTATTCGTTGATTAAACAACCGCGCACACCCGTGACTTCAGTCGTGGGTTAGCGGTGCCTTATGTATAGTTATGAATTAAATTGTAATCCTTCAAATTACTTTGTTACAACATAGCCATATGTTATAATGGTACTGAGGTGTTGTGGAATGTCAAAAGTAAAAAAGGGTCGAGGTTATGTCTACTCCATTCAGTATCATATTGTCTGGTGCGTCAAGTATAGACGAAAAGTTCTGACAGGTATTGTAGAAGAAAAGCTCAAAGAAATCCTTTTTAAAATAGCGGATGAAAATGGATTTACTATCGAAGAATTTAACTGTGATCAAGATCACGTTCACTTGCTGATCGACTGTAAACCTCAGCATTATATTCCCAACTTCATTAAAGCGCTCAAAGGTGTCAGCGGCAGATTTATTTTTAAAGAATGTCCATGGCTTAAAGACAGCCTCTGGGGCGGTCATTTATGGAACCCAAGTTACTTTGTCGCTACGGTGTCTGAGAATACAGAAGCTCAGGTTAGAGAATACATACAATCACAAAAAGAAAAATAAGGCGGTGCTGAGGGCATGCTGATTGAAAAGGGCTATAAGTACAGAATACAACCCAATAAAACTCAGCAGGAACAACTTGAGACTATGTTCTCAGCAAAGCGTTTTGTCTGGAATCATTTTCTGAAACTGAATATGGACCGATATGAGAAGCAGGAACACCTCCTGACCTACAATAAGATGTCGAAGCTGCTCACTGAGCTCAAGGGCAATCATCCATGGCTCTATCAATGCGAAAAATCTGTTTTACAGAACACACTTAAAGACTTAGCGAGTACTTATTCACGCTTTAATAAAGGTTCAAAGAAATACTCGAAGAAAACCCTGGAAAAAGCAGCGCGGACAGGCAAAGAACTTACCTTTTACGATCTGGAAGGACATCCGAAATTCAAATCCTACAGAGATTTAGTCCAGTCCTGCAAAATAAGCTGGACTGGAAACAATATTGAGGTCAAGGAAAAGGAAGTTCAGTATACCTCCTCCGGCAAGTATAGAAAGCAAAACTGCAAAATCAAACTTCCAAAAGTAAAAGATGTCAAAATTGCCTATTCAAGACTCTATCAGGGTAGAATGGTTTCTGCAGTGGTTACAAAAGAATCAGATGGAAAGTATTACATCAGCCTGTGCTGTATTGAAATAGAGCATGAGCCAACTGCTGCGACGGGTTCAAATGTTGGTATCGATATGGGCTTGAAAGCGTTCTATTACACCTCTGACAAGGAAGTCGCAGAAAATCCAAAATATTACCGAAAATATGAAAAACGCATGATCAAAGAGCAACGAAAGCTCAGTCGTCGTCAGAAAGGCGGAAAGAATCGAAACCGACAGCGCGTTAAAGTGAGCCGTTGGCATAAGCGGGTTAGAAACTGTCGAAAGGATTTCATTCACAGGCTGAGCATATCGCTGATCAATCGCTACGATCAGATCTACATAGAAGACCTAAATGTGAAGGGTATGATTAAGAACAGACGACTGGCAAAGAGCGTTGCTGACGCGGGCTTTTCGGAGTTTTTCAGACAACTGGAATACAAGGGTAAATGGAATTATAAGCTGGTTCGCAAAGTAGACAGGTTCTATGCGTCCAGTCAAATCTGCTCTGAATGTGGTCATCAAAGTGGACAGACAAAGGATTTAAGTGTAAGGCTGTATCAGTGCGAGGAATGTGGACTAGAGATCGACAGGGATTTCAACGCGGCGATCAACATTTTAAAAGAGGGATTAAAAAATGTAAGTTAACGTAACATGAACCGCAGGAACTGTGGGGATAGCTTGGTATATTTCGCATCGCTGGATGTGAGGACCCAAGAATCCCGTGACTTCAGTCATGGGTAGTTCAATGTCATTACAGCAAGGTATATTATGATGATATAAGGGGATGAGATCATGTTTCGAGTACTGAATGCCACGGACGTAAGAAAGCATTGGAGTGAATTCGTTGATGATGTGATCAGAAATAAACCTGCTTTCGTGAAAAGAAATCGTGATCTGCTGGCAGTATTATCAATGGATCAAATGGATGCGCTGCTTGAGTCTCTAAAGATCAGAATAAATATTGTGCAAGAGGAAGACGGCTCTTTTACAGGTGTTTTAAATGAACTGGAATTAGCCGCAAACGAAGAAACTATCGATCAACTTAAAGAGACACTTATAGAAGATTTAATAGAATACGCAGCGGAGTACATGCAAAACTTTGATCTTTATTTCAAATCTCCAAATAGGAAATCACATTTCCCATACGTATACAAAATAAATTCAATGACAAACACTGTTGATCGACTTCGGGAAGAAGTTGAGCTCTACCAAGTGGTTAAGAATAATGCCTAGATGGAAAGAATTAAAGCAATTTTGTGAAAGAGATAGTTGGGAATTGTTCAAATCTACGGATCATGACTATTATCGAAAGATTCTTCCTGATGGAACCATTAAACGAACGAAAGTTTCCAGAAGCTCAAAAGAAATCCCTTTTCACTTATGGAGGGAGATTTTGAAAAATCAATTGCAAGTCACTGAAGAATATTTCAATAAAAAACTTTAAAAGTGGAAGGCGGCATCTGCGGCTAGCACCTATCGACCCCGCCTTCCAACCCGCGCATTCCATCTCCGCTATTCTGTCATAGGTTCAATAGAATACCATCCAAGTGCATTTTGAAGTTCACCGCCCAAGACAGTTGCGCCTATGCCACTGGCGGTATTATTGCCGCCGCCAAGGACAGAGGTTCCTGTGCCGGCTGATTTGTTGGTACCGCCGCCGGAGATGGTTGAAGCTAAGCCACTGGCAGTATTTTTATATCCGCCGAGGACGGAAGCATCGCGGTGGCTGGCCGCATTCGTGTCTCCGCCTGAAACGGAAGCATGGGCACCGCTGGCTGTATTATTCTGACCTCCGGATACAGAAGCGCCAGCACCGCTGGCCGTATTGTTTACACCGCCTGAAACGGAGGCTTCAATACCAGAAGCAGTATTTTTAAGTCCGCCGGTTACGGCAGCGTTTACTTCGCTGGCACTATTGCTTAAACCACCTGTAACAGAAGCGCTGACGCCACTGGCTGTATTTTTATCCCCACCTGTGACAGCAGCATTGGCGCCGCTTGCCAGGTTATTGGTTCCGCCGGTGACTGAAGCGTTGGCACCGGATGCCAGGTTGTTTTGGCCGCCTGAGACTGAAGCGCGGGCGCCGCTTGCGGTATTGCTATAGCCGCCGAGGATTGATGTGAAGAGGCCGCTGGCGCTGTTTTTATTACCGCCGGCGACAAGTGCATATTGCCCGCTTGAAAGGTTGCCAAATCCACCGGAAACTGAGGAAAAGCTTCCCTTAGCTGTGTTGGAAGCACCGCCTGAAATAGCTGCGGCTTTTCCGGACGCGGTATTGCCATTGCCGCCCAGAATGGAAGCAAAAGCTTCGACGGCTTTATTGGATTCTCCGCCCAGAACGGAGGCATAAGGCGCGCCAATCTGGTTGTACGAACCTGCAATAATTCCGCCAAAGGCATCTTCCTCGTAGTTGTTGTAGTCTCCCAGGATCAGATTGTGAGACCCTGCTCTCAGGTCAAGTTCAGGCTTAAGCGGCGGCATGACCGTCATCCTGCTCTTGTTGTAGCCAATAATCAAGTTCCCAAGACCCAGCTGATCCAGTGTTGAGGTATCACCCAGTCCGTTGACGATTTGTACGTTCATGCCGGAAAAACGCAAGGTATCACGTCCGTCCACGAGTTCCCTGGTAACACCTTTAAGCAAAGTGTCATACTTGCTGACCAGAGAAGTTGGGACTGCTGGATCATCAACAGCATCAAGTCTTGACTCCAGGATAGTAATGTTTTCCCTAAGGGTCTTTACCTCATTTTCAAGAGCGGTGATTTTGTTCAACAGCACTTCCAAAGAAACCTCTGAGGACTGCGGATTGACAGTTTCAGCCACACTTGCAGGTGCTGCGGCTAGCAGCAAGCTAAAGACTAACATTAAAGTCGAAAGAAGTGTCCATGGTGACTTCATCTTAATGGTCATTTTTTTCACCCTTTCATAAAAAAACCGACCATACTTGGTCGGTAGTGTCGCCGCTCCACCAGGAGACATTATATTGCGTGATAGTTCCTGGTTGAATTAACACCAAGTATGCATTATATGTATACCCGGTATAAGGCTCCAGTGACATTAAAATTGGATAAAGAAATGCTCTGACTATTGTGACCTAAACGATTTAGAATTTGAGAAGAAGGTGTCTGGCACCTTCTTCCATGTTGGAGGGATGAACGTGACAAACAAAGACCTGAATCACAAACTAAAGCTGGCTGATCAAAACCTGGCCGACGCCATTCTTTACAGGAATAAACATTCACTTCATGGGGTGGCAAAAAAAGCAGAGACTTACATCTTGTTCAATCTCGGCATCGACAGCATGGACGGTCACCTCAATGGCGCACTCTGCCTGGAACAAACAGATCCAGAAACTCTGTTGAGCGAGGCGAAGCAATTTTTTTCGAAGGACAACAGAGGCTTCGTCATTTGGGTCAGAGAACATGCAGATCTGTCGCTTGAAGTCTTCTTGAAAGAAAAAGGTTTCACACCCCTAAGAATTCCAGGTTCAACGGGCATGCTGACCTATAAACCAATCGAACAGCAAAAGATTCCAGAAGGTGTCACGATCAGAAAAGTCTTAGACGAAAAAGAGATTGAAGATTATGAGGTTGTAGTCATGGATGCTTTCAACAAGTCAGCAGATGTCACCAGGGAAATGTTCAGCCATGAGCGGATTCTCGTGGGGGAGTCGGTGGGGGCGTGGGTGGCGTATAGGGACCATCAGCCAATAGCAGCGGCGACAATGGTTTTCAGCGGGGAAGCCGCGGGCATCTACTACGTAGGAACGGTTGCAGATGAACGGGGGAAGGGACTGGGGGCGCTGATGACAGCAGTTGCAACCAATGCCGGATTCGAGTTGGGGGCTGAGGTCGTGGTACTCCAAGCTTCCATTGCCGGTGAGCCGGTCTATAGGAGATTGGGCTTTGAAACCATAACCCATTACAGGTGGTACTTAGTCGATGCGGGGGCTTTCTAGGTGGAACTTGGTGTCTGACACCGAGTTTCTGTTCTAAACTGAAGAGAAACCGGGTGTCTGACACCGAGTTTCTGTTCTGAAATTCCCGATTGAACGCATCTTAATATTGGTATGAATAAGATAGAAAGCTCAGTTCCAAAAGGGAGGTAAATGAACCATGAAAGATTTCATCGATAAAGCTATGAGCGCAGTCAACCGGTATAACGTTGTCGATTTCGCCATCCTCAAAACCTGTCTGATCGCTGTAGGTGTTTTATTCGGTCTAAACTACAAAAAATTCTTCAAACGCCACATCCATGTGGTATGGGGTGTGGCCATTGTCACTTATATTTGGACTTTTGGCAGGCTGCTTTATAATTTAAAAGAAGAATTGGGGCTAACTTGCCGAGAATAGAAAAGAATAGAAATTGGCGCAGTGGAGGTCGATGTTCCGACTTCCGCTACGCCAATTTTTAGTAAAATTATTTTCTGCCATATTCATCATCAAATCTTACAATATCATCCTCTTCCAAATATTCGCCCATTTGAACCTCAATGATTTCAAGAGGAATCTTGCCTGGATTCTCCAGACGGTGCCGCTGTCCCGGTTTCATGAAAATACTTTCGCCGGCGCATACGAATTTCACCTCGTCATCGATTGTTACGCGAGCCATGCCGCGGACGACGACCCAATGCTCGCTTCTGTGGTGATGAAGCTGATAGCTCAGTTTTTTACCTTGATGAACCGTAATTCTCTTTATTTTGAAGGAATCTTTTTCTTCTTCAAGGATTTTGTAATGACCCCACGGGCGATAGTCCTCAATATGATATTCGGTTCTTGGGTCGTCCTGCAGTTTCAGGATTTCAACAACGTCTTTCACATTTTGAGATTGGTCTTTTTTGCAAATCAGCAATGCGTCTCTGTTGTCAATAATGATCAGATCATCCACACCGACCGCTGCGACGAGCTTTCCAGGTTCAGAATAAATCAGATTATCCGTGGCATTGACGGATATAGTTTTTTGATTGGAAATATTGCCTGAAGAATCCTTCTCAAAAACATCATAGAATGCATCAAAGCTACCCAAATCGTTCCAGCCGATTGCCGCGGGCACAACCGAGATTCTTGAGCTTTTCTCCATAATCCCATAGTCCATAGATATTGGATTCTGAATCCTGGAGAAGCAGTCTTTGAGGCTGCCGCCTTCTGCAAACGCCAAATGGATTTCAGGCACGTAACGCTTGACCTCTTCGATAAAAAGTTTGGTATGAAACATGAAGATCCCTGCATTCCAATAATATCCGTCATCTATATAGGCTTTGGCTGTTTCGAGGTCGGGTTTTTCCTTGAAGGTTTTAACCAGAAAACCGTTTTCTCTCTGTTCTCCTGGCGCAATATAACCATAGCCAGTATGAGGATGGTCAGGTGTGATGCCAAAAGTTATTATGGAGTCTCGCGCAAGTGGGATGGATGCTTTGATCAAAGCTGCGAAGGAATTTCCATCCGAGATGATATGGTCAGATGGAAAAACAACGACAATCTCATGTTCTATTTTTATGATTTCCTGTACGCCAGCATATATGGCAGGCAAAGTATTTTTTGGAACAGGCTCAACCAGAATCTGTTCCTCTGAAAATTTTACGCCTAATTCTTCAACTGCACCCATCACCAAAAATTTATAACTTTCATTCGTCACGACATAGATGTCGTCTGGAGATGCCAACATCAGACTCCTTTCAAAGGTATCCTGAAACAAAGATTTGGATTTTCCATGAAATTTAATGAATTGTTTTGGATAATGTGTGCGGCTGAGTGGCCATAGCCTCGCGCCGCATCCGCCTGCTAATATGATGATCTTCATAATGACCTCCAATCTGTCCAAAGTTTGTTTTTCGGCGACAGAATCTGTTTAAAAAGCAGATAAATTCAGTGCAAAGAGAAACTGCATAATTTCTGGGTATATTTATATTTAATTTGAAGATGATTTACATGCATCTAACTTTGTAAGTTCTGAGACAGCGTTTGCAGCTAATAGGATGGAGAGGATGCGTCATGACGAGAGAAGAAGCAAGAGACAGAGATGAGATTCTGCAGCTTGTTAAGACATATTATGAGAATCATCATCAAAAAGCATATCAAACTGGTGATCGGATCGTCTACGCAGGAAGAGTCTATGACGAAGAGGAGTTGATGATGCTCGTCAATAGCGCTTTAGATTTCTGGTTGACCGGCGGAAGATATACTGATAGTTTCGAGCAGATGTTCGCGAATTATTTGGGCGTTCGCCATTGCTTTTTGGTTAATTCAGGATCGTCTGCTAATTTATTGGCCTTCATGTCGCTGACGTCACCTTTGCTTGGAGAAAAAGCCATAAAACACGGAGATGAAATTATAACGGTCGCCGCGGCTTTTCCTACAACAATAGCACCAATAATTCAATATGGCGCTGTACCGGTTTTCGTGGATGTTACGATTCCACAATACAATATAGATGTTGAGCAGTTAAATCTAGCATTAAGCAATCGTACAAAGGCCGTCATGATTGCCCACACACTTGGTAATCCATTTAATGTTGAAGCTGTCAGAGCATTTTGTGACGCACACCAGCTGTGGTTGATAGAGGATAACTGTGATGCGCTAGGCACTACCATTAAAGTTGGAAATGAGGACAAATTAACAGGCACTTTTGGGGATTTGGCCACTTCAAGCTTCTATCCGCCTCATCATATGACCATGGGAGAAGGCGGGGCGGTTTATACCAATAATGACCTTCTGGCAAAAATCCTGATGTCCATGAGAGACTGGGGCAGAGACTGCCAGTGCAAGCCTGGAATGGATAATCTCTGCGGACATCGTTTTGATAAGCAATATGGAGAATTGCCGAAAGGGTATGATCATAAATATGTTTACACCCATTTCGGATACAATCTCAAAGCAACGGATATGCAAGGCGCAATTGGCTGTGCTCAAATCAAAAAGCTGCCCGATTTTGTCAGACGCCGCCGCGAAAATTGGCAGTATTTGAAGGACGCGCTGAGCATAATCAGCGATCGGGTTATTCTCCCGGAGGCTTTTGAAGGCTCATCACCTTCCTGGTTTGGTTTTATGATGACCCTGAGACCGGAAGCTGGGCTGAATAGAGAGGTGATCATAAAGAACATTGAAGCACGAGGCGTTCAGACTCGAATGTTGTTTAGCGGCAATCTTATCAGACATCCATGCTTTGATCAGCTTCGTCAAAGCAGACAGGGATTCAGAGTGGTCAGTGAACTCGAGAACACGGATTTTATCATGAATAACAGCTTATGGGTGGGTGTCTATCCAGGTTTGAATCAGGAGATGCTTGAGGTGATGAGCCATGTGATTCTTGATTCAGTTAGATTAGAATCACATAAATGACAACGGGCTGTAACAGTTTAATCTAAACGGTTCAATTAATGGAAACCAAAGAGGCGGAGCGATTCCTGCCTCTTTTTTTGTGCAGGTCAACGGGATTCTATGTCAAACCTAGAAATGAAATTTGAAAAGTGCTTCTCTGTGGTTTAATCCCACTTTATGGGCAAGAGTCGCCCCCCCCCTTGGAGTTAACATAAAATAGTTTTCGAAATCGTCAAATTATAAATATTATATTTGACGATTTGGGTATAAATGACTCGAATAATCAAACACCAAATATTTCTAGGCGCGTCACACTTTGGCGGGATAGAATTATGTATCCAAAACAATTCTGTCAAAATTCTTCGAGAAACGGCTTCTCTTGAATAATTGAAAGTTAGGTATGGAGCGGTCAATATTCCTTTATGACCAGGAGGTGGGAATGAAGCGGGTAAGCTCGAAACATTCCATTGCTGCAGGATACTGCGCTCGTTATAAGACTATTTATTAAGCTCCAATTAGGAACAAAGGAGGGAAAAGTTATGTTATGCAACAATCACTTTGAAAGAAAGCTCACAATTTTGATGATCCTGTCCCTAACGTTGATGACTTTACTTATGGGCGTTGCTTTTGCTGCCGGTGAGAAGTTTGTTGATGTCAAACCTGGCAGCTGCCCAAATGCTGTTAACTTTAACAGCAGAGGTGTCCTTCCAGTAGCACTTCTCAGCGGAAACGATGACATCTTTGAGGTCGATGAAATTGATCCTAATTCAGTCCGTTTTGGCCGTGCAGACAATATGACAGTTGCACCGCTCAGATGGCACATGGAGGATGTCAACTTCGACGGTGAAATGGATCTTGTCATGCATTTCTCAATTCCAGAGCTTAAACCTTTATTTGCTCCAATTATTGAAGATGATGATGATGGCTATGTCGCCGCCGGTATTTCTTTCATGGCTGATGGAGATTCTTTTGCGTACGTTGGTGATGACGACGCATCTGGTTTATGGCTTAAAATTCCAGGCTTTAAGAACTAAAAGTATTATTTCGATCTTTAATAAACAGACGGTGAAACGAGCCGGTATCTGATCAAAGAGATGGATAAGGAGTTGTCAGGATGATACTGAATCATTTTGACAACTCCTTTTTGAATGGATGCGGCGCATTGGACAGATTAGCTTGAACCTCGTCCGCTCAGGACAACGCCAAAGGTTTTAAGGATGACGTGCAAATCCAAAAGCAAAGACCAGTTCGAGATGTACTCAATATCCATTTTGACGATTTCCTCGAAATCTTTGATATCCGATCTCCCGCTGATCTGCCAGATCCCCGTCAAACCAGGCGTGATACTCAACCTGCAGCGCTGGGAGGATTCATATGCCCTATATTCATCTACTGTTGGCGGTCTTGTTCCTACCAGGGACATATCGCCCCTCAGAACATTGAAAAACTGAGGAAGCTCATCAATGCTGCTCTTTCTGAGAAAGGCACCCACTCTTGTTACACGCGGATCATTTTCAATTTTAAATATATGGCCATTCATTTCATTACTCTCCATCAACTCATCCTTGTGGGACTCTGCGTCATTGACCATGGACCTGAATTTCCACATGGTGAAGACTCTACCGTTTTTACCTACTCTCTCTTGCCTGAAGATGACAGGTCCGGGTGATTCCAGTTTGATCAAAGGCGCAAAGATCAGAAACGCGAATCCGAACAGCAGCATGCCAACCAAGGCGCCGGAAACGTCAAGCAGTCTCTTTAAAAAAAGTTGTCCTTCATTGAGGCTGACTAAGTGAAATTTGAGAACTGGGATTTTGCCTACCATAGCCACATCTGCTTTTGTCAAGTCAGTATTTTGAAGCTCCAGTACCATAGTAATCGTTATGCCCGTGCACTGGCACTGATTAAGCTTTCCTTTAATCCTTGGATCAAAGGAAAGCGGCTTAACCACTGCCAGTTCGTCGACGACTTGCGTGGAGGTGATCTGATCCAGGTGCTCCAGCGTCCCTAAGTCCTTAAGGTCATCATAAACATCAGAGTCGAGGATCTTTACGTATCCAATTATATTAAGATTTAAATAACTGTGTTTTTGTATTTCCGCGACATATCTTCTGCCCACGTCTGAAGCGCCAATAACCAAAATATTCCTGGTTTGAATGGCTTCACTCTTTCCAAATTCAATGTATTTAAGCACCGCTCTGGAAAGCGTTTGAAGGATTAGTATTAAGGAGACTAAGAGCACAACGCATTTATAGGTAATAGGCGCCTTGAAGGCGGCAGTTGAAATGTGAATAAGAAGGATCGCGAGGACGCTGCATGCGGCCGTTTTCATCAGAATTCTTCCAGTGAACTTTCCTTCAGCCTCAATGATATTCTCATATAGGCTGGTCAAATAAAAGAGGGTGACATATATAGTGGACACCAGACTCCAAAGACCAATAAACTCAAGCGAACTCAATTCATCCAAAGACACAGCAGAGCCTCTGAACAGAGATTTGAACAGCAGCAGTGCGCAGAGAATAGTAAGAATATCTATTATGATATAAGCCATATATCTTATTTTTCTTCTCCAACGCAGCATAGGATCACCTCACGAAAGCTGCATAATAAATCAAGAAAGTGCCATTGTTTTAAGCCTTCGGAAGAGTCTCTGGTTCCAGATCCATCTCATAAAAATGGTCTTCCGTTTGATTCTGGTTGAGTAACCGGCCAATGACTGGCAATTACAGGTTATTTATTCGTGAATTATGATTATGAAGTTTGTGACAAAGGGTATAAATGAGAAAACAAAGCACTTTATGAATGTTCTATTCTAAGACTATTGTACCCATTTAAAACAATTCTAAATTCTGGATTTCCTTTGAGGAGGTTATGTGATTGAAAATTGCCATGATCGGTCAAAAAGGAATGCCCTCTCGAGCGGGAGGGATCGAAATACATGTGGAAGAAATTGGATGCCGGCTCGCCCAATTTGGGCATGAACTTATAATTTACGCCAGAGGTGATTATTGCAGCGAGATCCTGGATGACTACAAGGGTATGCGGATCGTACATATTTCAAGTGTGAACACAAAGCACTTTGACACCATCAGTTATACAGCAGCCGCTACTATCCATGCTTTGAAATCAGGGGCAGAGCTCGTTCATTTCCATGCGCTTGGACCATCCTTATTTGCATTTCTTCCCAGATTTTTTGGTCGTAAAGTGATTTGTACGGTGCACGGTCTTGATTGGAAGCGGGAAAAATGGGGAAGACTGACAAAGCTGATTCTAAAGCTGGGCGAGCAGATCGGTGTGCGGTTTGCTAATCAGACAATCAGCGTCAGCGAAACACTTCTTCCATACTTTGAAGAGAAGTACCGCAAAGTACCCAGGTATATTCCGAATGGAGTCTATGTGAAGCCGAAACCATCGGCAGAGATCCTGCTTGAGAAATTTGGACTGGAAGAGGAATCCTACATACTTTTTCTGAGCAGGATAGTTCCGGAAAAAGGCCTTCATTTGCTAATTGAGGCGTTTAAAGGCCTGAAGACTGACAAGAAGCTGGTAATCGCGGGTGGGGCCAGCCATTCTGATCAGTATTTGAAAGAAGTTAATCGTCAGGCGGAGGACAACCCCCAAATTCTATTCACTGGATTTGTCGAAGGTGAGCTTCTGGAAGCGCTCTTCGGTCATGCTTATCTCTATGTGCTGCCCTCTACTGTAGAAGGCCTTCCAATTTCACTCCTGGAAGCTATGAGTTATGGTACGCTTTGTCTGACCAGTGATATTGAGGAAAATAAGGCTGTATTGGGCGATCATGGCTATACCTTCCGAAGCAGAGATGCAGAGGATTTAAGGGACTGTCTGGAAAGACTTCTAACTTCAAAAAACGGTTATGATGATCAGGAAACCATTAATTACATCAAAGGGAGATTTTCCTGGGATGCTGTAGCAGCAGATACGGAGAATGTTTATAAATCTGTGTTCTAACCTGAGATTATAGCAGCAGGTCTGATAGGAGGGGCAGCTATGGAAAAGTCATACGAGGATAGAAATTGGGCGAATGATTTCCTGTACTTTTTCAAGAATCTTTGGATCGCTGGAGTTTCAATGGTCGTGGGTGCAGCCATGGCGGTGATTCTAATCGCGAACCTGTCTCCTGTCTATAGAGTGAGCGCGACCTATTACTTAAACAAATCTGAGTTGAATAGTGCTTTCTTTACCATTAATGAGTTCGAATTCTATAATCTTCTGCTTTTGGATATTGAGCAGCTTATTGGGAGTCGGAGTTTTTTTAATGAGGTCAAGGCTGTACCAGGCGTTGAAATAAATATTGACGACCTGACCATGGAGGAATACCTTGAGAATTTGTACATGGAAATTAATACTGACTCCACTTTTTTTAAAGTGGGTTATGACAGCTCGAATACTGAGTTTGCCATGAGTATTTCAAAGCGAATTGAAAGTATTTTATCCCGGGAAGCGGCAAAAATTGTTCGCATTTCAACAGTGGAAAATGTGGATAGCTCATATTTGTCTCAAGAGCCAGTCGCACCCAATAAGGTTATGCTGATCCTTCTTGGCGCGATTTTGGGAGCATTCATTGGAATGAGCGTTATTCTCGTTAAGTTTCTTGTGAACGGGGAGCTCAAGACCTATATTGAGGCTGAAATCATTACCGGGAAAAAGGTACTGAGCTATTCGAAATACAACATGAAAAAGAGAAATATCATGCACCTTCTGAATACCATGAACAATGAGGATTATCATAAAGTCTGGCAGAATGTCCTGAATGACACTGAGCAAAACAGACAGAGATTCTGCACTGTGCTTACCTGTGATGAAACAGGCAAAAATGAGGCTTTTGCTTTGACGCTGGCTCATTATATGGGAAAAACCTTTGAAAAAACTTTGTTTATTCCAGTTAATCCCTCAGAACCCTTCAGCAGCATATTAACCTATAGTTATGGCCATGAAAACAGGCTTATAAAAGCACTTCTTCAGAATGAGCCTTTGTCAAAGCTGATTCGAAACGTATCCTATTCCTTTGACATATTGATTGGGACGGATAACCGCATTGGTTTCAATTCAGAGACAGTGGAAAAGTTTGACACACTCCTTGATGAGATTGAAAAGACTTATGATCTGGTAATTGTAAGTATCAGCACAGAGGAACGCCTGCTCAGCAGCCTGGCTAAAAAAGGTCCTGTCATATTAGCGGCATCCAATAATTCCAGTCGCAGCAAGGTGCGTTATATTGTGTCGAATTTCGAAGAACAGGATGTACGATTCCTAGGAATTGCCTTCCAAGAATAAGGGCGCCTTCACGGCAATGCTGTTGAATAGGTGATCCTTATATAACAGTCAAAGTGTGGCAAGATTGCAGAAGGTAGGGAGCATCATGACACTATTGAAGGAGTCTGCTTTCAGTTTGTTTGGCAAGGCTTATCAGAGCGTTTTGGCACTTGTGTTTGTTATGTTCATATCCAGATTCCTTACTGAAAATCAATATGGAACCTATAGGCAGGCCCTTTTAGTCGCGAATACCATCAATCTAATCCTGCTTCTTGGCATGAATGAGACAATCTCCTACAACTATCGAATCATTGACACTATCAAGCGCAATCAACTCATTACCAACATGTTCGTTATCAAGATCCTGGTTATCCTTCCGGCAGCTTTTATTCTTTTGCTTTCCAGGACATCGTTGAGTAATTTTATGAACAATGATCTCCTGAACGATTATATGCCGGTGATAGCGGCACTGACTATGATTTATGCATTTGAAAGTTTGTTGGAAAGCTATTACTTTGGGTCGGGACAGGCTGTTCTTATGGGAAAGCTTCAGGTCTTATCCTATTCAATTCACTATTCTTTTGCGGTTATAATTATCCTGCTGTCAAAAAGCGAATTTTATTTAATCGTTGAGATTGCGCTGTTTGAGCTGATAAAGAGCGTTGTGATGCTCACAATTATCCTTAGGAAAGAAACATTCAGGTTCAATTTTAACTGGCCGTATCTAAAAGAATTGGTTCGGTTTTCATTTCCAATGGGTGTCTCCTTAATCCTGATTACATTGAATGTCTATGTAGATCAAATGATTGTCTCCGCAAATTTCTCAACAGAGGATTACGCCATATACAACAATGGTGCTATGAACATCCCAATTGTTCAATTGCTGACGGTCACTGTAGGTTCAATCGTACTGCCAAAACTTGCGAAGGAGACCACCGAAAAGTCATTTGAAGATGGACTGCTCCTGTGGAGAGGCGCGGCGACCAATACGGCACTGATTCTCATAACCTTCATGTGGCTGTTCATGATTTTCACTAAAGGCTACGTCCGTTTTGTTTTTTCTGAGCGCTATTTGGATTCCATACCCATCATGAGGGTCTATCTGCTGCGATATATGATTACTTTCGCCATCTATTGCCATCTGTTAATGGTGATTGATAAGAAAAAGTATATTGCCGTTATTTCCCTTTTGGGGATTGTAGGCAACATAATCCTAAGTCTGTATCTAATAAGGATATTTGGGATGATTGGCGCTGCAGTGGCAACTGTGGTTATTCAATATTTTGTTAATTTTATGGAAATATTTACTGTTACAAGATTCACAAAGACAAAGTTCACCGACATTTTTGAATTTAAACGCCTTGCAAAAATTCTGATGACCTCTGGTTCCATTGCAGCCATTTTTGCTTTGATCTCAACACTGTTGCCGCTTGGAGATATCCTCAACTTCTTTGTTTATGGAACCTTATATATTTTGACAACTTTTATCACTTATTTCGCATCAGGTCAAATTGACAAATCACTGATTCAAGTCGTGCTTAAGGGCTTATCCTCGCTGAAAGGAGCCTGATGCATATGGAATATATCATCGTTAAAGTTCTAAGGCTGTCAAAGCGGTATAGGCCATTGTTCATAATGCTTGCAATTTCACTTATTCTCCTGATCTCCTATGTGATGTTCCTTATAGACGGTATTTTTGGAATTCTGACTTTTTTTGGTCTTTCGACTTTGCTTTATTTTCTTATGGCGCATAGAATCAGGGAAATGGTCTTCTTAGCTTTAATTCTAATTGTTGAGAATATCTTCTATATTTTCGATCGATCAAGATTAATATTTATTTACGATCTGAAACAGCTTGCAGGTTTCTTTTTGCTGGTTGTGTTTATCTTGTATCTTCCCAGAATAGTACAGAGCAAGTTTTTACTTTTCAAAAGCATGATGCTGTTTATAGGCTATCACATCATTTCAGTCTTTACTGCTTATTTCACTATTGGCCAGCCACTCATCAAGGGCATCTATAATCTCATGATACCCTCTCTGATTCTTGTCTATTTCTTTGGATGTTTTCTCATTGAGGATCAGAAGCGATATGAGAAATTCAAGACTTTGCTGATCTACTGCTCAATAGTGGCAGGTTTAATTTACATATTGCAGGCTTTTCTGTATCCAAAAATAATTTTTCTGTCTACAGATTTCAGGTACCGATACGGCAATATCCGTTTCACGGAATTCACTGTGTTCATGCTGTTTGGCGCCTTTATTACTATGAACGAGCTTTTAGTCAGACCGGGAAAAGAACTGAAGAGTAAGCGCTTTCTATACGGTCTGGCGCTGCTTATTCAACTTGGCACTTTTCTTTTAATATCTCAAAGCCGCTTTATTACCTTGACATCGCTGATACTGATTGGATTGGCATTGACAACCCTTCAGAGGAGAATCCCAAGGCGTTGGATTCTGGCTTTTCTATTATGGTTTACGCTGGGAATAACCAGTCTGTTAATATTCTTTTATCTTATGGGCAATGTACCACGACTGGATTTTATTTTTGAGACCATTGAGGAAATTGTCACAGTTTCCGGGAATTTGGAAATCAGGTCGTATGCTGTCAAATATTTTTTGGAAAATCTGAAAGGTCATTGGTTATTTGGTTGGGGATCCCTTAATATAGATTATCCGGAAGCGTTGTTTGTATCAGGAAGACGACTTTGGCATTATATGGTGGATGTTGGGATTGTTGGGTACACCTATCAGTATGGTTTTCTTGGGAGCCTTGTCTCGCTTCAACTGACGTTTAAATCACTACAAATTTCATGGTGGATCTACAAGAAAAACCGGAATGTTTTTTTCCCACTTCTGTGTAACGGTGCAGTTTTGATAAATTGTGTGATGGTTTACTTTTTTCAGGAAACAATGGCATTGTTTTATGTAGGACTGATCTATGTCTTTATGGAATTCGAGTATAGAAAAGCCTTTGAGAACGAAAGGGGGGCTCTTAGCAGTGAAAATTCTGATGATCTCACCATGTCCAATGCACCCCTCCAATCAGGGAAACAGAGCCCGTGTTAGAAGTCTTTGCCACGCTATTCAATTAGCAGGTCATGAAGTCGATTTTCTGAATGTGATCATGGAGGCAGGTGACACAGATAAGGATCGACTGTTTGTTGGTGACAGTCACTATCACTCTGTTGAATTCAATTTTAATGAAGCACCCCTCAGCATTGTAAGACGATTTGTAAAAAAGTTTACGGATAGACAATTTATGTTTTATGTCAACAACGGATTAGATGATTATTGTTCTATCAAGACAGTTAACTTTGTCAAGGATCTGGATCAAGTGAGGGGTTATGATGTTCTTTGGGTAGAGTACATATTTTTCAGCAGAATTCTTGAGCACTTTGGATGTGAAAAACTAAAAGTTTTAGATACCCATGATAGATTTACAGATCGTTATAAACTCTATATTCAAAATCACATGCCATACAGGTGGTTTTCTGTATCAGGTGAGGACGAGAAAAAGGCCCTTCTTCGCGCTGACGTCATCATTGCCATCCAGGAGGAAGAAGGCAGGATCTTCGAGCATCTGATCGAGGGACAGAGGCGGGTGAGCGTCATTGGGCATCATGTAACGCTCAGCAAATTGCCTCTTTCGAATCCGAAAGCAATGCTGTTCCTTGCCTCAGGCAATGATTTAAATATCATGACTATTCAACATTTTATCAAAGAGATTTTTCCGATGGTCAGGCGCGAAGTTAGCGACGCTGAGCTCATTATAGCTGGCAGCGTCTGTAATCACCTTCAGGTTGAAGCAGCTGGCATCAGAATGATTGGCATTGTTGAAACACTGGAGACCGCATATGCCATGGCTGACATTGTGATCAATCCAATTTCAAAAGGAACAGGCCTAAAAATCAAAAACGTTGAAGCATTGGCCTTCCACAGGGCCCTTGTCACCTCTTCCAATGGGGCTGAAGGGCTTGATTGTGCCGGTAACACTCATTTTATTGTAGCGGACGAGCCCGAAGAATGCGCGAAGGCCATTGTTGGTCTAATGAAGGATGAAGCCCAGCTTGCAAGAATCGCAGATTCTGGCTATAGTTACGCACAAGGATTCAATGAAGCGGCTGCCAGAGAAATTGATGCTGTTCTAAGCCTGGAAAAGATTATGCGTTGAGGTTTTTATGTCCTTGCGTGATATTCCCAAAGTTTGGTTTGGGGAGGTTAATGCCATGATAATGACAATTTGCGCTTCGAACAACAGAAACGCCATTGTGGATGGCTATGTGGGATTGATCAACCATTTCCACAATAAAAAAGAGCTGATCGCCATCATTCCTGGACTATGCAAATCTGAGGAATTTGATTCAGAGATCCATAGTCTGGTGTTTGAGCACTTCAGAAATAAGGGCAAAATAGCCTCCAAATTATACTGTTTAAGCTTTTACATAAGACTGGCTCAATTGGCCAAGCAGGAGACCGTTGAAGGAATATTTATTTACAGTGATAGCGAATGGCCCAATCTTGTTCACTTGATGATCCCAACACTAAGAAAAATTAAGACGACGGTTTTCATTCATGATCCTAAGCACCATTCGGGAGAACAAAAGATCATTAGGTTTATAAGGAGATTCGCCTACCCGTTTTACGCGAGGAAAGCCACCTGTATTCTATCTTATGAAAAGGCAAAATCAGAGATAGTCGAAATCCATCCGATTTTTAAGGAGGCAAAGCTGGTCTCGGTACGGTTGCCCAGCATGTCAGTCATGGAATTTCAGGATTTGAGGCAAGTGGCAGAGCAGCATAATGCAGCTCTGGAATATGACCTGATTTTTTATGGCAGACTGGAAGCCTATAAAGGTGTGGATTTATTGCTTCAAGCTAACCAATACCTACACACGACAGGCAGATCTGTAAGAATAGTGATTATTGGTGGTCGCGGTGAGTTGAAGGAAGAAGTTAAAAAGGCAGCGGCACAGGATCCAAGTATTACTTTTTTGGATGATTATATATCTAACAGAGCATTAGCAGAATACATAGTGAAATCCAGGGCTGTGATTCTGCCATATCGAGACGCGACAGGGACACAGACTATTCAAATCGCAAATTACTATTATAAACCTGTTATTGTTAATCGTGTAGGCTGCTTTGACGAATATGTCGTTGAAGGGAAAAACGGGTTCTTTATCAGTGAAATGACACCTGAGGGTGTCGGTGAGACTATTCATTCTACGCTGGAGCAAATGGCTGGGCTTGATTATAATCCTGCAAATCTCAGAGAAACATTTGATGCGTTTTTTGACATTGATAATATTGCCAGGGAGATCGAGGACATCATTCAAGGGTAATAAGAATGTTCATTTTTCTTAATCACTCACTGAAGCATAGAGGCAGAAAAGAAGTCACCTAATATATAGAGACGTTAATCTCAATTGCGCGATCAAAAGGGATTTGGACACAAAAAAATAGTGGGGGAGGGTTAATTATGGGATTGCTTGAATTTTACAAGGGAAAAAGTGTGTTTATAACCGGACATACAGGTTTCAAAGGTGCTTGGCTGTGTAAAATTCTTAGTAACGCAGGGGCCAATATTACAGGATATTCACTGGATCCCCCTACCCAACCCAATCTATTTTCTTTGATTCAATCAGATAAGAGGATGAGAACTGTCACAGGAGATGTCAGAGATTTACAAAGTCTCTTGGAATGCATGAGGGAATCGCAGGCAGAAATCGCTATCCATTTGGCAGCTCAACCTATTGTAAGAACTTCATTTACAGAACCACGCTTAACTTATGAGACAAATGTTATGGGAACAGTCAATTTCTTTGAAGCCATCCGGGCATGTGATACGGTCAAGTCTGTGATCAATGTGACAACTGACAAAGTTTACGAGAACAAGGAATGGATCTGGGGGTACAGAGAAAATGATACACTGAATGGTTTTGATCCCTATTCAAACAGCAAATCCTGCTCTGAGCTGGTTACTCATTGCTATAAGGCATCCTTTCTTGGGGATAAGGAAATCAGTGTTTCCACCGCCCGAGCAGGCAATGTGATCGGAGGTGGCGATTTTGCTGCAGACAGAATTATTCCCGATTGTGTCAGGGCGGCACTTGGGAGCAAAATGATCCATGTTAGAAATCCTGATTCCATAAGGCCTTATCAGCATGTTTTAGAGGCTCTTGGTGCCTATCTTTTAATCGCGAGAGCACAGTATGAGAATCGTCAACTTGAAGGGGCGTATAATGTCGGTCCGAATGAGGAAGAATTCATCACTACCGGTGAACTGACGCGATTATTCTGTGAATTGTGGGGAGAAGGCGTTGAGGTCGACTATGAAACCAGCAATGGGCCTCATGAAACTGGCCGCCTAAGATTGGACTGTTCAAAAATAAAAAGCCACTTGGGCTGGAGACCGAAATGGAATATTGAAACTGCTTTGGAAAAAACCATAGTATGGTCAAAGGCTTATTCCGTAGATTCTGACATAAATGAAATTATGGATGAGCAAATCATAGAATATTTTGCAAAGGATTAAGAAATATCAAGCGCGAACCTTCAATAAACTTCAGGAAGATAAGATGTCTGTTTCAAATTTGAAGCATCATTCAATTTGACGTCATATTCTATTAAGAGGTGAAGCTTATGTCTTTTTTATTCATGAAGACCTCTTTGGAGGGTCTGATCTTGATTGAGCCAGATTGTCACTTTGATGAGCGGGGCTATTTTATTAAGGAATTTGAAAAAGGTGAGTTCTTAAAAAATGGAATTGATATTGAGATCTATGAGACGTTTGAGTCTATGTCTCATAAAGGAACTTTGAGGGGGCTTCATTTCCAGTCAAAATTTCCACAGGGAAAACTAATACGTGTGACTCGGGGGTCCGCGTTCGATGTCGCAGTAGACCTCAGGGTGAATTCCCCAACATTAGGACGTTGGGCAGGCTTTGATTTGGATGAACGGAATAATTGCATTCTCTACATCCCGGAGGGTTTCGCGCATGGGTTCCTGGCTCTTGAAGATGAAACAGTCATTACCTACAAGTGTACCGATCGGTACAGTAAGCCTCATGATAGTGGAATCTTGTGGAATGACGAGGATTTGGCAATAAAGTGGCCGCTACATTTAATTGAGGGTGAGCTGACTATCTCTGAGAGAGACTTGTTACATCCTAGTTTTAGGACTTATTTGAAAACCTTGTCATTACCGAAATAAAGACGGCGCGTATCCTATCGTGATATGAAAATAATTCACGATGGGAAACGCGCCTTTGTTATTTTTGCATGTATTATTCTTTAAACAACTCAAACGTAGGGATCCTGCGGTTTTTTTATAAAGAGGTTCTCATTCAGACTGTAAGATCCCTTCATGAAGATTTTATGCTTTACAATCCACCAGGCTGGCACCCAAATGTATTTATGCATCGCTGGTGATGCACTTCCGACCATCCAACAGCGCCTGTCACAGGATTTTGTCTGTTTTCTGATCTCATTGGCCTGCTCAGAATTCCAAAGTTCCTCCCAGCTCTGATCCTTCAGGTTTCCCATAACCGCTTTTTGAACCATTCCGTTGCATGGAATAACATCACTGTATGGATCAATGAAAAATCCGTTTTTTGACATATCGCATGGTAACAGTCTTGGATTTCCATAGAGATAATTGATCAGGCCGTGGTTAAAGTAAGCGCGGAACCATTGTTTTGGAGAATTGCTTTTCAACATCTCATTGATCAGCAGTTCGATATTCTTAGAGACCCGATATGGTTCAGATATTCTATTGTCCATCTTATGAAAATAAAAGGAATTATGGAGAGTTGACGTGGCGAATTCAAGTCCAAGCGATTCCGCGAGATTGTAGAGAGGGATCAGATCTTCACAATTTATATCCTGTATGGTCATGGCCAAGCCAATGTCTTTATGGCCCATATCAACCAGTGTTTTCAGCGTCTGATAACCACGTTCAAACCCGTTTGGGATCCCACGAATCTGATCGTTGGTTTCAGCCAGTCCCTCGATGCTGATGCGAATGCCGACATTTGAGAAATTTCTGCATAAGTTCAGGATCCGGTCTGTGAAAAAGCCATTGGTTGAGATAACAATTCGGTTTGTCTTTTCATAGAGTGCTTCGACTATTTCAGGTAAATCCTGGCGAATGAAAGGCTCACCGCCTGTTATATTAGTGAAAGCCATTTCAGGCAGTTTTCTGATCACCTCAAGTGTGATTTCTTCATTTGGTTCTGTTGGATATTTGAAACAGTCGCACATATTACAGCGCGCGTTGCAGCGATAGGTGACAATAACAGTGCCATAAAGTGATCTCTTACTCATAATATGCCCCCACAAGTCTCAATGCAGATCAGGCTTGGTAGATTTGCATCAGTTGATCGCAATATTCAGGGAGTGTCGCGAATTTTTTGCTTAAGCAATTCATTCTATAAGAAGATAATAGTTCCTGGTCATTCCAGAGACGTTCTATAGAGCTCGTCAGAGCCTTATAGTCGCCACTGGTAAACAACTCGCCTGAGACACCGTCTTCGATCAACTCAGGGATACCACCAATATTGGCGCCAATGACAGGTGTCCCCAGAATTTGAGACTCCATGACGGAGAACGGGCAGTTTTCGTACCATTCAGAGGGGTAAATACTGAAACTGGCTTTCCTTATGAGATCATCCAATGCTGCTCCTGTTAAAAATCCAAGGTTTGTAACGTTAGGCATGCTGCAAAGTTCTTGTTCCAATGGTCCTGTTCCAGCAAAGACAAATGGGATCTGTGGCAGGGACTTACAGGCATTAAGAAGTGTCTTAATACCCTTTTCCACTGAATAACGGCCAAAATATAGGACATACTGCTCTTTATTTGACTGGATTTCCTCAAACTCAGCTATAAAGTTATGAAGCGGTATTGTTTTGCCTTTTAAAGTTGGATTGGCGGAGATTTTATCTTCCATAAAATAGGAAGGACAGATTACATGGTCAATAAACTTATATGTTCCGAGTCGTCTGTAAAGGTATCCCTCAAAGGCACCAATCAGGCTTCTCGCCAGTGAATTGTGTATACATTTCAATTTAACGCAATTCCAGTAGTGGCCTTCCTGACACCGTTCACAGTTTTCTCTCGTGGAAGGTACATTCATCATATGATTGGGACAGATCAACTGGTAATCGTGGGCTGTATATACAATTGAGATTTTTCGCTGTTTTTTTCTCTCAAAAGCTTTGATTTCATAAAGTATGGAAGGGGTGATCTGAAAATTGAAATTATTCAAATGGATCACTTCTGGGTCGAACGCTTCAAGTATAGCTCTAATTTTCCTCCTGGCTTCAAGCGAATAGATAATTTTAAAAGGATAAACCAATTTAACCAGCTTGCCAGAGTGAAAGTCCAGATTTGAAATGTAAGCGTCAGCACGGTTGGAAACAGTTCGTCGTTCATGATCCATTCCAAAGTACTCGACTTCGTGCCCATGAGCTTTTAGATAGTCACCAAGTTTAAAAATATAGGTTTCGGAGCCGCCGTTTGGAAATAGGAATTTGTTGACCATCAATATTTTCATGGTTTAACCAGTCCTTTAAATTATGAGGGTTAAGTGATGATATCGAATAGTTTGATCAGTCATATTTTTCTTCGATATATTACCCGGGAAGTTATTTGTCCCATTTTTTCCAGAATGCGTTATTTTTTCTCCAAAGTGCTTCAAGATAGTTCAAATCACGTTCGTGGTCAACACAGGCCCATAAACCCTCATGCCGAAAGACAGCAACCTTACCTTCAACCGCCAAAGTATCTAAAGTGCCAATTTCGAGATCGCAGGCAGGATCTGTTGAAAGATAATTCATGAGCGTTTTGTTAAATACCATATAGCCACCGTTAATCATACCTTGTGATGCCTGTGCTTTTTCTTCAAAGGCAGTGAGTACATCGCCGTCAGCAGTCAACTCCCCAAATCTGGCAGGGGGGTGAACGCCAGAAATTGTGACAATTTTACCCATCTTCTTGTGAAACTCAATTGTCTCCAGTATGTTGATATCTGCGACACCGTCTCCATAGGTCAACAAATTGATGTCTTCATCCAAAAAGCTCTCAATCCGTTTAAGTCTAGCGCCTTTCAAGGTGTCTAGCCCTGTCTCGACCAAAGTAATTTTCCAGTCATCCTCACAGTGATTGCTGTGATATTCGATACTTTTTTCTTTGAGATTCACTGTAAAATCGCTGTTCTGTGACTCGTAGTGTAAAAAATAATCCTTGATCACGTCGCCTCTGTATCCGAGGCAAATGATAAACTCCTTAATGCCATAGTATGAGTAAATTTTCATGATGTGCCACAGCAGAGGTCTGCCGCCAACTTGTATCATGGGTTTTGGAATGGTATTGGTCAAATTGCCCAGTCTGCTGCCATAGCCGCCTGCTAAAATAACCAACTTCATTCAGAGCCCTCCTCCGGGTTTTGCGCTAATAGTTCAAATCATATTTCACACCAATAAACTTTCTCATCAAGGTATGTTTTAAGCCTGATTTAATATCAGTATCAGTCAAATAACCCCAAGTGTCGATCAAGCCCTGAATCTGCAGGTCTGTAAGTACGGTGTTCATGAAATATAAAAGCCGCTTGTGCCTTCGAATCTGATCAATGAGATAATGCCGGATGTCATGATCAAGGTACTCCCAGATTCTCAGAGTATCCTGATTAGCGCTGGCATTTTGCGCCACTCTGTAAAAATTCAGGGTCTCGTTGATCAGAAACACATTAAAGTGTCTGCAATAATTCGCGTGAAGGACGTAATCACTTGAAGGGTAATAGTCAGGATTATAGCCACCAAGTTCAATAAGAAGTTCACGCTTCATCATCACGCCAAGAGAGCCCGCACTTTTATTGCCAAGGAAAAAATCAAATAAAGTAAGGCGTTTTGAATGTCTTGATAGTATTTGCTTCAGCTTTGGAAAATGGCTGTTATGAGTCTTGACACGTTCTGAGTATCCGCCTTGATAGACCGTGTTGTATTTAAAAAAAAGACCATCCACACCCTGAATCATGTGTTTTTGACATTCAGAAAGGAAATTTGGGCTCAACCAATCATCATCATTCAGAATTGATATATAGTCTCCTCTTGCCAATTCAATACATCTGTTCCAGTTGCTGTACAGGCCGACGTTAGCCTCGTTTTTAAAATAATAAAGATTGTCTCTTTGGTACTTCTGGATTACTGCAGGAACATTATTTTCATCCGGATCATTATCCACGACTATGATCTCAAAGTCTTCAAAGTCTGTTTGACTGAATGCGCTTTCAAGAGCATGTTCAAGAAGCAGAGGCCGTTTGAAGGTAGGGATGGCAATGGTAACCTTCCTTTTGATTCTCTCTGGGTTATCTTCGAACGGGACTGATTTTACAAGCCTGATTTTTTCGAAGTTGTCCTGATAATCGAAAAAGCCTTTTGACATATGACCACCTCCGCTGGCATAACGGTCACGACGATTACCATTACTAATTTTTTATAGTTATACCCCAAATAGTAATATAAAAAAGCCAATCGTGAATTTTTTCATCAACATCACACTCTGCAATGTTCATGAATTTTATTATTTAAAGGATCTTTAAAAATGAAGAGGGAACACAAGTCGATTTCTTAAATGACCTGTGTTCCCTAAAATTTAAAAGATTAAATGTGGCAATTAGTTGACTAGTATTTTTGATCCAACAAGGCAAGCGTTGTTACCTTGTAAAGGTCAAGTATTCTCATTCCGCCGAGATCGTTACCTGTTAAAGACAAAGAGACGACGTTGCCATTTTCTGTTCCAATAGCAGCATTGAAGTTATTTGTTGAACCAATGACAAAGACATTGTTTTTGATATTTCCATTCTTAAGATTGTAAATGTGGATCGCAGGGCTCAACGCGATGCTAGTGTTGATAAATTTGTTGCTGTCTACAGTAACATTGTCAATAAAGAGCCGGCCAAGTACTAAAACATTGTTGCCATCAGAGATCTCATTGTTGGCCACATAGACATCTGTGCCATCCAGAACGAAGTTGGACCATTTATTGTTGTATACTTTGTTTTTTATGATATCTGCATTTGTTGAGGTCATATTGTCGCGCTTTTCCAGGTTTGGATCTATGGAGCTGATGCCATTGTTGCATTTGGAAATATCATTCTCGCTGATCACAATATTGGATGTTCTGCTTCCATATTGAATACCATTCGCGAGTTTATTTTTGATAACGTTTTTGTGAATGGTTATATTTTTTGCATAGCCTGGATTTTCCCGCATGCCTGAAACAATGGATATACCTTCGCTGGTGCCACCGTCCATGTAGTTATTTTGGAAAACAGCATTCTCCAGATAGAGGTTGCCAAGCCATTCAGGCATAGCCATTATGCCTATATCAGTATTAAGTATAGTGTTGTTTTCGATCAGAATATCATTAACTTTACTCTGAAGGTTGATAGAGATATAGCCGTTGTTTCGGAAAGTGTTGTTTTGAACTTTAATTTTCGTTGAATCCAGGACCAACAGCAATGATACACCAACCTGATCGTTAGCATAAACGCCTCTGGTTTTACCACCATCCAGGGTAAAGTTTCTGAAGGTTATATTTGTTTGGTCTTCAGCTGACACCATGGATTGAACCCATGGCGCTGAGGAGTAGATTACCGGCAGATTGAGGACCGCTTTACCCATGCCGTCATAAATCGCGTTACTTTTCAGGCTCAGCCCCTTGATATTCATTTGTGGAATATCGAAGTAATAGATTGCATTGCCTGAAGAAATAGCACTATTAACCGCTTTAGTGTCATCATGAAGAACCATGACGCCGGAAGCAGAAGTGGATGCATTTGTTGAAAGGGTAAGCTTATTTCCATCAACCGCTTTAACAGTTGTGATCAGCCAATAATTGGTTTCTTTGTTATTACCAGCGCTCTTAATGGCAATGCCATGTCCAACTTTAAAGTCATGGGCGGAGGTAGAAAGCGTCAGAACGCTGGAACCTGCTCCAATACTGCCGGTGAATTCCTTGAGACTTCCAGAGATATTGGAAAAACTGCTTAGATAAACTTTTTTCATGGTGGCGTCTGCTGTACTGGTAGCTAAAGTGCTGGACTGGCCTGCAGTTGATGTAGAAGCTGTAGTGCTGGTGGAAATTGAAGCAGATGTGGAATTAGTAGTAGAGGTAGTAGGATAGGTAGGTGCCGATGGCTGGGTGACGACAGGCTGGGTTACAGCAGGCGCCTTCACCTCTACAGTTCTATATGCGTATGCAATATTTCCAGCAGCATCAGATGCAGTATATTTGACAACATATTTGCCTGCTACACGTGTGTTGACAGTATTCGTTGCTGTGACAGTAACTCGTCCGCTGACACTGTCATATGCAGTCGCGCCAGCATCCACATAGGATGCTCCAACAAGTATTGAGATATAACTGCTGCCGTTAAGCGAAATTACTGGTGCAGTCCAGTCCTTTTTAACATAGTTCATTCTTTTGCTGAAATTTGTGGCGCTCGTAACAGAATAGTCGTAACTGCCAGTATATTGAGTCGTATAGGCAAGGCTTGGCATTATGCCCAGGATCAGTGCTCCTGTCAAGAGCAGTGCTAATTTTTTCTTAAACTTAATCATATGTCGGTCTCCTTTGGCTGTAAGTATTCTACTCAAATAAAAGATGCTTCAATGACCCAATTCGAAAGTTATGTTGCTGGTTTGGCCATAAGCATATTAATGGCTTGCTTGAATTGCTTCTCCTTTCCACACATTTCAATAAACAAAAAATATGGTCTTGCGTTATTGCTGCTGCACTGTTAAATACTGTATCTATTTCAACACAATACAAAAACTTCCCTTGGGTAACTGGCTGCCATTTAACAGGCCCTTTAGTTTTGCGTCCCAATCTTTCGATTGGTTTGCCGTTTATCAGTAGAAGTTTTTATTGTATGTGATGCTCACGCACGTTGAAATTAATTGCTGAAATTATAACAGACTATGATGATGGATTTGATATATTCAATTTCTATTGATAGTGTTCAACTTCTTACTGGAGTTCTTATGTTGACATAATATTAATTTATAAGCGTTGTTATGTCAACACATATATTGTCGAAATTTTGGTTACAATATGGTTATGAGTATCTGCGATTTAGCTCAATAGTCTTGTACCGCCTGATTGAAGGGTATTTATATTATCAGTCTTGGATCGATGACTATGTAGTTTCGTTAACAAATTAAAGAGGCTGATTATGTAGTTGCGCATAAAATAATTATAAATTGATTAAAGTGTATTATGTAAATATATGGGGTATAAATTCTAAAAAATTAAGAAATTATTAAATGTCGGGTTACACAAAAAAACATCAGCTGCCATATAAAAAGGTGGAATGGGTTATGAGGGACTGAGTGATTTTATCATTTCAGAATAATTTTGCATAGATAGAAAGCATGGCGCTTCAGACATCTGAGAGGGGTGAGATCAATGTTAAAAACAAATTGTCATAAATTGTTGATGGTGTTTTGTCTTTTGATACTTTTTTCTGCTCCGGTTTATGCGGCTGATCCAATTCAGATTACCACCTGGGAGGAGCTCGACAACGTAAGAGATGGATTGGATTTGGATTACATACTTATGAACGATCTTGATCAAACTACAGATGGCTATGATACCTATGTTGGCGTTGCAGGAGGCTGGTCGCCAATAGGTGTATTTGTTCCAGCTGATATTGATGGGTTAAGACTTGGTGAATGGGATGCAGACGCTTCAAGCTCTCCATTCACAGGCTCATTTAATGGCAATGGTTTCACGATATCAGATTTAATTATTGACCGATATTATGAAGGAACTAATGTTACTGATGACCCTCCATCTTATGATAGCTTCGGTCAAGGTCTTTTTGGCTACTTAAATGATGCTGAGGTTTATAACCTTAAAATTTTAAATGCCTCTGTATCGGGTTTCAGACATGTCGGTATTCTTGCCGGATACACTCGATCGTCGACGCTGTCTGGTATAGAAACCAGTGGCGAGTTAAATACGCGCCATAATGGAGGCGGGCTTGTAGGAACGATTAGAGAGAACACTCTCGTTCAGAATTGCAGTTCGATTGCTGATGTTGAAGGCGATGGCGTAGACGGCGGATCACTGCGTACCGGCGGCTTGTTTGGCGCTGTCCATACCAGCACGGTACAGGACTGCTTCACAAACGGAACTGTAAAAGGTGACGCAATGGATCAAGGTGGTCTCGCAGGTTCTATTTATGGAACAATTGTCGGTGGAGATGATTATGATAAATATGATAAAAACTCTTATGTTGGTTCACTCATCATAAGATGTCATACTTCTGGCCCTGTCTCTGGCAGAGGCGCAGTTGGAGGTTTGATTGGCAGCACCAACCAGGCTTCAGTGGTTGAGGACTGCTATACTACTGGGGAAGTTTTCGCTACATCTCAGGAGGTAGGCGGATTAATCGGAAACACCAATTATTTTTCTCATGTCATAAGATCTTACTCGACAAGCGATGTTACTGGCAACGGTTCGTGGGTTGGTGGGCTTGTTGGTATTGTCTGTAACTATTCTGTTGTCGAACAAAGTTTTGCTACCGGGGATGTTTCAAATGGAAGAATACTAACCGGCGGACTAGTTGGACACTTGAGTACTGGCGGAGTAATCCTTGACAGCTACGCGCTTGGCAACATTTTAGGTCTCGGCGGCGGAGTCGGCGGTTTGGTCGGAAGTGTTGAAGGTGTGCTTTTAAATGATAAGACCGACCCATCAGATGATGAAGTCCTGGGCGCAACCATTTTAAGAAGTTATTCAGCAGGAAGTCCGGCTGGCCCTTACAGTCTTGGCGGTTTAATTGGGGATATCCGACAAGGGACAGTAACTGATAGTTATTGGGATATTGAAACGAGCGGAAGGGAGGATTCACCAAGTGGGACTTACCTCACCAGTTATGAAATGCAGCAGCAAGGCAGTTTTTCAGAGTGGGACTTCGGAAGTGTATGGGGTATTGAATCTGGTTCTTATCCATATCTGCTATGGCAAGAAAATGATTATATCCCATATTTGCCAGTCTTGAATGCTGTTTATGATAACGTTGAAATTCAAGAAGACAGCGCTGTGAATTTGATTGATGTCTTGCTTAATGACATAGGTACTCAATTGGAAATTGACGTTGTAACAGCAGCGGCCAATGGCGATGTTGAGATCTCTGATAATAAGGTTTCCTACAGCCCTATGACTGATTTTTACGGATTTGACAGTTTTGAATATACTGTCAGTGATGGAAGCGATAATACTGAAACTGCAGTAGTGTTTATAAGAATCAATAATTACGTAGCTGAAAATGATACATCGAGTGTAAATAAAAATTCTTCGGAAAATGTAATAGATGTGTTGGCAAATGACATTTACTCAAATTCAAATAATGGGATATCTTATTCGATAACTGCTGTCACTGATAGCGAAAACGGTACAATTACTTTCAATTCGAATGAGGTTATCTATACACCGGATTTTGATTTTTATGGTGATGACAGTTTCAGTTACACGATAACAGATACTTCTAATGAACAAATAACATATACAGCAACGGTTTTTGTTACAGTTTTAGATGACAATAATGTTCCAATGGCATTTGATGACACACGGACCGTTTATCAGGACAGCGTGAACAATACAATTAATGTATTGGCAAATGACACTGATTTGGATGACGACACGCTGGTGGTTACTGGTGTGACTGAAGCCTCAAACGGTACTGTGACGTTTACAGCTTCAGCTGCTTCCTACACACCGGATGCAAACTATACCGGCACAGACAGCTTCACCTATACCATCAGCGATGGCAATGGGGGAACTGATACGGCAACTGTCACTGTAACAGTTAAGGAGAAAACCAGCAGCGGTGGCAGTAGTGGTGGCGGAAGTATAACTGTACCAGAACCTGAAATAGTAGTAACAACGGAAAGTACCCTTCAATCCACAGTGAATTCAACTGAAATTTCATCTGTAATAAATAACGGAAGTGCAGTTGCGGATATTTCAACTGACATCGTGGATGCGCTTTTAGATAAAGCCAAGGGTACAGAGGGTAACGAAAAAGGAGATTTGATTGAGGTCATAGTTGAGGTAAACGGTGATATTGAAGGCATTGAATTTAATCTTCAATCCACGGACTTAAAAGAACTTGTGACGTCATCAGAGGCAAGTTTCAAATTAACATCTCCTTTTATATCCATGACTTTTGACTATGATGCGCTAAAAGTTATAGACGCAGTTAATACGCAAGGTGAAATCGTCATAGCGGCTAGCGCGGTAATGGACAACGAGCTTTCAGAAACAGACAAGCTTTTAGTCAAGGACAGACCAGTCTATGAACTGACAATCACAAAGGGAGGAACTAAAGTTACGAGTTTTGGTGAGGGTCACGTCACAGTTGTGATTCCATATGAACCTAAAGTTGGAGAAGACCATGAAGCCATAGTGTTATACTTCCTCTCAGATCAAGGCGTTTTACAACTGGTCACTGGAAATTATGATGAGCAGTTGAAATCAGTTGTTTTCGAAACGAATCATTTTTCAGAATTTGTGATTGGTTACAATCCTATAACATTCGCAGACGTTACAGAGCAAGCCTGGTATAAAAATGCAGTTGACTTTGTTGCCGCTCGTGGAATTGCTTCTGGCACAGGTGCTAGTAAATTTGAACCAGAGACTCAATTAAACAGAGCTGATTTTGTAGTAATGTTGATGAATACTTATGCGTCAGATCTGGAAAAACTAAGTGGCAACCAACAAATAGGCAACTTTGATGATGCTGGCAACACCTATTACACAGACGAGCTGTTGACAGCGAAAAGACTTGGATTAATTAACGGCACTGGACAAAACCTCTTCGAACCTGAGCTTGAAATAACCAGACAAGAGATGATGGTTATTTTGCACAATATGCTCAAGGTCCTGGGGGAAGTGCCAGCTCCATTTATGAATCTGCAGCTTTCAAGTTTCAATGATGCGGATCAAGTAGCGGATTGGGCTGAAGAAGCGATAGCTTCGTTTGTCAATTCAGGTATTGTTGTTGGGTACAACTATAACTTAAATCCTGAAGATTTCATGACTCGAGCTGAAATAGCACAAATTCTGTTCAATTTACTATCCAAATAATTGAAGGATTTATGAAAGGGTGAAGTACGCAATTTGTACTTCACTTTTTTTATAATGTGAACATATAAGACTTAATGTTTGATTTTAAGGTAATAGTTATTCACTTCTGAAAACCATTAAGTATACAAGATTTTAAGGAAATTCCGTCGAGTATTATGTAAACAAAAGGGTATATAAATACAAATTCGTGATGATTTAAAGGGAGGATGCCTATGTATCGGTATTCAAATGTCAGATATTTTTTTATAATACTTGGGTTGTGATGGGGGATAACCAGTAAAAGAAAGAGGCGGGGACCATGATTATGAAAAAGTGCATAAGCTTGATTTTAACGGCATGTCTTTTATTTGGATTAAGTATTCCAGTTCACGCGGCGGAAATTCCGACGGCAATTTTTACTTGGGAAGATCTTTACAATGTAAGAAGCAACATGAATGCAGACTATATTTTAATGAACGATCTAAACGAATCATCCGCCGGCTACACTACCTATGTAACTGCTTCAGGATGGCAGCCAATCGGTGAGTTTGTCGGAACACAATGGGATCCGGATCCGCAACAGAGTATGCCATTTACTGGAACATTTGATGGCAATAATCACACAATATCCGGGCTTATCAGCAACAGGCCAACAGATGATGGTGTCGGGCTTTTCGCTTACATACGCTCAAGTACAGTTAGTAATCTCAATTTTTCCAACGTCAATATCTCTGGTCATCGTCATGTTGGCGCATTGGCAGGCTTTGTCTATAGTTCAACAGTGAGAAATTGTCATGTCTCAGGCTATGTCAAATCAGAATATAATGTTGGAGGGTTGCTTGGAACTGTCAGACCAACCTGCAATGTAATTGACTGCAGCTCCTCGGCGGTTGTCGTCGGCCAAATGGTCATAAGAAGCTCACTGCGATGCGGTGGTCTGATAGGCGCAGCATACAGCAGCTATATTTCAGGCTGTCATGCGAGTGGGAGAGTAACAGGCAACTTCTTCGATACAGGGGGTTTAATTGGGTCAATCTATGATGGAACACGAATTGACGACTGTTACACTACCGGCGATGTCTTTGGGACAGGTGCAGTGGCAGGTCTGGTTGGCAGTACGAACCAGGCTTCGGTCATCTCAAATTGTTATACTACCGGCACAGTCACAGGATCTTCCCAAGAGGTAGGCGGACTAATTGGAAACATCAACTACGGAACGTCTGTATCTAACTGTTACTCGACAGGCAATGTATCAGGTGCCGGCGAATGGGTAGGAGGTCTCATTGGTATTGTCTGCAATAGTTCCACCGTCCGCAGCAGTTACGCTCTTGGAAATGTCACCAATACCTCTTCACTGACTGGCGGACTCGTCGGTCACTTAAGTACCAATGCAGCAATTTACAATAGTTATGCCAGAGGCAATGTTTCTGGCAGCGGCGGCGTTGGCGGCCTTGTTGGTTTAATGGATAACGGCACAGTGACAGGATGCTATTCCACGGGCACTTCCAGCGGCGGTTATGCTGTGGGGGGGTTAATTGGCGCCAGTAACTCCAGCACAGTGACGGACAGTTATTGGGATATGACGACAAGTGGCCTTACCAGATCTTCAGGAGGCAATGGTCTTACGACAACGCAAATGGTTCAAGCGTCAAGCTTTCCTGGCTGGAATTTTACTGATCTTTGGCAGATAAAAACCGGGGCCTCCTATCCATATTTCTTATGGCAAGGTAATATCAATATTCCTTATGCGCCAGGAATTACGCCAAACACTTCTCCGAACGCTGCAAATGACAGTTACAGCGTCAGTGAGGACAGTGGCAGTAATTCTTTGAACGTCCTTTCTAACGACGCCGACCCTGATGGCGACACCATCAGCATCACCGGCGTGACACAAGGGGCAAATGGTACTGTTGGCTTTAACGCCTCCAGCATCAGTTATACACCAAAAGCCAATTTCTATGGTGCTGACAGCTTCAGTTACACGATTAGCGATGGCAAAGGCGGCACGGACAGCACCACGGTTTCTATTACAGTGACCAATGTCAATGACGCGCCAATTGCTAACGCCGATTCAGCGACTGTTGCCCAAAACAGCACAAATAATTCAATCGATGTTCTCGCTAATGACAGCGACCTTGACGGAGATTCAATGACACTTCAATCTGTCACACAGGCAGCGCATGGAACGGTCAGCATCGCTGCCAATAAGGCCAGCTACACGCCAGTCTCTGGCTTCAGCGGCTTAGACAGCTTTGAATATACCATTTCGGACGGAAAAGGCGGAAGCGCCACAGCGACTGTATCGATTGCAGTCACAAGTGTCAATGGCGCTCCAAATGCTGTAAATGACAGTTACAGCGTCAGTGAAGACAGTGGCAGCAATTCTTTGAACGTCCTTTCCAACGACACCGACCCTGATGGCGACACCATCAGCATCATCGGCGTGACACAAGGGGCAAATGGTACTGTTGGCTTTAACGTCTCCAGCATCAGTTATACACCAAAAGCCAATTTCTATGGTGCTGACAGCTTCAGTTACACGATTAGCGATGGCAAAGGCGGCACGGACAGCGCCACGGTTTCTGTTACAGTGACCAATGTCAATGACGCGCCAATTGCTAACAGCGATTCAGCGACTGTAGCGCAAAACAGCAGTGGAAATATCATTGATGTCTTAGCTAATGACAGCGATCTGGATGGGGATTCTCTGATCCTTGAATCCGTTGTTAAACCGACACATGGAACGGTCAGCATCGCTGCCAACAAGGCCAGCTATACACCAGAAGCCGGCTTTAGCGGTGAGGACAGCTTTGAATATACCGTTTCAGACGGAAATGGCAGCACAGCTACTGCGAAGGTTGATCTGATTGTCATTGATCAGACAGCTCAACTTCAAATTACTATGAGTACATCCACAAGATCTGTCGGGAAAAACATTTTTGTCAAAGCTACTGCAACAGTAACTACCGGCATTCCAAATGCTTCCGTTAAAGGTGTCTGGTCTGACGCGACGTCAGATTCCGACACTGGGACAACTGACACAACAGGAAGTGTAACGCTGGTTTCCAATGAAATTAAGTACAAAAGAGGAACTCTGACATTTACTTTTAAAGTCAATTCTGTAACAGTTGGCGGAATTGATTACATTCTTGAAGGTGAACGCCAGGATACAATAACTTATATTAAATAGTCGTACAGGTGTTCAACAGAGGAATCCGGGTCAGATTACCGGATTTCTCTGTTGTCATCAAGCACGGACTAGATGAAACATGTTATAAATGCATATCAAGATGTGGAATTTTACGAATAACTATGGACATTTGCATGATTAATCTGTAATCTAATAAAGGCGTTAGAGTAATCCTGCTGATTAATATAATGAAATGTAATTGGCGTAGCTGAGGTCAAAGTTCTGGCTTCTTTTAGCGCCAATTTTTTTCATGAAGAGAGGTTTAAATGAAACAACTCATTGTTGTTATTCTATCCTATCTATTGATCCCAATTTTAATCCGAAAGAAAGTCAAACTGAGTTACACACTGCTCATCACGGCTGCCTTTCTCAGCGCGCTTTCGGGGATTGGCGGTGAAGCCATCTTAAAAATCCTGAGATCCCTGTTTACCTCGACCTCGTCGCTGAACACCATTTTAGTGGTCGCCATGGTCAGTATCCTCGGTGGGCTGATGAAGCACTACGGTCTTCTGGAGCGGGTCGTTGAGACACTTCAAAGGATTACCGGCAATAAGAAGGTCTCCATCATTCTGATCCCGGCACTGATCGGAGTACTTATTGTACCGGGCGGCGCCATGCTGTCCGCGCCGTTTGTCAACACCATTGGGGAAGAGCTGGGGATCATCCCGGCACGGCGTGCGGCCATCAACCTGGTGTTTCGCCATGTGGCCATGTTTGTGCTGCCATTTTCAACGTCTCTGCTGGTCATTGGTTCCATACTGCCGGAGCTTAACATCTACAAAATCATAGGGCTGAACCTTGTCATGATCGCAGCCATGCTGCTCCTGGGTCATCAGCTGTTTCTGAAAGAGGTTAAAGTTCAAACCGTTGAAAAATCAGGGCCCCGGCTAAAGGATCTCAAGGATCTGCTCGTTTACAGCTCGCCTATTTACATTTGCGTCCTGATTAATCTCATCTTTGGCATACCGTTTTATGCAGCCATGCTTGCAAGTCTTGCCATGGCGTATATCTTAAGTGATAAAAAGGACTTCGTGAAGATTGGGAAAAAATCCTTCAACGGTCACATTGTGCTGACCGTCATGGCGGTGCTGGTCATGAAGGATGTCATCATCCACATGGAGGACCTGATGGGGCTGGTCAACGCGCTGTTCAGTGCCAGCGGAAGTATCTTGACCGTCTTTGCCGTTATTTTCTTTACGTCCCTTCTGATTGGGTACATCACGGGATACAGCGTTGCCTCGCTGGCCGTCACGCTGCCTTTAATTTCTGAGCTGGGGGCATCCCTGGGGATGCTCCACATCTACACTTATTTTGCCTTTGGATGCGCGTTTATTGGCTATTTTTTCTCGCCGCTGCACCTTTGCCAGGCCTTTACGCTGCAGCTTATGGGGGTCACCACCAATGAGCTCTATGCGCAGTACAAGCTCTATGCGCCACTTCTGATTGGGGCACTGATCGTCTCGGTGGCGGTAATGCTGGGGATTGTGGCGCTTGTTTAGTGGGGGTTGAGTGACCATCGGCAAACCAAAAAAGCTTGAGGACGACATAGTCAGCCACGAAACCGCCTGAAAATAAAACATAAAGATGGGAATGATCCTGCTTGAAATTCAAAGACAAAGTCATACAGTTCATGACGGGCAGAAACGGCGGCGATCAGCTGTCTACATTTCTGATTGTCACATCACTGGCCCTGAGCCTGATAGGACAAGCGGCCAATTTGGAATTTCTGGTATTCGTCGGGTATCTGCCCCTCGGATATGCCCTCTTCAGGATCCTGTCCAGGAACGTGGAGAAGCGAAGGCTCGAAAACTACAAGTTCGCGATTCTTTTCAGCCCACTCTACGGGAGATCCTATAGGTTCGCCACGCGCCTCAAAATGCGGGCTGAAGAGGCGAAGATGCATAAATATGTCAAATGCCCACAGTGCAAAGCCATGATGCGTGTGCCACGAGGGAAGGGCAAGCTAATGGTGACGTGTCCAAAGTGTCAGAACAAGTTTCCGAGTAAGTCCTGAAAACTCAATTTCTGCAAATAAAAAATGGTGCTGTGACAGGTTGAAATACTCTGACCTGAACAGGACCATTTTTCATGTGTAAATTTAATAAAATAGAAAAGAAAGTTGATGGGAAATCGCCGACCAGGTTTGAGAGGTGCTATGGAAGCAGAAGACGGTGTCACGAGACTTTGGCCTGCAGAAACCGTCTTCCGCAATTTTTTACTCCGCCATAACAGAGATTTGAACCATGGACAGTTCCGTGCCGCCCATGCTGTTGGCGGTGACCATGACTGAGAATTCAAAGCCCAGGCGCTGGCCTGAAAAGATGGTCATGTCGCCCATTTTTGTAGTCTCGACCCCTGCCACAGCGCTGAAGACGCTGGTGTAATAGGCTGCGATCTCAGATGGTGCAGCGCTGGTTTTCAGTGTCAAGGTGTAGCCGGAGGGTTGACCTTCTGAATCCGGAAGGGCTTCAGAGATGATCAGTTTCGCATTTTTCGGAAGCGGCACAACCTCCACTGGGTATCCGGATGGAAGCGTTGTCCCTTCCTCGAGATTGACGTTTGGCGCGCTCCCCGGTTCTGAGTCTAAGAAAGCGTCGCCAGCCCAGACTTTAAACAGCGTATTCAAGCGTTCATATTTAACCTCAGAAGGCGCCTCTCCTTGACGGTTTAGTCTGCTGAGAACCGTGTGAAGCGGATTCAGCAGCGCTTCAGTCCGTGAGTCAGCCTTCTCAAGGCTTTCCGCCGCGCCAAACAGATCCTCAAGAATCACAAGGACTGCGTCAGCATCTGTATCCGCGGTAATTGGCGCCATAGCCCTCAATTCAGACAACCCTGAAGAGAACGACCGCGCAGCATCCGCATAAGCCTGAAATGCGCCTTCCAGCTCAGGCAGGGCAGCAGCGCAGGTGGAAGTCAGTCTTTGCTGCTCCGGACCTGCACCGGTTTCTCCAGAGGCCTCCAGGACGACCCCTTCCAATTTACGCGGTGTACCGCTGGTTTCCGGCTGATTACTGGTCTGCTCCTGACTGCTGACAGAAGCGCCTTCCGGCAGAGGATCCATTCGCTCGAGCTGACGCGTCACTTCCGGGTCTGAAACCAAAGCGTCCGCTGCTCGCAAAATGGTATTCGAATCGCCGCCGCTCAGGACCCCTTCGCCGGCCGCGCGCGTCACAATTTCCTGAATCCCGGCAGAGGCATCCGCCGCACCTGCCAAAGCGTCTCCCAGCCGCGCGGTCTCTTTCCAAGCCTCGGGCTGGTTTTCAGCCATGGCTTCATAAGCCTTTTGCGATTCCTGCGCGTCGCGGATCTCCTCCGCTGCCTCTAATGCTTCTTCGACAGTGACTTCAGTATACTCACATTCAAAGTATCCGCTGGGATAGCCATAGAAGCCGTTAGTCAGTTGGGCATAGCTGTCAAGGCCGTGGTTGTAGGTTCTATTAAACGTAATATCCGGCAAATTTGGCATCAGATTCAGGACTTCATAGGGGACCTCCTCCGGCTGATTGGTCACGCCGCTGACCAGCACAGAGTCCACTGCCGGTGAGCTCAAGGTTACCCAATAGGTTTTGTGTGGCGGGGGATTTGTTAGGATGACCCGATCCATAGGACGCATGCGGACAGGGTTGTTTGTGAAAACCAACTCGTAATCCGAGGCTTTTTCGGTGCTTGACCCTGAACCGCCGGCAGTGGCCGTGGCACCCATCAGTTCCTTTTTCACCAGAATGCCGGTGCCGTAGTACTCGTGATTCTCGCCGCTGTAATACTGCGTGCTTCGGGTTGAGACGCCGGTGGGCAGGTCCGTGAATGTAAAGCTGTCTTCGCCAATATAGTACATGGACCGGGCAATCAGATAAACCGCCTCTGTTTTTGGATCGTAGACCAGCACCTCATCAGAGGTCAAATAATGTTCCCCTGAGCCGTTTAATTTGTCGCGCTCCGTCTCGCTGCTGATCACCGAGTCGTCCTTAATTGTGGCTGTGCCCTTATAAAAGGTATAGCCGGCCAAGAGTTCCTTTAACAGGTCTTCCCGCACCTGCAGCTCCTGCTCCAGAGCTGCAGGAACGTCTCCTGCCGGTTGTTCGATTCCCGGAGCGGGCGCAAGGTTTTTTTGCTGGCAGCCGCTCAGCGTCAGGGCGGCCAGCAGTATGTAAGCAAAAATTGTGGTTCGCGCTTTGAGCCCACGCGTGATCCGTCCCTTTAAACAATGGGAATTTTGAGTTGTCATGGGTTGATTGAGCCTCCTTTGTGGGTATTCCGGACATCCTTAAATACTTATGCCGATAGTCATCTGCGCCAACTCTGATCAATATGCGCACGCTGCGCCAGTCAAACGATGGATCAGTTCTACTGTCGCGATATTTACAACCTTGATACCCAAATATACCTATGGATAAAATTTCATACAAAGATTATAATGAGTTCAATATCCTACACATTAGATTATCAAAATTGAGATGAAATTATTAGGGTAATAAATGTACTATTAGAAGTAATAAATGTACTATTAGGGGACGGTGAGACCAAGTGAAGGTCATGATCGTAGGCGCGGGAAAATTCGGGTATCGGTTAGCCGAGACTATGGACAAGGAATGCATTGAGGTCACTATCATTGATACGAATAAGGAGGCCATTGAGCACGTCCGGTCCCATCTGAAGGTGATGGCGATCACGGGGAATGGCCTCGACAGCCGGCTGTTCAGGGAGCTCGACGCCGGTCTTTTTGACATGTTTGTCGCTGCCACCAGCAGTGATGAAACCAATACCATTGCCTGTTACCTGGCGAAAAAGCATGGCGTCAAAAAAGTAGTCGCCAGAATCCGAAAGCCAGAGAATGTCCGGCAAAAGGAATATTTGATGAATGACATGGGGATTGATCAGGTCGTCAATCCTGACCTGGCCACTGCCCAGGAAATGACGCGCTTTCTTATGAAGGGTTATCGCTTTCAGTCCGGGGATTTTGAACGCAGCAAGCTCGTCATGATGGACATTTATGCGAACCGGATGCCTGGCCTTATTGGAAAACAAGTCAAGGAACTGCGCAGGGCGGAAAATATCCAAGGGCTGTTGATTCCGGCCATTAAACGCAATGGCCAGGTTTTAATTCCGGATGGCAGTACGGTGATTGAGTCGGAGGACCTCCTGTACATTATTGGCAAGAGCCCGCGCGTCACAGAGGTTCTTAAGCGTTACAGGATCAGCGTGGACACCCGCCAAATCAAGAAAGTTATGATCTTAGGCGGCGGGAAAATTGGGTTTTTTCTGGCCCGGCAGCTGCTTCGACTCGGCGTTCAAGTCAAGATCATTGAGCAGGACAGGGATCGCTGCATGTACCTAAGCACTACGCTGTCGGATTCAATCGTTATCCACGGGGATGGCACGGATATCCAGCTCCTGGACGACGAAGATCTGCCACAAATGGATGCCTTTATTGGCGTCACCGGCTATGATGAGCATAATCTGCTGATGGCCCTGATGGCCAAGCAGGAGGGTGTTCCCATCGTTATTTCCAAGGTTACTAAATTTGGTTACCTCAATCTCCTTGGCAAACTCAACATTGATTTTGCCCTAAATCCTACGGATACCTCTATTGCGGAGATTCTCAAATATGCCAGGGGCGGCCAGATCGTCGCCGCCACAATGCTCCTCGAGGGCCAGGCCGAAGTCGTCGAAATCATCATTCACGAGGACTTAGCCTGCGTCGGCGAAAAAATAAAGGATCTCAACCTGCCAAAGGGCCTCGTGATTGGCGCCATGATCCACAACCATCAGGCTGTCGTCCCGAATGGGAGCACCGTTCTGAATGTGGGAGACCGCCTCGTCATCTTTTGTCTGAACTCCAACCTCGACGCCCTTCAAACCTTCATCCGCCCCAACAACGGCGGGCTGCTTCGACACATCGCCATTAAAATGGCCGAACAGAGCGAAATACCAGAGGCGAGTCTGCCTATGGTCAGCATCAGCCAAATCAAAGCCGCCGCTAATATCGGGGACATTTCGGACGAGTAGGTTGAAGCTGGCGAAATCGGGTAAAAGAATAATGCTATCAAAAACCATCGGCAAAAACCCGGTTCTGAAAGACGCGGGTCAGCCTAAGAAAGGGGATCATCATCATGTTATGGAAATGCACAGCCTGTGGGTACCTTCATGAAGGCGATGAGCCTTATGAAGTGTGCCCAAAATGCGGCGCGCCAAAGGAACAGGCCGTCAAGCTTTCTGATGAGGACGCCAAGAAGATCTTCGATTCCGACCGCACGAACGACATCCACATGGCCATCATTGGTCTTGCCATGAAGATCAAGGATCTTGCAAAGGAAGGCATTGCCCTCAACCTCGACCCAACTTGCGTCTCAGATTTCAAAAAGGCTCACGACGACGCCTGGGTCATCAAGGAACGCAGCAAAGCTGAACTGGCAAAACACGCCAGCAAGGGCAAGTGGTAGGTACATAACTACACTGGAAGAGACTTATGCTGGACCCCAAAATAGGAACGACCGCGCGAATAAGACTCGCGCGGTCGTTTTTGGCTCTAATTCAGCAAATCTGAATCCATGATGATGTAGTTCGCCCTGTGGATATACAGGCTCTTGCCGTCTATGTTGAGACGGGTCATCTTTGGCAGATCGTCAGGGACGGTCACGAAGACCTCTTTGCCTTGATAGACACCAATGGGAATGCCCATTTGGCTGGAAATGATGATGGTCTTGTCCTTGCCAATCTGGTTTTTGATGTCGTTGACGAAGCGGTCAAAGGGTACAAACCCGCCGCCCTGGCCGCCGCCGACTTCGGCAGGTACAGCGTAGTCCTTGACCATGTCAAGGCCCTCTTCCGCGAAGATGACGGTGTTGCCGACCTGAAACATCTGGTCGCCATTGACGGTGATTTCGATGACCTCGGATTCAAATCCCGTATTCTCCACGCTGAAATTGGCGGAGTTTTCGAGCAGGCCTACGGTTATTTTGCTGCCTGTGATTTCGAGTGTTTTGTCAGCGTAATCGTCGTAGACCGAAATGACGAAGCGTTGGCCAATCAGATCGCCTTTGATTTTCGCCATGGCGTCCCTGATGCCGGCGCAGCCAGCGGCGGAAGCAATGACGGCCGCGACCAATATTAACAGTGCAAATTTTCTTTTCATGATGAAGGACCCCCTGTATTAAAAGTACTTGAGTGCTGATGTGCTGATGTGTTGATGTGGATTAGAAGTTAATACTACCATAGATTTGTAACAATTTGAAAATATTATAAGAAGATCCTCCAAATTTCTGGTATACTAATAAAGGCCTGACAAAGGCCTTTTATTTTTATGCTGGAGTTGAGTGGATTGATTCAAGAGCTCATTAATGTTATATCTATTGAGATGACGGTTCTGTTGACGGCGGCAATGCCTGTCATTGAATTGAGGGGTGCCATACCGGTGGGGATTTCACTTGGGTTGTCACCGCTTCACGCGACATTGCTCAGTTTTATTGGGAGCATTATTCCTGTACCGTTTATCCTTTTCACAATTCGTCCTGTTTTCAATGCTTTGAAGAAGACGAAGACTTTTGAAAAAGTAATTCATAAACTGACTCATAGATCGCTGAACAACAGCGGACAGATTCAGAAGTACGGGGCATGGGGACTTTTGGTTTTTGTGGCGATTCCACTGCCCGGGACTGGGGTCTGGAGCGGCAGCCTCGCGGCGGCGCTTCTGGATATGCGCTTTAAATGGGCGTTTCCTGCCATTCTGGTTGGTAATCTCATAGCTGCAGTGCTGATCTTTGCGCTAAGCCACGGGGTTGTATCAGTAATAGGCGCATAAGCATCGATATTTCCGGCAGAAGGTGTCGCCTATTGGGCACCTTCTGCCTTGTTTTTGGACGGCCTTGATTTTTTCTTCTGTTTTTAGTAAAGTGGGTACAACAATTTGTGTGAGGTGGTTGAAAGTCATGTTGACAAAATATAACTTAAAGCATGAGGATGCAGTACTGATGGTCATTGATATTCAGGAGAAGCTCGTCCCGACCATGAAATACGGCCATGATGTGGTAAAAAGCACCAATATCCTTATCGAGACCGCAGAAGCTTTTGATATGCCTATAATTGTCACTGAACAGTATCCAAAAGGGCTTGGCAAAACTGTTGAGAAGGTTCATCTTGACGAAGACAAAACCAAGGTCTTCGAAAAAATGTCTTTTTGCGGCCTGACCCCTGAGGTGGAGGAATACTTGAGATCCACTTACCGCAAAAGCGTCATCATTACCGGTATGGAGACGCATATCTGCGTTTATCAGACTGTTCGGGATCTGCTCTCCAAGGGCTATTATGTCTTTGTTGCCAAGGACGGGGTCTGCTCACGTACGAAGGAAAATTATCGCAACGGGCTCGCGCTCATGTCAGAGATGGGGGCGGTCGTCAGCAATACTGAAACGCTGATGTTCGATTTGCTGAAGCTGTCAGGGACGCCAGAGTTCAAGAAATTGTCGAAGCTGATAAAATAGATTTTATTAAAAGATTAAGGTATAGAATAGCGCGGCGGAAGTTGCAGTATGGACTTCCGCGGTGCTGTTTTTTTGTTTGAGGACAAAATGTGGCGCGGCGTCAGGGGCAGGAAGAGGGTTACTGGGACTCATTTCTATGCATGGCCGGTTGTTGCGACAACTTGCAAATTCTCGTTAGGGTAAACGAAGTTTTAAACGTCTATCGGGGTCAACACCTTGCTTCCTGGCATCCGCAGTGACGTGAAATGAGGGGGGACAAGGGATCAAGGGCAAAAAAAGAAAGAACGTACCAGGCTCCCACTTCCAGATGATGCCTGGCACGT
This sequence comes from Acidaminobacter sp., assembly GCF_030247605.1. Classification (GTDB taxonomy): domain Bacteria; phylum Bacillota; class Clostridia; order Peptostreptococcales; family Acidaminobacteraceae; genus Acidaminobacter. The sequence continues at coordinate 23,974 of NZ_JAOTSB010000011.1, read as the reverse complement.
TCTTCTAGCCTTCAATCAAACGAATTTCGCTGGTAAGCACAGCGGCTTTGCCCAGCATGTCGGCGACGCCGCAGTAACGGTTTTGTGACAGGTCCACGGCCTTCTCAATCTTTTTGAAGGAAGCCTGCAGATCTTTGCCGGTAAACTCGTAAATCATATGGATTTTCGAATAGGTCTTAGGATGCTCTTCGGTCATTTCCGTTTCAACTTTCATTTCAAAGCTGGTAAATTCGACTTTCATTTTGTTCAGGATTGACACGACATCCATACCGGAACAGCCGGTGAGTGCGGAGATCAGGAGCTGTTTTGGCCGCGGGCCGCGATCTTTGCCGCCAAAGTCATCATCTGAGTCCATGATCAGTTTATGATGGCCATCCAAAGTCATTTCAAAGGCCATGCCGTCCAGATGCTTGGTGGTATATTCCAGTTTCATAAAACTCCTCCCAAAGTTGTGTATGAAAATTAATTCAGATTACATCCAGCGGCACTTTTTTGTCCGGCGGCGGAAAAGCCTCGTCCAGACGGGCCCAGTCTTCATTGCTGAGTGTAACATAGAGGCCTTTAATCAGGTCGTCCACATGGGCCGGGTTTGAGGTGCGCGGAATGGCCGCCGTTTGCGGATCCCGAAGGGCAAAGAGGAGCATCAGCTGATGAAAGTTGATGCGGTTTCTGGCGCAAACTGACAGAATGACCGGATTTGAGACCAGCTCTTTTTTCAGAGTACCACCCTGTGCCAGAGGGGAATAGGCCATCAGCGCCACGCCGTGGGCTTTCATCCAAGGCAGCAGACTGTGCTCAATCCCGCGGGAGCCCAAATGGTACATGACCTGATTCACCGCGCATTTATCGCCGCCCTTGACGGAAAACAGCGCTTCCATATCCGCCAGGTCGAAGTTTGAGACACCCCATCGTTTGATCTTCCCCCTGGCTATCAGTGCCTCCATGCCCTCCACGGTTTCCTGCAGCGGTACGCCGCCCCGCCAGTGAAGGAGATAGAGGTCCAGATATTTGGTCCCGAGCCGCTCCAGCGTTTCAGTGCAGCTTTTGGCAATTTTTCCTTCACTCGCGTTGTGGGGGTAGACTTTCGACACTAAGTAAAGCTGTGCGCGATCCGCGTCCTGAATCGCCTTGCCCACGATGGTTTCCGCACCGCCGTCACCATACATCTCGGCGGTGTCAATCATGCGGATGCCTTGTTCCAGGCCGCGCTTGACCGCCTGCAGTTCTCTGGACTGATAACGGAACTGTTCGCCCAAAAACCAGGTTCCAAGGCCGAGCCTCGGCATGGAACTGCCATCTTTTAAACTCAAATTCTCCAGCTGCAGCATCTTGCTCCCCCCTTCACCTATATAAACTATTTATACCCTTATTTGAAGATCACTGGACGCCCACTTCCCGCGATTATCGAATAGAAATTCGAAGACATGGGTATAGATGCCATATCGATGTGGTGATCCTTTGTGAAGTCAGCACTTTTAAAGGTTTTTTGCCGATGGTCACCCGTCTCCACACCACAAAGCATAAGCATACCAGGAGGGAAACTATGAGGCGCAAGGACCGCGAAATGGACCGGAATTTTGGACTTCATGTGATAGATAAGGCGCGATTTGGGGTTCTCACGACCATCGGCGAAGACGGGATGCCTTATTCGGTGCCAGTCTCTCCGGCAAGGGTGGGTGACAGCATTTATCTGCACAGCGCGCCTGAGGGCAGAAAGATTGACAACCTGAAATTCAATGGCGCAGTCACCATGGTCTTTGTGGGGGACACCCACATTCCGGAGCCTATTCAGCCGGAGGAATTTGAAGCACTGAAGGCCGCAAACCAGGTTTCAGCTGTGGTAGCGAACAAGTTCACTACGGAATTTGAATCCGCTATTCTCACAGGAACTGCGGTCTTTGTGACGTTCGACGAAGAAAAACTGAAGGGACTCAGGGCGATTTCGGAGAAGCTCACGCCCCTCAATATGCCCTATTTTGAGGCTGCAGCTGAAAGCGGGATGGCGAGGACCGTCGTGATCCGGATCGATATTGAAACACTCACCGCAAAACGAAAAAAATACGATGCTGACGGTGTCGAAATGAAGTGGGGCAGAATGGAGTAAGGTCTGTGACCGGATTTTACGTGCCCATTTGAGGAGGGAACCTATGTCATTAATTGTTTGCGTTTTCGTTGGAGAGGGGATTGTGCTGGCCAGCGACAGCCGTTCCACCTATAATCGCATGGAGGAAACCAAAGAGAAGAAGGTCCAGACGCTGGGGATTCACACGACAGATACGACGTACAAGACCTTCCTGTGTCCCAATCAGATTGGCCTGTCCGTCTGTGGGGAAGTCTCCATAGACAACAAACCGCTGACAGGGTATATCGAGGCGTTTATTCGCGAAAGCATGGGGCCTGAGACAGATATAGATGAGGTACCTGAAGCCTTGATTACCTATTTCAACCGCTTTGACAATGTGCCGAATTCCAATTTTTTCATAGCGGGGTATAAGAAGGTTGGCTCAGCCTATGAAAAAAGGCTGTGGAATGTCAATATCAAGTCGAAGCGCGCCAAGCGGGAGGGCACAGAGAATCAGGGCGCGTCCTGGTCCGGTGAAGTGGATGTTCTGGCCAGACTCCTGAGCCCAGCTCAGATTAAAAAACCCGATGGCAGCACCGTCGACTTCAAAGCCCACGACATTTCCTGGAACTATTTCACCCTCCAGGATGCCGTGGATTTTGCCGAGTTTGCCATCCGCACCACGGTGGACACCATGAAGTTTCAGAACCGTCTGAAAACCGTGGGTGGACCTATTGATCTATTGATTCTTAAACCAGGGGAGGCTTACTGGCTGCAGCGAAAGGTGCTGAGTGTGTGAGGTGTGAAACTGAGGGTTGATAGGCGGAAGCCGCAGACACCCGGTTTCCGCGTGGCCGACAAGTGGATGAAACTCGGTGTCAGACACCCGGTTTCACTTCCAACTTGGTATGACATGGTTTTGGAGTTTGACAATGTAAGTTTGTAGGGGGATCGTAATGGAAAACGGCATAATGCTACAGGCCTTCGAATGGTATCTTCCAAATGTCGGACAGTATTATAATCTATTGAAAGATTTGGCTGGATCATTAAAGGAAGCAGGCTTTTCAGCCGTCTGGATTCCGCCCTGCTGTAAGGGCACAAGCTCAAATGACGTTGGTTACGGCATTTATGACCTTTATGACTTGGGTGAATTTGATCAGAAGGCCACCGTGAGAACCAAATACGGAACCAAAGATGAACTTGTTCAAATGATTGAGGCAATGCATGCAAACGGTCTCCAGGTTTATGCGGACGTGGTCATGAACCATAAAGCCGGGGCGGACCACACGGAAACCTTTATGGCGGTGAAAGTCAAACCGGAAGATCGAAAGTCAGAGCTTGAGGCCCCGAGGGACATTGAGGGCTGGACCGGTTTTGATTTTCCGGGAAGAAATGGCCAATATTCTGCGTTTAAATGGAATTTTAATCATTTCAACGGGGTGGATTATAATCAGCGGGATAGCGAAAAAGGTATTTTCCGAATCCTTGGGGAGAATAAAGGATGGAATCTGGGTGTCTCCTATGAGTACGGCAATTATGACTATTTGATGCATGCAGATCTCGATCATGCGCATCCGGAGGTGGTTGAAGAACTCATCACTTGGGCAGAATGGCTTATTAATACAACAGGTGTAGACGGTTTTCGCCTGGATGCACTGAAGCATATTGATACGGCTTTCATAAATGTTTTTAGACAACGTCTCACTGAGAAATTTGGAAGAGACTTTTACATGGTGGGTGAATACTGGGTTACGGATTTCCAAGTTAAGAAGACTTACCTTGAAAAAACGGGACATAAGATTGATCTATTTGATGTAGGTCTGCACTTTAATTTCTATGAAGCCTCCATCAAAGGAGAGGCCTATGACTTGAGGACGATTTTTAATAATTCAATCGTAGAACAATTTCCTGAACGTGCTGTCACCTTTGTGGACAATCACGATTCTCAACTGGGACAAGCCCTGCAGTCCTGGGTGGAGCCCTGGTTCAAGCTGCATGCCTACGCACTGATCCTGCTCAGAGAAAAGGGCTATCCCTGCGTCTTTTTCGGTGACTATTTTGGATCCGGGGGTCAGACGCCTTTTGAAGGATTGAAGGATCAGATTGATCTTCTGATGAAATCAAGACGCGAAGCCGCCTACGGAGACCAAGCCGACTATTTTGAAGATCCGAATAGGATTGGCTGGGTGAGACTCGGTACCCCTGAACACCCTGAAAAGCTGGCGGTAATTTTAAGTACCAAAGAGAATGGCGTTATCCCGATGTTTGTCGGGGAAGACCAGGCGGGTCAAAGTTATGGGGATTGTCTCGGTAATGTCGAAGATGCTGTGGTCATCCGTGAGGACGGTTTCGGGGAATTTAAGGTGAAGGCTGGCAGGGTGAGTGTGTGGAGGAGGAAGTGAGTAGTGTAAAAAATTAAAGTGCAGTAAGGAGGTTTACATTTTTTTCAATGGCGTAACCGAAATGGGTTTTGAATGATTGTACACGAAGTGACGATATATTCCTGTATGATTTTCTGTCAGTCGGTTAAGAATTAGATTGAGTTATCATCGGTTTAATTTATTAAAGTCGAAAATTTGATTGACATATTTAGTTATTAGATGTAACCTGTATACAGGTAGTATATTCAGAAAATTCAAATTCTTATGTGGGTTGTATATGGTTTAAATTGACAAAAGTGCTTTTTTCGGATAATATTTCAAAGTCAAATCCGAGGAGGTAATACTTTGACCAGACAAACAAAATTAGTCATTCCGAAAAAAAAAGCACAGAACCTGACTGATATAGCTTATGATTCCATAAAGCATATGATTATTTATAATGAAATCAGAGCTGGTGAATTTTTAAGTGAAAACGTGCTTGCTCAAGCGCTTAACATGAGTAGGACGCCAGTGCGGGAAGCTTTAAAAATACTGGCCAGTGAGAGTTTAGTTGAAATTCACAACGGAATTGGAATATTTGTACGAAATATTACAACAAGGGAAGTCCATGAGTTGTTCGAAGTCCGTTCTGCGCTGGAGTGTGCCGCAGTTAAATCCTTCATAAAAAATGTAACAGAAGAAGATCTGGCCGAAATGGAAAAAAGTTGGATTGAAAGCAAACAGAAGTTGGAAGATGGAATCGAGGTTTCATACGAGGATTTGGCAGGTTCAGATCATAAGCTTCATGCTATGATTTTGGATAAGTCAGATAACTTAATTATGCAGGACATAATGCATAGTATCCGTCAAAGGATTCAAAGAATCCAAGCTTTATCTATCAGCAAATTTCCTTATCAAGCAGTTACAATTCAGCAGCATTTGGACATTATTCAGTCAATCAGAGAGAAAGATGAAGAGAAAGTTAAGCGTTTATTGGCTGAGCATATACTATTTGCGGAGAACAATGTATTGAAAGATCCGGATTTTCATCTATAAAGTTAGTTGAACAGATTATTATCACATTGATTCGATGGTTGGCATAGTGAATTTCTAACAAATGAAAGCACTTTTATATTTCAACCTGTATACAGGTTGAATGGTGCGTGAATATAGCTTTAGTTTCTTTAAAGTTTATGAAATTTGAGAAGGTGCTGCAAAATAATACATTCTTACAAGGAGGCAGAATTGTGGAACTGACAAAGTTCGAAAGGGAGATGCTTGAAGGCAAGCATGGAGAAGGTACTGCAATCGCTATGAAAATTCAGGTAGCAATTGGAGATTCTTTTCACGCAAAAAGAATGGTACCAATAACGCGTGCTCACGTGGCCCTCAGTAATCAAGAGGCTGACCTTTGGTTCGCAGAAAAATTGTTGAAAGCGGGTGCGCACTGTAAAATTCCACCGACTGTAAATCCAGGGTTTAATCTCAACTATTTCAGAAGTGCAGGTAAAGTCACTGATGAATTCGCGAGCCTGATGCAGCGTACTCACGATACTTATAAGGCACTTGGCGCAGTACTATCCTATAACTGTACGCCATACATACAAACCAATGTCCCATTCTTTGGAGAAATTACTGCCTTTTCTGAGTCAAGTGCAACACCTTACATCAATAGTGTTTGGGGAGCAAGATCGAATCGAGAGGCAGCTCAGAGTGCACTATGTGCTGCTATTACAGGTGTTGTCCCCGAATATGGACTCTTACTCGATGAAAATCGATTCGGCGATATCTTGGTCAATGTTGAAGCTGATATAAAAAGCGATTTTGAATATCAACTTCTTGGATATATGGGAAAGAAAATTGGACCGGGCATTCCTGTTTTTACTGGTCTCCCTACACCAATCACGCCTGAATCTTTTATGAATCTTGGGGCACAACTTAATACCTCTGGTGCATATGGCATGTTCCACGTTTTGGGTGTTACACCTGAAGCACCAACTATGGAAGCCGCGTTTGGCGGAAAAGAACCTAAACGAATAGTTACAATCACAAATGATGATCTGAAGGAGATTCTGTCTCAAATCTCAGAGCCCGGTGAACAAAAAATTGACTTTGCCATGTTTGGTTGTCCTCATTTCACCCTTCGTCAAGTTCAGATCATCGCTGAGCGTATCCGCGGCAAAAAATTAGCTGTCGAAATGTGGATCCTCACCTCGAGTCATACTAAAGAAATGGCGGATCGAATGGGTTTCTTGGAGACGATTAGAGAATCCGGTGGGGATATAGTATCAGACACTTGTCCGGATCAACCATGCTGGCACTATCTTTCAGGAAAAACCGGTATAACGGATTCTCCAAAATGTGCCTATTATCCAAAACGCAGGGGGCTGAATTTTGTCATAAGAGACCTTGAAACCTGCATTGACGCCGCGCTGAAAGGGGAAATCGATTAATGTCTGTCAATGAAAAAAGTTTTTCATGCCATCGCATCTCAGAAGGTATCGCTGAGGGTGAAGTAATTGTTTCAAAAGACGACATTATGTTTTATCTGATCAATCCTGAAACAGGAGAGGTGATTGAAAAGGGCCATGATCTAGAAGGTAAAAGCATTGCTGGTAAGATTTTAGTCTTTCCGGGCGGAAAAGGAAGTTCAGTGGTCCAAGCCGACGGTCTATATCAGCTGGCAATGAAACAGAATGCACCTAAGGCTATGATCATTCAGAATCCTGATACAGTGCTTGTTTCCAGTGCTATCATAATGGAGGTCCCTATGGTGGATCAATTGGATGAAGCATTCTATGCTGAATTAAAAGACGGCTGCAAGGTCAGGGTGGATGCAAATTCAGAAAGAGTCGAATTTATCTGATTCATTTTGGCAAATTGAATTGTTTTGGAGGTGAGTGATCAGAACTTTAAATTACTTATAGTCTAAAGGTCTGGGTTGTTTGGAGTGAACATCAAAATTGAGGAGGAAGACTATGAAAAAGTTATCTGCACTTCTGTTGATTCTTGTGATGATTATTGGTATGACGGCTGGCTGCAGCAGTCCTGAACCTGCGCCTGCAACTGAGACACCTGCCGAAACCCCTGCAGAAACACCAGCTGAAAAAGTTGTCATAAAGGTGGCCCACATTGTTTCTGAAGATACAGCGACACATCGAGCTGCAGTTGCTTTTAAAGATTACGTAGAGAAAGAATCAGGCGGATCTATTGAAGTTCAATTATTTCCAAACGGACAATTGGGTGGCGACCTTCAAATTACTGAAGCTGTCGCGTTGAATACCGTTCAGATTTCAATACCATCAACCGCTGTCCTGACAGCATATGACCCAATTTTTGGCCTCCTTGACTTACCATTTATTTTTAAAGATGTTCGTGCAGGTTTTAATGCTTTAGATGGTGATCTTGGAAAGAAACTGGATGAAAAATTGGCGCCGGTCGGTCTCATGAACTTAGGTTACAGTTATAATGGCGCCCGAAGTATGTCAAACAATGTCAGACCAATCAACGAACCAAAAGATCTTGAAGGCATAAAGATGCGTGTTATGGAAAGTCCAGTTTTCATAGACATGTTCAAATACTTGGGCGCGAATCCAACGCCTATGAGCTTCGGTGAAGTGTTTACTGGTTTGCAGCAAGGCACAGTTGATGGTCAGGAAAACGCGCCTGCTCTTGTTTATGCATCAAAATTCTATGAAGTACAGGAATTCTACAGCCTAACCAGCCACGTTCAATCTTATCTTGTCAACATCATCAATGCTGATTTCTTTAACGGTTTGTCTGAAGATCAACAGAATGTTGTCAAGGACGGTGCTAGAAAATTCCTGGTAGAAGCAGAACGCGAAGACGAAATTAACGACAATATTGCAACTGTTGATAAGCTGAAAGAAGCAGGAATGAAAGTTAATGAAATTTCTGCAGAAAATATGCAGAAATTTATGGATGCACTGGTTCCAATGCATGACAAATATAAAGCGGAATTCGGTCAAGAATGGTTTGACCTTATCGATCAATACAACAAATAAATTTTCCCCTTGCAATCTTTGTCCCATTTTGCCGGGAGGTTGTACTTGCCTCCCGGCATCTTTCTAAATTTGGTAAATGGTCAAGAGAATTTTGTTATCTTAATGAAGTTTATATTGGAAGAAGGTGACGTGGATGAGAAAATTGCTTCGCCTCTATACTAAATTTGAAGAGCGATTATTAGTCGCAAGCCTTGTTTTTACCGTTACGTTGATCTTTATACAGGTCATAATGAGATATGTATTTAATAATTCATTATCATGGAGTGAAGAGCTTGCGCGTTACATATTTATTTGGCAAATCTGGTTAGGAACTGGTGTGGGAATTCGTTTGAAAGAGCAAATCAGGGTTGAAATATTTGCGAAGAAACTAAGTCCTGCTGGTGCAAAATGGTTAAATGTCATAGCCTTGACGATCCTGTTGCTGTTTTGCGTTTTTCTCGTCATTAATGGTTATCAATTAGTGATGAAAATAGCGGGAAGAAATGCACTTTCGACTGCTTTGAAAATTCCACTCAGCTATGTCTATTTATCCCTGCCATTTAGTTCAGCTATAACGAGTATCTATATCCTTGACCAACTTGTTGAATTATTCAAACCAGCAAAAGAAACGGAAGGGGGGACAATATAAGATGGAAGCGTTGTTTCTGTTTGGATCCTTTATTGTCCTGATCGTTCTCAGCGTACCAATCGGATATGCAGTTGGCATATCGACGGCTATAACACTGTTCTTATTTTCGGATATTCCACTTGTAATGGTGACCCAAAACGCAATTGCTGGGTGTGATTCATTTCCTTTGATGGCTATACCGTTTTTCATCCTTGCTGGAAGCCTGATGAGTACAGGCGGTGTGGCAAAGCGACTCCTTGATTTTGCTAACATGATCTTTGGTTACTTTACTGGCGGACTTGCTATGGTTACAACGGTATCATGCATGTTTTTCGCGGCCATTTCCGGTTCGGCCATGGCGACGACATCGGCTATTGGAACGTTCATGATCCCAGCTATGAAGGAAAGAGATTACGACACAGGTTTTGCTGCATCTTTAACTGCTGCTGCAGGAACCATCGGTGTCGTCATTCATCCAAGTATTCCGTTCGTTATCTATGGTGTCGTTGTCAACACTTCCATAAGCGACTTGTTTATTGCAGGTTTTATTCCTGGTGTTTTAATGGGTGTTGCATTACTCGCGACCTCTTATATATTGGCTAAAAAATACGGCTACAAAGGCACTGGGCATTTTCCTAAACCAAAAGAAGTTATAACGTCCTTCAAAGAAGCCATTTGGGCAATATTGGCACCAACCATCGTCCTCGGTGGCATTTATGCTGGCGTTTTTACCCCTACGGAAGCTGCGGTCATTGCAGTCGTCTACTCAGCGTTTGTTGGCGCCTTTATCTACAAAGAGCTTACCTGGAAGCTGCTTTACAAATCATTATTTGATACTATTTTGATCAATGGCATCACAACCTTTATGGTGGGTTTTTCCATGGCTTTTGCGGGGTATCTGAGCATTCAGCAGATCCCAACGGCGATTGCAGATGCTATCATGACCCTTACAACCAACAAAATTTTGCTTTTGTTGATCATAAACTTATTTCTTCTGGCGATAGGTTGTTTAATCGATAATATTCCAGCGACCATCATCCTTTCCCCAATACTCCTGCCAATTGTGACTCAACTTGGCATGTCACCTATCACTTTTGGTGTTGTCATCACAATGAACCTGGCAATAGGTTTTGTCACACCACCATACGGTATCAATCTGTTTGTGGCATCAGCTGTAGGTAAGGTTTCTATTGGCAGCATGATGAAATACATGAAATATTTTTTGCTGGCTTTGATCATAGTTTTAATGATCACGACTTATGTGCCGGCCACCACAATGTTTTTGGTTGATTTGTTGAAATAAGTAAATATGCATTCAAAAATACTTTGACATCAGTGATCTATGGAGGTGCACTATGAAGTTAACCGTTGAAGAAAAAGATATGCTCGAAGGCAAATATGGAGAAGGCATTGCAGCGGCAATGAAAATTCAAGTTGCAATGGGTGAGACATTTGAGGCTGAACGCATGGTGCCCATTACACGGGCTCATGTGGCATTAAGTGCTCAGGATGCAGATCTTTGGTTTGTGGATAAACTTCTCAAGCTAGGTGCGCATTGCAAGGTATCACCAACTGTCAATCCGAGTATTGACCTTAAATATTTGAAAAAACATCTTTTTGAGATTCCAAAGGCTGGTATTGATATTGTCAGTGCCACAAATGAAGCTTATAAGCAAATTGGGGCGACATTAACCTTCGATTGCACACCGTATTTACAACAAAACGTTCCAGGGTTTGGAGAAGTCATCGCCTTTTCGGAATCCAGCGCCACACCTTATGTCAATTCAGTATTTGGGGCAAGAAGTAATCGGGAGTCTTCTCAAAGTGCACTTTGTGCCGCCATTACAGGCTTGGTTCCGGAATATGGGCTGTTGTTGGATGAAAACCGCAAAGGCGAAATCTTGGTTGAAGTCACTGCCAAAATAGAAACAGATTTTGATTATCAACTCCTGGGATGGTGCTATCCAGAACTTTATAAAGGGCTGGAGATTCCGGTTTTCACCGGCATAAAATCAAGACCAACGCCTGCTGGATTCATGAATTTTGGAGCTCAACTCAATACCTCCGGCGCTGTCTCCATGTATCACATGGTAGGAATTACACCGGAAGCGCCAACGCTAGAAGCTGCATTCGGAAACAACAAAATAAAACATCGGATAAAAATTACAGATCAGGACTTGGCTGCGACCAGAGAAAGGCTGTGCAGGGAGCCAGGCAAAATCGATTTTGCCATGTTTGGATGCCCTCATCTCACTATAGATCAAGTAGAGACGATTGCTAAGACCGTTGGTGAGCGTAAATTCGCTGTGGACTTTTGGGTGCTGACCAGTTCGTTAACGCGTGAGCTAGCGGACCGCATGGGTTTCTTGGATGTCATTCAACGCGCTGGTGGTCATATCATCGCGGATACATGTATTGATGTACCACCTTGCTGGCAGCCGTACTACGGGAAGAATGCAGTCACCGACTCTCCGAAGTGCGCTTATTACAACGAGATCAGAGGAATTAAATTCAAAATTCGTCCGTTGGAAGAAGCGGTTGAGGCTGCGATTCTCGGGGAGGTGCTTAAATAATGGGAACAAAATTTTCCTGTAAACGAATTTCTGAAGGTTACGCTGAAGCTGAAGTCATTATTTCAAAAGATGCTGTGTGCTATTACTTGGTTGAGCCTGAAACCGGGTTAGTTGTCGAACGTAATCATGATCTGGAAGGCCGTAATATTGCTGGCAAGATTTTGATGATGCCGTCTGGAAAAGGCAGTTCAGTAGTCCAGGCCGATGGTCTTTTTAAGCTTGGACGCAATCAAAAAAGCCCCCTTGGTATGATCATTGAGCATGCAGATCCGGTATTAGTTTCAAGTGCGTTGATATTTGAAGTGCCCATGGTCCACAAAGTAGACCCTGAATTCTACAAGCTGATAAAAGATGGTGATCGGATTATTCTGAATGCCACAGAGGGCTGGATTGAAATTTTGTGACCATAAGTGTTCGAGAATTCAATTCAAACTGCCATACTTAAATTGATTACCCGAACTAGAGGGAGGCATTCAATTCATGCAAATGAAGATACCCTATGGACCAGACAGTATTACTTTTGAAATTCCAAATGAAAATTTTTTATTTGAAGGCAATTTAAAGAACACAAAGGGGGAGTCCCATCTAGCTGATGCAGTTCGAAAAAGTCTGGAGAATCCCTTTGGCTGCCAGCCGCTCAAGGCATGCGTGAAACCAAAAGACCGCGTCCTCATATTGATTGAGGATGCGACTAGATCAACGCCGGTTAAGGAAATCCTGCCTGTTTTAGTCGATTACCTTCTAGAGTGCGGATTGACGTACGAACAGATTGAGATTTTGACGGCACCTGGATCTCACAGGATGATGACGGAAGCAGAAATACTGGAGAAAGTTGGGCCGGATTTATTCGATAAAATCAAGATCCATCAGCATGATTACCAAGATGAAGGCAGCATGATCACTATGCCTTCAGTCTTCGTAAAAGGATTTGAGATTCCTGTTCAGGTCAACAAAAAAGTCAATGAAGTGGATTTCATAATTGGCATTGGAAATATAATTCCGCATTCAGATGCTGGATTTTCAGGTGGAGCAAAGATTCTGCAACCAGGCATTTGTGGATACCCTACTACTGCCGCAACACATATTTCGGCTGCAATGCTTGATGAGATCCCGCTTGGCGTTGTAGACAATCCGTGCAGGCTTGGAATGGAGCAGGTCGCAAGACAAGCGGGATTGAAATTCATCATCAACACCGTCAAGAATCATCTTGGCGAAGTTATAGAAATTGTCAGCGGTGATTTTGTTGAGGCCCATCGGGAAGGTGCCAGAATTTCAAGAAATGCATTTTCTATTGAAATGCCAGAACTTGCCGATATTGTCGTCGTCAGCTCCTACCCTGCAGATTTGGATTTTTGGCAAGCTTTGAAAGGGGTTACCTCAGCCTATTTTGCTGTCAAGCCAGGTGGAACTATTGTCTTTGCCAGCCCTTGCTATGAAGGTCTTGCCCACAATCACCCCAAATTTTCTGAATGGTTGAGTATGAGTTATCATGACATTCTCGAAAAAGCAAAGTCTGCACCAATTGATGACAAATCGATTGATCTCATTTCAGCTGTTCTTGCTGTATGTAATTCAAGAGCTCGAGAAAAAGCTCAGATTTTAGTTGTATCACATGGTCTGAGTGATGAAGATGTCGAGGTATTGGGCTACAAACGTGAGGAAAGTGTACAGTCAGCAGTGGATCAGCTGCTAAAGCGGAATCCTGGCGCAACCATTGGCATCCTGCCGCGTGGTGGGGACTGCTTGCCGGTATTAAAAGGTCAGGGAGAGGGCGAATTTTGTTAAATGCTTGAATTCATGTGCTGACCAGCGGTACATTTCCAAAGTAACTGTGCATTATTAAAATGGATTTTGCCTGAAATTCTCCAAAGGGTGAACCTCTTTTGCACAGAAATTTCAAAATCACTGTACTGGCTTGCGGCTCAGGGAGGTTTGATCCTTGTTTAGAAATTGTTTAAAGCAACTCGACCCCTACAAAGCTGGAAAACCGATCTCGGAGCTAAAGAAAGAATTAGGTTTAGATCAGGTGTACAAATTGAATGCAAACGAAAATCCCATGGGCCCATCAACTGAAGCCATGAAAGCGATTGCTACGATTATTGATCAGATCAGCACTTATCCGGATGCAGGTTCAGACAGACTTAGACTTGCGCTATCTGGGCTGTTGGGTACTAAGCCGTCACAAATCCTTCTCGGAAATGGCGGAGACGAGATTATCAGACTTGTGACAGAAATTTTAATTGATCCAGGGGATGAAGCTATTGCCAGTGTTCCCTATTTCACACTCTATAGAAATAATGTCCAACTCATGAATGGGATTCTCAAAGAAGTTCGTTTTGAGTCTTTTGATTTCGAACCCCAGAGAATACTGGAAGCAATAACCTCAAAAACCAAATTAATTTTTTTGACTTCCCCTAATAACCCTACCGGTACAATTATTCGTAGGGAAAAATTAATTGAATTACTTGGACAGGTACCAAAAGATATAGTCATTCTGCTTGATGAAGCCTATTACGATTATGCAGCAGACTGTCTGGAGTATCCGGATGGCATTGCTTACCTGAAGGATTACGATAATCTGATTGTGCTAAGAACATTTTCTAAATCATCAGGTCTTGCAGGTATGAGAGTTGGATATGCTGTGTCTTCTGAAAAAATTATAGAGGCTTTACTTAAAGTCAAGCTTGTGTTTAATGTTAATATATTGGCTCAAGCGGCTGCTCTAGCGGCGCTTCAAGATCCTAGACATGTTCAGAAAAGCATACAGCAAAACAAAAGATCATTGAAAAGGCTGTACGATTATTTTGATTCTAATGGACTCGAATATGTGCCATCCTTCGCCAATTTTGTATTTGTAAATTTTGATCGACCTGTTTTGGAGGTAATCCAACATTTTTCTAAGGATGGGATCTTTATAACACCTGGCACGGTCTGGGGATATGACAATTGGGGAAGGATTTCCACTGGCTCAGATGAAGCTATGACCGCAGTGATCAATTCAATGGATCGATGGATGAAGAAGTAAATATTAAGCGTGCATACTTTTTGGATACCTCTATCCTGCTAAGATTCAAAACCCAGCGACACCCCCACGGGGGTGTCGTTTCCTTTCTCCAAATATGCTATAATAATCCATACGTATTCACACTGACAAGGAGGTCGATACCTTGGAGCTCACCTATTACAAATGCCCGCTTTGCGGCTTTGTTTATCAAGTGCCGGAGTACTGGATGGACTTTTCTCCTGAGGAAACCCTGGAGATGACGCATATCAACCTGGAGACCAAAGAAGTCTGCACTGAGACAACGCTTCAGAAGCTGAAGCCTTAACATGACGACGCCGGAGGAACCCATCTTGATGACACTTAAAATTGCGATGCTGCACCTTAATGCCATTGCCGGCAAACTGGAGCATAACAGGCGCCTGATCGAGCGCGGCGTTGATACCGCCCTTAAGGCGGGCGCGAAATGGATCATCACCCCGGAAACCGCTGTCAGCGGGCTTCAGTTTTCCCATTTGATAGGTACGGCCTGGATTGAGGCGCAGCCGGATGCCTGGACTCTGGAGCTCGGAAGGCGCGTGAGTGACGCAGGCGCTTATCTGTTCCTTGGTCAGCCGGAACGAGGCGAAGATGGACTTTTTTATAATACTGTCTTTGTGCTGGGTGGTGGGCAAGGGACCATCGGCAGCCAGAGGAAAATGATTGTGCACTCGGACGGCTGGTCGAGCTTTGGCGAGGAGATTAAGCCGGTAGTCATTAACCAGATCCGTGTGGGCATCATGATCTGTGCGGACGCTTACACCAATAAAGTCGCGGACGGGCACCTCGCTCAGGGGGTGCAGGTGCTGGTGGCGCCAAGTGCCTGGGGACCCGGGCACTACGGACCTGAGGGCGAGTGGGAGCAGCGCTCCAGGGAGACGGGACTGCCGGTGTTTGTGTGCAACCGGACAGGAGAGGACAAAACCGTGAAATTTTGGGAGGCCCAGAGCCTGGTGATCCACCGGGGTGAGCGTCTTCTGACCCACAAAACCCAGCGCTCCGAAGCGCTGATTTTCGAATGGGACTTTGACGCCCAGAGGCTGGTTTCAAAAGACTTCGAAATAGTTACCCTTGAAGAACAATAATGCCATGGAGGCGATCCAAATGACCCATCCTACAGCTGATCAAGGACCTATCAGTTTTACACTCAGACAGTTCCAAAAAAGTGACCTCGATTGGGTCATAGACCGCCATGACAGGCTCTATGCGGAGGAACAGGGTTTTGACGATACTTTCCGCCCCTACGTGGAGGGACCGGTCTACGATTTTGGCGCTACGGCAATTCCTGAAAAGGAAAATCTTTGGGTAGCTGAGGCCTGGAAAGGCACAGGGTCTGAAGGTATACGCGCCGGCATGATCGCCATTGTCCGCGTGGACGACACAGAGGCTCAGCTCAGGTGGTATCTCATTGAGCCCGAATACCGCGGCTTGGGACTAGGCCGGACCATGATGCGCGCTGCACTGGAGTTTACAAAGGCGGCGGGTTACAACAAAGTATTTCTCTGGACCGTCAGCCAACTGGATGCTGCGCGCCACCTTTATACGGATTTTGGTTTTCAGATTACCGAGATCGAGACCCACGACATCTGGGGGAAGGTTCAAACTGAAGAACGGTGGGAACTGACACTTTAGGCAGTAAGGATTCACCTGTAACCGACAGCATTGACGGACAAGTATGCCAAATGGACATCCTGTTTCTCATAAGCGCCGAATACCGGCCGCACCCGTGAGTTGGCTTCATAAAACCTACATATGAAGGAGAAAAGAGCCATGAACGTCGTCAAGCTTATCCGGAGTCTAATGCTGCTGCTCCATGTTTTCGTTGGCGTGGGTGCTATCGCAGGTGGTCTTGGTGCCATCCTCAACCCTGTCGCACCGGGAGGCGCAAGTGTGGAACTGCTCAAAACAGGTCCCTTTGAGACCTTCCTCATCCCTGGGATCATTCTATTTACCTTGTTTGGTCTCGGCAATCTGGCCGCAGCCTCTTGGCTTGTACTACACTGGAAGCAGCCGGACCGAGGCGCTCTGATCCACGGGTACGCCTCTGGCATCCTGGGCGCAGGCCTGATCATCTGGATTGTCGTTCAGTGCCTGATGCTTCGAATGATTGTGCCCCTTCACGTCATAATGTTCTGCGTGGGTGCCCTACAGGGCCTGTACGCCCTTAAAGTTCTTTGGGAACGCAGCGCGTTTCCGGTCAGCCTGGTTAAACAGGTGCTGGGCGGGTTGAAATAACTTAATGAGGGTGCCCTCAGAGAATCGTCAGCTGCCAGTAACCTCTTAAAGATTTCTCTTAAATGGGCACCCTTTTCCAATTGAGCACCTATTACGAATGATATAGGCAGGTGAGTGCATGAAGGA
Source organism: Acidaminobacter sp. (assembly GCF_030247605.1). Taxonomy (GTDB): domain Bacteria; phylum Bacillota; class Clostridia; order Peptostreptococcales; family Acidaminobacteraceae; genus Acidaminobacter. The sequence continues at coordinate 6,946 of NZ_JAOTSB010000011.1, read as the reverse complement.
CCGCATTTCGAATGAACAGATCACAGCTAAATCAAAGTCCCGAGTAGGGAAGGCCGCTCTTTGGATCCTCCTGACGGTCACCGCCTCCACAGCTTTTTTTGGTGCTCTGCCGATGGTCTTCGCCACTCAGGCCCCACCCAAAGCCACTTCACAGCCCCATGCCCCTGTTGCTCAGGAAACCCTTGAAGCCATTGAAAACCTGAATGCCGAGGAACTCGTCCTGTTGTCTGAGCTCTTCGAGACCGCTTCGCGTATTGATCAGCTGGAGGCTGAAATGGCCGTCATCCAAAACGACATCAGCGCTCTTGGCGGTCAAATTGAAGAAAAGCAGTTTCAGATCAACGAAAGCGCCAAGGCTTATGACGCTGTCAGAGACACACTGGGGGAGATCCTGAAATCCCAGCAGCGGGCGGGTGCTGCCTCCAACCTCGAAGTTGTTCTCAACGCCACAAGTCTCAAGGATCTGCTCAGGCGGTTAAATCTGCTCAGGGAATTGTCCCGCAAGACAGATACCCTGATGCAGGAGACCCAGGCAGCGCGCCTCAGGCTGGAAGAAGAAAAGGCGGCACTTTCATTGCTCTTTGCGGCGCAAAAGGCAAAAGAAGCAGAGCTGGCAGAGACCCTGCGAAGCCTGTCTGAAGCACGAACCGCCCTCGAATCCCAGCTGCAGGCCCTGGCCTCAGACCGGGCTTTTTATGAGGCGAACCTCAAGAAACTGGATCAAAGCTGGTCCGCCTTCAAACCCGTCTTCACCGAGTCAGTCACCGCTCTGTCAGAAATGCTGGAGTCAGGGGATGTTCCTACTGGGACGATTGAGCTTGAGTTTTCTCCAAGCGGGGTTCAAGGGCGGATCACGGATGACAAATTCAACACAGCGCTCAGCAGCCGGCAAGACCTGCCCGAGCTTCGCTTTGACTTCACAAAAAAAGGTGTCCTCATGACCTTTGTCAAGGAAAAGGCTGAGCTTCAGGGGTATTTCGAGATTGTGGAAGAGCGCCAACTGGCATTCAAAGTCGAAAGCGGCTCTTTCCAAGGCGTTTCAATGAGCAAAGCCGCCCTGGAGGATCTGGTTTCAAGGGGCACCTTGACCTTTGACTTATCAGGCACCCTGGGCAAAAGCACACTGCGCCGGATCACCCATGAGGATGGGACGATTGCGCTCACCATAGACATTAAACTTTTTTAGGAGGTGTCCCATGATTCATGCCGAAAAAGCCAGTCTGACCTACCGCGACGGGACACAGGCCCTGAAAACCTTCGATCTTCACATTCCAAAAGGTGAGCTGGTCTATATTACCGGTCCCAGCGGCTCGGGCAAGACCAGCCTGTTAAAACTGCTGATGGGCATTGAATTCACCTCCTCCGGCAACTTGGAGGTTTTGGGCCAGCCTATGTCGCCACACCACGAAAGTGCCATTAGAAAGATGCGAAAGCAGGTCGGACCCGTCTTCCAGGATTTCCGACTTTTAGAAGGCCGGACCGTTCTGGACAACGTCCTGCTGGGCATGCGTTTTTTGGATATCAAGCCTCATGACAGGAAGGTCAGGGCGGAGGAAAGCATTCACAGAGTGGGCCTGGACCATAAGCGCCATCATCCTATCAGCAACCTGTCCTGGGGCGAGTGTCAACGCGTGAGCATTGCCAGGGCTGTCGCCCGGAACCCCATTCTGATTGTTGCAGATGAACCCACCGGCAACCTGGACAAAGACAACGCGATCCACATCCTGCGTCTCCTGGAGTCCTTCCGTTCTCCTGAGACAACGGTTGTCATAACGACCCATGCGACGCATCTCATGACCACGGGTCAACCGCTCCTGCACCTGATCATGGAAGCGGGGCAGATGACCGCAGAAAGGCGGGGTGCAGATGTCTAAACTGCTGAGCAACCTGGGCTACGTCTTCCAGGAAGTTAAAACTATCTTAAGGCTGAACGGCATTTCCAGTCTCCTGTCCCTCATCAGTCTGACCCTGATCTTTTTCGTGGCTATTTTGGCTATGAGCAGCTGGCAGATCAGCACCAGCCTGGTTCAGGCCCTTGAGAACGAGGCGGAGATCAGCGTTTATTATGACGCGGCCCGGGTTGAAAGCGGCGACCTGGATTTGTCCGACCTGATCTCAGAGATTGAGTCTGCCGATGGCACCCTGACCACACTCCCCATCAGCGCAGAAGACGCCTACACGCAAATGTCCGTCATTTTAGGGCAGGACGCAGCAGTTCTGACCCAGTTTGACGAGAACCCCTTCGAACCTTATTTGGAAGTGGGCATCGATCTGAGCAAGCTGACTGAAGTGATTGCCGAGATCAAAAGCCTCGACGGTGTGGTCTATGTCCGGGACAATCAGACAGTGCTGGAAAAGGTAGCCTCCATTGCGGGCGTCGTTTCCGGGGTTGGGATTTTTGTAGCCTTAGCCGTGGGACTGGCCACCTTAATGGTCACCTCCCACATCATTCGCGAAGGGGTGCATTCCAACCGCGAGCAGATTATGACGCTGAAACTGCTGGGCGCCCCAAATGGATTTATCTATCAGCCCTATGTCATGGGCGGCGTATTGTTGACCACCTTGGCAGGACTCCTGGCAGCCGGACTCTTTTTGTGGTTTGTGACGGTCGTCAGTGCAGATCTGGCCGAGGTCATTACCTTCCTGCCGCCTGTTAATGCCGACCGTATGATTTCTGTGACTTTGTGGGGCGCGGTGGCGGCGAGCTTTGTCCTTGGCCTGGCCGCAAGCCTGCTTGGCCTCAGCATGATTCGAAATCATGGGATGCGGGTGTAAAATAAGAAAGGAGCGGACAATAATGCTGGATACCAATCTTAAACATCTTGTGACAGCCAAAGAGCTGGAGGATACAATTAACGAAAATGAAAATGTCATGGTCTGCTGCGGACGCATGGGTCCTATGTGTATTCCGGTCTACGGTGCTATGGAAAGTCTAGAAGGCAAGTATCCTAATGTAGAGTTCAGAGATATGGAATTTGATTCGCCGGAAGCCAAAATTATCAAAACGCTCCCTGAATGCCGCAACTTCAGAGGGCTGCCATTTACGGTCTATTATAAGAGCGGCAAAGTTGTCGCCGCAACCGCTAGTATCCAGACAAAAGATCAGATTACTGAGATTTTGGACAGGGAATTCAAATAGAAGCAGGTTTAGGCATGACTGACGCGAGTGGTCGTGTGTGTGGTGATTGATACTAAAAAGGGGAAGAAAGTCCCGCCCCTGCTGGCAGCTGCAGCAGGGGCGGGACTTTCTTTCCTTATTTTTTTATGCTAAATTAAGATAAAGATTAATGCAGCTACCCCATAAAATAAATTTTCAGAGGAAGGGTTGATTTAAGTGATATCCAACAAAATGATGGAACAAGTCTCAAAGAGCTCCGTGATCCGCGCCATGTTCGAGGAAGGCAAGCGCCTTGCCAGCATTTACGGTGCAGAGAACGTCTATGATTTCAGTCTTGGCAATCCAAATGTCGAAGCACCGGAAGAAGTTAAAAAGGCAATTATAGAAATTCTTCAGGAAGAAAAACCCGCAGCCATTCATGGTTACATGAACAATTCCGGCTACGAAGATGTGCGGGAAGCGATCGCTCAAAGCTTGAACAAACGCTTTGGAACGGGCTTTAACGCAAAAAACATCCTAATGACCGTTGGTGCTGCAGGGGGATTAAATGTCGTTTTCAAGACGCTGCTCAATGCAGGAGACGAAGTCATTACGTTTGCGCCATTTTTTGGGGAATACAACAGCTATGCTTCCAACTATGACGCTAAGCTGGTCGTTGTTCCTCCTAATACGGTTGATTTTCAGCCGAACCTTGATGCTTTCAGCGATCTGATTACAGACAGAACTAAAGCCGTTATAGTCAATTCGCCAAATAATCCAACGGGTGTCGTGTATTCGGAAGCGACCATTATCAAGCTTGCCGAAATCCTCAATGAAAAGCAGAAAGCGCTGGGCACCAGCATCTACATAATTTCTGACGAGCCTTACCGCGAGCTGGCTTATGACGGTGTCGAGGTACCTTATCTCACCAAATACTATGCCAATACTATTGTGGGCTATTCTTACAGCAAATCGTTGTCCCTTCCAGGGGAGCGCATTGGCTATCTGGTTATGCCAACCGAAATGGCGGATTTTGAAAACTTTGTCTCCGCGGCGAATATTGCCAACAGGATCCTTGGCTTTGTCAATGCACCTTCTCTGTTCCAGCGCGTCATTGCCAAATGTCTGGATGCCCAAGTGGATTTGGAAGGTTACAACCGGAACAGGGAACTGCTCTACAATAATTTGAAGGCTTTCGGTTATGACTGCATCAAACCTGAAGGCGCGTTTTACATGTTCGTCAAAGCCCCGGTTGCAGATGATAGAGCATTCGCTGAGATGGCCAAGTCAAAAAATATTCTCTTGGTACCCGGCAGTGCCTTTGGATGCCCGGGCTATGTCAGAATCGCTTATTGTGTCGCTTACAGCACTATTGAGAACGCGTTGCCAGGCTTCAAAGCTTTAATCGAAGAATGCCGCGCTCAAGCCTAGTGCTTAATCCTGACAACAATTAAGACGATTGCCTTTCTGCGTCGCTGAAGGAGGTCTGTGCCATGATCAGGGACATGATGGACTCAAATGAATATCAGCTTTGGGAGGGAAAACCTGAAAAGGTGACCTATATTATAGGAAATCCAGTGATGTATATAGTTGCTTTGGTCTGGGGTGCCTTTGACTTCGCGTTTATTGGCTTGATGTTCGGGGTTGGCGGTGGCTTGCCTATGGGGTTTGGACTGTTCATGATCCCATTCTTCCTGCTGCATTTGATGCCGGTCTGGATCGCAGTGGGCGGGCCCATCTACAGGGCAATCAACTGGAATTACATCCAATATGTGTTGACGGACAAGCGGATCTATATCCAGTCCGGAATCATTGGACGAGATATAAATGTGGTGGAATTCATGGCGATCAGCGAACCTGAAGTTAACGTCGGACTGATTGAGAAGCTGAGAGGCTGCGGCACCATACGCCTGACACCAAGTATGTATTGGGATGGAGATGGGAATCGGCGTACCTCCAATAAAGGTGCGCTGCTGCATATTGAGGATCCCTATAATGTTTACAAGAGGATTAAGCAAATGTCGGTAGATATAAAAAGCGACATCCATTACCCAAATGCGCTGAGACCGGAAGAAAACCCTGGTTATAATACGAAATATGATCCAAAGTCCTGACCATCTAAAACCGGTGTTAATCGTCGACATTGGTAAACCGGATGAGGCAGTGAGACTGACGGAGTTGCCGGACAGCGGCGACGTCAGCTGCTCCCGGAACGAGCAGCATGTGACTTATGTGCCGAAGCGGCCTATGGATGAATTGCTGATTAACAAATAGACTCAAGACTTAGGATGAAGGGATTAAAATTTGCCCAATCCCAATGGACTGTCATAAGTAATAGTATGCAAAAAACGAACAACCCCGGTCGAAAAACCGGGGTTGTTTTTTTAAAGTGTGAAATTCAAACTATGTTGTTCTTCTAGCCAAAGAAGTTCATGAAGGTGGTGATGATGGCGGCATTGAAGAAGTCGATGAAAAGGCTGCCTACCAATGGAAGGATGAAGAAAGCGACTGGTGATGGACCAAAACGGCCGGTGATGGCTTGCATATTGGCAATGGCGTTAGGCGTTGCACCCATACCGAAACCGCAGTGGCCGCCAGCAATAACCGCGGCGTTGAAGTCGCGGCCCATGACATTGAAGGTCACGAAATAAGCGAAGATGGCCATAAGTATTGTTTGCGCGAGCAGCATAACGACCATTGGGACAGCGAGTTCAGCGAGTTCCCAGAGTCTTAAGCTGGAGAGGGCCATTGCGAGGAAGAGTGAAAGAGCAATGCCGCCAATCATTTCAATTTCAATTTCTGGTGTCTTCCAAGTCTTTTTAATATCAGAAATATTTCGCATGATAGCTGCTGCGAACATAGCGCCAATGTAGGACGGGAAAGTCATGAACTGACCGAGAAGGGCAGAAATGATGGTGCCAATCCCCATTGCGAGGATAATTTGAATGGTTGCGGAAGTGATGGTTGCAGGAATCAGCTGCTCTTCAATAGGGGTTGCTTCGAACTCAGGATCTTCGTGCATTTGAGGGTAATCTGACATTTCAGCATTTTTTATTGAAGCGCCTGTTTCTGGTTTGAGTTTGTGCTTCTCAATGAGACCCTTCGCGATTGGACCGCCAATCATGCTGCCCATAACCAGACCAAAAGTCGCTGCTGCCATAGCAACAGACATTGCGCCGAGTGCGCCGCGATCTTCAAAGAGAGGGGCGAAAGCGCCGGAGGTGCCGTGGCCGCCGGTCATAGGGGTCGAACCAGTAGCCAAACCGATCAACTCGTTCAAACCGAAAACTTTCGCGAGGCTGACGCCAAGAATGTTCTGAAGTAAGACGAGTACGACAGCTACAGCTAAAAAGGTGAAGACTTTGACGCCGCCTTTTTTAAGGACGCGAAAACTTGCTGTGAAGCCAACGGTGGTAAAGAAAGCAGTCATTAATACGCTTTGAAGTGTGTTGTTGAAGACGAAAGCAAGAACTCCTGTTTGTCTGAGAACCAGGGCGAGGATCGCGAACAGAAGTCCGCCAATGACTGGAGCGGGGATACAGTACTTCTCAAGGACGCTGATTCGTTTTCTGAGGAACTGGCCAATTAGCAGAATGATGGTGGCGAAGGCCAAAAACTGAATCATATCCAGATTGAGTGCCAGCATTCCAAGTTCTTGATTCATTTCGAACATGTACATACCTCCTGAGATTAGGTTTTGAATGAGTGCGTCTTATTAATATATTCTAGAACCAGTGTAACACAGGTCGCTAACTGGCGCAAAAAAGAAAAAAAGCGGCAATACAAGGTATTCACCCGTACTGCCGCTTAATGCATAAATCAAAGTTTCTTACAGTCTGAGTTCATAGT
>NZ_JAOTSB010000002.1 GCF_030247605.1 Acidaminobacter sp. | reverse complement strand
AGGCATTATAGTTATGAAGACCCAGATTTGAAGTTATGAAGGCACTTCTGCGACAGCCAGCAACTACCGCGGCAGACAACGGAGTGCCTTTTTCATACAAAGAATTCTTTGATATGTCATATTTAATAATGATTGGGATAAACTGCAAGAGGAGGTACCTATGATTACTAAGAATTTTATTAGAAGCAATACATATTATGACTCTGTTACACTTATGATGATTTCCAGCAAATTGTCTGCCATTGATGGTGTAGAGAATGCTGCTGTAATGATGGGTTCAGAGTATAACAAGCAGTTGATGTCGGACTCAGGGTTGCTGCTTGAAGAACACATGAACGCGACTCCAAACGATATGATTATTGGCGTCGTTGCAGCGAACGATGAGGCTGCGGCAGCAGTTCAAAAGGCCGTCGAAGAAGCTTTGGAAGAGAAAAACAACCAATCTGCGGCAGGCGATATTAAGTCGAAAACTTTAGAAGGTGCATCCAGAAGACTTCAAGGTGCCAATTTTGCTGTTGTTTCATTACCTGGTCGCTATGCAGCAAGGGAAGTTGACAAGGCTCTGGATCATGACCTGAATGTCCTGCTTTTCAGTGATAATATTTCAGTTGAGGACGAAATCAGGCTCAAAGATAAAGCTATTGGCAAGGGACTGCTGATGATGGGGCCAGACTGTGGCACAGCCATTATCAATGGGGTTTCTCTTGGATTTGCCAATAAAGTCAATCGAGGAAACATCGGAATTGTTGCAGCGTCTGGAACCGGTTTGCAGGAAGTCAGTGTCATTGTTCATAAAGCGGGTTTTGGGATTTCTCATGCCATAGGAACTGGTGGAAGAGACTTAAAGCCAGAGGTAGGCGGAAGAATGATGCTGGTAGGACTTGAAGCATTGAGCGAGGATCAGGATACTGACGTCATCGTGATAGTTACCAAGCCTCCGGGTGTCGAGGTTATGAAAAAAATTCTATTAAAAGCATCAATGATCTCGAAACCCATTATTGGGTGCTTTCTAGGTGGGGATCCACAACTCTTGGAAGAGTCCAACGTTGTATATGCCAAAACATTGGAAGATGCAGGTGTTATGGCGGTTCAAGTTGCCCGCGGTGAAATTCCAAGATCAGAATGGGATCAGGATCGCAAACAGAAACTCGAGGACATCGCTACACAGGAAAAGCTAAAATATGACAATCAACAAAAATATATTCGCGGCCTCTATTCAGGCGGGACATTAACTTATGAAGCGATGCTCTTAGGCAAGGACATGCTGGGTACAATAAACACCAATATCAAAATGGATGGGACGACCTTTCTCATAAACGTCGAAAAAAGTTATGGACACACTTTCTTGGACATGGGTGATGATTACTTTACTGATGGAAGACCGCATCCAATGATTGATCCAAGGTTACGCCTTCAACGAATGGAAAGTGAAATCGATGACCCTGAAGTTGCTGTCATTTCGTTTGACATATTGTTGGGTTATGGTTCACATGAAGATCCTGCAGGCGCGCTGTTGCCCGCTATCAGGAAAGCAAAACTAAAAGAACGACCTATTACTTTTATTGCGACAATTTGTGGGACAGATGGGGACTCCCAAGGTCTGGAAACACAGAAGGCAAAATTGGAGGACTTAGGTGTCATAGTCATGAACTCTAATGCTGAAGCTTCTCGATTGGCATTGATGTTGGTTTGAAGAGATAATTAAATTTTTACTGGAGGGCTGTAATGTCGAAAAAATCTGATGTCTTTGGTAAGCCTATGAAAGTTATTAATATAGGCCTTGAGACTTTTTATCATTCACTTAAAGAGCAGGGCGTCACCGCGGCACATGTTGAATGGAAGCCGCCAGCTGGTGGCAACGATAAATTGCTCGCCATTCTCGATAAAATGAAATAGGAGGCTAAAATAATGAATCCAAATATTCAAGCAGCGAACGAAGAAGCATTAAAACGAATAAATGAAGGTATGCCAGTCCTTGTGGATATTAAGTTTGCCCATGAAGTGTTGCCCGGTATGCGTAAAAATATCATTGGTCACTCTGGACCTCCTATTGACTGGGAAGATATGTGTGGACCTATGAAGGGCGCAATTGTTGGGGTCATCAAATACGAAGGCTTAGCAGAGAATGACGAAGAGGCCGTCAAGCTGGTCGAAGAAGGCGGTGTCGAGTTTGTCTCAAATCATAGCATGGGTGCTGTTGGACCAATGACAGGAATGATCAGTTACTCAATGCCGCTCTATGAAGTTAAAAATGAGACTTTTGGAAATTACGCATATTCGACATTTAATGAAGGCTTGGGAAAAGTCATGAGATTTGGCGCCAATAATGAGGAAGTCCTTGAACGGCTTAGATTTATGGAAACTTCATTGGCACCGGCTCTCAAAAAAGCATTAACACACACTGGCCCGCTTAATATACGTGTACTTATGTCAGAAGCGCTTGCCATGGGTGATGAAATGCATCAACGCAACATCGCCGCATCCCTATTGTTTGGGAAAACTGTTCTTCCTGCTATCTCCAGAGTCGTTGAAGATGTCGAAGAACGTTTTAGAATTACATCCTTTATTACAGACAATAAGCAATTTTTCCTCAATCTCTGTATGGCAGCAGGCAAAGCGATGATGGATCCGGTTAAAAATATTGAGGGATCTACTGTAGTAACGGCGATGAGTAGAAATGGGACCAATTTCGGCATAAAAGTCAGCGGACTTGGAGATGAATGGTTTGAGGCGCCTGTTAATATGCCTAAGGGACTTTATTTTCCTGGTTATTCAGAGTCGGATGCCAACCCGGATATGGGAGACAGCACAATTGTTGAAACTATTGGACTTGGCGGCTTTACAATGGGTGCCGCACCGGCGGTCGTCAGATTTGTTGGCGCTGCAAGTGTCGAAGCTGCACTCAATTATTCTCGAGACATGATGGAAATAACGGTAGGCCAAAGCCCATCACTGCTGATGCCAACCATGAACTTTGAAGGTGCTCCAACGGGCATTGATATTAGGAAAGTTGTCGAAACGGGTATTCTGCCAGTTATTAATACCGGTATGGCCCACAAAGAACCAGGAATAGGACAGATTGGCGCCGGCATTGTCGAGGCACCGCTGGAATGCTTTATCAAGGCCGTGCTGAGATATTCTGAAGTCTACAATATTTAAGGTTTGGTCTGAGGGGCGGCAGCCTTGATCAACTGGGCTGCTGCTTTAATCATTGGAGGCGGGATTATGGATTTACCTGTCACGTTATGGATGTGGCTTCTGGCATTATCGCCAGTCTTTATACTTCTTATATTGATGCTTAGATTCAATTGGGGTGCTGCAGATGCTGCTCCAATAGGCGTCGTTACAGCATCAGTCGTTGCATTTATTTTTTATGGTGCAGATTTTAATTTACTTGCACTCGAAAGTGCAAAAGGCATATGGAATGCGATTATTGTACTTTTTGTAATTTGGCCCGCAATTCTCCTGTATGAGGTAACATACGCTGCGGGGGCTTTTGAAGTTTTTAAGAGGGGCATGCAAAAGTTCACGCCTAATGAACTGCTCCAGATCATGACATTGGGATGGGTGTTCACCAGCTTTCTTCAGGGCATAACTGGTTTCGGTGTCCCAGTTGCCGTAGCTGCGCCGCTTCTGGCAGGGATTGGAGTTTTTCCGGTTTGGGCTGTTGTACTTGCTTTGTTGGGACAAGCTTGGGCTAATACGTTTGGAACCCTTGGAATTGCCTGGCAAGCATTGGTACTGTCAACGGGAATTGGGGATACCGCTTACTTCATTCCGACAGCATTGTGGGCTTCTGGATTCCTTCTGATAATTGATGTCTTTACTGGGATTGCATTCTGCTATTTTTACGGGAAAATGGCAGCTATTCGAAAGGGAATGCCCGCTATTCTGTTGATCAGCCTTATACAGGGTGGTGGTCAAATGATCTTCAGTATATTTGATCCAAATGTGTCGTGTTTTATAAGTACATTGATGGCATTAGCAGCAATTTATTTTATAGGAAAGCTGCCATTTTACAATACGCCTTGGAGACTGGAAGACAGTTTGATAATGGACCGTTCTGCCAAACATGGTCATGAAGAAGTTGAAAGTCAAATGAAGATGGCTGAAGCATTTGTTCCATACTTAGTTTTGACCCTTGCAACTATGATCTTTTTGATGATTCCGCCGGTCACCCAGTTTTTAAACTCTTGGCAGCTAGGATTCTCATTTCCTGAGACTCAAACGGTCTATGGCGTCATAAATAAGGGTTATATCAAATATTCACCCTTTAGTCCGCTGACTCATGCAGGAACGCTTTTACTGATCTCCTCCACATTGGGATATTTGTATTTTAGGTCAAAAAATTATATTCAGCCTGGTAAAATTATTGGCATTTTGCGTAAGAGTGTCGAAAAAACTGTACCTTCAACAATAGCGGTCGTTGCATTGATAATAATGTCTAAGATAATGGGCGGCACTGGTCAAACGACTGTATTAGCCAGCGGGACTGCTATGGTGTTAGGTAAATATTATGCGGCACTGTCGCCAGGCGTGGGAATGCTTGGTGCGTTTATGACAAGCAGCAATATGTCTTCCAATATCCTGTTTGGTGAATTTCAGCAAATGACTGCTAAACTATTGAATCTGGACATGTCGTTGATTTTAGGCGCTCAGACTGCAGGTGGAGCCATAGGAAGTACCATTGCGCCAAGCAAAATTATTCTTGGAACAACAACCGTAGGCGTTCTGGGTCAGGAAGGATTAGTGCTAAAGAAAATTATTGTTTGGGCTATATTATCTGCAACGTTTGTCGGCGCTTTTGTTATGATCATGACGATCCTTAATGGAGGATAGATAAAAATGAAGCAACACAGCTATTTTCAAACAGACGTGGGCAAACAGACCATTTCCGGTATACTCACCATCGGCAGCCTGCCTTTGCTTTTATTCAGCAGAGAAGCGAATAGCTTAGAAATGGGAGGATTGGGTTTGCTGCTGCTGTTTGGTGGAATGCTCTCGGTCCCAATTATGTCGCGATCCAAGAGAAGACAGGTCTGAAAAAGGATGGTGACAAGCCGTCTTTCAGAAAGAAGCGTAAATTGACTACTTATTTTAAGTAAATACGTATTATTTGCTAAGGAGTGAAAAAATGAGAATTGTTGTAGCGCTCGGTGGTAATGCGCTTGGAAATACGCCACAGGAACAATTGGAATTAGTCAGAGCGACATCAAGGCCTATTGTGGATCTTATTGAGGCAGGACATGAGGTCGTTCTGGCTCATGGCAACGGACCTCAGGTTGGGATGATCAATTTGGCAATGCAAATTGCTTCGGAGTCGAAGAGCGGGATGCCTGAAATGCCACTTCCTGAATGTGGGGCGATGAGTCAAGGCTATATTGGGTATCATCTGCAAAATGCATTATACGAGGAAATGAAGAAAAGAAATATTAACATTCCTGTGGCGGCTATTGCAACACAGGTCATAGTTTCATCAGATGACTCGGCATTTTCAGCGCCTTCTAAACCTATTGGTCTTTTTTATTCTGAAGAGAAAGCAAGACAACTTGAATTAGAAAAGAAATGGACATTAGTAGAAGATGCTGGACGCGGGTGGAGGCGGATTGTACCTTCTCCAAAGCCGGTTGATATTGTTGAAAAGGAAAGTATTCGGGTGCTGGTTGAGCGTGGTCATTTAGTCATTGCTGTTGGTGGCGGGGGAATCCCAGTTATCGAGGATAACTTTAGGTTGCTGGGCGTTGCAGCAGTTATTGACAAGGATTTTGCGAGTGCGAAACTCGCTGAAATTCTTGATGCAGATTATTTAATCATGTTGACTGGCGTTGATCAGGTTGCAATCCATTACGGCAAGCCAAACGAAACCTGGCTCAGTGAAATTTCGGTGACGGAAGCGCAACAATATATCAAAGAAGAACATTTTGCACCAGGTTCAATGCTCCCTAAAGTAGAAGCAGCAATTTCATTTGCTGAATCCAAACCTGGCAGAAAAGCCATGATTACATCGCTTGAAAAGGCAAAAGCAGGAATAGAAGGCAAAACTGGTACCGTGATATCTGTTAGTCACTCATAAACATAGTAAAGAACCCGAGCTAAATTTCATCCAATCTATGATAGTCATATTTATAAAGTCCCCGCTTCGGCGGGGATTTTTATTTGCTGTCGATCTTTGAAATTTGGAAGTTACTGTGTAATACTATAAAAAAAGGACAGGAGGCGCGCTATGACTTATAATTTCGATGAAATCATTGACCGAAGAAACACCAATGCCTTGAACACGGACGGTTTCCGGGATTACATCTTCAAAGCCCCGCCATCAATGAAATTTCCATATAAAGATGAAGAATTCATCAGAATGTGGGTTGCGGACATGGAATTCGCGACGCCGCCGGAAATCATCAAGGCTATGCAGGCGCGCCTTGAGCGAAGAATTTTTGGTTATACCATGATTTTTGACCCTGCCTATGGCGAGGCATTTTTGAACTGGACAGTCCGCCGTTACGACTGGCATTTTGATCCGGCGACGCTCGTGACTTCAAACGGCATCATCCCGGCACTCTACGAGCTGGTGGAATATCTGTGTGAACCGGAGGATAAAATTATAATTTTCACGCCGTCCTATGCCTACTTCAAGCATGCGGCGGATTACAACCAGATTGAGCTGGTTACCTCAGACCTGATCAATGATGAAGGTCGATACACCATGGATTTTGACAGCTTTGAGCGCCTTGCCAAAGACGAAAAAGTGAAGTTGTGCATTTTCTGTAACCCTCATAATCCCACCGGTCGAGTGTGGACACCTGAAGAGCTAAAGCGGTTTGGTGAGATTTGCCTGGAGAATGACATATGGATCATTTCAGATGAAATCCACTGTGACCTGCTGCGCCGGGAGTTCAAGCATGCGCCTCTAGCCAAATTGTTTCCTGACTCTGACCGGATCATTACCTGCATGGCGCCGAGCAAAACCTTCAACATGGCTGGCTTGATGATTTCGAACATCATCATTCCTAACGACGCGCTCCGCAAGATTTGGAAGCAGCGCCATTACAGCTTTGAGAACCCGCTAAGCATTGTAGCCGCTCAAGCGGCGTACACGTCAGGCCATGAATGGCTGGATCAGCTTTTAACCTATTTGGACGGCAATTTTGAATATACTCGTGATTTTCTCAGCGAACATCTCCCCAAAACGGTTTTCAAAATTTCTGAAGCCACTTACTTGGCATGGGTGGATATTTCTGCTTATCTCCCTGTGGAAGAGGACTATTGCCTGTTTTTCGCCAACAATGCAGGGGTTCTCTTAGAGGGAGGCAATCTCTTTGTTTCTAATTCCGATGGTTACATCCGCCTCAACCTCGCCTGCCCAAGAGCAGTACTTGCCGAAGGCTTGTCCCGAATCGAGAAAGCGCTTACATTTGGTCAAATTGGTGACTGATAAATAGTGTTTTTTGACTCTCTTTTGGGTAAAATAACTAAGTAGGGCGAATCAGGCAACAGCGAAATTGACCTAAATCTCCCAAGGAGGCTTTAAAATGTCAGTTGGTGTTTACGTTAACTTTGACGGTAATTGTCAGGAAGCAGTGGAATACTACGCAGCTGTATTTGAAACCGAACCTCCCGTCTACATGACTTTTGGCATGGGACCGGAAGATCCGTCCTATCCAATGCCGGAAGAGGCGAAATCCCGCATTATGCACACCAATTTAATGATTGAGGGCACTCTGATCATGTTTTCAGATACCTTCCCGGGGATGCCATTTACTGTCGGAAACAACATGAGCCTGATTCTTCAATGCGACAGCAAAGAACGCATCACGAAGTATTTTGAGAAGATGAGTGATGAGGGCAGCGTCGACATGCCGCTGCAGAAGACTTTCTGGAGTGAGCTCTACGGCAGCGTTGTGGATAAATATGGCATAGGCTGGCAGTTCAGCTATGACGAGAACGCGAAATAATTGAGGAAATCCCCGCCGCGGCGGGGATTTTTGTTTTGGATGAGGGTATAGCTGAAGTGGTGGTCGATTGACGCCTGTCCTTCACACCGCCTTCCATGTTATAATGGAAACCAAAGCCATAACTGAAAGGAAGTTGTCACCTTGGAAAAAGCGAAGATCATAGAACAGGCCATAAACCTTGGGGCACGTGATGCCCGGGTCATTCGCGTGGATGCCGTTAAAACCGCTGCCTGGGTTGCGCTGAAATGCCGCTATGGGTGTGACCATTACGGTAAGAGCCTATGCTGTCCGCCGCACACGCCAACTTACAAAGAGACGAGGGAAGTCCTTAAAGACTATTCGTACGCCGTGCTGATCCAGAGCCAGACACTTGAGGATACCACGGACCTGGCCCTCAATCTGGAGCGGGCGCTCTTCAAGCTGGGCTATCATAAGGCCATAGGTTTTGGCGCCGGCAAGTGCCTGCTTTGTAGCGACTGCACCATGGCGCTCTGTACGCGACCCTTCGAGGCGAGGCCTTCCATGGAAGCCTGCGGCATGGACGTGATGGCTACTGTCAAAGCCAGCGGCATACCTATAAGAAGTGTGGCCGATGGTCCCGTGGCTCTCGGTCCCGAATCTCCCAACAGCCCGGAAGACACAGCCTGCTGCGGCTACGGCCTGGTGTTGATCGATTAAGTAGAAACTGACAAAACGAATAATTTTGGAGGATCTAAAATTTGAAAAACCTGAAATATTGGATCATGCTGATCCTGGCCAGCTTTTTCTGGGCTGGAAATTACACTTTGGGAAAAGCTGTGGTCACCCAGGTAACCCCGCTTCAACTGACTTTTGTGAGATGGCTTTTTGCCTCGATTTTAATGTTAATCATTGCGACAATTATCGAAAAGCCAAACTGGAAGCAGGTCTTCAAATCTTGGCCAATACTGCTGTTCCTGGGCTTCAACGGTCTAATTGGCTATAACATGGCACTGTATACTGCCCTTAAATACACCACACCTGTGAATGCGTCTTTGGTAAGCGCTTTGAATCCAGCCTTAATGGTTGCGGTGTCTGCAGTCGTGCTTCATGAGAGGCTCTCAAAGCTGCAAAAGCTAGGTATTGTATTCTCGCTCTCAGGGGTTATGGTCATTTTAACCCAAGGGAATCTGGCGAGACTTGTCAGTCTTGACTTTAACCGCGGCGATTTGCTGATGCTGATTGCCATAGCGGTATGGACGGTATATTCCATTGTCGGAAAGCGGCTCAAAACTATTAAGCCCATCACAGCCAGTGCTGCTGCAGCTGTTCTGTCCACCCTTGTCATGCTGCCGGTGGTTGTCTATCAAACTAAGGCGCCCATTGCTTTAAACACCTCTGGAATACTGAGTGTGGTTTATATTGTCCTCTTTCCATCGGTAGGGTCTCTTATGTTTTGGAACCTGTCCGTACGACAAATTGGCGCGGCCACGGCAGGGGTCACCCTGAACCTGATCCCTGTGTTTACTTCCCTGTTCAGTATACTGATGGGGGAGTCCATCACTTTGCCTCAAATCATTGGAGGACTCATGGTTTTCGCAGGTGTCTACACGACCAGCGGACTTTTGGAAAATCAGATTGCAAAAAGAAAGAAAAAGCGTGGTGAAGCGGTATGACGGAAAATTCATTGACTTATATAGCCAACGCGGGTGTGATGCTCAAGCTGGACGGCAAGAAGATCCTGATCGATCCGCTGACGACGCCTGGCAATGTCCTATATTTGGACACCGAGCAGGCTGCGCGTGTGGCGCTGCTTACCAACGCTGCACCTTATGATCATGTGGATGTGGTGCTTGTGACCCATCACCACAGGGATCATTTTCACGCAGAAGGGATTCTGGCCTTGTTGGAGGCACAGCCAGGGGCGCATCTGGTGTCCAGTCCTGAGGTGATTCGGCGGCTGAAGGCCGCCTCTGTGTCGACTTTATCCGGGGAGGCCTTTGAGTCGGGCTCAAGCACAGTCCCGGGGAGCGACCGATGGACAGCGGTTGAACTAGAGCTTTACGAGCACACGGAATTGACCTGCAATGGCGTGACACTCCAAATCTTCAGGACGCTGCATGACGGCGAGGATTACGCTGATGTGACGAACCTGATGTTTGTCATAAAGTCGCCCTCCATGGTCGTGGCGCAGCTTGGCGACAGTGCGCCGGCGGACATAAATTTTGAAGGGATCCTTTCGAAAATTGGTTCACCGCTGGATGTGGTCATAGCCAACTTCCCCTACATTGCGATTCCCGCCGCGCGAAAGCTTGTGGAGCGCTGCTTGACACCTGCGTCCCTGGCGGTGCTCCATTTTCCGGATCCCACCGGGGAAGCTGCGAGATGGACTGAGGTAGCGAAAAAGAGTTTCGCCCGAGTCAAAGAAATTTATCTGCCCACGGTGTTGCTCGAGACCCTTGGAGAGACAGTATTTTTGCCGATGGTTGCGGATTAAGGAAAGAAACTCGGTGTCAGCGGCTTTGGCCTATCGACCCCGAGTTTCTTCATCAAAAAAAGAAGCCACTTGAGGACCTCAAGTGGCTTCTTTTCCTTTTTCACTTCTTCACCGGCTTAAGATCCAGCTCACCCCACATACCCAAATGCGCGTCCAGGATCACTAAGACGCCTTTAACGCCTGGGATGGCCGCGGCGAATTTCACTGCGGTGTCAATATCCTCGGGGGTGTTGACCCGGTTGGCGGTGGCGGTGGCGACGGCATCGGCTAAAGCGGTGTTTTGAGAGAGGATGACCGCGGCATGAGCTCGTCCAAAGCTGAGGGAATGTCCAAAGCGGCCGGAGGAGGTGCAGATGCCAAGTGGGGTCTCCTCGGGTTTGATGTGGAGGGCCAGACGGCCTGAGAGGGGAGAGTCTCCGGCATAAATCAGGACGCGGCGCGCGGTGGAGAGATCCAGGTAGAGATCGCCGCCATTTTCTACGATAACGTCCGCATTCCGCTGGCGCAGAGAAGAACCAACGACCTCGGCCACAGCGCCGGCGACGGCGGCCATGGGTCCCACACCGGCAGCTAAAGCGGCCTGTTTCATCTTCCGAATCATAGACGGATCCTCAGCCCGAGGCTCAAGAGGGTCCAGGCTATCCAGAAACTCAGGCTCTGACTCAATCTGTGAAACCAGAATGCTTCGGCACTCTGCCAGCACGTCCTCGACACCGTTGATCTCTGACGACACATAGAGGTCAAGGTCAGATTCCCCCTGGGTGACATTGAAGCGCCTGAGGGGATGCTGTTGCTGGCCGCTGGTCCAGTCCCTGTAGAAGCGGGGCTCGTAGGGAGGTTGGGTGATGTGACCATCGGCAGGGCCTTGGTTTTTCATTTTTTAGAGCACCGGCTCCGGCACCAGGCCTGAAATGGCGCGGGACGGGCAGACCGGGATGCAGTGGTTGCAGCCCACGCATTTGGCCGGATCGAAATTGAGCTTCCAGTCCGGCGCGGCAATAGTGAGCGCCTTGATGCCGCAGACGGAGGTGCACAGGCCGCAGTCCGTGCAGCGGTTCTCGTCAATGGTGATCACGGACGGGATCAGGTCCACGTTGAGGCCCAGATTCTGGAGATACTCAATGGCTTCCGAAATGGATTTGGACGGGCCTTCAATGTCGTAGAGGAGGGAGCCCATGAGGTTGAAATCTATGTTGGCCTTCAGGATGTTGAGCTTCAGGTCAAAGCGCTTGATGAGCTCGTAGGTCACCGGCGTGTTGGTGAGCGTGGCAGGGAATGTCATGTACATTTTCGTTTTCATTACTCCAGCACCTCCGCGTTGGCCATTTTTTTGACGCCTTGATTTTGGGTGAAGAGTTTCACTGGCGCCTGCAGCTCGAAGCTGCCGCTCTTTATTTTTTCCTTTAAGATGTCAGCGATTTCACGGGCCTTGCGCATGCTGGTGGTCGGGGAGGTCTTGACCATTTTGCCATTGATTTCAATCTGTCCGCTTTGGAGTTCCGCGTAGTTGACTTTTCTTACTGTTGGTCTTGACAGGTGCGGCACGGAATAATCGATGAGGTTCGTTTCGATGTCCTCATTGCGCACCGCGCAAAAGCGCAGCATCTCCCGGTCGAGGAGGGGAATCGGAATGCCAATGCCCACATTGAGGGAGGTGCCGTAGGCCTTGAAGACCGCGGGGCTGATGTACTTGGTGTCCATTTGTTTCAGGTCGCCAATGACCGCCAGCGTCGCGCCGGTGCCAATTGGGGTGCCGTTTGCGTTTCGTGTCGGAGCGGTGTTGCACTGGGTGCCGTTCCAGGACACGTAGCCGACCGCGCCGCCAACGAGAATCCTGGTCCCCATGCCGATGGTCCTGAGCTCCGGATCATTCAGCAGCGGGCTCAGGGCGCCTGAGGTCGCGTAGGTGACGTTGCCGTAGTTTGGAAGCAAGGTGCCCATGTAGGTGTAAACCGCTTTGCCGGAGCCGTTGGTGGCAGCGGCGTAGTTCTGGTAAGCGTTTCTAGGATTGAACAGATAGGCTTCATTTAGGTCTTCCAGCTTGACGGCGGCTTTAACT
The DNA here is from genome assembly GCF_030247605.1 of Acidaminobacter sp. Classification (GTDB taxonomy): domain Bacteria; phylum Bacillota; class Clostridia; order Peptostreptococcales; family Acidaminobacteraceae; genus Acidaminobacter. The sequence continues at coordinate 400,083 of NZ_JAOTSB010000002.1, read as the reverse complement.
TTTTTGCCAGGGTAGCAGTCTGTCCCTTTGCTGGTGGCTTCGAGGACGACTTCTTTGCCGTCAATCAGGTCACAGATGACGTGGGCGCCGCCGTATTCATAGCCCTGGTCCTCGGATTCAGCGGTGGCGCCTATGTATGTATCCACAGCGGCCAGTCCGCCGTAGGCCTCGACCTTGTTGAGGGTCAGCTTTTCAAGGCGCGTTGGAGGATCGGAGTGCCCAAAGTTCAGGAAAGCGCCGGAGGAGCACATTGGTCCAAAGGTCGCGGTGGTGACCACGTCTACGGCCTCGAAGACCGCTTCTTCGCCGTCTCGGTCGATCATTTCCAGGATTTCTTCTGCCGTGCAGACGACAACTGTGCCGTTTCTGATTTTTTCATTGATCTCATCAAAGGTGCGTTTTTCTCTTTTGTCGCTCAAGGTGTGTCCCTCCGTCTCGGTTTGTGTTTCGATTTCGATTTCAATTTCAATTTGACTTTCTATTATATTGCTATTTCGCAATTGAAGAATCCGGCCATAAAAAAAGCCCCGCCGACGGCAGAGCTTACGTAATCACGCATTCCTCATCTTTCGGTTAAACCGCTGGATTTGGCACCACGCCTCAATGGGCAGGTTGCCGGACTTCATAGGGCCAGTTCCCTCCGTCTCTCTGGATAAGCGTCATCTCTATTAAGAGGTGACATATATTTAATTGAATTAATTATAGTGATCTGCCGATGGTCTGTCAAGTGACTTTTCATTTGTTGAGCTGCTTTCGCGCTGTTTCTGAGGTTAAATCCTCGCATCGGCCGCCCCTGAGGACTGCGCTGGCGCCGGGATGGCCAACTATAGCTTCCGCCAGGCGCGCGGTATCCATGGCCTTTGTCAGGTCGACGCCGGTGTCGATGCCCATTTCGTGCATCATGTGAATGACGTCCTCTGTGGCAATGTTGCCGGAGGCACCTGGGATGTACGGACAGCCGCCGAGCCCGGCAAATGCGCCATCGAAGGTTCTGAAGCCGGCCTGTAGGCCGGCGACAATATTAGCCATGGCCATGCCGCGAGTGTTGTGGAGGTGGAGCACCCAGCGGACTTCCGGGAAGGTTTCGATCATATGGCTGCCCAGCTCGAAGATAAGTCTTGGATTGGCCATGCCGGTGGCGTCGGAGAGGGAGAGCTCGGTGATGCCGAGGTTGAGATACTGACGGGTGATCTTTTCGAGCTGTTCGACGGGAATTTTCCCTTCAAAAGCGCAGCCCCAAGCCGAGGACATGGCCCCTGAGACTTCAATATTGTTTTTAGCCGCGAACTCAACGCAAGTCTCAAAGCCTTTCATCATTTCCAGCGGTGTTTGATTGAAGTTGTTGATGCAGTGGGACTCACTGACAGAGACTGTCAGCTTGGCTTTTGTCAGCCCGGCAGCATGAGCCCGTTCAAGGCCTTTTAAGTTGGGCACCAGGACGCGGTACTCCACGCCGGGAACTTTGGTCATGCGGGAAGCCAGCTCCTCGATGCCGGCCATTTGTGGGACCGCTTTGGGGTGGACAAAGGCGCCCAGCTCGACGATTTTAACACCGGAGTCGACCACAGCGTTTAGAAGCTGGAGCTTCTCATCTACGGTGAGGATTTTAGGCTCGTTTTGAAGTCCGTCTCTGAGCCCGACCTCGCAGATCGTGACTTTGTCTGGCCAGAGCAGGACGGGTTTGATTTGTGGGATTACCAAAGGGGATTCTCCTTTCGAGGCGAATTTGCGAATTGTGTCTGAATTGTAGTGAGTACCTGTTGCTCAGTTCAATCTTGTACCAGAGCTTGGTGTAAATTTACACCTTAGGGGAAGCGGTTGTCAGCGGCCTTTGGCCTATTGACCTAGGTTTCCCGATTACCGCATGCCAGCAGCTAAGTAAATTTTGTCGATCACACGCATGTTGAGAATCGCATCTTCAGCAGGGAGGATAGCCGATGGTCGCCCTTCCAGCACACATTCACTAAAGTGCTCAATTTGTGCAGCATAGGCGTTGGTTTGATACTCGAAGACGCTGGTGCTGATCTTGCCATTTTTAGTTATGCTGACTTTGGGGTGCTGGTAGGGAAACTCTATACGCATCAAGCCTTCGGTACCGGTGATTTCAATGGACTGGTTATAGCTGCCTGCGAAAGTACAATCAATTGTGGCGAGCCTGCCACCGGGAAATTTCATGGCAACAGCCATGGCTTGATCGACAGCGCCATTAGGTGTCATCTGAGGGATTGCTGCAACAGACTCCGGCTCCCCGCCCATAATCAATCGAATGCCTTGTATGCAATAGCATCCAATATCATAAAGGGCGCCTCCCCCATAAGCGGCGTTTAGCCGGATGTCATCTTCTTTAAGGACCTGAAAGGAATAGCGAGCGGAGACATTTTGGATGGATCCGATTTCACCTTGATTGAGCAGTTCGCGAATTTCCTGCCATTTTGGATGACAGCGGAATGCAAAAGCTTCCATAAAGAGCACGTTATGTTTCGCGGATACCTCAACCATTTGATGCGCCTCAGCTTCGCTTAGCGCCGCGGGTTTTTCACATAGGACATGTTTGCCAGCAGCTGCGGCTTTCTGTGTCCACTCGAGGTGCAGATGATTTGGTAGTGGAATATAGACGGCATCTATTTCTGAATCGTCGAGTAAAGTTTCATAAGAGCCGTAAGCCTTCGGAATGCTGTGGGCCTTTGCCATCCGGTCGGCTTTCTCCTGCGAGCGGCTGGCTATTGCGATGACTTCAGCATTTTCAGCTTTTTGAATGGCTGGTATGACGCGTTCATTGGCGATCCACGCCGCGCCCAGGATGCCCCATTTGACTTTGTTATCAATATTTTTCATAGGATAGCCACCTTGCGATCATGCAAATTGTTTGGAAATTGTAGTGAGTGCCTGTTGCTCAATTTGGATTGGTGCCAAAGCTTGGTGTAAATTTACACTTTGAGAAAACTGGGTGTCTGCGGCCTTTGGCCTATTGACCCCCAGTTTCACTTCCACAAAAAGAAACCGGTTCGCCGGTTTCTTCCTTTTTACGTCTGTTTCTCGTCCACCTTATCTCAAATCCATCACCTTAATATGATCCATGTCAGTGAACGTTCTATTTTCACCGGCCATAGCCCAGATAAAGCTGTAATTGCTGGTGCCGCAGCCAAAGTGGACGGACCAGCTCGGGGAGATGACGGCTTGCTCGTTCTGCATGGCGATGCTTCTCAGCTCCTGAGGCTGCCCCATGTAGTGGAAGACCAGGTTGTCTTCAGGAACATCGAAATAGAGGTAGACTTCCATGCGGCGTTCATGGGTGTGGCAAGGCATGGAATTCCAAACACAGCCGGTGTCCAGGATGGTGCAGCCCATGGAAAGCTGACAGGTCTCAAGAACTGCCGGATGGATCAGCTGGTAGATCACGCGCTTATTGGAGGTTTCGAGGCTGCCAAGCTCTACTTTGTTGGCGGTTTCGAGAGTGATCAATTTGGTTTCGAACCTGGTGTGGGCTGGGGCAGAGGTCATGTAATACTTTGCAGGTTGGGAAGGATCATCGCTTTTGAAGAGGACTTCACGGGTTTCCTTTCCAATATAAAGGGCATTGAGGCGGTTTAGGGGGTAGGCGTGACCATCGGCAATTACCGTTCCTGGTCCTCCCAAATTGATAATGCCCAGTTCACGGCGCTCCAGGAAAAAGCTGACACCCAGGTCCTTTTCAGGGTCAACGTTCTTCTGAAGGTCGAGGGTGGCGGTCAGGGGCATGGCACCCAAGGTCAGGACGCGGTCGATGTGGGAGTAAACCGCCGTCACGTCATCAGGGACGAAGACCTGCTCAAGGAGAAACTCAGTTCTAAGTTGGGTGGTGTCATAATGTTTGGCATCTTTTGGATTGGCGCCGTAGCGTACGTCCATTTGTAGACCTCCTTGCAAATAGGGGTTGTGATTGTCTGAGTCTATGCATGCAGAATGCCTCTGGCAGCGGGAGACCGCTGCACGGAGGCACTCAAGTTGAGTGTACGTAAGCAAGCTTTGGTTAATCAAAGATTTTTTCGCGTTCGAAGAGCTTTGGTTCTGCTTCATCTGTGGAGATAGGTCCTTCGTGCTCGACATTCCAGTGTTCAAGCACTTCCGGATCAGGGTCTGCAGAACTCTTATAGGCTTCTTTTGCAAGCCTGATGTCTTCCTCCAGCTGTTTTAGTTCCGCGAGCAGAGCTTTTCTTCGGTTGTTAAGGTCAGCGACTTTTTGGAGCATAGTTTCGCTCATTAGAACACCTCCTCATTTTAGCATTAAACTTATACCCTGAAAAGGACGGGAATCACACTTAAAGGATAGAAGTTAGGGAGGAAGTTTGGGAAAAGGATGCGGTTAATAATAAATGGCTCTGTTAGCTGTGTGTGTTGATAATGGAAAACGACATAATCGAATCCACATTCGGCTAAAATCAAGACAGTTATATCTAATCTCATTAAGAGGTGATAGATATGACTGCAAATGTAAATGAAATTAGAATACTGCTGAATTTGCTGTCATGAGAAGATTTAGAGCAAATAAATGCAGAAATTATAGATCAGTTAGAAGGCTATATTGGTCTTCCTGACTTTTTGAACAAGTGTGCAGAACAAAGATTTGCCGATGGATTAGTCTGTCCTAATTGTGGAAAGAAACATATTGTCAAGTTTGGTAATGCCAGAGGAAAGCAAAGATTTCGCTGCAAGGATTGTGACAGGACTTTTACTCCCTATACTAAAACTATCCTTGCCGACAGCAAACCAATACATAGGAAACTATAAGTATTGGTTTAATTGGTCGGAGAGAAACAGTAGGATCAGCAGATACAGACAAGTCAAATCCTTGTTCTATGAGAGCATTTCAAGTATGCTGATACTGACAAGAAAAGATATTAGAGAAACAAAACCGTTCGGTGTTATCAAATCATAAACTCGAATTAGGAGGTGTCATTATATGAAGAAGAAAAGTATTGTTATAATTGTAATCTCAGTAATAGTTGTTCTGACTTTCTCCTTTTTAGTTGGAACAGGCTTTACCGAAAGAGCTGATGTGATATTGCTCGACTATTATGTATCAGAGGAGGGCGCAAAATTGACTTTTAATACCACCATTCTATCGTCTATGGGTTATACAAGAGGTTTTGAAGATAAGAGTGGTGCATTAAAACCGCATTATCTTGTCTTTTATTCTACTTTTGGTGGCTTGAATAGTTCATTTAGGGCAAAAAGTGAGTTTGAACTAGTTTTGGGGGAGAATGACACAGAAATCTATTTCAATCGTGCAGACGGTGGGTATGAACTTGTCTTGCAAAAGAATATCGAGACAGGAGAATGGACAAGACCGTAAGATGGATTTTGCTTCATCAACACACAAGGCTAAAAGAGCCAAATAAATTACAGCAGATGATACACCGCTCCGCGCCAAACCTTGCTGTGCTCGGTTCAGGCTGCGCTGCATTTTAAGATAGATGTACTCTATGATCAATCGGTTGCTAAAGGTACAGTTTTGGTTGCCAGCCGTGCACCTCGCTCCGCTGCGCTGCGCTTCGGTCGCGGGCTGCGCCCTATACAAAGTCATATGATTTCACGCGCCAGAGAGCAAGCTCTCTAACGCGCAAAATCATATGACTTTGTGCACGGCTTTAGTTTTTCGCAATTATCTGAAAAAAAGGATTGTAGATTGTCGACAATCTGCTATAATAGGTTTATAGACAACAGAAAATTCTCCTTAGCAAAGGGGTCATGCCCAATGGCAGAAGCGATAACTGAATATCAACGGGACAATTTGTGTTCCGTTGTCTCCGATTATATTAAAGAGCTAATACTTGTGGGAAAGTACAAAGCCGGAGACCATGTGCTGGAAGCGTCAATTGCTAAAAATCTCGGAATCAGCCGTTCGCCGGTGAGAGAAGGGATCAAGGATCTCGAAAAGGAAGGTATTGTCGAAATTGTTCCCAGAAAAGGGACTTACGTTACAACTTTCAGCATTAAAGACGTCCATGAGGTCTTTGATATTCGAATTCTTCACGAATATGACATATTAAGGATCCTGATCCAAGAGAACAAATTAAACGATGAGGATTTTAGAATTTTGACCAGTCTGGTAGACCGCATGGTCTATATTGTTAAGAGTGATTTGAGCGATCAGGAAAAAGTCATTCAAATCAACAAAATGGATATGGATTTCCATATATATTTATGGAACAAATCTGACAGCAAGCGTCGGATCAAAATTCTGAAAGACATGTTTTTTCAGTTAAAAATGGCAATGATGTACGACACAAATGAAACAGGGGATTTGATGCAGACCGCTACGGATCACTATGAGATCATTGAGCATCTCAGGAACGGGGATCTGGAGAAGTGCAAGACAGCTTTCCTGAATCACATCAACAGTTATAAACAAGGCAACTTTGAGAATCCCTATTAAGGCTACCGACTAAAGAGGAGGTTGTCTCCTTTTTAATAACAATTGTCGACAATCGACACAAAATCTTACATTTAGGATTTGTCACAATGAAACACAATGAAATATCATCAACAGCACTAATTCACTAAGAAGTTAATGTTGTTCAGAAGTAGCAATCAAAGGACGGAGGTTGAAAGAGAAATGAGTAAGACGCTGTATTTCGAAGTATCGGAATATCAGGAAAGACTTAGCCGGACGCAGAAAAGCATGGCTGAGAAAGGGATTGACGCACTAATAGTCACAGATCCTGCCAACATGAATTATCTATCTGGATTTGACGGATGGTCCTTCTATGTCCATCAATGTCTGATCGTGTTTGTGGATCAAAACAAGATCATGTGGGTCGGACGCGGACAGGACGGTAACGCTGCCAGACTGACTACATGGTTGGAAGAAGAAGATATCCGGGCTTACACGGATGACTATGTTCAATCCCTTGTTAAGCATCCTATGGATTTCGTATCAGATATCCTTAAAGAGAAGGGCTACGACAAAAAAGTCGTCGGAACAGAAATGGATACATATTATTTCACGGCGAAATGTCAGGAGAGCCTGATGAAAAATTGCCCATCGGCAACTTTCATTGATGCTACTAACCTGGTGAACTGGGTTAAGATCATAAAATCCGACAACGAAATTGCTTACATGAGAAAAGCTGCACGTATTGCCGAGCACGTTATGGAAACTGCTTATGAAGCCGTGGATATTGGTGTCAGACAATGTGATGCTGCAGCCAAGGTTTCAGCGGCCCAGGTTTACGGGACAGAAGAATTTGGCGGGGACTATCCTTCCATTATTCCGCTCATGCCAAGCGGCATTCGAACCTCAACACCGCATCTCAGCTGGACAGATGAGCCTTACAAGGACGGCGACACGGTCATTCTCGAGCTCTCCGGTTGTTACAGACGCTACCACTGCCCACTCGCAAGAACTATGATCTTAGGCAAAGCGCCTCAAACGGTCATTGATTTGGGCAAAGTCGTGGTAGAAGGGATTAACGAAGCCTTAAGTGTCATCAAGCCAGGCATCTATGCTGAAGATGTGGAGCGCGCCTGGGCGAAGAGCATAGCCAAGAGCGGATTCATCAAAGACTCCCGCATTGGTTACTCCATGGGACTAAACTACCCGCCTGATTGGGGCGAGCACACTGCCAGCTTAAGACCTGGAGACAAGACCGTGCTTCAACCAAATATGACCTTCCACATGATCCCAGGCATCTGGTTGTCGGATTGCGGCGTTGATATCAGCGAATCATTCCGCGTCACAGAAACGGGTGTTGAGACCTTCACGAACTATCCGAGAAAACTGCTCGTGAAATAATCCAAAAGCGCGAGAAACTCGCGGTTTTGAAAGGAGTGAAACGGGTTGAAGAATATCTTTAAATTCATCACAAGATTTGAAGAGTTTGTGTTAAGCTATTCAATTTTGCTGATGGCATTTATCCTCATCGGCAGCGTGTTAAGCAGAACGTTCCTGAACTCCAGCTGGACCTTCGCAGAGGAAGTGGGGCAGAGCTTAACCATCATCGTCACGTTCATGGGCGTCGGGTATTGCGCAAAGAAAGCAAACCACATCACCATGTCAGCGGTTTTCGATCTGCTAAATCCTAAGTTCAAGAAAATTTTCATGATCGTCATCTCAGGTGTTTCTGCTGTCATGATGCTCTACATTGCCTTCATCAGTTTTCAGTACACAATGAAGGTTCTGGAGCTCGGCAGGGTTACCCCTTCACTGAGAATACCTATGTATCTGATCATTGCGATTGTACCAATAGGATTCATCCTGGGCGCAATCGAGTACGCCAGGACTTTTATCCTGAACGTGACAAGAAAACAGCTCTATCTTTCCACTGAAGTAGTGCTGGATACGGACCTTAAAATCATCCCGCCTTCAGATGCCAATGCGTGATGAGATTCCCAACTGACTGAATTTGGCTGGCGAAGGTTGGCAGTTAAAAGACTGCCGCCCGGTCTGGCCAGGGAGGTGTTGACTTGGTACTTTTATTAATGGCCATCATGGTGGCGCTCTTGCTGCTGAATTTTCCAATGTTGTTGACCATGATCGTGGCACCACTGACGATCTTGCTCAATTATTTTCCTAACGTCAATCCAATTCTGGCAATCCAGCAGGTTGTTGCCGGTGTACAGCCCTTCGTCCTGCTAGCGGTTCCAATGTTTATTTTGGCAGCGGACATCATGTCTGCCGGGCAAACTGCAAAACGGCTCCTGGACTTTGTTCAGACTTTTGTAGGGCACATCCACGGCGGTCTGGGAATCACGACCGCGGCAACCTGTACATTATTTGGCGCCATTTCCGGCTCTACTCAGGCTACAGTTGTCGCCATAGGGAAACCTATGAGAAACCGGATGCTGGAAAGTGGTTATCGCGATTCTGATACTATCGGCTTGATTATTTCATCAGCTATTATCGCGCTTTTAATCCCGCCTAGTATCTCCATGATTATGTACTGCGTCGTCACAGGCGCCTCCGTCGGAGACCTATTCATTGCAGGCGTCCTTCCGGGCTTATTGATTCTCGCCTTTTTCTCGGTCTTCATCTATTTCGATGCCCGAAGAAAAAACATACCCCTAAGCAACAGACTTACATTTAAAGAGCGTATGGTTTCTTTCAAAAAAGCGATCCTGCCGCTCGGTTTTCCGGTCATTATCTTTGCTGGGATCTACTCTGGGTTTTTCAGCCCGACTGAAGCTTCCGCCATTGCTGTGCTTTATGCGCTGATTTTGGAAATGCTGATTTTCAAGACGATCAAGCCTAGAGATTTGCCTAAGATTGCGCTGTCTACCGGTGCCGTCACGGCTTCAGTCTTTATTCTGGTCGCAGCTGGTTCACTCTTCTCCTGGGCGATTTCATACGCGAGAATTCCGCAGATCATAACTGCTGCTATTCTCGGTGTCGATCCAAGCGCGCTTAGAATCCTTATTACTGTGACTTTCGCTTACTTTATTGGATGTATGTTCGTCGACTCAATCGTTGTTATCATCATTTTGACGCCAATCTTTTTCCCGCTGGCAATGGCAGCTGGAATTCACCCAATCCACCTTGGCATCGTCGTCACACTTCAAGCCGCGATCGGTTCCATTTCTCCACCGTTTGGCTGCAACATCTTTACCGGTATAGCGATCTTTAACAGGCCGTTCCTTGAGGTCATAAAAGGACTTCCGCCTTACATCTTTATGCTGGTGATCATTTCGGTGCTGATCATTGCCTTCCCACAAATTTCGCTGCTGCTGGTGCCTTAAGACCTACGAGACAAGGAGTATGAAGGATGGACACTATTAAACAAGCTGTACTGGCGCTGGAGTCCGAACTGATTGAACTCAGACGGGATTTTCACCGGCATCCGGAGCTGGGTTATCAGGAATTCAGAACATCTGGCATAGTCAAGAATTACCTCGAAGCGCTTGGTATTGAGACCCAGGTTGTGACCGGCACTGGAGTTGTTGGCCTCTTAAAAGGCGAGAAGGACCCAGGCTCTGCCGATGGTCCCACAATCCTCCTCCGCGCCGACATGGACGCTCTTGCACAAGAGGAAAAAAGCGGTGTCGACTACACGTCACAAACGCCTGGCTTGATGCACGCCTGCGGACATGATGGTCATACTGCCATGCTCTTGGTTGCAGCAAAGATCCTCTCTGGTTATAAAGACCAACTTAAGGGCAACGTCAAATTTGTATTCCAACCTAACGAAGAGGAAGCAGGTGCCCTCAACATGATTGAGGCAGGTATCCTTGAGAATCCAAAGGTTGACGCGGCTTTCGGTGTTCACATCTGGACCCCGGTGCCGAGCGGAAAAATTGGACTCTCAAACGGACCAGTCATGGCAGCCACAGAAGAATTTGAGCTTGCCATTATTGGACAACCAGGGCATACTTCAACACCCCATACGGCAAAAGACCCAATTCTGGCGGCTTCAACGATTCTACAGCTGCTGCAAAGTATTCAAACCAGGGAAATAGATCCTTTAGTGCCTATCACCATCATGGTAGGCAAGATTAAAGGCGGCAGCGGTCGGAATATCATTGCAGACCGCGTCGAACTGGGGGGCACCATCCGATTCATGTTCGCCAATGAGCCTGTCGAGAAAAAGATCCTAATGGAGAAGTTCGAGCGACTGATCAAAGGAGTTTGTGAGGCCCAGGATGTGGGCTATGAGCTGAAGTACATTCCGAGCAATCCGACACTGATGAATGATGAGCGCATGGTTCAAGTGCTGAGGGAGGCGGTGGTCGAAACTATCGGCGGACCTGAGGGCATTATTGAGCATCGCTGCATGGCAGGTGAGGATTTCGCGGAGTTCACCCAGAAGGTACCCAGCGCGTTTTATTTCCTTGGAACGGGCAATGCGGAGGTGGGCAGCCAGTATCCGCACCACCATACCTGCTTCAACATTGATGAAAGCACACTCAAAACCGGCGTGGAGATTCACGTCAGAACTATTATGAATATGCTGAAGTAACACACTGTACCAACCCACTGTACCAACAGCGGACGGGCGAAGCGGCAATAGCCAGAAGCAGCTGCGAGCCCAAAAGCTGAGGTCATACACTAAGTTGAAGAGACTAAGGGAGGATTCATTGTGAAGAAGCTTATTACATTGTTAATGCTGATTGTACTCGTAGGGGCTGCGGCTGTCGGCTGCGGACAAAAACCTGTGGAGGCCCCTGCGGCAACCGGTGAAGAGACTTATAGCTGGCGTTTTGCCCACGAGGAAATCGACGGCAGCGTTCAGGATCTTTATGTCAAGAAGTTTAAAGAAATCATTGAAGAAAAGTCCGGCGGCAAGATCAACATCGAAATTTATCCTGTAGGCCAAATTGGCGATGCGCTCCAACAGGCTGAGATTCTTCAAAATGGCGGCATTGAGTTCGCAATTGTATCTCCGGGCAACACTGGTACCGTCGTTCCTGAGAACCAATTATTCTCACTCCACTTCCTCTTCTCAGATGATATGGACAAGAATGCTGAAATCTTCAAAAACAGTGTGGCTTTAAACGAAATGCTCAGCGCCAAATATCTTGAAAAGAACATTCAAGTCCTGGCTTACTGGACAGAAGGCGCAATGCAGTGGACTTCCAACAAACCGGTCACAACCCCGGCTGAATGGCAGGGCATGAAAATGCGTACCATGCAGTCTCCTATGATCGTCGCAGCCTACGAAGCATACGGTGCGAATCCTACGCCGGTTCCATACATGGAAGTTTACTCCGGTCTCCAGCTCAATATGATTGAAGGTCAGGAAAATCCACTCTTCGCGATTGAAGAAATGAAGTTCTACGAAGTTCAAAAGTACCTCACACTTGCCAGCTCCAACCTGTTCATGACAACAACGGCAACCAATCCAGATTTCTTTAACGGACTTCCTGCTGATATTCAACAAATGGTTCTCGACACAATTGATGAGCTTCGTCCTTACTCCTTTGAAATTCAGGCAGACCTCAATGGTGCTGCCCTCGATAAAATCAAAGAAGCGAGCGATATTGAAATTGTCGAACTTACACCTGAGCAACGCGAAGCTTTCCAAGCAGCCAGTGCTGCCGCGTATGACCGTTACGCAGCTGTCGTCGGCGCTGACGGCAAAGCGATCCTCGACAAACTGATCGAAGAAGTTGCGGAAATGACGAAGTAATAAAGTTAAAATTAATAGTTAAATAGGATGTGCCTGGAGTACGGCGCTCCAGGCGCATTTAAATTTAAGCTTAAGCCGGATACTTTAATGAACGTTGCAGGCAGTCCCAGTCTAATTGAAGAATGTCGACAACCTCAGAGTATCACAAGCGAAACGTGCGGGTGATACTATTTATCCCACTAAAGGAGGATGGAAATGGTAATTTTTCCAGAAGCTAAAATCCTGGAGATCGATCTCACATCCGGTACCATCAATAGAAAAACCCTTCCAGGCGAAATCTACCGTTTGTATCCAGGTGGCTCAGCTCTTGGGCTTTACCTGATGATGCAGGATTACATACCAGGCACGGAAGCACTCGATCCAGGCAATGTACTCGTTTTCAGCGTCTCACCTCTGACGGGGCTGCCAATCAGCGGCATCAGCAGAATGAACGTCACTGCCAGAAGTCCGCTCACCGGCACTGCAGGAGACAGCCAGTCCGGCGGCTTCATTGCCTCTTATCTGAAGATGAACGGCTGGGATGCCATCGTCTTTAAGGGCAAATCTCAGAAGCCGGTCTATCTCGTGATTGATGGCAACAAGGCTGAGCTGAAGGACGCGTCCCATCTGTGGGGCAAAGTGACCGGCGAAGTGGAGTCTTCTCTTCAGGACGAACTTGGAGACAAGAATATTGAAGTTGCTCAAATTGGCCCGGCGGGCGAGAATCTCGTCAAGTACGCCTGCATCATCAACAAATGCAGCAGGGCCAATGGCCGCAACGGTATGGGTGCCGTCATGGGCTCCAAGAATCTGAAAGCCATGGTCGTCAAAAAAGGCCGGCCGATGGTCGCAGCTGACACAGAGGCGTTCATGGCATTGGCGCGAAGCTCCCGGAAACGACTTGAAGAAAACGAAGGCGTCGCGGGACTGGGCCTGAATGGCACAGATGGCGATCTGGAAGGTTTCAGCGACTCGGGTTTCCTGCCGACGCGAAACTGGAAAACAGGTTACTTCCCTGAAGGTGCCACAAATATTACTGGAACGACCATGTATGAGACAGTACTAAAAGAGCGTGATACTTGTTATGCTTGCGCGGTGCGCTGCAAGCGCGTGGTCGAAATTCCAGGCCGGGTGGATCCTGTCTACGGCGGTCCTGAGTATGAAACCTGTGCAGCCCTGGGTTCGTATTGCGGCGTCACAGATCTGGCAGAGGTATGCGAAGCCAATATGCTCTGCAATATGTATGGGATGGATACCATCTCCTGTGGCGCGACAATTTCCTTTGCCATGGAGTGCTTTGAAGAAGGACTGTTGACTTCAGAGCAAGCAGAGGGCCTGGATCTGAAGTTTGGAAACGGTGCAGCGGTCAATGCGCTGATCAAGAAAATTGCTCTGCGCGAAGGCCTTGGGGATTTGCTTGCAGAAGGCAGTGCCCGCGCTTCTGAGAAGATAGGCGGCGGGTCTGAAAAGTTCAGCATGTCCGTCAAGAAGCAGGAGATGCCGGCCCATATGCCGCAGTATAAACCCGCTGTTGGCCTGGTTTACGCCGTCAATCCGTTTGGCGCAGATCACCAATCCAGTGAACATGACGTTTTCCTGGTTATGCCACCAGACAGTCGTGAGCGTGAGCGCCTCAGCAAGCTTGGAATCTGGAAGGGTTATGATAACCCTTATGAACTGGACGCAGAAAAGGTCCGTTTCGCGCTGGATACGCAAAAGTATTTCTCAGTGCTTGACTCCTTGAGCCTTTGCCAGTTTGTCTGGGGTCCGTCCTGGGAACTTTATGGTCCGGATGAATTATTGGAGCTCTGCCGCGCGGGGCTTGGCTGGGAGACCTCCCTTTATGAGCTGATGATGGCTGGTGAGCGCCGGATCAACATGATGCGGCAGTTTAATGCCCGCGAAGGCTTTACCGCTGCGGATGACACGCTGCCGGCTCGTCTCTTTGAACCTTTTACCGATGGTCCCGCAAAAGGCATTCATGTCGACCGTGACGCTTTCGAAGCAGGAAAGAAGCTGTACTATGAAATGGCGGGCTGGGATCCGCAGACCGGCAATCCGACGGCTGCAACTTTGAAGAAGCTGTCCCTGGACTGGCTGCTATAGACGACAAATTTGAGTGACAAAAAGGAGGGACAGGCTGTGGGTGAGACAAAGAGAGTCAGCATTACGCTGAATCATAAGCCGTGTGAAATCGATGCGGGCATGACCGTCAGCGAACTCTTGAGCTTCAAAGGTTTCCCCAAGTCTGTCGCCGTCTTTGTCAACAAAACGCCGCTTCTCATGAAGACGTATCCAACTTATGAGCTGAAGGAAGCGGATACAGTAATTGTTTTCAGGCCGCTTGGGGGCGGATAGGGCAGAGGTGGGGAAAGGTGACCATCGGCAAAAGCTCTTAAAACGCTTGAAAACGAAGCAACGGAAAATAAGGAGGAAATGTTATGTTCAAATCCCTTGGAGATTTGGATGCGTTATTGAAGCAGCACGATGACTACAGAAACAACTGCTTGAATCTGATCGCGTCTGAAAATTACACCAGCATGAAAGTGCGCAGCTATCTGGACAACGATTTTGGCAACCGTTATGGGTGCTATGCGACGTTGAACCCATCTGTGCGTGATTATACAGGAAATAAATATATCAATGAGTTTGAGGTTCAGACCCATGAACTGATGAAAGAGGTATTTCATGGGGAATACGTGGATCTGAGACCAATTGGCGGGCACATGGCGGGGATGTCTGTGGTGCTGGCGCTGCTGGATCCGGGGGATCTGGTCATTGAGGTCAGCCTGGAAAACTGGGGGCATGGTCTTGTGGGACCAATGTGCCAAGTGAGCCATTTCAATAAGACGATTAATGTTAAATACATGGCTTTTAATGAGGACCGGGCGGTGGATAACGCGAAGCTTGAAGCGCAGATCCGTGCCGAAAAGCCGAAGCTCGTCATCTTTGGCGGGTCTGGGACGCTTTTTCCGGAGCCGGTGCGACAGTTCAGGGCACTTGCGGATGAGCTGGGCTTCTATATCGCTTACGACGCGTCCCATGTGACGGGCTTGATTGCCGGTGGCGTGTTCCCGAATCCTTTGGATGAAGGCGCAGATATCATGTTTGGAAGTACCCATAAGTCTTTTCCGGGACCGCAGGGCGGGTTTGTGACTTCAAACAACAGGGAATTGATGAAGAAGGTTGGGGAGACTTTGTCTCCATCTTTGGTGACGAGCCATCACCTTTTCAGAATTCCGGCTCTGGCGGCATCCCTGCTCGAGATGAAATCCTTTGGTCCTGCCTATGCGAAACAGATTGTGGCGAATTCAAAGGCGCTTGCTGTGGCGCTGGAGAAAGTTGGTTTTAATGTCCTTGGCAAGAACCGGGGATTCTCTGAGTCACATATTATCCTGGTTGACGCAGGCGCTCAGGTGCAGGTGGGTCCTGCCAAGCATCTGGAGCAGGCAAACATTCTTTGTTCGGATGACTTTTCAGGCGCAAGCCCGGAAATTAGGATTGGCACCTCTGAAATCACCCGCCGGGGTATGAAGGAAGGCGATATGGATCAGATCGCCCAGTTGATTTATCGCTCACTGATTCTTAAAGAAGATGCGGCTGTCATTTCAAAAGACGTTGAAGCTTTAGTATCGAAATTCCAAGGGGTCGCGTTTTCGTTTTAGGTTGGGGACGCGGACAACTTCAAGGTGGGGACGGTAATGATTCTGTAATATTATGGACCAGGTACACAGTTGATTGACGTACCTGACCCCAAACGCATCTTTGAACCTGACCCCAATATCAGTGAGCTAGCTCCCTGATCTAGATGATTTTAATGTTCATCTCACATTATCAGACGTGCACCTCGCTTCGCCTTTTGCGGAATGTACATTATTCGCTATCAGCCATGCACCAGAGCTTCGCTCTGGTCACGTGCTGCGCCCTATATAAACAAAGGTGACAACGTGAGTCCGAAAGCAAGCTTTCTCCCACACCGTGTCATCTTTGTTTTGCACGTCTGTTAGCCTTCGCGGATTTCCCCCTCCATTTGCCAAAAGGTACGGCTGCTTCGCTTCCAAACGCGCAGCGGCGCTCCTTTTGGCCTTTTCTTTTTGAATTCCTTCAAAAAATTGCCTATTTTTCTCGATATCCCCGAAACCTCACCGCCTTTTCCTTTATTTCGCCCCCATTCTATGTTAAGATAGGTTAACAAAAAATCATGAAATGATTTCAATTTCAGAAGATTTCATCAATCAGCGAGGTGACGACCATGAATTATGTTTTTGTATCACCGTATTTCCCATCCAATTTTAAATATTTTGCGATCCGCCTGAAGGAAGAGGGGGTCAACGTCCTGGGCGTCGGCTCTGAGCCGTATGACAAACTGGACCCGGAGCTCAAAGATGCCATGACCGAATACTACAAAGTCGACAACATGGAAGACTACAACCAAATGCTCGAAGCCTGCGGATTTTTTACTTACAAATACGGTAAAATCGACCGGATCGAGTCCCACAACGAATACTGGCTCGAACAGGACGCCCAGCTTCGCACGGACTTCAACGTCTTTGGCTTCAAAACCGAGGATATGGCTAATGTCAAATTCAAGTCCAAAATGAAAGAAGTTTTCAAAAGCGCCAACGTCCCTGTCGCCCGCGGCAAGGTCATAAAAACACCGGAAGAAGCCAAAGCCCTCATCAAGGAAACCGGCTACCCCGTCTGCGCCAAGCCGGACAACGGCGTGGGCGCCGCCAACACCTACAAAATCAAGAATGACGCCGACCTGGACAGATTCTTCGAAACCAAGCCGGACACGGATTACATCATGGAAGAATTCATTGAAGGGGAGATCCACACCTTCGACGGCCTCGTGGACCGCAACGGCGACGTCGTGTTCATGAACTCCTTCATCTTTGACAAAGGCGTCATGGAGACCGTCAACGATCAGCTGGACATGTTCTACTACAGCCAGCGCGAAATCCCGGAGGACCTCAAAAAACTGGGCCTCGCCGCCGTGAAAGCCTTCAACCTGAGGGAACGCTTCTTTCACATTGAATTCTTCCGTCAGAAGGACCAGAAGCTCATTGGCCTCGAAGTCAATGTCCGACCGCCGGGGGGCCTCTCTATGGATATGTTCAACTTCTCCAACGACCTCGACTTTTACAGCCAGTACGCGAAGCTCGTCGCCGGAAATCCAGTGGAGATCGACGCCAAGCGCCCTTACTACTGCGCCTACGTGGGCCTCAAGCAGCGCGGCCTGATCCGCCACAGCCATTCCACGGGAGACTCGCTGGACAAATACGGCGACCTGGTTGTCCACCACGGCCCAATCGCGTCGATCTTCGCCGCGGCCATAGGCGACTATGCCATTGTCATCCGCTCGCCTGAGATTGAGCCGTTGAAGGAAGCCAGCCGCTTCATTATGGCCCGGGAGAACAGCTAGAGCAGCTGTAAACAACAATAGCCAAATCAAATTTCCACCCAAGACATTTAAATTCTGCCGATGGTGACCCACCCCAGCCACCGCATCAGGGTGTGCGTGATGCGACCATCGGCAGAGATTTTAAGGAGGGCATCAAGCATGCAAGTCGATTATCATCAATTCTACAGCTCACGACTGGGGCGTTACATGGAATTCAAAAGCTACGGCCACGCGGGCAAACCCATGATCGTGTTCCCGTCCAGTGGCGGACGCTTCTTCGAATACGAGGACTTCAAAATGATCGAGGCAATAGCGCCCTTCATTGAAAACGGCCTGATCCGCGTCTACACCCCGGACAGCATTGACGCCGAAACCTGGCTGAGCAAGTTCGGGTGGCCCGGGGACCGCGCCCGGCACCACAACGCCTACGACGCCTACATCATTGAGGAGCTGGTGCCTTTCGTCCGCCACCACGCCAACTGGAAGGGCGGCATGATCGCCACGGGCTGCAGCATGGGCGGCTACCACAGCGTCAACTTCTACTTTCGCCACCCGGACGTCTTCGACACAGTCATTGCCCTCAGCGGCATCTACGACGCCCGCTTCTTCGTTGGCGAAAACATAGGCGACTACGACGTCTACATCAACTCGCCGGTGGATTACCTGAAGAACATGGAGGACAATCATTACCTGGAGGCTTACAGACGGGGCAATATCATCATCTGTACCGGCCTGGGGCTGTGGGAAGAGGACACCATCCGCGACACGCGGGCCATGGAAGGGATCTTGAAAGCGAAAAGCATTCCGGCCTGGATCGATTACTGGGGCTATGATGTGGATCACGACTGGCCTTGGTGGCGGGTCCAGATGCCGCATTTCCTGGGAAGGTTAAAGGAACAGGGGAAACTGAGATAAAGGTGAAATGGGTATCTGAAGGCCTACATACGGCGTTGGATACCCGTTTTTTATTTTTTGGGACTTAAGACGACAGAAGATCATTTTCTCGAAAACACCTGCTTTTCAAGGTTTTCGCCCCGCTCCAACGGGGTAATAAATCATTGATTAGGATTGTTTGACAGCATGTCGTCTGTGGAATGCCTGCAACAGGCATGAGTGTTTTGGAATGGAGGAAGTTGTATGTATTATGGAATCGAGTTGTTCGAAACAGCCGCTCAGCCGGTGCTGTCTCAGCGGCATGTGACCTCTGTGGACCAGCTTCCGGTGGTGATTGGAAAAGCCTATGAAGCAGTCTTCAGCTACCTCTACGAGCGCGGCGAGCAGCCTGCGGACATGCCCTTCGTGGCTTATTACAACATGGATATGACCGCCCTGGAGGTGGAAATTGGCGTCCCTGTTGCCCGCGTGTTTGACGGCACCCCGGAGATCCAGTCCGGCGAGATTCCGGCCGGAAAGAAGGTCGCAGGCATGTATCAGGGGCCATACGCAGGCATGACCGCCATCTATGACGCCTTGAACCAGTGGATGGCCGAGCGGGCTATTGAACCGACCGGGGTCGTCTATGAATATTATTACAACAGCCCGGAGGAAGTGACTGAGAGCGAGCTGCTGACCAAGGTGGTCTTTTTGGTTAAGTAAAACCGAGAACTTTTTTTTAGCCGATGGTTGTGGTACCGTCACCATCGGCAAATTCTATTCCCTGGAGGTGGTGAACTCCCATGAGATACCAGCATTGCCCCAAATGCGGCGGGAACCTGTCCCTGGAGGAAACCCAGGATGTCAACCGGCCCAAGTGCACGTCCTGCGGCTTCGTTTTCTTCCAGAACCCTGCGGTCGGCGTCGCCGCAATCCTGATTCGGGATCGTAAAGTTCTGCTGGGCCGGCGCATAGGCAGCTACAGCGGCACCTGGTGCATTCCCTGCGGTTACGTGGAGTATACCGAGGACGTCCGGGACGCCCTTGTCCGTGAAATGAAAGAAGAGACCGGGCTGGACTTTGAGCTGGGTGACATCTTCGCCGTTCATTCCAATTTTCACAATCCTGCCCAGCATACCGTGGGCCTCTGGTTCCTGGCGCAGGCTGAGGGGGACCCAATCCCCCTCGACGACCTGGATCAAGTTGACTTCTTTTCCTATGAGGAGCTGGAGTCCTCGAACATGGTCCTGGCTTTCCCGACGGACGGCCTGGTGCTGAAGTCCCTGAAGGATAAGGATTTTATTGATTGATTAAATAGACGCGCCCACACGTGACTTCGGGCGTGGGTGGTAGAGCCATAGCCTTACAGGCGAAAGGAGCAGGTGATTGTTTTGGATTTAGGACTCAAAAACAAAACGGCCATTGTACTGGCCTCAAGTGATGGCCTCGGCAAAGCCATAGCCACTGAATTTGCCATGGAGGGCGCCAATGTCATGCTGTTCAGTTCGTCAGAAGTGAAACTGAAAGCGGCAGCGGACGACATTGAGATTCTGAGCGGGCGCCGGCCGCTGTATTGTGTGGGTGATTTAAGAAAACCCGAGGACCTCTCGCGCCTGGTGGAGGAAACTGTCAAAGCCTACGGCTCTATTTATGCCCTAGTCAACAATGCAGGCGGACCACCTGCCGGCACTTTTGAGCAGTTTGAGGATGACGTCTGGCAGAATGCCTTTGAGCTGACGCTGCTGTCCTATGTCAGGATGATCCGCCTGGTGCTGCCGCACATGAGAGCGGGCGGGGGAGGGCGCATTCTGAATTCTACCTCCTCGTCCGTGAAGCAGGTCCTGGAAAACCTGATCCTCTCCAACACCTTCAGAAATGGTGTGGTGGGCCTCTCCAAGAGCCTCTCTCAGGAGCTTGGTGCCGATGGTATCCTCGTCAACGTCATAGGCCCTGGCCGCATAGGGACTTCTAGAATTACCTACCTGGATCAAATCAGAGCAGACCGCATGAATGTGTCCGTGGAAGAGATTGAGAGAGAAACCTTCAAGAACATTCCGCTGGGCCGCTATGGCAAACCGTCTGAGTATGGGAAGCTTGCTGTATTTCTGTGCTCAGAGGCCAACACGTACATCACAGGCCAGACGGTGCTGGTGGATGGCGGGTTGACGAAGGCGTTGTGAATAAGGAGAAAAGACAGGATAAAAATGGATGAGACGTCCATTTTATCCTGTCTTTTTGTTGGAGAAACTTCAGGGCGATAGGTGCTAGTTGCAAACATCCGCTTCGGTGAAACTCGGGGTCAATAGGCACCAGCCGTGATGAAACTCGGTGTCAGACACCCAGTTCTCGAAAATCCCCGCAGCGCTGGGCGCCGCAGGGATTTTTTTGGAGGAAAATCGATGTTTTTTCGGATTGAACTTTTTCGTCAGTGGGTTTAGGCGCGGCCGTTTTTAATCCAGCCAGCAGTTTCGATGAGTCGCTTTGTTTGGTGGGCAACCGCATCTTTAACATCCTCAACCGGCTTGCCGTCCTGTCCTTGTGTAACAGAGGTGCCGTAAGGGTTGCCGCCGGCTTTGAAGATGGAAGCATCGGTATAGCCAGGCGCGACTATGATGGCGCCCCAGTGCATCATGGAGGTGTAAAGGGAGAGGATTGTCGCTTCCTGGCCGCCATGCGGGTTCTGCGCGGAGGACATGGCGCTGACGGCTTTATTCGCCAGTTTGCCTTGTGCCCAGAGGCCGCCCTGGATGTCGATGAACTGTTTCATTTGTGAAGCCATGTTGCCAAAGCGGGTTGGGACGCTGAAGAGGATGGCATCGGCCCAGTCGAGGTCATCTGAAGTCGCGGTTGGGATGTGTTTTGTGGCTTCGGCATTGGCTTTCCAGGCCGGATTGCCTTCTATAACTGCTTCCGGAGCAAGCTCCTGAACTTTTACGAGACGGACTTCTGCTCCTGAGTTTTTTGCGGCTTCTTCTGCCCACTGGGCGAGCTGGTAGTTGATCCCTGTTGCGCTATAATAGACGATTGCTAATTTTGTGTTTGTCATTTGAAATACCCCTTTCAAGTGGTTGTTTATATTTGAATGATGTTTTGTGTTTGATAACTGTTCTCATTATAACACAATTATTACTAATTGGAAGTACTTTTTTAAAAATAATTCTAATTAGTAGTAATTTGTGGTGGTTTGACAGTAGTACTTCGAAGGTTGCCGGGTTTGGGAGAGGTTTTCTTGGAGCGTTACCATAATCAGAGCAGCGTTGCTCGATTTTGTGGAAATCTTGACAAAGGGGTTTACCTGAAAGTCATCCTGATTTATAATGGATGAGACAAAGGCGTTATGTATACAAGGCGCAGTGACATTGATTCGGAGGGACTTAAATGAGTATATTTGAAATTGTGATGCTGACATGCTTTGGCTTTGCGTGGCCAATTTCCATACATAAATCCTGGACCAGCAAGAGTACAGGCGGGAAAAGTCCGGTGTTCTCCTATGTTATCATCATTGGCTATCTGAGTGGACTGACCCATAAGTGGCTCAACAGCCGGGATCTTGTCATGGTGCTGTACGGCATCAATATGGTTATGGTGACTATTGACCTTTTGATCTATTATAGGAATAGAAGGCTGGAGGCGGCGAAGACCATCGGCAAAGGTCTTGAAACGGCCAAGCTGAATGGGTAAGTGTTAGAGCGGATGACAAACGGGAAGAGGGTGTGAAGCGGCTGTGGCTGTGGACGCCGGCTTCCCGTTTTTATTTGGGCATAGGAGTGAAGGTGGTTCGGATTGGATTTGGGACAGTTTTGGCAAATAAAAAAGCTCCGAGGCAGTTTGCCTGGAGCTTTGCGGTTTTTTGGGATTTTGTTTTAGGAAGCGATTGGGTGGTTGTAACCGAGCCAGGTTTTGACATCATAGAGGTGATAGTCAAAAGGGAGGTCGTCGATGACTAGTTTAGCCAGGTGGTTTTCGCCGGTGCTGAGTTTGGAGGCCAGGAGGTCGAAGGCGTCGGTGGTGAAGATGCCATCGGCTGCGCCGGCTGGGGCTGATGCATCTACGATGGTGACGCAGGTGCCGTTTGCGTCGCAGTGAATGGAGATGCTGCCGGTGTCTGAGCATGAAATGCTGCCAAGGACGTTGGCGGTCTTGCCCTCAAAGTTTCCGTTGATGACCATGCCGTTGTTGAGTACGATGTAGCCTTTCATACTTATCCCTCCGTTGAATATATATACAATCAATGTGATATTTAATCTTTATCTGTTATAAATAATAGCACATATTAATAAATAGTCAAGGTGTTTTTGGAAGTTTTCTGTGTTGGATTTATATGGACGGTGTGGTTGGAGGCGAGGGAATGGGGTGTGAGGCCGGATCTGAGGAGCTGGTGTTTGAGGTGAATTTTGTAAAATAAAAATACCGCTGATTTTTGGTTATGAATCATGCGGCACTTTGGATAAGTAATTTTTGAGGCCTTAAGGGTGCGCCCTATTTCATTGCGACGGCGCCATGCGGACAGACAGTGACGCATTTCTTGCAGCCTATGCAAAGGGCGGCGTCTATGACGGGATGTTCTGCTTTCAGAAACTTTCTTTTTTGAGTCACAGCGCCTGTCGGGCAGACGCGTTTTACTGGGCAAAATGGAGACTGGTCGCATTTATTTTTGACTATAAAGGCTTTTTTCAAGCGTGGTGGCCCCTTTCTGGACCCCCCCTACAGGAGGGGGTTGTTATTAACACTATACCCGATCCACGAGTGGGTGTCAAGAATGTTGAGGGGGGATTTTAGGGCGAAAGGGTATGTGAAATTTGTGTGGGTTTTGTGACGGGATGCAGAATGGTATAAAGGTGAATAATTTATATTCATGCGAAAGCTCTGGCACTGTTTTTGAGTTGGTGACAGGCACTGAACTGGTTTTTGTCCGCGTCCCCAAAGTTGAAGTTGTTCGCGAGTGTTATGTCAATTTGTCAACAAGTTAAATTGTGATAATTGCCGAACCCGCCGCTTGAATGACGTGGCGGATCGTGAGACAATGGAAAAAACTTAAGAAATTGCAGTTGTGGAGGCTAATTATGAACATCCAAATTTTCGGGAAGTCGAAATGCTTTGATACGAAAAAGGCGGAGCGCTATTTTAAAGAGCGGGGCATTAAGTTTCAAAAGATAGATCTGCTGGACAAAGGACTCAGCAAAGGGGAACTAAACAGTGTCGTCGCCGTGTTGGGGCTCAATGTTCTGTTTGACATGGAATCACCACTTTACAAAGAACTCAATCTGGACCGTATTGGCGGCCACGAGCTTCGGGCGGAGATTCTGCTGGATCATCCCAAGCTCTTTAAGACACCTATAGTTCGAAATGGCAAGCAAGCGACGCTTGGATATTGTCCCGAGGTCTGGAAGACTTGGGTGTAAGGCTGTCATGTCGGTTATGAATTTACGTCATTACTTTAGTGATTAATCTATTAAACAGGAGGTTACACATGAACGCATCCTGCACCTCTGTATGGCTAAACCATTTCCTAAGAGAACGCGGCGGCGTCATGACCATCTCCATGCGCCTCACCACCCATGGCTGATGAGCAGCCTTTATCTGTCCTGCAGGTCTTGCAGGCAAACCGGATGCTGATGCTGGTTATTGCAGAGTTAATGTAAATAGTGAATTTGCATTTTACATTGATGAAAAGATTATGGGCGAAAATCTCAGGGATCGCCGACTCGGATTTTACATTGAAGGCTATGGTCGATTCGAGCTGGAATTTGAGGCTAATGGTTAATACTGAGTTTAAGCGTTCGAATGTTTAACCTGTTTTGGCAGAGGGACTGTTGTATGGTTCAAACACCCTGATTTTCCCAAAAAATATTGTCCTCATAACCTGCTTCAAGCCGTTGACATCACCTGTACTAGGATTATAATGAAGCTATACAATTACATAAGCAGATCATCTCCGAAATGGCAAACCGGTTGAAAAACCGGGACGCAAAGTGACGGACCTAAAGCATCTGAAAGGATGCCATGGTGGCCGCACCGCCGAAGGATGACTTCACAGGCACAAGCAACGTTCCTGGAGCATGATTCTGCAATTCCAAACCAAAGGGAGGAATACAGATGAAACGCAACAGAAACAAGGGGTTAGTGCTTTTTTTAATGCTCGTTTTAATTCTCACTATGAGCATCATGCCGTCCGCAGCCGCAAAGCCTGAAAAAGAAGTAAAGGTTAAGCCCGTGGTCACAGAACAAATTAAACCGGAGAAGGTAGTTCGGGATGCGGCGTGGGAAGCTGCAAAAGATGCAGCTGAGACGGAGAAAGATCGACTTGAAGTCGCAAAAGATCTGATAGAAGCAGAAATTGAAAGGCAAATGTCATTGGGCAACCAGGAAGAAGCTGCTTTACTGGCTGATGATTTTGCGGCAGCTAAAGCCAGCTTTATTGCTGCCAAAGCCGAACTCAAGAGTGTCATAAAAAATGGCTATACAGAGGAAGAGCTCACTACAATTGATGCAATTGGCGTAGCGCTCGTCCAGGCGGATCCAACTATTCAAGTTCTTCCGGTCGAAAATATCATTGTCAAAGGCAAACACCTGGGCTTTGATACGCCGCCAGTTATAAAGGCCGGTCGTACACTGGTACCGGTGAGGGCGCTGGTTCAGGCTTTTGGCGCTGAAGTCACATGGAATCCGGTCAATCAAACAGTGACTATTACTAGAGGTGACCAGAAGATTGTTCTGACACTTGGCGAAACAGAAGTCGTTGTCGATGATAATACTATTCAACTTGATGTTCCAGCTCAAACCATGAACGGCAGAACGGTAGTCCCGCTCAGATTCATTGCAGAGCAAATGGGCTTTGAAGTGGATTATGAGGATGGGGACGTCACGATAGAAGAAGGCGTAGTTCAATCAGCTGATGAAACTGAAGAAGCAGAAGATGCTCTGGAAGAAGAAACAGAATCAACTGAAACAGAATCAACTGAAACAGAGGAATAGCTTCAGGCTGATCGTTAATCGAATAATATACCTGCTGAAATAGTGAAGAGCGGTTGTCAAGGGATCCTAATCCACCTTGCCAACCGCTCTTTTTCACTTTCCGTACCTGACACCAAAAATGAAGTTAATGAAGAAGATTTTGCTGAAATATAGCAATAGCAGACTTGTCAAAAAAATTAAACGTCAGCGTTCCGAAAATCGTGCCAGGTACGGGTAAAACATCCGCAGACGTGGCAAACAATGTTCTAGAAGTCGCGCAATAATTGTATTCAAATGACAACAAGTAAATTACTTCAAAAAGAATAGCGGGTGCCACAGGATCTTCACCATGGCACCCGCTATTCTTCTTCAACCAGAAGTGAAACGGGTTCACCCATTTCACTTACCTTTTCCGTCAACTTTGTCCAATTACCTCGCCGACTTAACCTCCGTCCAAACTCTGTTATAAGCCTCAATGAAATCCCCTAAATCCAGAAGGACCTCTAGGTTGGCTAAGTCCGCATCGTCCGGATAGGCGGTTTTGTCTCCGGAAATCTCCGGATCCAGAAGGGCTAAAGTCTCTTTGTTAGGCGTGGAATAGCCAATATACTCCGCGTTTTTCTGCCCAATTTCAGGGCGGCTGAGGAAATCTATAAACTTGTGAGCCATTTCAACATTCTGGGCGCCCTTTGGTATGACTATGTTGTCAAACCAGAGATTGCTGCCTTCCTTAGGAATGACGTAGGCCAAATCTTCATTCTCTGAGATCATATAGACCGCGTCACCAGACCAGCAGAAGGCTATGGCTGCCTCGCCGCCAATCATCATATCTTTGAGATTGTCGCCGGCATATGCCAGTACTAACGGCTTCTGCTCAATCAGCGCAGCCTTCGCAGCCTCCAGCTCCTCCAGGCTCTTGGTGTTGATGGAGTAGCCCAGCTTTTTAAGCGCCACCGCTATGGAATCCCGCTGGCTGTCCAGCATCAGGATCTGCTTTTCGTACTTTGGATCCCACAAGGCATTCCAGCTGTCGATTTCCTCATCAATCATGGCGGTATTGTAAATAATGCCTACAGTCCCCCACATATAAGGCACGGAGAATTTGTTGCCCGGATCAAAGTCCAAATCTTTGAAGCGGTCGTCTATGGCGGTGAAATTCGAAATTTGCGCCAAATCGATTGGCTCAACCAAATCTTCGCGAATCATTTTCTCAATCATGTAGTCTGAAGGAATGGCAATGTCGTAAGGTGTCCCGCCTTGCTTCAGCTTGACGTAGAGATCTTCGTTGGTGGCGTAGGTATCGTAGATGACCTCTACGTTGAATTCCGTTTCAAATTCGTCCAGGACATTTTCGTCAATATAGTCGCCCCAGTTGTAGACATAAAGCTTTTCTGCAGGCTCGGACGCAGCACAGCCGCTCATAAGCAGCAGGACCACCATCAGCAGCCCAAATACTTTCAATGTCCCACGCGCTCCAATCCGGGACTTTTCTTTTCCATTCGCGTTCACATTCCAGTTTAATTTCACTTCTGTGTCACATCCTTTCCAGAGTGTCGGTTTTCGGCAGGACGACGCCTGCCCCTTTTTCAGATCTTCGGTTGATCACAAACAACAGCAGAAGTACTGTCAAAAACATCAAAGTCGACAGCGCGTTGATCTCCGGCTTGATGCCCCGGCGGGCCATGCTGTAAATCTCTATGGACAAGTTGCTGACCCCGCCGCCGGTGGTGAAGAAGCTGATGACGAAGTCATCTATGGATAATGTAAAGGCCATGAGAAACCCTGTTATAATCCCCGGCATGATCTCAGGCAGGATCACCTTGCGAAAAGCATACCAGGGCGTCGCGCCCAGATCCAGGGCCGCGTCCAGCATCTCACTGGAGAGCTGCTTAAACTTAGGCAGCACGGACAAAATAACATAAGGGGTGCTGAAGGTGATGTGGGCCATCAGCATGGTCATGAAGCCCAGCCGCGTTCCGGTGAAGACAAACAGCGACATCAGCGCGATCCCCGTTACTATGTCCGGGTTGAGGATGGGCAGGTTGTTGACTCCCAGCACGAAGCCCTTAAACCGCCCGCGCATCTGACTCAGCCCAAAGGCCGCAAAGGTGCCCATCACTGTGGAAATCAGAGAGGAGATCAAGGCAATCGCCAAGGTGTAGTACAAGGCACTCAGGATCTTGTCATCCTGAAACAGCTCAGCGTACCAGCGCAGGGAGAAGCCCGACCAGTTCGACGTGGATTTTGAATCATTGAAGGAAAACACGATCAGTACCGCGATAGGTGCGTAAAGAAAGGTGAAGATGAGGAAGAGGTAGGATTTTTGCAACCATCGGCTCAAAAAAAGCTCACCCCGCTTCCGTTTTTATCTGTCTTGCCCAGAATCCACATGGAGACCAGGATCAGCGCCATCAGGACCACAGAGATGGAGGCCCCGAAGTTCCAGTCATAAACGCTCAGGAACTGGTCCTTGATCAGGTTGCCCACCAGGTTGACCTGGGAACCGCCCAGGAGGTCGGAGATGACAAAGGTACTGACGGCCGGCATGAACACCATCATGACGCCGGACACCACGCCCGGCAGCGACAGCGGCAGCGTAACCCGCCAGAAAACGTGCAGCCGGTTGGCGCCCAGGTCCTGGGCCGCCTCAATGACGCTGCGGTCCATGCGGATCAGCACCGTGAAAATAGGCAGCACCATGAACGGCAGAAAGTTGTAGACCATGCCCAAAAGCACAGCCCCCTCATTGAAGAGCAGGTTCAGGGGCGGTATGCCGATGGTCGCCAGAAGTCCATTCAGCAGCCCGTTCCGGCCGAGGATGGGGATCCAGGCGTAGGTTCTCAGCAGAAAATTCATCCACATAGGTAGAACGATCATGGTCATGGTTGTCCTTTGGGCACTGGGTTTCAGACCTGACATAATCATGGCGAGGGGGTACCCTATGACGAGACAGAGGACGGTGGACTGAAGCGCGATCCAGACGGACAGCCCCAGCACCTTGAGGTACAGGGGATCCGTGAATTTGATGAAGCCGTTAAGGGAGAATTCGGGACCACCGGGTCCCGTTCTGATGAGGCTATAGCCCAGGACCATGACGAGTGGGACCACGATCAGGAGAAAGCTCCAGAGGAGGTAGGGGGCTGTACTGAGGCGTTTAAGCATGGACGGCCGCCTCCCCCGCTTCCTTGAATGGCGCGCCTTCGTGAACTGGCGCGGCGCTTTTTTTCATGATGTGAATGTCGTCCGGCGTGATCCGCAGGCCCACCTCCGAGTCCTCGGGGGCCAGGTCAGTGCTGTGGACCAGCCATTCGCGGCCGTCCACCAGGACCACCATTTCGTAGTGGACACCCTTGAAAAGGGCAGAGTCGACGACACCATGCAGGAGGCCTTCGCCAGGCGCGACCAGGTCAATGTCTTCCGGGCGGATGACGACGTCCACGGACTCGTTTTGCGAGAAGCCGGCGTCCAGGCAGGGGAAGGTTCTCCCGGCGAACTCGACCCAATAGTCTTCTTTCATGACGCCTGGGATCAGATTGCTCTCGCCAATGAAATCCGCTACGAAGGCGTTGGCCGGTTCGTTGTAGATGTCCTGGGGCGTGCCGGTCTGCTGGATCCGTCCGTGGTTCATGACGATGATCCGGTTGGACATGGTCAGCGCTTCTTCCTGATCGTGTGTGACGTAGATAAAGGTGATGCCCAGGTCTTGCTGCATATATTTCAGCTCGAGCTGCATTTCCTTTCTGAGTTTGAGGTCCAGTGCGCCCAGGGGTTCGTCCAGGAGCAGCACCTTGGGCTCGTTGACCAGCGCTCTGGCGATGGCAATCCGCTGCTGCTGGCCGCCGCTGAGGGAGCTGACAGCTCGCTTCTCAAAGCCTGTCAGGTTGACCAGCTCCAGCATTCGGGCGACGCGCCTTTTAATTTCGTTTTCATCTGTTTTTTTGATTCTGAGACCAAAAGCTATGTTTTCGAAGATGTTGAGATGGGTGAAGAGTGCGTATCTCTGAAAAATGGTGTTGACCGGCCGCTCGTAGGGCGGCACTTGAATGATGGATTTCCCCTCAAACAGGATATCGCCCTGTGTAGGCGTCTCAAAGCCGCCAATCATCCGGAGGGTCGTGGTTTTGCCGCAGCCGCTGGGTCCGAGGATGGTCATAAACTCCCTGGAATCCACGTGAAAGCTGATGTCGTCTACGACGCGATCTTCACCGAAGACTTTGACGAGATGATTGACCTGAATCATTTTGTCTTCCAATCTACATGCCCCCAAATAGAGCCGGCCTGTTGGCGGCGTTTTTCAATAGCGGTTTTCGTGTAAAACATTATTTCAAACATTAAAAATAATACCCGGGTTTACTTTCACTAAACTTCTAGACACAAAATATTATACAAAAAATTTGGGGTAAATTGAAGCGGAAACTTGGTGTCTGCGGCTAGCGCCTATTGCGTCTGGTGCCTATTGACCCCGAGTTTCTTCCAAAAAAAGTGAAGGCCAGCGCGCCGCGCCGGCCTTCACTTTCCTTTTCAAAATCACTTTTCTTCCTCTACCTCAAATGCTGCGCCAGCAGCATCATTGGACCACGCATGTCGTCCGCCGGGACCTGGCCTGGAGCGGAAACGCCCTTGCCCGCGCAGAAGGTGATGACGGAGTGGCTGAAGCCGGCTGCGAGGCGGGTGATGAGGCCATCGCCGCTCATGGAGATGGTGACGGCGTGGGTGGCGTCCGGAAGATCGTTGTAACGCACGGAGGCCAGCATGAGGTTCAGGACGTCTTCCCGGGATTGCGGCATGACTGCCAGCTTCACCACGTCGGCGCCAAGGGACTGGGCTTTAACGAGGCGGGCCACCATGTCGTCAACCTCAGGCGTTGCCTTGAAATCATGGCTGGACAATATCAATGCGACGCCTGCACTTCGGGTAAGCTCACGTACAGGCTCAATAAGGGTTTGCGGGCTGGCGGCCTCGATGTCCACCAGGGAAACCCTGCCTGCATCGACTACCGCTTTAATGACCGCAAACCGCGTCTCATCTGTCAGGACCTGTGCGCCGCCTTCCAAGGCACTGCGCAGGGTGAAGAGGAGGGGGATGCCCCCGAGACCATCGGCTAAAGTAGTTAGTCCTTCCAGGGCTAGGGCGGGGTCTTCGATCCCTTCAAAATAATCCGCGCGCCACTCCACCAGGTCTGGCTGGTGTTCAAGGGCGGTGCGGCACTCTTCCGCCAGCGCCTCAATGGTTTTGCCCACAAAAGGCATGGTAATCAGCGGACTGCCGCCGCCGAGGACTTTATTCCCGATCTGGATAGGTGCTTTTGTCATAGTGTTCCCTCCTAAGCGCTATAGGCTGCTGACGTCCCGAAGAGGCAGAGGGCGGTCGATTTCCAGCTGCATCAGGCGGTCGACGATCTCCATGCAAATCTCTTCTTCGGTCTTGTTATCTGTAATAATAGCAATATCCGCCGCAGATTCATAGAGGGAAAGTCGCGGATCCATCAGGGTGCCAATTTTGTCCACGGACATGTTGTCCTTGAGGAGCGGACGGGTGTCGTCGGTGGCGATGCGGCTGTAGATCTGCTCCGGGCTGGCTTTCAGCCAGACGACAATGCCGTTGTTTCTCAGGTTGTCCACGTTGGTCTTGTTCAGCACGACCCCGCCGCCGCCGCACAGGATGATGACGTTCTGATGCTGGCTCAGCTCCTCCACGGTCTTCGACTCCAGCTCCCGGAAGTAAGGCTCGCCGTACTGGGCGAAGATGTCGCTGATTTTCATGCGAGCCCGGGTCTCAATGACCTGGTCCACGTCGATCTGGTCCATAGCCAGCATTTTAGAAAGCGCTTTGCCGATGGTCGTCTTCCCACTCCCCATAAAGCCCACCAGCGAGATGTGGTAAGGGAAGAGGAGGCGGGACTGGATCCGCCTGCAGCTCCTGAGCACGTGAGTCTGGATGGTCTTGATCTCTTCGCGGAAAGCCGGGTCATGGACATAATTACCTATGTTTTGTATGATGGCGCGCTCTCGGTCCTGGCTAAAAATAGGCATACCAAGGGATTTTTTTTCTTCCATGATGTCGAGAATAATACTGAGACGTTCTTCGAGCAGGGTGGCCAGCGCGCGGTCGCAGTGGTCGACCTGGCTTCTGAGCTCTTGAAGACGGTCCATAGTAACAGCTCCTTTCGGGTTTACTGTGTAGGTGAAACTGGGTGTCAGCGGCTAGCGCCTATTGCGTCTTGCGCCTATTGCGTCTAGCGCCTATCGACACCCAGTTTTTTTACGCTAAATGACACCGCGTTTGTATGTACCTAAGAATCTAAAATAAGGACAGTGTTTTCTGGCGGCGTCAATGGCATTCAGGAATGAGTCGGTATCTGCGCGGCCCTCGGCATCCAGATAGATGAAGTATTCCCAAGGACGGTCGGGGACGGGCCTGGATTCAATTCGGAAGAGGTTGATCTTCTCCTGGGCGAAGTATCCCAGGATTTCGTAGAGGGAGCCGGCTTCATGGCGGGTGGTGAGGACCATGGAGGTGCTGTCGGCTTCAGGGCTGGTTTCTGGGGTTTTGGTGAGAATCACAAAGCGCGTGGTGTTGACGGCGCTGTTTTGGATGGCCTTACCTATAATCTCAAGTCCGTAGAGCTGAGCGGCCCGCTCGCTGCCTATGGCGGCAACACTGACGTCGTCCTGCTGGGCCACATACTGGACGCTGACAGCAGTATTTTTCATAGGCACCTGCTTAATATTGAGGGTGTTGAGGAACAGGGTACACTGCTCGAGGCCTTGGGCGTGGGAGCGGACCTCGCGGATGTCTTCCATCTTAACGCCTTTATGTCCGATCAAATGATGAACGATTGGGACAAGGACTTCACCCGTGATGAAGAGGTCTTTTTCTCTAATGAGATCATAGACCTCGTTGATGGCCCCGGTGGTGGAGTTCTCCGCCGGCAGGACGCCATAGTCTAGCTCGCCGGAAAGGACAGCATCACAAACCTCGTGGAAGGTAGCGTAAGCCCGGTAGTCCTTGTTATGACCGAAGTATTTGAGAGTGGCCGTTTCGCCGTAGGAGCCCGGGATGCCGGCGTAACCGGCGGTGCGATGCTCGCCGTGCGGGAAGTGCTGCGGCAGGACATCTTCGAGATGGCTGTCCTGCAGGGCGCGGCTGGAGGCCAGGATGGTTTTCATGATGCTGAGGATGCGCGTCTGGTGGTCCGGGTGCTTAATTTGTGAGGAGAGACGGGCGAGAAGTTTTTTCTCCCGCTCGGGGTCGTAGACGCGCATGCCTATTTCTTTCTTTATATTTCCAATTTCTTCGACGATGGTCATGCGGCGCTCCAGGAGCTCGACCAGTTTGTCGTCGAGCTGATCGATTTCATTTCGGTAGTTGTCTAATAAGTGCATGGAAATGGCTCCCTTCGAGTCTTGAGTTGTGTGGCTGGGTGGTCGTTGTGTGACCATCGGCAGAGAAAATGGCTTTTGGTTTTTTGCTTTTGGTTTAGATTAGGCCTTTGAGACGTTGCCGCCGATTCCTGCGAAATCTTCGAAGAAGTGTGGGTAGGATTTTTTGACGGCGCCGCTGCCTTCGATTTCGATGGTGCTGCTGGCTTTGGCGGAGGCTATGGCGAGGCTCATGACGATGCGGTGATCGTTCCAGCCTTCTGTCTGGCCGCCGGTGAAGCCTTCCACGCCTTCGATGATGAGGCCTTCGGGCTCTTCGGTGATGTTGGCGCCGAGCTTGTTCAGCTCAGTGCGGATGGCCAGGAGTCGGTCGGATTCTTTGAGGCGGACGCGGGCGGCGTTGATGACATGGGTCTGACCCTCGCTGACTGCGGCTAAGGTCGCGCAGATTGGGACCAGGTCAGGGCACTGTGAAGCGTCGATGACAGCACCATGGGTTTTTGAAGGGCGGACGATCAGGTCGCCGTCTTGCCATTCTATGTTACCTCCCATGTCCCGGACGATTTGGAGGATGCGCTGGTCGCCCTGCTCGGAGTGCTCGGAGAGGTCTTTGAGGATGAGGCCGTCGCCCATGAGGCCGCCGGCGATCCAGAAGGCCGCCTGGGAGTAGTCGCCTTCCACGCGGTAATTGGCGGGTTTGAAGGCTTGATTGCCTTTGATTTTGTAGTGCTCCGGGGTGACGGTCTCGACCTGGATCCCGAAGATTTTGAGGATCTGGAGGGTAAGGGTCACATAGTCCCTGGACTCGAGAGGCGAGGTCAGGATGATCTCGGAGTCGCCGTCCAGGAGCGGTAGGACGTACAGGAGGCCTGTGACGAACTGGGAGCTGATGTGGCCTGGCATTTCGAAGGTGCCGGCTTTCAGTTTGCCGTGGACGGTCAGCGGCAGCTGGCCCGGGTAGTCGTATTTAATGCCTTGACGGTCGAAAAGGTCGAAGTATGGATCCAGCGGACGGGTGGTCAGCTTGCCTTCACCTGTGAAGACCACTGGGGCGTCGAAGAGGCCCGCGAATGGGATCAGGAAGCGGAGGGTTGAACCAGACTCGTTGCAGTGGAGGGGTTCGGTTGGCGCTTTTAGCGTGCCGCTTCTGCGGATAGTGAGCTTGTCGCCCTCCTGGATGGCTTCGACGCCCAGGGCTCTGACCGCTTCTGTGGTGGCTATGATGTCCTCGGAGAAGATGAGGTTCTCAATGACGCTTTCTCCCTCTGCCAATGCCGCTGCCAGGACTGCGCGGTGGCTGAGGCTTTTCGATGGCGGGATCCTGAGGGTGCCGCTGAGTTTTGCCGGTTCTATACGTCTGATCATGAGTTGGGCTCCTTTGATGTTTAGATTTGGGTTAGGTTTGGGGGTGAACGTCACTTCCGGCTTACATACGTGCACCTCGCTTCGCTTTGCTGCGCTTCGGTCACGGGCTGCGCCCTATACAAACAGCGACAACCCCGTACTTCAGAGAGCAAGCTCTCTTCAGTTCGGTATTCTCTCTGTTTGTGCACGTCTGTTAGCCTTCGCGGATACACGTCTGTTAGCCTTCGCGTCAGTCTGTATCAACTACCCCGATCCCAATCCCTGAAGCTTTCAGCAGCGACGCAGCCGTCAAGCGGTCGGCATTTGAGGCGAAGCTGAGGGTGAAGGCGCCGCGCTGGTTCTCTCTGGAGTGATCCAGGGCGAGGTCCTTGATGTCAAGCTGGTGGTCTGCAAGAAGCTTGGTGACTTCTGCCAGGATCCCCGGTCGGTCTTCGAGCTCGAGTCGGAGGGGATAAAGAGACACCTCTTCGCTCGGGCGGATCGTGATGAGTCCTGAGCGAAGGCGCTGGGCCTCGCCCAGTGTCTCGACAATGGCTTGGTCCTCGACGTCCTGCAGGTTTTTTTTAAACCGCATCAGCCCATCTACCAAAGTGTCAATACTCGAAATGACTTCTGAGCGGTTGTGGACGAAGATGTCCCGCCAGAGCGCCGGATCACCCATGGCTATCCGGGTGGAATCCCTGAAGCCGCCGCCGGCGAACTTCAGCTGATCCGTCGGCAGGGAAGCCGCAAAGACCTCGACCAGAATAGAAGCGGTGAGATGGGGCAGATGGCTGAGTCGTGCTGTCAAAGCATCATGTGCTTTTGGTTCGGTAATCACCGGAAGTGCGCCCAGCTTCAAGATCATCTGCTTCAGCAGATCCACCGGCTGTACCCCGCGAACCAGACCCTCAAAATGCGCATCCGGTGTCAGGAAAAAGTAAGCGTTTTCAAACAATATAGGCGATCCGGCGTTGAAGCCGCCTTTTTCAGAGCCTGCCATAGGATGTCCGCCCACGAAGACAGCGCCTGTCCCTGTCAAGATCTCCACTGCCGTTTCATGGACGGTGCCTTTGACACTGCCCACATCCATGACCACGGTGCCGGGACCGATCAGAGGCAAAGCACTGACCATGGCTTCCCTGACCTTGCCAAGCGGCACTGCGATCACCACGAGTTCGGAAGCTGTACCAGACGAGTTAGCAGCAGGCACCGCATCCACCATCGTAAACAATCCCGATTGCCTCGCCTGGACCAGTGTCTGGGGATCCGGATCAAAACCGTTCAATCCCCCCAGAAAGCCCTTAAGTCTGAGGGCTTTGGCGAGAGATCCGCCAATCAGCCCAAGTCCTACAATGCTGATGCTTTTAAAAAACGGAACCTCTTCGTTATCCGATGTTCGCATGCCTAAGCCCCACCTTATCGTCAGCTTTCTTATTGTTTAGCACTTTTACTTCTATAACAATTGGCTTATCACTATATATCTGATCCTGCAGCCTGCACAGGTTGTGAATCTGATTAAGCTGGTGCATCAGGATTTCGAACTCCCGCGGCCTGAGTGACTGCGGTCCGTCGGAGAGCGCTTTTTCCGGCTCGTGATGAACTTCGATCATGAGACCATCGGCACCCACCGCGACAGCGGCTTTGGACAGCGGCCCCACCATTTCACGCCGCCCTGTGGCGTGGCTTGGATCCACAATAATTGGCAGGTGGCTCAGGGTCTTGATGGCTGTGACCACGGACAGGTCCAGGGTGTTGCGCATGTGCGGCTCGAAGGTCCGGATGCCGCGCTCGCACAAAATCACGTTTGGATTGCCGCTGGCCAATATGTACTCCGCGCTCATGAGGAAATCCTCAATAGTCGACGACATGCCGCGTTTGAGCAGCACCGGCTTCTTCGAACGTCCGGCCCGCTTCAGGAGGGAGAAGTTCTGCATGTTTCTTGCGCCAATCTGCAGGATGTCCGTGTAGGCCTCGACCAGGTCGAAGTCCTCGGTGCACATGACTTCGGTGACAATTGGCATGCCGTTCGCCGCACCTGCATCCTTCATCAGCTTCAGCCCCAGCTCACCCAGTCCCTGGAAGCTGTAAGGGGAGGTGCGTGGTTTGAACGCGCCGCCTCTCAGGATTGTCGCGCCCGCAGCACTAACTGCCTGGGCAATGACATCGATCTGTTCCCGGCTCTCAATGGAGCAGGGCCCGGCCATGACGGTCAAATCCCCGCCGCCTATGCGAAGTCCACCGACCTCAACCACAGTGTCCTCCGGGTGGAATTCCCTGCTGGCCAGCTTGTAAGACGATTTGATGCGCTTCATGTCCTCGACATGGGGGTGGAAGGAGATTACCGAGAAGTCCAGGCGGTTTATGTCGCCGGTGAGTCGGAGCTCTCTGGCATGGCCTCGCTGGGCGAGTTCAACTTCTAATCCGTGCTGCCGGATCACATCCATGATGTGTTCGCATTCCTCGTGAGTGGTGGTCGTTTTGAGCGTTATAATCATAAAATTGGCCTCCTAAGGTTTTATAAGTTTTGTTGTTTTTGCCGATGGTCAAGTTTAAGCCACAATAACCATAAAAGCCGTCTTCGCTCATGCCACCACCTCCTTTCGAATATAAAAAAACAGAGCGCCCCTTTACTTAAAGAGACGCCCTGTCTAAGTTCTATCAGGTTTAAGTCACTTGCCGGCACATCAGGCCGCAGCCCTAAGTCCGATCTTTAAGCAATTTGAGGTTCTATCCGATTTGCCGTACGCCAAAAAGCCGAAGCCATAAAAGTAAAAGCTCCAGCTAAAGTAACCAAAATATTCGGCTGTAAGTTTAAGCGTACGTTGGACCAGAGTCATCTCAAACCACCCATTCCTTAATTGACTGAGGCGCCTGTTCTCCCATAAAAGAGCAGTTGCGCCTGTGAAGAATTTTTCTCAGTGTAAACCCTGCAGAACCAGATGTCAACCCGTATTCAGAAAATTCCCGAAAAAAAGCCAAAGCTTTCGCAAATGAGGCGGAGAATGTACTACAAAATTTTATAAAGTATTTTTGGGAGAACAATATGCCGCGATGAACTCTTAATGTTCGTGAATTGAAAATCGATTAAGATAAAGGTTTGACATGGCGCTGGATTCATATTATCATGTTAGTAATTTCATAACATCTTCAGGGCAGGGTGAAATTCCCGACCGGTGGTACAGTCCACGAGCCGCTCCCGCGGTTGATCTGGTGCAATTCCAGAACCGACAGTAAAGTCTGGATGGAAGAAGATTGATTTTTTGCCGATGGTGCTGTTTCCCCGCACCCTCGATCAAAGCTGTATTGTCAAACCCTGAAGAACAACGCTTCAGGGTTTTTTATTTTCAAAAAAAGCTGAAGTTGGGGAAGAAACTCGGTGTCAGGGAAGAAACTCGGTGTCAGACACCTGGTTTCATTTGGGAAGAAACTCGGTGTCAGCGGAAAACGCCTATCGACCCCCAGTTTCATTTAAAGAGGAGGGAACACTGATGAACGCCTATCATATTCAGCACATGCAGCGTGCGCTTGAGCTGGCAAAACTCGGGGCGGGAAGGACCAGCCCGAATCCTTTGGTCGGAGCGGTTATCGTCAAAGAGGGCAGGGTTATTGGTGAAGGGTATCATGCCATGTACGGCGGGCCTCACGCAGAGGTGA
This sequence comes from Acidaminobacter sp., assembly GCF_030247605.1. Taxonomy (GTDB): domain Bacteria; phylum Bacillota; class Clostridia; order Peptostreptococcales; family Acidaminobacteraceae; genus Acidaminobacter. The sequence continues at coordinate 362,389 of NZ_JAOTSB010000002.1, read as the reverse complement.
ATGCCATTGAGAATGCGTCTGAGTCTGTTGAGGGCGCTGAAATCTATGTCACCCTGGAGCCGTGCTCCCACTATGGCAAAACCCCGCCTTGCGCCTTAAAGCTGATTGAGAACCGCTTCTCAAAAGTCTATATTGCTATGGAGGATCCGAATCCCCTTGTCGCAGGCAGGGGCATCCAGATGCTGAGAAAACAGGGCATTGAGGTCGAAGTGGGACTGCTGGAAGAAGAAGCAAAAGCCCTCAATGAAGTCTTCATCAAATACATCACCACTAAAAAGCCTTTCTGCGTCATGAAGGCAGCCATGACCCTGGATGGAAAGATAGCCACGGTCACCGGTGAATCACAATGGATTACCTCTGAGGCTGCCAGGGAATATGTGCATCAGCTTCGTCACGAACTGAAGGCTATCATGGTGGGCATTGGAACGGTCCTCAAGGATGACCCTAAGCTGACCACGAGGCTGAAAGGCAAGCAGGGCAGAGATCCAATCAGGGTTGTGGTGGATTCGACCCTGAAGATTCCGCTGAACGCCAAAATACTGCATCTGGACTCAGACGCGCCGACCCTGATCGCGACCACAGACCGTGCGGACAGTGAAAAGGCAACCGCGCTTCAGTCCATGCCGGGCGTAAAGCTGATCATTACGCCTCAAAAGGACGGTAAGGTCGACCTGGACTATCTCATGTTTGTCCTTGGAGAGCAGGGCATTGACAGTCTGCTTCTGGAAGGCGGCGCGACGCTGAATGCCTCAGCCCTGGAAAGCAAAATCGTGGACAAAGTTCTGATGTTTATAGCGCCCAAGATCCTGGGAGGGCAGAATGCGCCGACCCCGGTAGGCGGAAGCGGTATAGAGGTTCTCGAGAATGCGGTTCGCCTGAAAGGGATGAAGGCCGTCGAAATAGGAGATGACCTGCTGATTGAGGCGCGAATTTGAGTGACCATCGGCAAAAATAAAAAGGGGTAGTGGAAGATGTTTACTGGCATCATTGAAGAGATTGGCGTTGTCGAAGGAATCGCACGGTCGGGTCCTGCGGCGCAACTGACCGTGCGGGCGTCGACGGTGCTCGGGGACGTGAGAAATGGGGACAGCATCAGCACCAACGGGGTGTGCCTGACGGTGGTGCGGTTCACGAAGGACACGTTTACGGCGGACGTCATGCCGGAGACGCTGCGGTATTCGAACCTCGGGGCGCTGAAAAAGGGCAGCCCGGTGAACCTGGAGCGGGCCATGAGCGCGAACGGCCGCTTTGGCGGGCACATGGTGTCCGGGCACATTGACGGCGTGGGCGTGATCCGGGCGCTGCGGCAAGAGGGCAACGCCACCTGGATGACGGTGGAGCCGCCTGAGGCGCTGCTGCGCTACATCATTCAGAAGGGGTCCATAGCTATGGACGGCACCAGCCTGACGGTGGCCCAACTGGAGGGCGCGGCGTTCAGCGTGTCGATCATTCCGGTGACCAAGGATGAGACGATTCTCCTGCGGAAGCGGGTCGGCGACGAGGTGAACCTTGAATGCGACCTGGTGGGCAAATATGTGGAGCGGTTATTGCAGTTCGCGCCGGAGAAAAAGAGCCCATTGACCATGGACTTTCTAAAACAGAATGGATTCGCATAAAAGCTTATTAGAAGCTTTTTGCCGATGGTGACGTTAACGTGACCATCGGCAAAAACTAAAGTCTTTGGTTTATGAACGATTGAAAACGGGAGGTGTCCTGCCAATGGGATTTTGTACGATTGAAGAAGCGATAGAGGCCTTAAAGGCTGGGGAAATGATCGTCGTCGTGGACGATGAGGACAGGGAAAACGAAGGGGATCTGCTCATGGCCGCCGAAAAGGCGACGCCGGAGGCCATCAACTTCATGGCCAAGCACGGACGGGGGCTGATTTGCGTGCCTATGCTCCGGGAGCGTCTGAACGCGCTGGGCATTTACGACATGATCGACCGCAATACGGATCCGAAGCAGACAGCGTTTACGGTGTCGGTGGACTCCATGCGCTGCACCACGGGCATTTCCGCAGGGGAGCGGGCCATGACGATCCAGCACTTGCTGGAGGAAGAAGCAAAGCCGGCGGACTTTATGCGTCCGGGGCACATCTTTCCACTGGTGGCCAAGGAAGGCGGGGTACTGCGACGTGCGGGTCACACAGAAGCCGCTGTGGATCTGGCGAAGCTGGCGGGCTTTCAGCCTGCGGGCGTCATCTGCGAGATCATGAATGACGACGGGACCATGGCACGCGTGCCGGAGCTGATTGAGTACTCCAGGAAGCATGGCCTTAAGATGATTACCATTGAGGAACTGATTCGGTTTCGACGCAAGTCGGAGGTTTTGGTGGAACGGGTGGCAGAGGCAGACATGCCCACGAAGTATGGCGATTTCAGGATGATTGGGTTCATCAACCGTTTGAATGGCGAGCACCACGTGGCGCTGGTCAAGGGGGATGTGGCGACGGAGGAACCGGTCCTGGTCCGAGTGCATTCGGAGTGCCTGACGGGGGATGCCTTTGGGTCACTGCGCTGTGACTGCGGCGAGCAGTATGCCGAAGCCATGAAGCGCATTGAGGCGGAGGGCCGTGGAGTGCTTCTGTACATGCGCCAGGAGGGTCGCGGCATTGGCCTGATCAATAAGATCAAAGCCTATGCGCTGCAGGACCAGGGGTATGATACGGTGCAGGCCAACCGCATGCTGGGCTTTGAGGATGACCTCAGGGATTATGGCATTGGGGCGCAGATCCTGATGGAGCTTGGGCTTCACAAGATCCGGCTGATGACCAATAACCCTCAGAAGATTACGGGGCTGTCCGGCTATGGGCTGGAGATCGTGGAGCGTGTGCACATCCAGCTCAATCATAATGAGCGGAATGAGTTTTATCTGAAGACTAAAAAAGAAAAAATGGGCCACGAGCTTAACTTTGAGGAGGAAAAGAAATGAAGGTTTATGAGGGCAAATTAGTATCTGACAAACAGCGATATGGGATCATTGTTGGGCGGTTCAATGAGTTTATTGGCGGCAAGCTTTTGGGCGGCGCTCTGGACGCACTGAAGCGACATGGGGCTTCTGAGGATCAGGTTGAGATTGCCTGGGTACCGGGGGCCTTTGAGATTCCTTTGATTGCGAAGAAAATGGCGTCAAGCGGCCGCTATGACGCCGTAATTTGCCTGGGCGCGGTTATCAGGGGTTCCACGCCGCACTTTGACTACGTTTCCAGCGAAGTCACCAAGGGTGTTGCCCATGTGTCCCTGGATACGGGGATTCCGGTGATTTTTGGGGTTCTGACTACGGATACCATTGAGCAGGCCATTGAGCGCGCCGGCACTAAAGCGGGGAATAAAGGTTTCGATGCTGCTGTTACTGCCATTGAGATGGTAAATTTGATTGAGCAGCTGAAGTAATTTTTGCTTGGGGGCGATAGGCGCCAGCCGCAATAGGCGCCAGCCGCGCGGACAACTTTTAGTTTGGTGACGCGGACAGGTTTGAAACCGGGGCCAGAGCTTAAGTGTTCAGTAAGCCCGGGAGAGCATGAGCCGCAATGGATTTCGAGATTTTTAACAAAAAGATTTAAGCGAAAAAACGAAAACAGGCTCATCCGCACCTCAAAGCTGTCTTGGGGTAGGTATGGGCCTGTTTTTATAATGTTCAATTATGTACTTAAAGGGGTATAATGAATGTAATGTAATAAGAAGCGAAAACGAGGTGAGTTTATGTTAAATCTGCCACAAATTGAAAATGTAATTAAAGAAGTTGCCGAAGAGTACAAAGTCAAAAAGGTTTCAATTTTTGGTTCTTATGCTGATGGATCAGCCACAGATAAGAGCGATTTGGACTTGTTAGTTGAATTTCATACGCCGGAAGTTTCACTCTTTACAATAATTGACTTTAAATATAGCATTGAAGATCGCTTGAACATGAAAGTGGATGTTGTGCACGCTCCTCTGGATAAAAATGCTTTGATCATTCCTAAAAAGGTGGTCAGAGTGTATGGACAATAATTTTCTTGAAAATCGAGATCAACAAATACTAAAGAAAATTCTTAGTGAAATTGATCTAATTGAGACCTGGTGTATCACTTTAGATAAAAATCTGTTCTTAGAAGATGAATTAATACAGCGCGCTATACAAATAAAGATGACGCCACACTTCAGAGAGCAAGCTCTCTGAAATGCAGCGACATCTTTATTTATGCACGTCTGTTAGCCTTCGCGTAAGCCGTGTCCACCGGCACCAACGGGCCTCCAGGAGGTCAATCCCTTTAAACAGCAGAAATCCCATCAAACTCAGGGCCAGAATCCCGCTGAACATTTCCACGTAGTCGGCCATAAGCCAGCTGTTCATGATGAAATAGCCTATGCCGTAGGTTGTCGCATAGTTTTCTCCAAAGAACAAAATGGAAATGCTGACCCCCACGCAGATGCGCAGGGCTGTCATAATCTTGGGCAGCGTCGCCGGCAGGATCAGATGCCGGTACAGCCCGCTTCGGCCAATCCCCAGAGACAGCACTGAATAGTACAGTTCCTTGGAAATCTCCCGGACGCCGTCTCTGGCCGCCACCAAAATCTGAAAAATAATAATGATGATAATCAGCATTATCTTAGAGGTTTCCCCCAGTCCGAACAGAATCATCAGCACCGGCAGAAAAGCAATTTTGGGCAGAGGGTACAGCAGATAGACCACGGGGCTGAGCCAACGGTCCGCCCGCTCGCTGACCCCCATCCAAAGTCCTAAAGCGCCGCCAAGCACCAGTGAGACCAGCAGCGCCACAGAAATCCGCCCGAGGCTGACCAGCAGGTGCTTGCTCAATTCTCCCGGAAAGATCCTGAGAAAATGCAGGATCGCTGTATGAGGCGCCGGAATGGCCGCGGAGCCCACCGAAATATGCATCACATACCAAAACAGGAGGATCGCCAGCATGCCGTAGAGGGTCTGCAGCCAACTCCCCCTCAGACTGGCACTCGAGCGCAAACGCCGTTGACTCTTGTCGTCGCTCTTCGTCCTGTCGCCGCTCTGCGCCCTGTCTCCGCCCAGCTGCCGCATTTCGCCCTTAAGCCTGCTCATACAACCGCCTCCGAATCTTCAGGCTCATCTCAAAAAAAGACGGATGATCCCTGAAGTCCGCCTCTCCAAAATATGGATTGTCAATTTGTTCCTGAACGCGACCATCGGCCATCACCAGGATGCGCTGTCCCAGGAATACCGCTTCCTCAATGTTGTGCGTCACCAGCACCAGGGTAAACTGCCGCTCCCGGTGCAGCCGCAGCACCAGATTCTGGATCAGCTCCTTGGTCATGGCGTCCAGCGCCGAGGACGCCTCGTCCATGAGCAGCACGTCCGGCTCCAGGACCAAAGTCCGGCCGATGGCTACCCGCTGCTTCTGACCCCCGCTGAGTTCCCCCGGCAGCCGGTGTCCGAGGCTTTCCAGACCTAACTCCTCCAGCATGGCGCCCACCCGCTCGCTCGTCTCCACAGCGCCAAAGCCCCGCGCCTTCAGCGGAAATGCCAGATTATCCCGCACGGTCTTCCATGGCAGCAGGCCATAGTCCTGGAGCACAAGCCCTGTCTCCTTGCGGATCCCGCTGACGGATTTGCCGCCAATGACTATAGACCCGGACTGGGGCCTGACCAGCCCCGCCAGCGCGTAGAGCAGCGTCGTCTTGCCGCACCCGGAAGACCCAATGACAGCGCAGGTCGAGTGCGCCGGCACGCTCAAATTAAGTTCTTTCAGAGCAATGTCCTGATCATAGGCCACTTCCAGGTCGCGGATCTCTATCACTGCACAAACTTCCCTTCAATCAGGTCTTCGTACCCGAGCTCGATTTTTTTGCCCAGGACGCGCTCGTTCCAGTCCATGATGGTCTTGAGATAAGCCTCATCCGGCACCCGCGCCAGGTGGTACTCGGGCATGAGGATCTTGTCGGTGATTTCAGGCTTCAGCTTCAGCACTTCGACGAGGAGCGCCCGGGCTTCGCTGTCATCCTTCTGAATGTCAGCAATGGCCTTGTTGTAGGCATCGTGAAACCGCTGCACCGCCGAAGCCTTGTCGCTGATGGCTTTACCTGTAAACACCATGACATCCGGCGAAAACGCGTCCGGATTCTCAATGAGCTGCTTCGTCAGGCCGTTCAGTTCCCCCATAGACGCCATAGGCTCCGGGATGACCGCCATGTCCAGTTCGCCCTTGCCAATCATTTCAAGGCGCGCCGGGATCTCGTTGATATAGATTTTCTCAACGTCGTAACGGCCTTCCAGGCTTCTGTCTGACAGGTAGTTCGACACGCTGACTTCCATCATACCCACTTTGACAGCGCCGCCGTCCCTCAGCTCGCCTTTAATCAGGAAGGGGAACGCACCGTCTGTGCTCGTGGTGACTTTGATGTCAAAGCCGTTCTGGACGTTGTTGACCAGGGCGATCATGTCCGTCATGGCCCCGTCCAGCTCGCCGCTCTGGAGTGCGCTCTGGCGGTTCATGGCATTGGTGTAGACCTGGACGTCCACGGTCAGGCCAAGTTCTTCGAAATAGCCTTTTTTCGCGGCTAAAAAGATAGGCGCGGAGTCTACGGCAGGCATGACCCCAATTTTTAAGGTAGCCGGCTCATTTTCAGTGCTTTCTGCCGATGGTTCCGAAACCGCCGGCTCAGCAGGTATTTCAGCTTCAGGTTTCTGACAGCCTGTGACTATAAGGGCGGTGACCAGCAGGAATGCCAGCAGGAGTGATAAGTACGATGATTTTTTCAAGTAGGATCCACCTTTCTTGCTCGAATTAACACTCCTATTGTATAATGGCTTTTGGATTGTTTCAATATTAACAATATAACCAAATTTCCAAGACACTGGTGTCATGAGGTATACTATGGATTGTGACAAAAACTTATCGAGTAAGGCGGGCGACAAGACAATGAAATATACAGAGACAATAGAAACAAAAGAGAGAATTTCGAAAAAGAAAATTGTGAAAGACCTCTGGATCGCGCTCAGACCTCTTTCGCTGACTCTGGCGGTCAGCTCGACGACCCTTGGCATTCTGGTGGCGTGGCGCGGCGGGATGCTGATTGAGGACGGCGCGGCCCTGATTTGGGCGAGGATTGCGCTGGTGACCATCGGCGGCATGCTGGTTCAGGCGTGCGCAAACCTTGTGAATGATTTTTATGAGGGTTCGTTCAAATACCATCGGCCAGGAGAAAGGACTTATAAATTTTTGAAATATGAACGGACGGCTTTTGATCTCGCGGTGTATGGGTTCAGCATGCTGTGTCTGGCCGGGACCGGGCTGATTGGGCTTGTGCTGATGAAGCTCAGCGCGCCGAGCCTCATTTATGTAGGAATAGCGGGTATGGCGGGGGCGTATGCCTATACCGGGGAACCGTTTGTGTACAAGAAGCGGGGACTGGGGGCCGTGCTGTCTTTTGTGCTGATGGGGCCGCTCATGGTGCTTGGGGCTTATGTCGCGGTCAGCGGGGCGTACAGCTGGGAGCCGGTGGTGCTGGCCATGCCGGCCAGCCTGATGATTCCGCTGCTCATGATGTCTAATGAAATTAGAGATGTTGAGAGGGATGGTGCGTTGGGCATACGGACATTGACAGTCATGGTGGGAATCCGGGCTGGAAAGGGGATCTATCTGGGGCTTCTGGCGGTGGCTTACGGTATGACAGCGGGGATGGTGGTGCTCGGACGGCTGCCTGCAGCTGCACTTGCGGTCTTCGTGACGCTGCCGCTGGCCGTCAAGTCTTACAATAAGGTCTCGATGCCAAAAACCAGTGGGATCCGGATTACCAACCTGCTGCACATTGCTTTTAACAGCATTATGATTGCAGTGCTTGCACTGGCGTCATAACCATATAAAACAGGCGCAGCGACAGTTGGGAAACTCGACTGTCGCTGCGCCGTTTTTTTGTATGGATTCGTATTATACAGATTGGTGCTATGGCGTTTGCCGAGGGCGACGGCCCTTAAGGGCTGCATACATGCCTTCAAGCCGCCTCAGCACAGCCTTTCGTTCGGTGCCGTTAAGCCGGACTTTGCCGGTGATTTCGGTGGTAAAGTCGAGAAATGCCGCAGTAAGACGGCTTTCATTGATGGCGAAGAGCACGTTAGGGGCATTGTCTTTGATCACCAGAACGCCCACGTTTTCGCGGATGTATACAGTACAATCTGATGAATAGCTGTCCTCCAGCAAGATCACGTGATAGTTTGGATAGGTTTTCATCAGGTGAATTGTATGAGCCAGGTGTTCGCGGTATTCCTGGAGAGTGTAGAAGACGTCCGACAAACCCACAAGTCCCAGGAACCTCAGGCGAAGTGCGTCCGGTATTTTGTTTGTTTCGGGATCTTTATGCAATCCGTTTGCATCTGCAGCTTTAGCCAGCTCCAGAAGTTCCTTTTTGTCCGGGAGCAGCAGCAGATCTGTATGATCAAAAACCTCAAGCTGTTTTAAAAGTCTCTCATGCCGTTTTCTTTGAATCCCGGCCATATACTGGATCTGCTGTGGCTCGAGACCGGATCTGTTCATTATGGATTCCGCGGTGGCTATGGGCATTGTTAAGGAAGGCAGCCCCTCCCTGAGGGTTATGATATTGGAAGCCTCCGCCTCGAACTCCTCGATCATTTCCAGAACCGTGCCGTTGTGTTTGACTGTTATGATCTTCATTAGAGGTCGGCAGAGGTTCAGGTAATCCTGAAATTCGTTCTGATAATGGGCAACTGTCCGCGGCTCGTTGAACACGTGGACGATGGGCGGATTTGTTGAGCGGCTGACTGAGCGGCTGATCAGCGCGGTCTTCTTTTCAAGAATGAAAAGTGTATGCTTGTAGACATCATCCCGCGTTCTCGGGTAATAGTAGGGCTCAATTGAGCCTGTCATATAGAGGGGCAGCCATTCGCGAATGGCTGTCAGCATCTCGTCCAGGCCACGGTTGACCGTATGAACAATGACTATTTTGTGCCCTTTTTGAATGACCTTTGACATCAGCACAGACCATTGACTCGTGAATTTTTTGTCCCCAATAAGCCACTCCATGGATTCGTCACTGTAAAGGTAGAGGGTTTCATTGCCTTCGCTCATGAGTGCTGTCGCCAGCAGCGTTAATACCGCTTCGCGTTTGCCGCTCAAGTCTAAGTAGGTGCTTGTTTCCTTTGGATTCAGTGTCCCAAAAAGTGAAGCCAGGTCAAAGACCGCATTTGAGGTGGGAAAAGTAAAGTGCGAGACCTGTTCCAGCAGCTTGCCGATGGACTTTGTCTCCAACACCTTCTGATCGTACAGCCAGCCGAGGATCATGGCGCTTGCAGGTTCAAGGTCAATGGGAATCTGGGACGGCGGGGTCTGAAGCGCATGACAAAGTCCTGACCTAAAGGTGTCAACGGCCATAAACTTCGCGAAATACTGGCTGATGGCCAGCAAGTAGTTCTCGTTTTTTGAAGGTGCTCGGTCGCCGCGTCTCAGGCGGCTTATGTAAGAAGCGTCGAGGTTTATATGTCTGGCCAGCCCACTGTTTGAGGTGCCGGACAAGTTCATGAGCAAATCGAGTTTTTCAGAAAATAACAAGTCCGTCATCCTCCCTGGCGAAGCTGGATTTAGTATAAGTCTTGAAGAACAGGTTAATGTATTTTCCTAATACCCATTTTTTCGAATGACTTTCATGTTTTGTCACGAAACGTGACATAAATTTGTCATTGACAAATGTTGACACACTGATGACATAGAAATAATTAGGTGTATTATGGAATCAAGGAAGGCTGGTGATGGCGATGACATTGACAATGGCATGGAAAATCAAGCTCAAAGAGGGTTTCTTTAAAACAGTCGACTGTGAACTGACTTTGGATGAAACGCTGCTGATCATGACACCGCTTGAAGATCTTCACCATCCCTCTGTTGAACTGGAGCTGGATGAGATTGTTGGAATTACTATGAATAGAAAAGATCAGATCAACACGGAAATTGAAATTAGGACGAAGCAATTTATCTTTGTGGCGCAGTTGCTTGACTCTATGTTTGAAGAGGCGCTGATCCTGGAACTTTATGGGGTGTTTCAGTCGCGTTTTCAGGTGATCTGAAATAGTAAGAAGGTGCAGAGAAACCCAGTCCCCCGGGTTTCTCTGCACCTTCTTTTTTTTGAAAGCCCATCCACATCATTCTTTGCTGAAGACTTCCATGATTTCAGCAACATACATCGTATGGAAGTCGCGGGTCGGATAAATCTTGTCAATCAGCTCTGTCTCAATAAAGCTCTCCGGCGTCAATGGCTGGGCAAACAGTTTCTTGCAGCGGAGCACCAGGTTGGCTTCTTCAAAGTAGGGCGTACCGTCCAAATGTTTGATGGTGAGGCCGGACTTCGCAATTTTGTCTTCGTCTTTACCGGAAACACTGCCCAAATAACTGAGGGTTTTGCGGTGCTCTTCCCCAAAGAAGGTCAGCGTAAAGGTATCCGCCTGATCGACAAAGGACTTGGTGTGACGCTGAGGGCGGATGAACACATAGGCGACGTTTTTGTTCCATAGGATGCCAAGACCGCCCCAGCTGGCTGTCATGGTATTAGCCTTGCCGCCTGCCTCTGCGGTGACCAGCATCCAGTCTTTCCCGATCATTTCAAAGGCGTTTTTCTCAATGGTTTCCGGTGGAATCGATTTAAATGAAGTCATTGGTTGACACTCCTTTAGTATTGGATATTTATTATGGTTTATAGGCCTTAAGTCAGCAAAGCTTTACAACGCGTATGTAAAGTGTAACATTTTCAGGTGGGTTTAGACAAGTTTGGGGGTTGGTGACGCGGACAGGTTTTGAGTGAGTGCCTGTCACTGAAGTTGAGTGAGTGTCTGACACCAATCCTGAACGAGTGTCTGACACTCATCTCAATTCGGGGCCAGACACTCATCACAACTCACTTCACCTGCATTAAAAACTTTTTGAAGCTCTTCACATTCGACAGGGTAGAAATTACACGGAAGAAAAAACGAGAGGTGGGATCCACTGTGGCAAAGCGTCTGCGCTACAACATGAATGCCTGCATTGGCTGCCAGACCTGTTCGCTGGTGTGCTCAACACTGCTGGGGCAGCATTCATTGAGTGAAAGTGCGATCTACATAAAAACCAAAGGGGGCCTTCAGAGCCCTTACGTCTGCGTGGTTTGCGTCGCCTGCAAAGAAAACATTGCTTGTCTTGAGGCTTGCAGAACCGGTGCCCTGAGAGCGAGGCCCGGAGGCGGGGTCCTCTTTGACAAGAGCAAATGCATCAGCTGCAGACTCTGCGTCAAGGCCTGCGCTATTGGCGCGGTCCAGTACAGCGAAAAGCTGGATCAACCGGTCATTTGCCGGCACTGCGGCACCTGTACCAGATTTTGTCCCCATCAGTGTCTCTGGATGGAAGAAGTTGAAGAGATTGCAGAGGTTGTGGAGGCTATAGAGGCTGAAGCGCTCGAAACGTCAAAAACATCTTCGCCAACCCCTGAGACAACACACCCGAAAGAAGGGGAGGCAAAGTCATGATCTATCAGGATTACATAAGAGTACTGACCATTGACCTCACAGAGGAAACCTATGTCATCAGCCAGCGCAAGGACCTGAAAGCCTTCCTTGGCGGCGTCGGCATTGCCTCAAAGCTTCTGGAGGAGCATTTAAAAGAAGACAAACCGGTGCTGGATTCTGAGCAGTGCATCGTATTCGCCATAGGCGCCCTCTCCACCATTTTCCCCATAGTCACCAAGACGGTGGCCATGTTCTGGTCGCCGCTGACAGGCGAGCTTGGAGAAAGCTACGCCGGCGGCCGCATGGCCCTGACCATGTTCATGGCCCGCTATGATGCTATTGTCATAAAGGGCCGCGCCAAAAAGCCCATTTACCTCTCCATCAGCGGACACAGTGTCGAATTCAAGGACGCAGCAGCTATGTGGGGACTGGAGTCGGACGAAGTCGGCCGAATCATCCGGGAACGGGAACCGGGAGCCGGCAAGCGCAGTATCCTCAGAATTGGTCCGGCAGGCGAAAACCTCGTCCGCTACGCCAGCGTCTGCGTGGATACCTACCGTCACTTCGGCCGCCTGGGGCTGGGCACCGTCATGGGCAGCAAGCACCTGAAAGCCATCTGCATCTATGGAAAGGGCAGTCATGAAATCAAAGACCGCAAGGCCTATTTCAAGGCTTTCAGCGACATTCACCAAAAGGCGCTGACCACCGACCTCATGAAAAAATATCACGACCTGGGTACGCCAATTGGCGTCTCAGGCATGAACGCCAACAAGAGCATTCCGACCCTGAACCTTCAGACCACCTTCTATGAAGACATCAGCGCCCTCACCGGTGAGGCCTTTGCCCAGCGCAACCTCATAAGAAAAACCGCCTGCGCCGGTTGTCCGGTGGGCTGCATCCACATTGGCCAGTTCCGCCGCGAGTTTGGTCCGGGGTATGAATACGAAGCCATCAGTGTGAGCTACGACTACGAGCTCATCTTCAGCCTGGGCACCTTCCTGGGCCTGAAGACCAGCGACGAAGTCCTGGAAATGATCGAAGCCGTTGAAGCCTATGGCCTCGATGCCATCTCCGCGGGCGTCGTCCTGGGCTGGGCTACGGAAGCATTTCAAAAAGGCCTGATCACCGAAGCCCAAACCCTTGTGCCCCTGGCCTTTGGAGACCAGAAAAATTACTTGAAAGCCTTGAAGCACATCTCCGACCGGACAAACGATTTCTACACTACACTTGGCGACGGCAGCGCCGCAGCTGCCAAACTATACGGCGGCGAAGATTTTGCCATGCAGCTGGCGGGCAATGAGATGGCCGGCTACCACACCGGATACGGCTCTGTGCTGGGCGCCGCGGTTGGCGCGCGCCACTCCCACCTGTGCAACGGCGGTTACGGCTTCGACCAGGCAGACGACTTCAGCATGGATACCCTTGTGGATCGTGTCTTTGACGAAGAACTCCACCGCTGTCTCCTCAATTCCATGATTGCCTGTCTCTTTGGGCGCCGCCTGTACGACCGCGGGACCATCGTCACCGCTATGGCGTCCATAGGCGAAACCCACACGGAAGAATCCTTGAAGCAGGCAGCCGCAGAAATCTACAAAAATAAACTCAGACTTAAAAAGCGCATGGGCTTCGATCAGACCGCCATGAAACTTCCAAAACGATTTTTCGAGACCCCGGGCGGCGGCACTCAACTCGAAGAAGACGTCCTGAACCGTCTCATCCGCGACTACGACGAAAAATGTCAGACCCTCTTCACCAAAGCAGAATAACTTTTGCCGATGGTCATGGCACCTCCACCCCATTCACAAACAAAAGACCTTGCGTCCGCTGAGTTACAACAGACGCAAGGTCTTCCTTACCTACATTTCATGGCAAATTTCAATTACAGTTCATAATACAATCTGAATTCCTCAGGATGCGGCAGGGCGCTGATCTGATAATGCTCTTTCGTGAGCCGCTCAATTTGGTTTTTAATCAAGATCTCAGAAAAGACACCGCCCTTCAGCAAAAACTCTTTGTCTGCTTCAAGTGCCTGGCAGGCCTCAATCAGATTAGCCGGAAGCCCTTTGACTTTGCCTCGCTCAGAATCAGGCAGCTTGTAAAGGTTGACATCAAACGGACCATAGCCCTCTGCCACCGGATCAATTTTGTTCTCAATGCCATCAATAGCTGCCATAAGCATAGCAGTAAACGCCAGATAAGGATTGGAAGTGGCATCCGGTGAGCGCAGCTCAAAGCGTTTGGTATGCGGCTCCGTAGCATAGCCGGGGATCCGGATGACGGCACTGCGGTTCGCGGTACCGTAGCAGATGCTTACAGGCGCCTCGTAACCCGGCACCAGTCGCTTGTAGGAATTGGTGCTTGGATTGGTAAACGGCATCAGTGCCGCGGCGTGCTTCAGAATCCCGCCTATGGCGTATAGGGCTGTTTCGCTCATCTGGCTATAGCCATTTGGGTCGAAAAAGAGCGGTTTGTCGCCGTCAAAAAAGTGCATATGGATGTGCATGCCGCTGCCGGCCTCATTCCAGAAGGGCTTAGGCATGAAGGTGGTCGTTAAGCCAAAAAGGTGAGCGTTATTTTTAAGAATATATTTGAGCTTCATGGTGCGGTCGGCCATTTCCTTAAGCGTCGCGAATTCCACTTCAATTTCGACCTGACCCGGTCCGCCATTCTCAGAGTGATGATACTTCACGGGGACACCATGTTCTTCCAATAGTCTGACCGTGTTGCTGCGGAAATTGTAGCTGGAATCCATGGGTAAATCCACGTGGTACCCGCCATGAGGCGGCACCTTGGCACCAAGATTTTGATATTTTGTATTGCCTGTGTTCCAGTCTGCCTGCTCAGAATCGATGCGCACCTCCATATGGTGGGTATCAGTCCGGTAGGAGATGTGGTTCAGGACGTAGAACTCGAATTCCGGGCCAAAGAGCGCTCGGTCGCAGATACCTTCTGCCTTTAGATAGTTCTCGGCCTTCTCGGCCAGGAAGCGCGGGTCGTCTTCAAATCTAACCCGCTCCCCGTCTTTCAGACGGTAAATGTTCGCAATGAAGACCAGTGTCTTCTCATCCGCGAAGGGATCCACAAAACCGGTGCTGAGGTCGGGAATGAACACCATGTCGGATTTTTCGACAGTCAGAAAGCCATAGCTGGACCCGTCAAAGCCTATGCCTGAGGTTAAGACACTGTCATTAAAGCGTTCGAAGGGAATGGAGAGATGGTGCCATCTGCCTTTCATGTCAATGACCTTGAAGTCGATGATCCGGATGTCCTCCTCGGCAATAAACGACTGGACCTCCGCCACGTTTTGGAATGCTTTCATATTGTGCGCCTCCTTGAAATTTTGGGTACAAGGGTAGTTCGATGCACTTGCTGAAATTCCAATTAAATTGAGCACTTATAATTTAATTCTAAACTTTGTTAGAAAAGAGTCAAGAGCAATGACTGTAAATCCGTGGGAATAATTTCGTTCTATGGAATATTGAAACCGGGCTTACAGCATGACACGTTCAGCTATTACGTTAGGAGGTAAATACTATGCCAGAAAAACCGCTAAACATCGTCGTCCTCGACGGCTACACCCTGAACCCCGGCGACCTGAGCTGGGACGGCTTCGCCAAGCTTGGAAAAATTACTGTCCATGACAGGACGTCACCGGAGGAGATTCGTCAGAGGATTCGTGGTGCGCAAATTGTAATGACCAATAAAACCCCATTGACCGCAGAGACTCTGAACTGCCCTGAAGCTGCGGATCTCCGCTATATAGGTGTTCTGGCTACCGGTTACAATATTGTGGATGTGCAGGCCGCAAAGCACAGAGGCATCCCGGTGACAAATGTCCCGACCTATGGTACAGACTCAGTTGCTCAAATCGTCTTTGCGCATCTCCTCGAAATTTGCCATCACGTGGGTGCCCATGATGCCGCCGTCCGCAGTGGGGAATGGGTAAGCTCCAAAGATTATAGTTTCTGGCACTTTCCTTTAATCGAGTTAGCTGGCAAAAAGCTTGGAATTATAGGCTTTGGCAGGATCGGTGCCAGAGTGGCGCAGATTGGACAGGCCTTCGGTATGGAGATCCTGGTTCTTGACCGGCAGGGGAGAGGGCAGAGAGAGGGTCTGCCTTATAACTTCGTTTCACTCGAGACACTTTACAAGACGTCAGACGTCATCACCCTGCATTGTCCTCAGACGCCGGAAACCCAGGGCCTCATTTGCGCTGAAAGCATCAGCCGAATGAAAGATGGCGTCATTTTGCTCAATATGTCCCGCGGAGGTCTTATCAACGAGCAGGATTTAGCCGATAGTCTCCGCTCCGGAAAAATCGCCGCCGCAGGGGTAGACGTTCTGTCCGCTGAACCCCCGATGGCGGATAATCCGCTGCTTACAGCTCCAAACCTGTTTATCACGCCACATATAGCCTGGGCGCCATGGGAAGCTCGCGCCAGACTCATGGAGATTGCCGTGGAAAATTTGGAACACTTTCTGCAGGGAGATCCGGTGAATGTGGTTTGGGGGAAGTGAAAAAGATGTAAGGGGCTGTTGTAAACTCGGTGTCAGACACCGAGTTTTCACTTGAATTTAAAAAAATAAAAGTCCAGGGACTTGGCGAATGCCATGTTCCTGGACTTCCTTAACGATTTAAGGGTCTTAGCCTTTAAAATCTTCCTTAACTAACTTGCCATTTTCATCCCAGCCCATGCGGGTGATTTTCGCAAGAAACTTGACGTCGTTTTCTTTTGCGCACTCAAGGACTTGGAAAACCTTGCTTTGGTCGATGCCGGCCTTCTTGACGTCGCCAAAAATTTTCATGATGGAGTACGGGTGATCCGGATCCTTAAGGCAAATCATGCCAGTGTCAGGAATCATCATAGCGTCGGAAATCAATTTGCCATAATCAATGTCTTTGAGGTCAGCGATGACATAATACTGTGTGTCGCCGCCGAGGTCTTCAAAGCCTTTGACTTGCTTGATGCTGAAGCTTGATTTTGCGACTGCGCTCATAGTCGCGAACAAAGGCAGGATTCCCCAGCCTTTGTGGCCTGAAACGATCATGGATTCCTTGCGGGCCATTGCCTCTTCAAGGTACGCGCCTTGTGCTTCATTCATGAAGCCTTGATCAACCAGTTTTTTAAGCATGGCGTTCATTGAACATTCTCCTTTTAATTATATTATAGTTTTAGAATTTACAGGGTACTAGACTATGGAAATCTGAAGATTAAATATAATGTGGGATGACGGTACAAGTCTATATCCTATGCCGCCTTTTTTATAATATCATTTCATCCGAAAAACTTAAAGACCCGAACGAACAAAATTTTTTCGAATAATTGAATTATTTTATAAATAATTTTCATGGCATAAAAAAACCGCTCCTATGAAGCGGTTTTTTTGAATGGACACAATAGTAGACGTGTTTACCAATAAACGTGGATGAGTTCTTCAATGTCCTCTTCCGTGCTGAACAAGCGGACCTCCTTGGATTTCAAAAGCGCTATTGCAACATCTGGCTTATTGACGCGGAAGATCATCAGCGCTTTGCGCGGTTTTGTGCCTACGAAGGCGTACATATACTCAATGTTGATGCCGCCTTCCTCCAGGATATCGAGAATTTTTGTAAGCCCTCCCGGTGTATCCTCCATTTCGACGACGAGTACTTCCGTCATTTTTGCCGCGAAGTTGTGACTTCTGAGGATGGACATAGCCTCCTCGGGCTTGTCGACTATGACGCGCAGAACACCAAAATCAGAAGTATCCGCCAGCGTAAGCGCGCGCATATTGATTCCGGCTTCAGAAAGGACTTTGGTGGCGGCGTTGAGCCTTCCCGGCGAGTTATCGAGAAAGACGGACAGTTGTTTGATCAGCATAAAAAATCCTCCTTCAGTCTTGATTACAGTTTTCGGTTGTCAATGACGCGTTTGGCTTTGCCTTCGCTGCGCGGCAGCGTTTTAGGTTCTACCAGCCTGACCTTGACTGAGATGCCAAGCAGGCTCTCAATTCGGGAGCGGATCTGACTCGCCGTTTCTTCCAGAGCACGGACCTCGTCAAAGAGGAAGGTTTCAGAAACTTCAACGTGAACCTCAAGCTGGTCAAGCTGGCCAACGCGGTCTACAATCAGCTGGTAGTGCGGCTGAACATCCCCCATTTGCAGCAGGACGTGCTCGATCTGGGAAGGGAAGACGTTGACGCCGCGAATGATCAGCATGTCATCCGTTCTGCCCTGGATGCGGCCAATTCTTCGAAGGGTTCTGCCGCAGGCACAAGGCTCCGGAATAATGCGGGAAATATCACCGGTGCGGTAACGGATAATTGGAAGCGCTTCCTTGGTAAGAGAAGTGAAGACCAACTCGCCGCTTTCCCCTTCTGGAAGCACTTCTCCGGTCGCCGGATCAATAACCTCTACAATGAAATGATCCTCCATGACGTGAAGCCCTTTTTGCTCCAGGCATTCCACCGCGACACCCGGTCCAATGATTTCGCTTAGTCCATAGATATCCAAAGCTTTGATCTTTAACCTGGTTTCGATCTCGCGACGCATATTTTCTGACCAAGGCTCTGCGCCGAAGATGCCAAACTTCAGTTTCAGCTCTTCCGGCTTTATACCCAGATCTTCAAGAGTCTCAGCAAGAAATAACGCATAAGATGGCGTACATGCCAGAATGGTGCTGCCATAATCCTTCATGATCATGACCTGACGGTCGGTGTTGCCGCCGCTGATTGGGATGATGGACGCGCCAATTTTCTCGCCGCCATAATGAACACCCAGACCGCCCGTGAACAGACCGTAACCATAAGCATTCTGAATGACGTCGTGTCGAGTGGCGCCGCCGCTGGTGAGGGCTCTGGCCATGAGCTCCGACCAGGTGTTCAGGTCGCGGCGGGTGTAGCCTACAACAGTTGGTTTGCCGGTAGTGCCTGAAGAGGAGTGAATCCGGACGACCTCTGCGAGGCTGACAGCAAACATATCATAAGGATAGTTGTCGCGCAGATCCGTCTTATAGGTAAACGGCAGATTGGCGAGATCCCTCAGACTTTGCACGTCCTCCGGATCAATGCCCTGCTTCTGAAACAGGCGGCGATAGTGGGGCACATTGTGGTAGGCCCGGGACAGCGTTTCCTGCAGGCGCTCAAGCTGCAGCTGGTCCTTATCCTCTTTAGTCATGCATTCCTTTGGCTCATTCCAGTACTTTGTCATAATTGATTCCTCCTGTGCGCTTTGTCTGATGGCTTTTAAGATCTATAGACAGACTGACTTTACTCGTTTCGGGACAAAAAAATAAACCTTCTCCCTGCAATAGAAACTCTGCAAAGGGACGAAAGGTTTTTCCGCGGTACCACCCCAATAGGCCATAAGCCCACTTTTGAAAGACGGGAAACTAAAGCCTTCCTGGCTCAAATTCCGGATCCTCTGCCCTATAACGGGGGCAACCGTTCAAGCCTACAGCGGATGGGTTCAGCTTGAAAACTCAGGAGAGAACTTCGCCGCGCGGGATCCTGGGAACGCTTACAGTCTGGGACATTCCCTCCCTGAAAGGCCTTGGCACGAGTACTTTTCTCCGTCAACGTCTGTTTGGATGACAATTTGAATTGGTCGCGAGCCTGAACTGAACTCATTGACGTGATTATAGGCTTGTCTTGCGGACGTGTCAAGCAAAATGCCAGAGAATTCAAAAAGATTTGAAATATTTTATAAAAAATAAAATTTTTGTAGAAGATAAACTCTTTTTATGAAGAGGACTTTAGTTTTCTGCGTCGAATAGTGTCAATGGATTTACTTTGGGTACGAATTATTTGACCGAGAAATTGGGAATGAGTGTGGTGGGGGCGGGTGACCATCGGCAGAGAAAAGTTTTAAAAGCTTTAAAAGCTTTTAAAGCTGATGCCGATGGTCGTGAGTTCCTAAGCCTTTCAGAAAGTGAGTGGTTGGATGAAGCAGGGATATGACCATTTGATGGGATTCAATTTTATTGAAATTGCCAGGAAAATTCAGGTGGCGGTCAGCAAGCAGCTGGAGCCGCTGGGCATCACGTTTGCGCAGTACAGGGTGGTGTCGAGGCTCTGGGTTGAGGAGGAAATGACCCAGAAGGCGCTGGGGGACGTGCTGACGCTGTCCGCGGCGACGCTGACGCCAATGCTGCAGCTGATGGAGAAGAAGGGCTGGATTCAGCGGACCACGGATGAGTTGGACACGCGCTCTAAAAAGATTCGCCTGACGGAGGCGGGGGCGGAGATTCGGGGGCGGGCCTTCGAGGTTGTGATGGCTTATGAGCGGGAGGAGCTGAGGCTTCTGCCGGAGGAAGAGTCTGGCCTGATGCTGAAGTGGCTGAGGCTGATTAACGAGCACTTGAAGAGTATTTAATTAGGGCGCGAAATTAATTTGGAGAAATAACTTGATTTTATAGCGTTTAGTGCTATTATATAGTTAGGGTACGAACTAAAAATTTAAAGGGGTGCGATAAATGGGTGTCTATGATCAAGGTGTTATGTTTGCTTCTGAGATGGACGGCGTGGATCCATTGAAAGGGATCCGTCAGGAATTTTATCTGAATGATGAGGTCATTTATATGGATGGCAATTCACTTGGACTTTTTCCGAAAGCGGCTGAGGCTTCTCTGCTGAGAGTCCTGGAGGATTACAAGCGCATGGGGATTGATTGCTGGACAAAGACAAATCCGCAGCTGTTTCTCTATCAGGATCACCTTGGGGCGCTGATGGCAAGTTTGGTGGGCGCTTCGCCGGAAGAAGTGACTATTATGTCAAATACGACACTGAATCTGCATTCCATGATTGCGACGTTTTATAAACCATCGGCTGAGCGTTTTAAGATTTTGGTCGACGACTTGACCTTTCCAACAAGCCGCTACGCCATTGAAAGCCAGCTGAGACTGAAAGGCCTGGCGCCTGAGGAGGCGCTCAAGGAAGTAAAGAGCCTGGATGGCAGGACGCTGGATGAGGACAGGCTGATCGAGGCCATGACTGAGGATGTGGCCATAGCGGTGTTTCCGTCCGTGCTATACCGCAGCGGGCAGCTGCTGGATGTGGCGAGGCTGACCCAGACAGCTCATGAACGTGGCATCATCATAGGGTTTGACTGCTGTCACGGGGTTGGCGCGGTGCCTCACGAATTTTCAAAGTGGGACGTGGACTTCGCGGTCTGGTGTACCTATAAATATCTGAACGGGGGACCGGGGTCGAACGCGGCGCTGTATTTAAACAAGCGGCATTTTGGCCTGCATCCGGGCCTCGCCGGCTGGCAGGGCTACGTCAAGGACAAGCAGTTTGACCTGCTCAATACTTTTGAGCCGGTCAGAAATGCAGGGGGCTGGCAGTCCGGTACTCAGAACATTTTCAGCATGGCACCGCTGGAAGGGTCTCTTGAGCTCTTCAACCGGGTCGGGGTGGAGAACATTCGTGAAAAGTCCCTGAAGCTGACGGATTACCTCATGGCTTTGATCGACGACAAACTTACCGGATACGGGTTCAGTGTTGGAAACCCACGGGAGCCGCACCGCAGGGGCGGCCATGTGGCGCTGGAGCATTCAGATGCGGTGCGGATCAACCAGGCACTAAAAGACAACGGGGTCATGCCGGACTTCAGGGCGCCAAATGTCATCCGCCTGGCGCCTATCGCGCTGTACACGTCCTTTACGGAAGTCTTTAGAGTCGTGGAAACTCTCGTCAGGATTATGGATGAAAAACTGTATGAAAATTATTCCTCGAAGCGGGGAACGGTCGCTTAAAACAGGAGTTCTTGAGCGGGGCTGGGAATGCTGACTGCAGCGGGGCTGGAGAACGGTTGTCGGCGTAGTTGAAAGCGAGATTGACAGCGCGGCGGACTAAGGTCTTGAGTTTTTTTCATAAGGTTCAACAAATAATTTGATCTTTGTGTCCTTTTATGATGTAATATGAGATTGTAAGAGGTTTCACAGAAGGGGGTCGAATCGTTGAATGAAAAACTCAAACTGTATGGGTTTAACAATCTGACAAAGACGTTGAGCTTCAACATCTTTGATATTTGTTACACGCACAGCAGGGATGACCAAAAAAAATACATCGATTATATCGATGAACAATACAACGCCAGACGTTTGACGAAAATTTTGACAGAGGTCACCGAAATGATTGGGGCCTGCATTCTGAATATCGCGAAGCAGGACTATGATCCGGAAGGGGCCAGTGTCACTATTCTGATTTCGGAAACGCCGGTCCGGGTCAGTGAACTCGACGCCTCCTGTAATTTGGGGCAGCTGGTGTATAAGGATTCTGTCGTCGGTCACCTGGACAAGAGTCATATTACCGTTCACACCTATCCGGAAAGTCATCCCCAGGATGGCATCTCGACCTTTCGCGTGGACATAGATGTCTCGACTTGTGGCGAAATTTCGCCGCTGAAGGCGCTCAATTATCTGATTGAGTCCTTTGACTCGGACATCATCAATCTGGACTACCGCGTTCGCGGTTTTACCAGAGACACAAATGGTCAGAAGTTTTACATCGATCATAAGATCACCTCTATTCAGGACTATATCTCGCCGGATGTTTTGGATCGATATAATGCCATAGACACCAACGTCTATCAGGAAAATATCTTCCACACCAAGATGCTGCTCAGGAAGTTTGATCTGGACAACTATCTGTTTTCAACAGAAAAACTGGATCTGAGCCCTGAAGAACGGCGTTTGGTGACAAAGCGCCTGCGTTACGAAATGGAAGAGATTTATTACAGAAAGAATTATCTGTAGCCGTTTTAATCACATGAGTGGATCAGCCCTTTGGAATGAGCGGAAAGCTTTATTCCAGGGGGCTTTTTATTCGTGTTGATGTTTCTATAAGGCGTGCAACTCGCTACGCCATAAACCCCGCTGCGCGAGATTTATGGCTGCGCTTCGGTCACGGGCTGCGCCCTATACAAAGAAAAATGAGCTCGAGCTTCAGAGAACAAGCTCTCTTCAATCGAGCTCATTTTTCTTTGTGCACGTCTGTTAGCCTTCGCGTATTCTGGGGACGCGGACGGTAATATAATCCGCTTTTAAAATGTCTTGAACTGCTGGCCCCAAAAGGGTACGATAGGAAAGGAGTACACCATCACCTCATTCGAAAAGACGAAAAGGAGTGTGAAGCGTCATGGACGCTGGACCGAGTAGAATGCCGAAAACAAAATATGAATGGCGGCTCTGCACAGGGTAATTCCAGGCGGATGTTGACGCAGGATCCGGTAAATGATCATCGCGCTCGACTTTTGGCTTGGCTTTGCCAAGCGCAGGACGCCGAGAAGGAGCGAATGCGATGATTCAAATTTTTAAAACCATCGGCGAAAAGCTTGAAACGGTTGAGATGAACGGGGACGGCTGCTGGATCCACATGACGGCGCCCACAGAGCAGGAACTGCAGGATATCTGCAGAAATTTTCCGGACATGGACCCGACGCACCTGAGGGCGGCGCTGGACGAAGAGGAACGGGCGAGGATCGAGATTGAGCCGGGCTCGACTCTGATACTGGTGGACGTGCCTATGATCGAGCCGTCGGAGAACAACAAATACTACAATACGCTGCCGCTGGGCATCATCCTGGCTGGGGATTCGATTATCACCGTGTGTACGCAGGATGTGCCGCTGATCAAGGATTTTGCGGGCGGGAGCATTCGCAGTTTTTACACGTTTAAGAAAACGCGTTTTATTCTTCAAGTTTTGTATAAAAATGCGTCCTATTATCTGATGTTCCTGAAGCAGATCGACCGAAGGAGCAGTCAGATTGAGCGGGAGCTTCACAAATCCATGAAGAACAAGGAGCTGATTCAGCTGCTTGAGCTGGAAAAGAGCCTGGTATACTTTTCGACGTCCCTGAGGGCAAATGAGGTTGTGCTGGAGCGGATGCTGAGGCTGGACGCCATCAAGAAGTATCCTGAGGATGAGGATCTCCTGGAAGACGTTATCATTGAGAATAAGCAGGCCATTGAGATGGCAACCATCTACAGCAATATTTTGAGCGGGACCATGGACGCCTTCGCGTCGGTCATTTCGAACAATCTCAACATAGTCATGAAGCTGTTGACATCTATCACTATTGTTATGGCTATTCCGACCATGATCGCGAGCTTTTTCGGCATGAACGTGCCGGTGCCGCTTGAAGGAAACGCCTGGGCGTTTGTGGTGATCATAATGATGACCGTAGGCCTGGCTGTGCTGTCGACTTTTGTAATGTGGAAGAAGAAGCTGTTTTGAATTGAAGGCCGGGTGTGAGCGAAATGTTCGGCCAGTGAGCCGTGAAGGCGCAAAAAAGCCGCTGAGGCTTCGAATCCCAAAAGGATGCGAGGGGGCAGCGGCTTTCTTTTTCTATTATAGGGTTTATTATGTTTTTCGTCGGAGGTATGTTAATAAACCTATGAATTTGGGAATGAAAAGGTAGAATGGAATTAGAAGTTTGGTCAGTGTTGCCTTGAAATATGGTTTTTATGGTTTTTATGAAGGTGCTATGTTTCGTTTTGAGATAGCCGCTGGGAGTGTGGGTTGTGCAAAAAGTGAACGAACTGAATTTGGAACGCGGCATGCCGGAGGTGGCAACGGCAGTCCGGCGGCTCAAGGATGGCCTTGTGACCGCGAAACGACAGGGTGTCAAGGCGGTGGTTGTCATTCACGGCTACGGTTCCAGCGGGGTGGGCGGTGCCATCAGAGGCGCGGTTCAAAAGACCTTGGACGAGGATCAAATGCGAGGGCTGGTGCGCTTTTGGTTTAGTGGAAGTGCCTGGTCCTGGAAAAAGAAAGAGGCACTGGCCATCTGTAAGGATTTGGAGAAGTTTGAGAGAAGAATTTACGGTAACGAAGGCGTGACCGTGGTGATTTTGAAGTAGGGTCGCTGTTTTAGATATTTAGGGGTGATTTCAATGAAACTTCAAAGAAAGGCTGATTTGGCCTTAATTATGGTGGTCATGTTCTGGGGGACCTCAAATTTATTGACTAAGGTTGGCCTTGGTGATTTAAGCGAATTTAATCTGATTGCCCTGCGCTTTGTCATTGCGTTCGCGCTGACGGCTGTGATCTTTCGAAGGCGACTGGCGGCGGTTGATCTTATAACCGTGAAGCGCGCAGCAATGCTGTCGGTCATCCTCTTTT
This sequence comes from Acidaminobacter sp., assembly GCF_030247605.1. Taxonomy (GTDB): domain Bacteria; phylum Bacillota; class Clostridia; order Peptostreptococcales; family Acidaminobacteraceae; genus Acidaminobacter. The sequence goes on along the minus strand of NZ_JAOTSB010000002.1, from coordinate 337,834 downwards.
GTGTTTTCATTTTCGCGACGTTTGGGGTCAGGCATACGACGGTGTCCAATGCCGGATTTCTGACCTGTCTTTCGGGGATCATCGTACCCATGATCAACTTCGCGGTCTTTAAGATCAAGCAGGATAAGCTGACCGTAATAAGCATTCTGATGGCGCTCGCGGGCGTTTGGCTATTGATCGCGGGCACCTCACTTACTTTTAATTTAGGGGATATATTATGTATTCTGTGCTCTGTAGCGTTTGCTGTCCACATCCTGGTGACGGAACGGCTGACACGAGACGTGGACTCGGTTGCGCTGGGCGTGATTCAGCTGGGATTCGTTGGTGTTTACGCTGTGGTCTTCAGTTTTATGCTTGAGACGCCAACCCTTCCGGTGTCTGTTTCGAATTGGATGGTCGTCCTGGGACTCAGCGTCTTTTCGACAGCGATTGCCTTTGTCACTCAGACTGTCGCGCAGAAGTACACCACGGCAACTCATACGGGATTGATCTTCACCTTTGAGCCGCTGTTTTCGGTACTTATTGCTTATATTTTTCTTGGCGAAATCCTGTCTCTCAGGGGCTATGCCGGGGCGGTGCTGATGCTGGCGAGCCTGTTGCTGATAGAATTGAAGCCTGACTTTAGAAAGGTGGTATCCTGATGACTGCGTGGACTATGATTTTTGCTGTGGATCTCGACTGGAATATTGGCTATGATGGCGATATGCTGTTCAAGATTCACGCTGACCTGAGACGTTTCCGAAGGATGACGCAGTCTAATCTGATCATCATGGGTCGCAAGACCTTCGAGTCACTTCCTGAGCAGCGTCCGCTGCCCAACCGCGTCAATATTGTGGTCACCCGGGACCGGGCTTACCGGCGGGAGGGTGTGACGGTGGTACATGATCTCGATGCGCTCAAGTCCTTGGTGGACGGGCTGGTGGCGGACAGCGGCGGTGATCTCAGGCCTTTTTTGATAGGCGGAGGGGAGCTGGCCAGGCAGTGTCTGCCATGGTGCGCTCATGCCCTTATTACTAAAGTGTTCCGGCGCTTTGACGCGGATACTCTGATTCCCAATCTGGATGAAGATCCTGACTGGGCAACCGTGTGGACGTCAAGGCGTTACAGCCAGGAGGATCTGGTTTATCAGTATGTGAATTATGAGCGAGTTTCTGGTGTTTAGACCTTTTCGGAAGGTTTATAAGAGTGTTTGTAAGGGGGCGGCGCGTCGTGATTGAGGAGAAGCTAATCGGTCAGGAGCTAGTAGTACCAGGTGGGATCTATCGTCACTTCAAGGGGAAATTCTATAAAGTGCTGGAGGTCGCGAGGCATTCAGAAAACGGTTTGCCGATGGTCATCTATCAAGCACTCTACGGCGAGTATGGTCTCTGGGTCCGCCCGCTGGAGATGTTTCTGGAAGACATCGAACGCGATGGCGTACGCGTGCGGCGGTTTGAACTCTGGCAGGACGGAAGTGACGGGGCGTTCTATAAGGATGGAATGGATGGGGTTGAAAAACTATCTGAAGTCACGTTGGACCAGGATCCATGTGCCCGGATGCTGCGGGATCCTTCGGAGGCGCTGGAGCCTGCACAGGATCTGCATCAGCTGATCCTGGAGCTGGATGGGGAAAGGCGCTTCGGGGTCATGTTTTCGGCAGGCGGCGGGAGTGGGTCGAGGCCTACGCTGCTGCTGCTTCATGGATTCCCGGGCAACGAGCGAAACTTTGATCTGGCCCATGCCGTCAGGCGGCTGGGATGGAATGTCATGATCTTCCACTACCGGGGCACCTGGGGCAGTGATGGGGTGTTTACGTTTGAGAATGCGCTTGAGGACATCCGGGCCGCCATTGCTTATCTTCGCTCTGAAGCCGCCATTCAGGCGTTCGGGGTGAATCCTCAGAACCTTTTTATTGGGGGCAACAGCTTCGGCGGATTTGCAGCGATTTTGGCCGCTCAGGAGGATCCTGAGATTAAAGGGTGCATAGCCTTGTCGGTCTATGATTTGGGGAGAATGGGTGAGCTGATTCAGAAGGATACGGTGGCGGAAGGCGAGATGAAGTCGATGTTTGCTGCTTGCGTGATCCCGACCATCGGCGGATCTGTGGAGGCACTGACTCAAGAAGTGCTGGATCACCAAGGGGACTGGGATATAAGCGGCAAGGCCGGTCGTCTTAAGAACCGTCCTGTTCTGCTAATGGCGGGCTCACGGGATGTGGACGGGCCGCCGGCGGTGCACTACGAGCCTCTGAGGGCAGCGCTGGAGGCTTCCGGCGTGCTGCTGGAAGCGCATCTGCTGGAAAGTGATCACGGCTTCCAGAATAAACGGATTGAGGTCGCCTGCAGGATGGGGCGGTTTCTTGAGCGGTGGAAGTGAACGAAAATTATGGCACCATAAAAGGCGGCAGGGACAAATCGAACTTTTGTCCCTGCCGCCTTTTTCAATTTGGTGTCTGACACTCAGTTTAGGTCGGTGTCTGACACTCAGTTTAGGTCGGTGTCTGACACTCAGTTTAGGTCGGTGTCTGACACTCAGTTTAGATTGGTGTCTGACACTCAGTTTAGATTGGTGTCTGACACTCAGTTTAGATTGGTGTCTGACACTCAGTTTAGATTGGTGTCTGACACCAAGTTCACTTTGGTGCCAGAGCTTTGTCAATAAATTGTAATACTTCCCTCGGATTCAAGGGTGGTTTTGTCGAAAGCGCGAATGCGGCCGTCCTGAACATAGTAGAGGGTGTCGCCAATGTAGCAGAGGCGGCGAACCCATGAATAATAGTAGATGTTGTCAGGGGAGGAGAGCGCAGGCAGGCTTTCGATTTGGCCTTTGACATCGAATCCATCCTGGGCGTCATAGGTCATGACCACTGCGCCGTTGAAATAATCCACTCTGGTCTTGTCTGGGCTGTCCTGATCTGAAATAGTACCATCAAAAGCAATCATTTGGTTTTTGAGATCGAACATAATCGCTTTGTGGTTGTAGAGCATTTCGGCATAGCTGCCGGAACCGCCCAGTGTCAGTGTTTGGATTTCTTTAGGCTTACCCATGTCAGAGACATCAAAGAGTGAGAATTTAATACCTGCGGTGCGGGTGCCAACGACGATTTCTTCACCGTTGGAGTCTCTGGTGTAAATGTCTTGAGTGCCCTGGCCAATGCCAAGGATCAAGTCTTCTTCAACCGGGTGGAGATAGTTGGAGAAGCCCGGAACCTTAAGTTCCCCGGTAATTCTAGGCGCTTTTGGATTAGACAGATCGAGGACGAAGAGCGGGTCAATCTGTCTGAAGGTGACCACGTAACCCTTGTCGCCCATGAATCTTGCGGAGTAGATGGTTTCACCCGGTGCCATATTTTCGACGGCGCCAACGACGTTAAGCTGATCGTCGAGGACATAGACTGCATTGGTGGTTTCCATAGCCCAGCGCGTTGTCGCCAAGCGCAGGTAACCGTTGTGTTCATCCATGGAAAACTGGTTGAGCAGCGTGCCTTTGACTTTGCCGCCGCCTGCGAAGCCAATCTTGAGTCCGTCTATGCTGAACTTGGAAAGGCTGGTGGTGGAGCCGGACATGTCGCTGTAATCCTGACGCGCGATATACAGTGCCTGATCATTCATATAAATCTGAGTGCCGCTTCCGAGAATAGCTTCCACGGTGGAAGGGGTGCCTTCATCGCGAATGTCTATTGCAGCCACCATCAGATATTCCGGTGTCGTGTTGCCCGGATAGTACATGATCTGGTTGATGCTGAGTGGTTTGTATGCATCGCTCTTCACGGTATCTCGAAGGATTGGGAGGACATCCTCCATAATATAGTAGTAGTTATATTTGTTGACGGCCAAGTAAACAGTGTCGTCTTTTTTGCGGCTGGAGAGCAAATTGCCTTCAAGCTCAAATTCCTTCAGGAGTTCCGCTTTGCCTGTGTCGCTGATAGTATAGACACCGGTATAGACAAAACTCTTGCTGTAGTAAGGCGGCATGATGCCGATTCTGGTGTCGCCATCCATAGCAGGCATTGGGGCAGGTTCTGTCACCGTACCGGACTCCATCAATGGAAGATCCACAGGCCGAACTTGCGGGAGGCTCCTTGAGCCCAGGATCACGAGACGGCCGCTGTCAATATAGAGCTCAGAAATGTGAATGCCCTGGCCATATTTTTCATCTATTGGCATGCGAATGGTATCGGTGAGTTTCATGTCGCTGCCATCAGCGCGGACTATGCTGACGACGTTGCCGGACGCGACATAGATGAATTTGCCGTCGGTTTTTACGACGTCAGCTTCTTCAATGCCCTCGACCTGCTCGTTGGTGCTGGAGAAGTCCCTGTCGCCGCCACCGGAGGCCGAATCCTCTGCAGGCGCGGATGGTGCTGGGGCTTCAGCAGGCGACTCAGCTGCAGGAGCGGCAGTTTCAGGAACGGCATCTTTCAAGCCGCCGCTGTAGCCATACTGGTTAATGCTGCTGGAAAGCAGCGTCTTCAACTGCCAGAGTGAGGACACTTTGACAGCTTGACCAATTTTGGCGCGGATACTTTCCCGCAGCGTTTGATCTGCCGCGAGATTGACGAGTTTGTCGCCAATGAGGACCACGTTGCTGTCGTAGCTGACTGCTTTGCCGAGTACATCTTCACAGATGACGCGCAGCGGCAGCATGGAACGGTTTTCGATCACGAGGGTCTCGGTATCGAAGGTGACGCGTTTAGCCGGCTGACCGGTTACGATCAGGTCGTAATAGTTTTTGTTGAAGTAGAAGATGAACATTTTGCCGCCGTATTCGATCACAGCGGCTTGTTTAGGCGCGTCGTAGCTGACTTTGGCGCCAAAGTGCTCCGCCACGGCACGTGCTGGAACCAGTGTCCTGTCTTTGTGGACAATGGCTGCCACGTTAGGATTATCCGGATCCAGTGGGCTGACGACACCGTTTGAGAGCGTCAGCGGGCTGCCTATATAGAGCGCAATCGATCCGTCTCCGGCGGTCGTTTCGGCCATAGCCGGCACAGCGGCTGTTAATGCCAGCACGACCAGCATCAAAATGGATAGCATTTTTTTCACTTGGCTCACATCCTTTTTTGGGTTGATGGAGTGCTTAACTGTTTAATTGGAGATTGTTCCATGACTCGCTACATTAGTACCCTTATAACTTCCTTTGATGACAGTCTGTCTTAAAAGACCTCAATCTGATAATTACATTCCAATCGGCAAGATCACCTCTTCCGGGGTCTCAGTCTGTGGAACAGGCTGCTCTGCAGCCGCATCGAAAACTCTGATCCGTCCATCCGCCAGGATCTCATAAGCGTCATAAGTATAGCTCATGACCTTGTCTATGCCGCCCGAGAAAGCATCGCGGCTCACATCCTGGGTGAGATGAAATACAGTTCCGTCATAATTGACATCCATAAGAATGGGGTCGCCTTCAATGGTAAATGCCACAAAGCGCATGAAGGTCGGTTCGCCCTTTTCCAGGGTGCTCTTAAACTTTTCATAAGCTTCTGTATTGGTCAGCTCGCCGTGTAGATTGACGACGTCACCGCGTTCCACAGCGGTTTCAAAAGGGTAGTCCTCCGGTACTTCTGCCAGAGGCACAAAACCATTTGTGGTTTCGGAAGGCTCTATGGTTCCGTTTGGATCTGTCTTTTGTCCAGTGCATCCGCTGACGAGGACCATCACAAGGATCAGCAGCGCAAGTCCTGTCAGCGTCATGATAGTTTTTAATTTTGTCATTCTATTCACCTCCGTGGAGCTATCTGCCAATGGATCTGGCGTTCAATGGTTTAGACGAAACTCATCCGCCAACGGTTCCAGAACTTTAACTTGGTGACGCGGACAACTTTCAACTTGGTGACGGGGCGGTAATGAAATTGTAATATTATCGACCATCGGCAAACGTCTTGAAAAGGGTTTCAAAAGGGTTGCGGGAAGCATCTGTAATAATTCAAACGTAGATTTAGAAGACAACATGTGTTAAAGTGTGTATAATCTTTATACACTTAAATTTAGAGGAACGGCCTTTTAAAGGCCCATCAGGAGGATTCCATGAAAACATTTAAAGAACTCGGCATCTCAGACGCCTTAATCACAGGCCTGTCGAAAGCCGGTATCGTCACCCCTACAGAGATTCAGGGCGCGGTGATCCCTACAGGGCTGGCCCGTCAGGACGTCATTGCTCAGTCTGTCACCGGTTCCGGCAAGACGCTGGCCTATCTGCTGCCCATTTTTGAATCTATTGATGTGACTTCCAAAGCGCTTCAAGCGGTCGTGCTCAGTCCGACCCATGAGCTCAGCGTTCAAATCGCCAACGAGGTCAAGAAACTCGCTCAAAATGCGGGGCTGGCGCTTCAGTGTCAGGTGCTTATTGGTGAAACCAGCCTGAAGCGGCAGGTGGAAGCCTTGAAGAGCAAGCCGCAGATCGTGGTGGGTTCGCCGGGGAGAATGACCGAGCTGATTGCCATGAAAAAGCTTAAGATGCATGAGGTTAAAACCATCGTTCTCGACGAGGCGGACCGGCTGATGGACGACACCAAGCTGGCGGACTGCCGGACCGTGATCAAGGCGACGCTGCGTGACCGTCAGCTCATGGCGTTTTCAGCCTCTATAACCCCACAGGCCGAGACCGTGCTCACAGAAATGATGAAAACACCCCAGGTCATCCGGCTGGAAGGGACGCTGGTCAATCCAAACATCACGCACCTCTACGTGGAATGCGATCTCAGGGATAAAGCCGACGCTGTCAGAAAGATCGCCAGCGCGCTGAAGCCGGAGAAAATTCTGGTGTTCCTCAATAAGAATGACCATATTCAGAACATGGAAAAATTCCTGATTCATCACAAGGTCAGCGCCAAGGCCATATACGGCGCTTCTGAGCGACAGGACCGAAAGGATGCCATGGAAGGCTTCAGATCCGGCCGCTACCAGGTGCTGATCGCGTCGGACCTCGCGGCGCGGGGGCTGGATATAGCTGGGCTCAATGTCGTCGTCAGCGCGGATGTGCCAAAGAAGACCGAGGAGTACGTTCACCGTGTCGGCCGCACCGCCCGCTATGCCAACGAGGGCTATGCCATTGTTCTGGCCACAGCCCAGGACCTTTCCTTCCTGAAGACCCTGGAAGAGGACCTGTCCGTAACCTTTCACGAAAAAATTCTGAGATTTGGCAGGATTGAAGATCCCCGGTAACTGAAGAAATTCGCTGACGTTTCATAACCAGGAGGAAAAGGCGCCCGGCACCATTTCCATGTTCCTCCTGGCACCACTCTTCGCACTTAAGGAGGCCTTCAGTCATGGCTGTCTATGCTAAAGCAGACCCTGAAATGCTGCTCTTCGCGTTTCAGAAAATACTTGACTCAATTTCAGACGGCGTCGTCATGAGTGATGCCGATGGCCGGCTGATCGTCTACAATCACGCCCAGGAAAAGCTGGAAGAGCTTCATGGCGAGGACATCATAGGCAAACCCCTCTGGGAAGCCTATGGTTACGATCCTGACAACGAGTCAGAGCACCGTAAAGTCCTGACCAGCGGCAAGGCGATTGAAAACCGCTACGAAGCCCATGCCGTCAACAACGGCATCCCCAAATATGTGTCCTACAGCACCTACCCTGTGCTTCGAAACGGAGAGGCTATCGGTGTCTTTTCGATCAGCAAGAATGAAACCAAGCTGCACTCCCTCTTGGAAGAGGCCATCGAGCTCAAGCGCCGCTTCCTGAGCCTGGACCCAGACCATCAGGAGCCGGTGGAGGACGCAGGCAATGGCACGCGGTACAATTTTACCAACCTCATTGGTGACAGCGAGGCCACCCGGCAGCTCATCAAGGAAGCCCAGAAGATCGCCTGGCTCGACAACAACGTCTTGATTGTCGGGGAAACCGGCACCGGCAAAGAAGTGTTTGCCCAGAGCATTCACAACCACGGGAAGAAGCACAAAGAGCCCTTCATAGGCATCAACTGCGCCGCGATTCCTGAAAACCTTCTGGAGGGCATTCTGTTTGGTACGGTCAAAGGCGCCTACACCGGCGCAATGGACCGAAGCGGGCTTTTCGAGGACGCCAGGAGCGGAACGCTCTTTCTGGATGAGCTCAACTCCATGCCGGTGTCCATGCAGACCAAGCTGCTGCGGGTTTTACAGGAGCGCAAGGTCAACCGGGTAGGAGGATCTGAGTTTGTTCCCGTCAAGTGCCGCGTCGTCTGCGCTATGAACGAGGATCCCATGAAATTGATCAGCGAGGGCAAGCTGAGACAAGACCTGTATTACAGGATTGGGGGCCTGAGCCTTTACATTTCACCCCTCAGGGAACGCCCGGAGGATGTCCGGTGTCTGACCCGCTTCTTCATTCAAAAGTACAATCACATGCTCAATACCCATGTGGAGCAGCTTTCCGAGGTTCTCGAACGGGCATTTGAAAACTATGAATGGCCGGGCAACGTCAGGGAGCTGGAACACGTCATAGAAAACCTGATGGTCCATAACGATGAGCAAAACCGGGTGCTGGAGGGAACACATCTGCCCTCTTATCTGAAGGCCTCGCTCAAAATTGACCCCAAGGCGGAGCGGCCAAAGCAGGTCAAACGGGAAGGGCTCAATGACCGCATGGATCATTTCGAGCGGGAAATTATTTTGGAAGCGCTCGGCCGCAACGGCTACAACATTTCCTCCACCTCCCGGGAGCTTGGGATCATCCGCCAGAGCCTGCTTTACAAAATGAAGCGGCTGGGGATTGAAAAAGTGACGTCCTGACACCCGTGAAGTTTTTATACAGGGTGTAAAATATTATACACTCAGAGTTTAAGGCGTAAAGACAGCAACGTGTATGAAATTTATACATGCTGCTGTCTTTCGTTTTTTTGGGGGTGTGTTATTCTGTTGGCGTTGTAAAATTTATATCCAGCATTTCCAACGCTTTCAAAGATATTTGCCGATGGTCGCTAAACTTGGCACGCCACTTGCTTATATAGTTTGGCAAGAAACAAAAATCCATGAAACACCCAATAAAAGGAGGAACCATCAGTGGCAAACGCAGAAATTCTTTACTCGGTTAAGGCTCAGCGCGGAGATACCCTTCGCTGCAAAGGCTGGAAGCAGGAAACGATCCTCAGGATGCTGGAAAACAACATGGAGAACGCGGAAATTCCTGAGCTTCTCGTCATTTACGGCGGAAACGGCAAGTGCGCCCGAAACTGGGAGTCCTATCATGCGATCGTCCAGTCTCTCAAAGAGCTGGAGGACAATGAAACTTTAGTCGTTCAGTCCGGCATGCCGGTTGCGATTTTTAAGACCCACAAACTCGCGCCGCGCGTCGTCATGGCGACCACCAATATCATGAAAGCCACTTGGGAGACTTTTTACGATCTACAGGACAAAAACCTCACCATGTTTGCCAACTATACGGCGGCGCCTTGGGAATACATCGGCACACAAGGGGTTATTCAGGGGACCTTTGAGACCTTGTCTGCCATTGCTATTAAGCGTTTCGACAATGACCTTGCCGGAAGGATTTATCTGACAGCCGGCGCGGGCGGCATGGGCGGCAACCAGAGCTGGGCCATGAAGATGCACGGCGGCGTCGCGATCATTGTCGACGCGGACGAGCGCGTCATTCAGCGCAGAATAGACAAGAACTACATGGACATGATGGTACATTCTTTTGATGAGGCTAGAAAAATTGCAGAAGAGCATGCCGCGGCTAAAAAGCCGTTATCTATAGGCGTCGTGGGCAACGCGGCGGAGATCTTCTGGGAGGCTTATGATAAGGGCTTCCAGCCGGACATTGTCAGCGAAATGTGCCCGTGCCATGATCCGATTTCCTATATCCCGGCCGGTTACACGGGTGAGCAGGCGGACGAGTATCGTGCCCGCGACAGAAAGGCTTACCTGACTGACGCCCGGGAGTCCATGCAGAAGCAGCTGCGCGCCATGATTGCCTTCTCCAAGAAAGGCGTTGAGGTCTTTGAGTATGGCACGAGCATCCGCAAAGAGTGTATGGATGCAGGCATGCCGCCGGAAGAAGCGAAGCAGATTCCGGGCTTTGTCTCTGAATACATTCGCCCGCTCTTCTGCGAAGGCCGCGGTCCGTTCCGATGGATCTGCACCTCCGGAGAAGCCTCCGACCTCGCCCGTCTCGACGACCTTGCCCTTGAAATCTGCGCCGGCGATCCCCTCGTAGAGCGCTGGATCAAGCTTGCCAGAAAGAATCTGCCTATTGAGGCGCTCCCTGCAAGAATCTGCTACATGGGCTTTGGCCAGCGTAAGCGCTTTGGCCTCGCGGTCAACGACCTTATCAAAAAAGGCGAAGTCAAGGGTCCTGTGGCGTTTTCCAGAGACAACCTCGACTCTGGCTCCATTGTCAATCCTACCTTTGAGTCTGAAAATATGCTGGACGGCGGCGACCTGATCTCTGACTGGCCATACCTGAACGGCCTCCTCAACTGCGCGGCGGGCTGCGACCTGATCGCCATCCAGGCGAACTACTCCATGGGTGAAGCGGTTCACACCGGCGTCACCATGATCGCGGACGGCACGGAAGAGGCAGACCTTCGCCTTGAGGCATCCCTGACAGTCGACTCAGGCATAGGCGTCATTCGTCACGCACAGGCGGGTTATCAGGCGGCTAAGGACGTTTGCAACGGCAAAGGAAAGCTGACTACCGACAGCATTAAAGTGCCGCTCTGGTGGGAGCCTGCGGATAAGGTGACCTTTGGTCCATCCGGAATGCCGCCGAGATAGGAAGTGGAAAAAGGTGTCTGACACCGAGAGGGAAACTGGGTGTCTGACACCCAGTTTCACCATCGAAGAAGAAACTCGGTGTCTGACACCCAGTTTCACCGATGTATAAAATATATACAACTATGTAAAATATTTTACACCCAATTTCACTCATTTCTTGTGTTGAACTGTATAAAAAATAGACACCCTTAGTATTATCTTAAATCACCCATTTCACAAAAACCTCTAATTCCAATGGCTGCAGAGAAAATTCAGAACTTTCGGCAAGTTGGCACACGACTTGCTTATATGAACAGTGAGCAACAACTTACACTTTCATGATTATAAGGAGGACGTTAAAGTGGCAAACGCAGAGATTCTTTATTCGGTTAAGGCACAGCGCGGTGACACCTTACGCTGCAAAGGCTGGAAGCAGGAAACCATACTCAGAATGCTGGAAAACAATATGGAGAACGCTGAGATCCCTGAGCTTCTCGTCATCTACGGCGGCAATGGCAAATGTGCGCGCAACTGGGAATCCTACCATGCAATCGTCAAGTCCCTGAAGGAACTTGAGGATAACGAGACCCTCGTCATTCAGTCCGGCATGCCTGTGGCGATCTTCAAGACCCACAAGCTGGCGCCTCGCGTTGTCATGGCGACCACCAATATCATGAAGGCAACCTGGGAAGTGTTCTATGACCTTCAAGACAAAAACCTTACCATGTTCGCTCAGTATACTGCGGCGCCATGGGAATATATTGGCACACAGGGCGTTATCCAGGGCACTTTTGAGACCCTTTCCGCCATTGCAATCAAACGTTTTGACAACGACCTCGGCGGCAAAATCTATCTGACAGCCGGCGCAGGCGGCATGGGCGGCAACCAGAGCTGGGCTATGAAAATGCATGGCGGCGTTGCAATCATCGTCGACGCGGACGAGCGTGTCCTCAAGCGCAGAATTGAAAAGAACTATCTGGACCAATACGTCCATTCCTTTGATGAAGCCAGAAAAATTGCTGAAGAGCATGCCGCAGCCAAGAAACCGCTTTCAATCGGGATCGTAGGCAACGCTGCTGACATCTATTGGGAAGCTTACGAAAAAGGCTTCCAGCCTGACATTGTCAGCGAAATGTGCCCATGCCATGACCCAATTTCCTACATTCCATCCGGTTATACAGGCGAGCAGGCTGACGAATACCGTGCCCGCGACAGAAAAGCTTACCTTGAAGACGCCCGCGCCACTATGATCAGTCAGCTGCGCGCCATGATCGCGTTCTCCAAGAAGGGCGCTGAAGTCTTCGAGTACGGCACCAGCATCCGCAAAGAGTGTATGGACGCGGGCATGCCGCCTGAAGAAGCGAAGCAGATCCTTGGATTTGTCGCCGCCTACATTCGTCCGCTCTTCTGCGAAGGCCGCGGACCGTTCCGCTGGACTTGCATCTCCGGTGAAGCCTCCGACCTCGCCCGACTCGACGATCTCGCTCTTGAAATCTGTGCCGGCGATCCGCTCGTAGAGCGCTGGATCAAGCTTGCCAGAAAGCACCTTCCAATTGAGGCACTCCCTGCGAGAATCTGCTACATGGGCTTCGGACAGCGTAAGCGCTTTGGCCTCGCTGTCAACGACCTTATTAAAAAAGGTGAAATCAAGGGTCCGGTAGCGTTCTCCCGCGACAACCTCGACTCCGGTTCCATTGTGAATCCAACCTTCGAATCTGAGAACATGAAAGACGGCGGCGACCTGATCTCCGACTGGCCATACCTGAACGGCCTCCTCAACTGCGCGGCAGGCTGCGACCTGATCGCCATCCAGGCGAACTACTCCATGGGCGAAGCGGTTCACACCGGCGTCACCATGATCGCGGACGGCACAGAAGAAGCGGATCTCAGACTTGAAGCGTCTCTGACCGTCGACTCCGGCATAGGCGTCATCCGCCACGCGCAAGCTGGCTACGAGACCGCTAAAGATGTCGCCAACGGCAAAGGCAAGCTGACCACAGACAGCATTAAAGTGCCGCTCTGGTGGGAGCCTGCGGACAAAGTCACCTTTGGCCCAACCGGCATGCCTCCAAGATAGTCAAAACTTTCAAACACCAAAATGATAGGCTGATTTCAGCGGTTCATTGACCACGACCGGCGATGTGCGACGCATCGCCGGTTTCTTTGATTAAACAAAGTCACAAGCAAAAAAAGGATGGTTTCACATGAACACTCCGGTTGAATCTGCTAAAAAAGCCACCCTCATTCTGAAGGACGCAGCACAGCTGCTGACCTGCGCCGGCAGCAATCCCAGTCACCTTGAGGTCCTTGCCGATGGCTGGGTCGTCATCACAGGCGACCGTATAGCCGGTGTCGGACAAGGGGCGAAAGCCCTCGAGGTGTTCAGGCACACCAGCGGCCTTGATTTCAGCAACCCTGAAGAAGTTTCGCTGACAGGTAAAGTCCTGGCGCCTGGATTCGTCGACTGTCACACCCACCTGGTGTTTGGCGGCTCCCGTGTGGATGAATATGTGGCCAAGCTTCCACGGGGGGACGCTGAGTCACTGAAGAAACGCGGCATTCCAACAGGGCTGGCGGCCTCCATGGCAATGACCAGAGCGGAGACCGAGGAGGCCCTTGTGGAAAGTGCGGGACACCGGCTTAAAAACCTCATGTCTTCAGGCGTAACTACAGCTGAAATCAAAAGCGGTTACGGCTTTACCGCCGAACACGAGCTCAAGCAGCTCAGGGTCATTCAGAAATTGAAAGCCCTGCAGCCCGTCGATCTCCACGCGACCTTCCTGGGCGCTCACGGCTGGCCGCCAGACATGACTAAAGAGGCTTACATGGACATTCTGATGTCGGAAATGATTCCGGAAGTGGGTCGTTCCGGCCTTGCCACAGCCTGTGATGTCTGGTGTGACGACGGCTACTACACCGCAGCGGAGTCCGGGAAAATTCTCTCCAAGGCGCTGGATTTTGGCATGAAGCCTAAGATCCACACAGATGCCTACTCGCTGATTGGCGGTTCGGAGCTTGCCATTGAGATGGGCATGCTTTCTGCGGATCACTTGAATTACACGACCTATGACATCATGGAAAAAATGGCGGCCGCCGGCATTCCCGGCGTCCTGCTCCCGGGGACGGACTTCAACGTCCAGCATCCCGTCCTCACTCAGCCGGGGCTGATGCTGAAGGCAGGTATGACCCTCGCCCTCGCGACGAACCTTAATCCCGGGAATTACGTGGAATCCATGGCGTGGATTCTGGTCCTCGCCTGCAGACGCCATGGCATGACCCCGGAGGAAGCGATACGGGCCGCGACAATCGGCGGGGCACTGGCACTGGGGCTTCAGGAGGACCGGGGCAGTATTGAAGTGGGCAAGCGCGCGGATTTACAGGTCTGGAGCACGGACCGGTATGAAAATATTATCTACCGTCAGGGGGCCAACCTCGTGGAGATGGTAATCAAAAACGGGCAGCCGATAGTCAGTCGATAAGCTGCGGAAAGGTGAGACACAATGACTCAAAAAGAGACATTCAATTATAAAGCACTGGATTTAATCCTGGACACCCAGGACGTTACCGTAGGCGGCGGATCCGCGTCAGCAATATCGGCAGCCATGGCGGCCGGGCTGATTGGCATGGTGGCCAGACTGTCGACGAAAAAGGACTACGGACTTAGCGCAGAGGCCCACCTGGAAGTGGCAGAGCGCTGTGACGTTCTGGCGCCCGGGCTGATGCAGGGCTCGCTGGACGACATGGCGGCTTTTGCCATGATCAAAGCGGCATTTGGATTGCCAAAAGAAACAGATGACGAAAAGCTGGCCAGAGCGAAAGCGATCAATGACGCAGCGGTTCAGGCGGCGCTGACGCCTTATGAAAATGCGAAGAAGGCCCTTGAGGTTCTGGAACTTGGCAGAAAGATCAAAAATGTCTCGAATCCGGCGGCTGGCTCAGACCTTTTGATCGGCCTGCAGCTCTCTGAGATTGGCGTGAAAGGCTGCATCATGAACATGGAAGCCAACATGCCGCTCATCAAAGACGCCGGGCAGATTGAAGCCCTCAAGAATTATATTATCCAGTTGAACAGCAGATTATAATAAAAGACCGGGAGGGAACACTCGTGAAAGTGTTATTGGCAGAAGTCAATGTCAGCGAAGGCAGAAATATTGGTTTAATTGAAGAAATGAAGTCCGCTTTAATGGAGGGTGCTGTGCTCCGTCTGCTCGAGGTCAACTCGGACAAGGATCACAACCGGACCGTCTTTACGTATAGCGGGGAGCCTGAAGAAGTGCTCGAAGGGACTAAGCGTCTCGCCGCGAAGGCAATCGAGCTGATCGATATGACGAAGCATACAGGTGCCCATCCGAGAATGGGCGCGGTGGATGTCGTACCATTTATTCCGGCGAGGGATGTCACTCAGGAGGAGGCCCTTGAAGTCGCACGTGCATTTGGCACTTTTCTGGGAAGCCTAGGCGTACCGGTCTATTACTATGAAGAGGCTGCGACTAAACCCGAACGCAAGAGCCTGGTCGACATAAGGCGGGGTGAGTACGAATCCTTCCCTGAGAAAATGACCAAGGACGAGTGGCGTCCGGATGAAGGTCCGTTTGAATTTGTGCCAAAGAGCGGCGCGACTGTGACGGGTGTCAGGTTCCCGCTGGTGGCCTTTAATGTCAACCTCAGAACGGATGATTTGGCGGCGGCCAAGCAGATTGTCAAAGCAGTACGTGCGGCGACAGGCGGCTATCAGAATGTCAGAGCGATTGCCCTTGAGATTCCGGACAAGAAAATGGTTCAAATCTCCATGAACCTGACGCAATATCAAAAGACGCCTATTCACCGGGTCTTTGAGACGATTAAATCAGAGACGGAGAGCAGGGGAATTCTCATTGCGGACACCGAGCTCGTAGGTCCGGTTCCGGTGATGGCCCTTGAGGACATGATGAAGTTCTATCTCAGATGCTACAGCTTTAATATGGAGCAGCTTTATTAGAAGCAAGGAACTGGGTGTCAGACACCGAGTTTCATCAGGAAGAAACCGGGTGTCAGCGGCTAGCGCCTATCAACCCTGAGTTTCAACTCATCAAAATCAAGAAACTGGGTGTCAGCGGCTAGCGCCTGTCAACCCCAAGTTTCATCAGAAAGGCAGGAAAAAAAGTGGCAGAGTATATAGTCTTGGATGGCAATAACGTCAGTCTTGAAGACGTTGTAAATATTGCGCGCTTTGGCAAACCGGCAGTACTTGCGGAAGATGCCAAAGAAAGAATCAATAAATCCCGTGCTTGTGTGGAAAAATTTATAGCGGAAGGTAAAGCCATTTATGGTCTGAACACCGGTTTTGGTAAATTCAGTGATGTGGCCATTACGGCGGATCAGCTGGATGAGCTTCAGAAAAACCTGATTTATGCGGATGCGGTCGGCATTGGACGGCCTTTCGATACGGAGATAGTTCGTTCTATCATGGTACTCAGGGCGAATGCCCTGGCCAAGGGATTTTCAGGGATCAGGCTGTCTACGGTAGAAACCCTGATTGAAATGGTCAATAAACGCGTACATCCAATCATTCGCGAAAAGGGCTCTGTAGGCTCCAGTGGGGATCTCTGTCCCCTTGCTCATCTGGTTCTCGTCATGATAGGCGAGGGTGAAGCGGAGTATGAGGGGGTTGTCATGCCTGGGGCAGAAGCCATGGCTAAAGCAGGCATAACGCCGGTTGTGCTCAAGGCTAAAGAAGGCTTGGCTTTGATCAACGGCACCTGCGCTATGATGGGTGTGGCGACTTTGACCGTTTATGATGCCCTGAATCTTCTCAAGACGGCGGATATTGTGGCAACACTTACGGTTGAAGCCCTAGAAGGAATCAAGGACGCCTTTGATCCGAGAGTTCATCAAGCCCGCAACCAGAAATGGCAGGAGGCTGTCGCGCGAAACCTTCTGAGACTCTCGGAGGGGAGCACCTTGACCACCTCTCAAGGCGAACAGAGAATGCAGGATGGCTATACGCTCCGCTGTGTGCCTCAGATCCACGGTGCCAGCAGACCTGCCTATGAATACGTGCGTCAGGTCATTGAGAATGAGATCAATGCAGCGACAGATAATCCGCTAATTTTCCCTGATGGCGAAGCAGCTGTAATTTCAGGCGGCAACTTCCACGGCCAGCCAGTTGCTATTGCCATGGATACACTTGGCATAGCTGTAGCGGAGCTGGGTAATGTTTCCGAACGCCGGATTGAAAGATTGGTCAATCCGACTTTGAGTGGACTGCCAGCGTTCCTGGTGAAAAACGGCGGCCTTAACTGCGGCTTTATGGTGCCTCAGTACGCGGCAGCTGCAGTCGTCTCCGAGAACAAGATCCTGGCCCATCCGGCCAGCGTTGACTCCATTCCGACCTCTGCCAATCAGGAAGACCACGTCAGCATGGGTACCATAGCGGCGAGAAAGGCGAGGGAAATATTGGGGCACGTGGAATATGTCCTGGGCATTGAGTGGCTCTGCGCGGCGCAAGCCGTTGACTTCAAAGACAAAGAACGCCTTGGTAAAGGCAGCCGCGCGGCCTATGAAACTATCCGCGCCAGTGTGACCTTTATGGAGAGTGACCGGATCATTTATCCGGATATGGATCAGTCGGTATCCCTGATCCACAGCGGTGTATTGGTGGACGCGGTGGAATCGGTTGTTGGTGAATTGGAATAATGTTAAGAAAGAGGATGTAGAGCATTTGCAAAATAGCCCCCAAAGTGAAACTCGGTGTCTGTGGCTGGTGCCTATTGACCCCGAGTTTTTTTTTCTGCAACTGACGCCTATTTACCCCTTTACACCACAAAATTGTATGCATACACTGTGTCTAAAAGCTAAATTGTATCGACAAAACGCTTCTCATAACCCCTTTTGTATGTATAATAAATTCAAGACTAATACTAATGGGGTGTAAAAATGACAGAAATCAAAGTACAAGCACAATTGGCAGCAGAAGGCACTATGGATTCAAAAGGCGTAATGAGACATTCGGGAACAATGGAAAAACCCAGGTCCATCGCCAAAGAAGTTACACTTAATGGATTATTGATCGCACTCGTCTTTGTCAGCACCTATCTGATTCAGATCAGACTTCCCATCTCCCTGAATGGCGGCCTGGTCCATATGGGCAACGTGGCACTGTTTACTGTCGCCCTCGTCTTTGGGAAGAAGAAAGGCGCCATGGCAGGCGCGGTTGGAATGGGTTTGTTTGACCTGGTTTCGGGCTGGGTCGCGTGGGCACCCTTTACTTTTGTGGTCAGGGGCGTCATGGGCTATCTGATCGGACGCTTTTCAGAAGGCTTTGAGAACGCATGGTGGAAAGCGCCCGCCGCGATTATACTCGGCGGCATCTGGATGCTGGCGGGCTATTATGCAACAGAGGGGATCCTTTATGGTAATTGGATCGCGCCAGTGACATCTATTCCGGGCAATCTGACACAGCTTGGACTGGGCGCGGTCATTGCCATTCCGTTTTCAAAAATGCTGAAAAGCAACGCTTTAAAATTCATGAGATAGGGCAGGTGACGATCATGCGAAAAAACGAAAAACCTTACCTGATTATGACACCGGGTCCAACGCAGATGCATCCGGATGTCCTTGGTGCGTTGTCCCAATATGAAACAAATCCTGATTTGGATTCGGATTTTCTCGTGTTTTACAGGAGACTATGTCAGGACATCTCCAAAAAAATGAACGCGTCTGGCCCAACCTTTATTCTGGCAGGTGAAGGTATTTTGGGACTTGAAGCTGCCTGCGCATCAATGATTGAGCCGGGCGACCGGGTTCTTACGATTTCCAACGGCATCTTTGGAAGAGGCTTTAATGATTTTTCCAAGATGTATGGCGCTCAGACGGTGATGTATGAGGGGGATCTGCGCAGGGGACTCGATCCGGCGAAGCTGGACCGGTTCATAATAGACCACGGGCCGTTCAAAGTGGCAACTGTAGTGCACTGTGAGACACCTTCCGGGATTACGAATGATCTTGAGACCATCGGCAAAGTACTGAACCGGCATGGCATCCTGTCCATAGTAGACGCGGTCTCGTCCTTTGGCGGGGAAAAACTGAATGTGGACGCCTGGGGGCTTGATGTGGTCCTCAGCGGGTCCCAGAAGGTGCTTTCCGGACCAGCCGGACTGAGCACGGCGACCCTAAGCCAAAGGGCTGTGGAGCGCATCAAGGGGCGCACAACACCTATTGCTTCCTATTATGCCAACCTGTCGATCTGGCTGGATTACTACGAGAAAAAATCATTTCCTTATACACAGCCGGTTCAAATGCTTATAGCGCTGGACAAAGCGGTGGAGCGACTTGAGGTGGAGACGCTGGCAGAGCGTCATAAAATCTTTGCTGAGGCAGTGCGCGGCACTTTCGAACAGCTCGGTTTTGAGCTTTATGCCCTGGATCATGAGTCGAATACGGTGACGACGGTCCTTTTGCCTTCTGGTGTGGACTTTAAGACGCTGTTTAATCAAATGAAGACGGTCCACGGCGTTCTTATTGGCGGAGGCTTCAATTTTCTTGAAAACAGGATCTTCCGAATTGGTCATATGGGGGAAAACCTCTCTGCTGAGAAGATCGCTGCAGCACTGGACGCGCTTCAGGCGTGCTTCATATCAATGGGCACTGTATTTGGAACTCGACGATACTCCGAAGTTTTTTGTGAGCTGCTGGAGCAGCATCAGGAGAACTTAAAGGCTTGTTGAAATAAAGCAGAGTGTTCAGATAAAAATAACTCGAGATAACCTCCAGAGGCTGGGATATTCCCTTTACATTCCACTATTGCTGTGTGATAATATTACTTTAATTGAGGAGCGGGATCGCACAGCAAGTGGATTAATGGGAGGGTATTGTCTTGAAAATCGGGTTCGATCACAACAAGTACATCGAAGAACAATCGAAGTTTATTCTTGAGCGCGTCAACAACTATGATAAGCTGTATTTGGAATTCGGGGGCAAACTCCTGGGGGACTTTCACGCAAAGCGCGTACTGCCCGGCTTCGACGAAAATGCAAAAGTCAAACTGATGCATCACCTGAAGGACAAGATTGAGGTCATCATTTGTGTCTATGCGGGGGACATTGAAAGAAACAAGATCCGGGGCGACTTTGGCATTACTTATGATCTGGATGTCCTAAGGCTGATCGACGACCTCAGAGCTTTTGAACTGGACGTGAACAGTGTCGTGATCACGCGCTTCGACAATCAGCCTGCCACCACGCTTTTCATAAATCGGCTCGAAAGACGCGGCATTAAAGTCTACAAGCACTCTGCCACTAAGGGGTACCCAACGGATGTAGACACCATCGTCAGCGACGAAGGCTATGGCAAGAACCCGTATATCGTCACGACTAAGCCAATCGTACTGGTCACTGCGCCAGGACCTGGCAGCGGCAAGCTCGCGACTTGTCTGAGCCAGCTTTACCATGAGCACAAACTTGGCCGCACAGTCGGTTACTCAAAATACGAGACCTTCCCAATCTGGAACGTGCCTCTGAAGCACCCGGTCAACATTGCTTATGAAGCGGCTACCGCGGATCTGAAAGATGTCAACATGATAGATTCCTTCCACTTTGATGCCTACAACGAAGTGACGGTCAACTACAACCGAGACATCGAAATGTTCCCGGTTTTAAGACGGATCATTGAGAAAATCACCGGTGAAGCCGCTGTATATAAATCCCCTACGGATATGGGCGTCAACCGCGTAGGCTTTGGAATCATTGATGATGAAGTGGTCAAGGAAGCTTCCCGCCAGGAAATCATCCGCAGATACTTTAAGACGAGCACTGAGTATAAAAAAGGCTTTGTTGAAAAGGATGTTTCCAATCGCGTCAAGCTGATCATGGAAGAACTCAATCTGAAAGAGGAAGACCGAAAAGTCGTCATGCCGGCGCGTGAGTATTCTGCCAAGCTGAGAAAACTGTCCAGCAAGAACGAGCTGTCACCGGTTGTAGCCATTGAACTGCATGATGGCACCATTGTTACCGGCAGAACCTCCAATCTTATGGACGGCTCGGCAGCGGCGCTTCTGAACGGCATCAAGTATTTGGCCAATATTTCAGATGAAATTCATCTTATCTCACCGGTCATTCTTGAACCAATTGTCGATCTGAAAGCCAACAAGCTGGGAAGCCGCAACACACTCCTGGACTGCGAAGAAATTCTGATTGCCCTCAGTATTTCCGCAGCGACGAATCCAACAGCGCAAGTGGCCCTGGACAAGCTCTCCATGATGAAAGGCTGTCAGGCACACTCTACGACTATTCTCAGCGTCAATGACGAACAGACTTTCAGAAAGATCGGGATCGATTTGACCTGTGATCCGGAATATCCGTCAGAGAGCTTGTATTACAACAACTAGAAGCAGAATAATATCGACAGCAAATGCCGCACCCATCTCAGATGGGTGCGGCATTTACTGTTGTGTGCCCGGCATGGGATTTTGAGTTTTTGAAAGGATCTTTTGAGTTTGGTCATTCTCAAGGGCCTCTGAAAGTGATATTATGTAGAATAATGTGTATGTATACTTTATCGACAGCGTATGGCCATTAAGTTTATAAAATCCTTATCGCTGCCGGTGTTTCTCGATAGAATTTGGGGGATGCTCATGAAAATTGTGGATTTGACACATCTGATCAAGGAAGGTATGCCGGTTTTTCCGGGTACTGAGCCTCCGGTTCTCGAGGTGGCGAATACTCTGGAAAAGGATGGTTTTCGGGAGAAAAAGCTTCATATGTATTCACATACAGGGACACACATGGATGCACCAGCCCATATGATAGCTCAGGGATGGACTTTGGACCAGGTTCCGGCGTCTGCTTTTTTTGGACCTGCTGCAAAGTTGGATGCCAGAGGTCTTCAAAGGATCGAGAAACATCACCTGGAGTCTCTGATCAAACCTGAAACCGAATTTCTGATTCTCTGGACGGGGTGGGATCAATTTTGGGGATCTGAAAGCTATTTTGGTGCGTTTCCCACACTTAGCCCCGAAGCGGCAAAATGGCTTTCGGGACTGCCGCTCAAAGGTGTTGGCGTTGACGCGATCTCCATTGATCCAATGGACTCGGTGAATTTTGAGGTCCATCTAGAGCTGCTTGGCAGCGACAAAGTGCTTATTGAGAATCTGAAGGGCCTTGATCAGCTGCCTGAGCATTTTCTTTTCAGCGCAATGCCCCTAAAACTTGAGGATGCCGATGGTTCTCCGGTTCGCGCCTTCGCGCTGGTCGACCACGACCTGTCAACGAATTGTTAGATGCTTACAAAAAAGATTTGTATAGGGGACAATAGCGCCGGACAGGCAGCGCCTTTACCCAAAGAATCTGATTGGATAGACAGAAGGGAGGAAGGAACGCCGGCGGCTTTGACATGAGATCGTGATATAACGAGATCAAAGGTCAGACCTGCGTTCCGCTATTATGAAGCTAGCTATGATTGGCTGCGGCAACATGGGAAAAATTTTACTGCAAAGTGTGCTTAAAGCAGAAAAGCTTACGACATCCGAGTTGTCGGTTTATGATCGTAAACCTGAACGACGCCAGGCGCTGGGGGAAAAATACCCTGGTCTTGGACTGCCTGACAATCCCTATGATTGTGTGAGCGGCGCAGATTATCTGCTCCTAGCCATAAAGCCTTATCAATATGCGGCTATGCTGGCAGAAGTCCGCGATTCAATTTCGAAGGACACGGTCATCATCTCCATTGCGGCGGGCATAGGTACAGAACACCTCAAACGCTGGATTGATCCCAGTGTCAAAGCTGTCATCACCATGCCAAACACGCCGGCCCTCGTCAACAAGGGCTTAACCGCAATCTCCTATGGCGAGGGTCTCAGCGCTGAAGAAATGACATTCTGCCGCGGGCTGTTCGAATGTGTCGGTGAAGTGGTGGAAATTGAGGAAAAACTCATGTATGTAGTTCCGTCCATCAGTGCGTCTGCGCCGGCCTATATCTACGTTTTAATTGAGGCAATGGCGGATGGCGGAGTCATGCAGGGACTTCCAAGAGATCTGGCGTACAAAATGGCAGCCTTGACTGTGGAAGGCTCTGCGCGCATGGTTCTCGATACAGGCAAGCATCCCGGCGAATTGAAAGATCTGGTTACTTCACCGGGCGGTACAACTATTGTCGCGCTCAAAAGTCTTGAAAATGATAAATTCCGAGCGACGATCATGAACGCCATGGAAGCCGGAACCAAGCGCGTTGAGCAGATGATGAAGGGTCAGCAGCCTTAGTTTGTTACTTTTATACAATACAATATGTGGTAAACCTAAGATTTTTTTGAGCTGTTTTCAACTTTCTGTTACAATGTTCGTGTATCTAAACGAAGGTTAAGGAGCGTTGTGTAATGGCTAAAGCATATCAGGGACACATCCTTTATACAAAAGATCCGGACCGTTTTGAGATCTATGAAAACGGCGCAGTTATTGTGGAAGACGGCAAAGTGGTCGAGGTCCTGAAGACCTTGCCTGAGAATCTGGAAGCCCTTGAAGTTTTCAATATGGGAGATCGACTGATTATACCAGGATTTGTTGATCTTCATTTCCATGCGCCTCAGTTTCCGAATTTGGGACTAGGGCTGGACAAAGAACTGCTGCCATGGCTGGAAGACTATACTTTTCCTGAAGAAGCCAAATACTCTGATCTGGATTACGCTGAGTCTGTCTATACCCGGGTGGCCAAAGAAATATGGCGTCAGGGAACAACCCGCATAGTCCTGTTCAGCAGCGTCCACAAAGAGAGCACGCAGCTTCTCATGTCGATCTTTGACAGGGCAGGTCTGGGCGCCTATGTGGGCAAGGTCAACATGGACCGGAATTGTCCGGACTTCCTTGTTGAATCGACCATGGACTCTATTGAAGCGACAAAAGCCTGGCTAAAAGCCACAGTCAATTTATATCCAAAAGTCAAGCCTCTGATTACACCGAGATTTGTTCCAACGTGCACTTCTGAGCTGATGCGGGCGCTGGGAGACCTGGCCGCTGAGTACAATGTGCCGGTTCAGACGCATATTTCCGAGAATCAGGCTGAGGTCGACTGGGTGAGAGAGCTGCATCCGGAGAGTGCGGATTACGCCACAGTCTATGAGGATCATGGCTTGATGGGAGATAAAACCATACTGGCCCATTGTGTGCACAATACGGATGCAGAAATTGAAAAAATGGCTAAACTTGGCGTCTTCGCAGCCCATTGCCCAAATGCCAACTACAATCTGGCCAGCGGAATTATGCCGGTTAGAAAGTTTTTGAATGCCGGGGTAAAAGTAGGCCTTGGGACAGATGTCGGTGCCGGACACAAGGTGTCTATAGCCAGTGTCATGAGCACTGCCATTCAAGCTTCCAAGATCGCCTGGCTGAACTCTGACCGGACCTTGGCACCTCTCAGCACGTCCGAGGCATTCTACCTTGGCACCAAGGGCGGCGGCGCCTATTTTGGCAAAGTGGGCAGCTTTGAGCCCGGTTATGAGTTTGATGCTCTGGTCATAGATGATCACCGTCTGGGAGTCACAGAAGGCCGGACGGTGGAAGAGCGCCTGCAGAGATTCCTGTATATTGGGGATGACCGGGATATCATCTCGAGATTTGTCTCGGGTGACGAGATCATGGAACCGACAAAATAAAAAACAAAAAATAAAAAAGTAGTATGAACTTGAGTCTTCAGCCTTTGCCGGCTGACACTCATTTCATACTACTTTTTTTAGTTGGTCACTGTCAGGACTTTCAAAGTGACGCTGCCGCCGGGGGTGAAAATGTTGACGACATCCCCCGCCTTGCGGCCAATGATGGCCGAACCAATAGGGGATTCATTTGAAATCATCCCATCAAATGGATCCGCTTCAATTTTAGTGACGAGGGTAAATTCATCCTGGTCGCCACTTTCGATGTAAAGAACTTCGACCTGTGATCCGAGTCTGACCTGGTCATGCGTGTAATCTCCAGCATCCTCCAGCTCATAGCTTTCAAGCATGCCTTTGACTTTCAAAATCTCTGTCTCGTTCAAGGATTGGGCTTCCCGGGCGGCATGGTACTCAGCATTCTCTGACAGGTCGCCAAAACCGCGGGCTTTCTTGATTTCTTCAGAAATTTCTTTGCGCTTTCCAATCAGCAGGTCGAGCTCACGCTCTAATTTTTCAACTGCTTCCTTGGTTAAAATGAGTTTCTTCAAGTGATCACTCCTTCGATACAGAGTCCATCATACCAGAAAGTGAGATGAAAATTAAGCGTTTTTTAAGATTTAATTAAGAATTTACAGATTCGTCAAGAAAACCTATCCGCCTTTTGAGACTCACAGGCTTGCCGGAGAGGATCTCCAGGTGATCTCCGGCAAAGGCGTCAGCCTCTTCGGGACTATGGGTGACGAGAATCATGGCCTTCTGATAATGGGCCTGTACAGAAAGCAGAAGCTGGATTGCGTTGTCCCTGTTTGCTCTGTCAAGGGACGCAAAGGGCTCGTCCATAAGGAGAATGTCAGCCTCCGAGGAAAGCGCACGGGCTATGGCCACTCTCTGACGTTCGCCGCCGGACAGCTCCGCCGGGTATTTTGAAGACAGGTGCGCAATTTTTAGAAAGTCCAGCTGCTCATGAATGCTTTGCCGATGGTCGCGGCTCATCACCCTCTCCCGAACCTGACTGTGAAACTCGCCTCGGTGTCCGTGCCGAACTCCAAACATGACATTTTGCAGGACAGTCATATGAGGAAACAGCGCAAGGGACTGAAAGATATACCCAATGCGGCGATCCCGCGGCGGAAGGGAGATGCCGGTATCGTGGTCGTATAGAAGCCTGCCGTTTAGTCGCAGGTACCCTTTGTCCGGCGTCGTCAGTCCGGAAATCAGATTAAGCAATGTGGTTTTCCCTGAACCTGACGGCCCCATCAAGATCAAAAAAGGTGAATCTGTGGTGTGCGCGATATCCAGGGTAAAGGCGTCCAGCTGTTTGACGAGATGAAAATCTATCATATAAAAGGCTCCTTTGACTAAATTAAACTATTGAGTCCTGGACTTGTCCAAAATGAAATTGACACTGAACATGGCGGTTATGCCAATAAATAGGGAAATCACCATAAGTGTGTTTGCAGTGGCATGGTCGCCGCCTTCGGCAGCGAAATAGAGTGCTGTGGGAATGGTCTGGGTTTTACCGGGAATGTTGCCGGCAACCATGAGGGTTGCACCAAATTCTCCAATGGCACGAGCGAAAGACAGCGCGAGTCCAGTCAGTAGTTTAGGTCTAGCCAGAGGAAGCGTGATCTCGGTGAAAATATGCCATTCGCTGGCCCCCAAGGTCCTGGCGGCGTTTTCAAGACGTTGATCCACGCCTTGAAATCCGGCGCGGGCGCTTTGATACATCAAGGGGAGGGAGACAATAACCGCTGCAATGACGGCGGCTGACCAGCTGAAAAGGAGTGTTTTACCGGTGGCTGCATAAATTAAGCTTCCCAGCCAGCTGTTTTTTCCTAAAGACAGAAGAAGCAGGTAACCTACAATGGAGGGTGGCAGAACCATCGGCAAAACTACCAGGGTTTCAATGATTCTAAAGGAAGTTTTTTTTGTCTGAGACAATTTTCGGGCGAGCAAGGTACCCAGGAGGCCGGTGAGTATGGTCGACAGGGCTGCTATTCTCAGGGAAAGCAGGACCGCACTGAGGATCAGGGGCTGGGACAAGGTCATCACTCCAATTCAGGGGAATACGTCAATTTTGGTCTGGTATGGAAAAGCCATAGGACTTAAAAACGGAAAGGGCTTCCTCACTGCTCAGGAATTCCAGGAACGCCGCGGCTTCAGGGCTGTCTGAAATTAGGGCGGCAGGATAGAGGATTGGCTGGTGTGTATGGTCGGGCAGGATCAGCGTGGATACTTCGATTTCCAGCAGAGCGACATCCGTTGCGAAGACAAATCCGGCGTCGACTGCACCTGAGTTC
This sequence comes from Acidaminobacter sp., assembly GCF_030247605.1. Classification (GTDB taxonomy): domain Bacteria; phylum Bacillota; class Clostridia; order Peptostreptococcales; family Acidaminobacteraceae; genus Acidaminobacter. The sequence continues at coordinate 311,256 of NZ_JAOTSB010000002.1, read as the reverse complement.
AAATATTGCAGAACTTGTCGAGCGTCTTTGGCATAGAGTTTCTTATCTTCAATTAGATGAGAGACGCCCAGACTCTCGAGGGACTGGGCAGCGTATTTGCCCACGGGGACACTGGCCGGGTCGCCCAGTGTGATGCGTTCGGACATTTCAAGAAGGTCTGGAAGTGTTTCGAGTGACGCGGGGATCTCCAGATGTGTGGAGATAAAACAAATTTGATTGCTTAAGAGGTCGCGCCTGGAAGCTTCAAGGAGAAGGCCCGCGTCAGACAAGGCATCAAGATCTGAGGTGGAGGCAAGTAAAAGCAGATCAAAGGGTGCGCCTTCCTCAGCCTGTTTTCTGAGTGTGCCCGACGACGCAAAGGAAATTTGGGGGCGGACGCCGGTTTTCAAGGCGTAGAGCTCGGAGAGCTCATTTAGAGGTTCGGTCAGGGAAGAGGCAGCACCCATAATAAGCTCCGTTTTTTCACTGGAGGCACTGCAGCCGGCGAGGGTAAAGGTGACTGCGGCAAGGAGGAACAGGATTAGAGATCTTATTTTGGGGTGACGCTGCGAACAGGCAGGTTGAAAGCTGTGTGCCCTCGATAACGCGCCGGTGGTATTGGGTCTATGGATCGTAGTCTTCATGGGGAGGCTCCTTCGTTATGTATTCTAAAGTATAACGGTGGTTAAAATGAATCGACACAGGAGATTGTGCCGAATTCTGTTGTCATTATAGCATGAATTGATCAGTACGGGTAGGGTGAGAGAGCGAGTAAAAACTTATGAGGCGTTTCTTCGAAAAATACTTGAAATGAAAGCTCCTTGCAATTATGATGTAATAGATGAATTAAACAAAAAAAGATGTTTTTATATTTAAAACAACTGAAAAAATCTTTTAAAACGAAACAAATTCTAAAATATAGCAAGGCAAACGGTTTTTCCGGCTTAAAAGGTCCATACATAAAATATTTTGAAGAGGAGAGAAGGCTTGAGTATGCGTCCGCATAATGTAAGCCGCAAATAATGCAGGATTACTTATTGGAACTGGTAAAAAAATATGGTCCGTCCTCTCGAGACGGGAAAGTCGCCACCTATATCCCCGAGCTTGCTAAAGTCAGTCCTGATGGGATAGGGATTTGTGTTAGAAGGCAAGACAGTCTGTATTGTGCAGGGGATGCCAATGTTAAATTTACCATGCAGAGTGTCTCCAAGCCTATTGTGCTGATTCTGGCATTGATGGACTGGGGTATGGACAAAATCTTTGAAAAAGTTGGGAAAGAACCTACGGGAGATCCCTTTAACTCCATGATTCGACTTGAAACCTACGAAAAGCACAAGCCGTTCAATCCTATGATCAATGCCGGCGCAATTTCGATTGCTGCTTTGATTAAAGGCGACTCGCCAGCGCACAAGATAGAACGTCTGCTGGCATTTATGAGGAAAATCGCTCATAACCCCAGCATTGAGATTGACAGAAGGGTATATCAGAGCGAAAAGGAAACCGGTCACAGAAACCGGTCTATTGCCCATTTTCTTCGGGCTATGGAAAACCTTGATCAGGATCCAAATGATGTTTTGGAAGTCTATTTCAGCCAGTGCTCAGTCAGCCTGACTTGCTCTGACCTGGCCAATATGGCAATGGTGCTGGCCCTTGACGGCAAATCCTATGAGACGGGGGAACAACTCTTCCCGAGAGAATACGCCAAGATTGCGAAGGCCTATATGGTGACCTGCGGCATGTATGATGGCTCCGGGGAGTTCGCGATTCAAGTCGGTATCCCGGCGAAGTCCGGTGTAGGCGGCGGCATCATGGGTGTCGCACCTGGGCGAATGGGCATTGGCGTCTATGGACCGGCGCTGGATTCAAAAGGGAACTCAGTGGTAGGCATCAAAATGCTGAAGGATTTATCTGACACCTATGATTTGAATATATTTTAATTAATAAGGCGAATAAAAGAAATTGTTTAACTTGATTAAAAAATAACGTAAAAACATGGAAATAATTTTAATATAGGTTTATAATGAGAGTAAGTCTAATGGATGGAGCGTGACTATGCCTAATAATATTGGAGATAAAATCAAGGATCTGCGTTTATCTAAAAAAATGACCTTGAAAGAACTCAGTGAAATGACAGAATTGTCCATTGGATTTCTTTCTCAGGTTGAACGCGGACTGACAGCTCTGGCGATCACGTCTCTGGAAAAAATCGCTAGGGCTCTGGATGTGGATCTTTCCTATTTCTTTCCGCTTAAAAAGCGGAGCAATGACGTCATCATGCGCTCTTTCGAGAGAGAAGTCGCCAGGGTAGACAGCGCGCACTTCATTCACTATCATTTGAGCAATGACCTGGAAAACAGGGATATTTTGCCGCGCGTCATTGAAATATTGCCTAAGTCAGAAGATGAACTGCTCTCGCCTTACCAACATGAAGGAGAAGAATTCATTTACGTTCTGGAAGGCATCTTCACCTTATATTTGAATAATGAACGCTTTGAACTGTATCCCGGAGACTGCGCACACTTTGAGTCCAATACGGTTCACAACTGGGCCAACTATACCAGTCGAATGGTCAAAGTCCTTTGCATCAACGTACCTAATGGCTTTAAGCACTCAGAAATTGTAGAGCCAATGCTTTAGCCGGAAATTATGGTGAGGGCTGGCCCTTGGACTACACTCATGCTCTGTTTGACTATTGAAGTGGTTTACACTATAATAGTTGTAATTTAGTGTGTTTGGCAATGAAGGGAAGAGTAATGCGACTGTCTGACCCCAGCGAAGCGGGAATGGTGTGAGCCCGCCGTCATGTCACCGTATGAAAAACATCCCTGAGCTCCTGACCGAAAGCTTACAAGCGGATTTTTGATAAGCCGGGCTAAGCTGGTAGATTCGGGCGACTGACCTTCGTTACAGGGTTTTGAGAGGCTGAGTCATGGAACTCGGCAATCAGGGTGGTACCGCGAATAACCTTTCGTCCCTTGTCATTAGTGCAGGCGCGAAAGGTTTTTTTGTTGGCGGAAACAATGAGAATTTTATTAGAATTGAATGAATTAATGGAGGAATCTGCATGCAATTGATGAAAGATTTAATGCTCAGCTACAATGAATTGGCTGGCCAGTCGGTCACAATAGGCGGCTGGATCAGAACCGTCAGAGACAGCAAGAACTTCGGATTTATTGAGTTGAATGACGGCACGACCTTCAGAAACGTACAGATCGTGTTTGACAAAACCCTTGAAAATTTTGACGAAGTAGCGAAGTATCCAATTTCAACTTCTCTGATCATTACCGGAGAAATGATTTTGACGCCTCAGGCCAAGCAGCCCTTTGAAATCAAGGCGTCCGAAATCATCATTGAAGGCACCTCAGATGCGGACTATCCGCTTCAGAAAAAACGACATACTCTGGAGTATTTGAGAACGATCGCGCATCTCAGACCGCGCAGCAATACCTTTTCAGCTGCGTTTCGTGTCAGGTCTGTCGCGGCGTTCGCCATTCACCGCTTTTTCCAGGAAAAAGGTTTTGTGTATGCGCATACCCCAATTGTCACAGGCAGTGATGCTGAAGGTGCCGGAGAAATGTTCCGCGTCACGACGTTAGAGCTCGGGAATCCTCCTAGAACAGAGTCGGGTGAGATCGATTTTTCCGAAGACTTCTTTGGCAAAGAAACGAACCTGACAGTCAGCGGTCAGCTTGAAGCAGAAATTTTTGCACAAGCTTTCAGAAACACTTATACTTTTGGTCCGACTTTCCGTGCTGAGAATTCCAACACCGCCCGCCATGCAGCAGAGTTCTGGATGATTGAGCCGGAAATGGCATTCACGGATTTAAATGGCAATATGGAAATCGCGGAAGAAATGATTAAGTACATTATCCGGTATGTCATGGCGGAGTGTCCTGAAGAGATCGCCTTCTTCAACGAGCGCATAGATACAGGACTGATGGAAAGACTGACCCATGTCGTCAACTCCGACTTCGCGCGGGTCACTTATACTGAAGCAATTGAACTTCTTGAAAAAGCAGATGTCGTTTTCGATTATCCAGTCAGCTGGGGTCTGGATCTTCAGACGGAGCATGAGCGTTATCTGACAGAAAAAGTGTTCAAGAAGCCTGTCTTTGTTATCAACTATCCGAAAGAGATCAAAGCCTTTTACATGAGACTGAATGAAGACGGCAAGACTGTCGCGGCCATGGATCTTCTGGTTCCGGGTGTTGGTGAGATAATAGGCGGCTCCCAGCGCGAGGAGCGTTATGATAACCTGGTTCAGCGCATTAAGGACATGAACCTTCATGTAGAGGACTACTGGTGGTACCTCGAACTGAGAAAGTACGGCACGACCCGCCACGCAGGCTATGGATTGGGTTTTGAACGGATCCTCATGTACTTGACGGGAATAACCAATATCCGCGATGTCATACCGTTCCCTCGTACGGTGAAGACGGCGGAGTTTTAGGAAACAGATTGCATCTGAAGACAAAAAAGGAAGACGGTGTCACTTGGCTATACAGCCCAGGACGCCGTCTTTTTTCAGGTTCACAATATGCAATCAGAGCTTAATGGGCTTATGCTTCAGATACCCGCTGCCTTCATCCCTATTTCACTCAAATTAATGCTCCACGGATCCGTGGTAAACCGGTGTTAACTGCTCAACGGATTTTAAACCGCTCAAAGCGGATAAGTCATCCATCAGACCGGTGAGATCAAAAGCTTTGGGATACTTCAGCGCCAAAGTAATGACAGCGGTTTGATCGGTCTGATGATCCAGATCAATGTCCTGGATCAGACACTTGTGAAAGCCGGTGACATCTCCAATTTTGCCAATCTGGCCGGGTGTGTTTTCGGATACTATCCGAAGTACAAGCTGTCTGCGTTTTTTGATGATGTTTTTTTCGATCCGTGCGAACAACTCCAAAATGACCAGGACAGTCAGCGTAGTAATAATGCTGAGTGAATAGTAGCCCGCGCCAATAGCTAGGCCTATGCAAGCGACTGTCCAGAGGCTCGCTGCAGTTGTTAAGCCCTTGACGGAATTACCTTCTTTGATAATGGTGCCGGCACCTAAAAAGCCTATCCCGCTGATGACCGCCGCGCCAAATCGTCCGGGATCAAGATTGACCATATCACCATAGGCGCTGATCATGACGGCGTTGATCATCATGACCAAAGTGGAGCCAATGCTGACCAGCATGTGAGTTCGAAAACCAGCCGGGCGGTTAACGCTTTCGCGTTCAAGTCCAATCATGCCGCCCAGAATACAGGAGAGCAGCAGTTTAATCAGCATATCTGAGGTGAGCATGAATTCCGGCATAATATGACCTCCAAGCATCTAATAAACCTTTATTATTCATAAGTTTAACATCCGAATCCGGTCAAAGCGATGATTTTTTGAAATTTCGGGTACAATCAGGTTGGGATGATCGTTTTATTTTGATAATCCTCCAGCGGTTTGACGCTTTTTTGACAGCCGGGATCTACACTGTGAATGGATCCGGCGACCCAAGGAGAGTGTATGAGTTGAAAAAAATACTTATCACAGGCGCATCCGGACAAATTGGAACAGAACTGACGACTTATCTTCAGTCTGTCTATGGGCACGATCAGGTGGTTGCTTCAGGCAGACACGACGACATCCGTCATCACGCGATCTATGAAAAACTCGATGTTCTCAGTGCCGTCCAGCTAATTGAGGTCATCCGAAAACATCAAATCGACAGTGTCATTCATCTGGCGGCCATATTGTCAGCCCAGGGGGAAAAGAATCCTGAAGCACTGTGGCAGATCAATATGAATGGCCTCTATAATGTCCTTGAGGCAGCAAAGGAGACTTCTGCTGCGGTGTTCACGCCGAGCTCCATTGCGGCATTTGGACCTGAGACGCCTCTGGATCACACGCCGCAGCTGACCATTCAGCGTCCCAGAACGATCTATGGCATCTCCAAAGTTGCAGGAGAGCTGCTGTGTGATTACTACCACCATCACTTTGGCGTAGACACACGGGGGGTGCGGTTTCCGGGATTGATTTCCCATGAAGCCCTTCCAGGCGGAGGGACTACGGATTACGCGGTGCATATTTTCTACAAAGCGATTGAAACAGGTCAATTCAGTTGTGATCTGGGGCCTGAGACTTTTCTCGACATGATGTATATGCCGGACGCTCTTAGAGCGGTGGTTGAGCTGATGGAAGCAGATCCCGCGAAGCTTCAGCATCGCAATGCCTATAACATTTCCGCCATGAGCTTTTCTCCGTCTCAATTGGCAAAGGAAATTCAGAAGCATCTTCCAGAATTTCGAATGGACTATGATGTCAATCCTGTCAAGCAAGCCATTGCCGACTCGTGGCCAAATTCGCTGGATGACAGCTGCGCCAGGGCGCAGTGGGGCTGGAGGCCTGAATACGACCTGTCAGCCATGACATCTCACATGCTCAAAGTACTTGGTTCCAGATCTCGATAGGAGCCAGTACCCCAAAATAAAACAATATCGAATGGAGGCAATTAAAAATGGCGTTTAACAAAATTGTACAATGTGTCCCTAACTTCAGTGAAGGTAAAGATCGTGAGAAGATCGAAAAAATCGTTCAGGCATTCAGAGGCAAGGAGGGCATCAAGCTGCTCGACTACAGCAATGATGAGGATCATAACCGCGTTGTCGTCACTGTTGTCGGTGAGCCTGAGCCTCTTAAAGCAGCCGTGGTTGAAGCCATGGGCATCGCATCCGAGCTTATCGATATGACGACACATCGCGGTCAGCACCCTAGAATGGGCGCGACAGACGTCGTTCCTTTCATTCCGATCACGAATGTTACTATGGAGGAATGTGTCGCCCTTGCTAAGGAGACCGCGGCTCTTGTCTATGAAAAGCACGGCATACCTTCTTTCCTATATGAAAAAGCAGCGTCCGCTTCACACCGTGAAAACCTTGCTGATCTCAGAAAAGGCCAGTTCGAGGGTATGGCTGAAAAAGTCAAAGAGGACAAATGGAAGCCGGATTTTGGCACAGACATCCATCCAACTGCCGGCATCACAGCAATTGGCGCCAGAATGCCGCTCGTAGCCTTCAATATCAACCTCGACACAAACAACCTTGAAATTGCCAACAAGATCGCGAAAAATGTTCGTTTCCTTTCCGGCGGCCTCAGATATTGCAAAGCGATAGGAATCGACCTTGCTGACCGCGGGCAGGTTCAGGTCTCCATGAATATGACGGACTTCACCAAAACGCCTTTGTACCGCGTCTTTGAGCTCGTTAAAATTGAAGCAAAGCGTTATGGCGTCAATGTTGTGGGCAGCGAAGTCATCGGACTTGTGCCTATGGAAGCTCTAATCAGTACAGCGGAGTATTACCTTGGTGTTGAGGTCTTCTCTATGGATCAAATTCTCGAAAAAAGAATAATGGAGTAAACTCATGACTAAAAAAAAGGCAGATGAAAATCGCGTCCTTCTACTGTCAAATGCTGCACAAATCGTAACGGTGAGCGGCTTCGAGGCTAAAAAAGGCCTACAGATGCAGGAACTTGGCGTCATTGAAGGCGGCTCTGTTGTGGTCAAAGGTGACCGTATTGAGCGCATCTTGCTGCCAGGGGAGACCATGGTTGATATAGTCCCGGATGCGGTGATCGACTGTACCGGCAAGACCATTTTGCCTGGCTTCGTCGATTCCCACACGCACCTGGTCTTTGGCGGCTATAGAGAAAATGAATACAACTGGCGCCTTCGCGGGGATTCCTACGTCGACATCATGAATCGTGGCGGCGGCATTATCAATTCCGTACGCGGCACCCGCGAGGCATCTTTTGAAACGCTGTATAAGACCGGGATGAAACGCCTCGACAGCATGACCCGTTTTGGTGTCACTACGGTGGAAGCCAAGAGCGGCTATGGCCTTGACAAAGAGACAGAACTCAAGCAGCTTGAGGTTATGAAGGCGCTGCAGACAGACCACTCCCTGGATCTTGTGACCACTTTCATGGGCGCTCACAGTGTTCCTACAGAGTATAAGGGACGAGGCGCTGAATTTATCGAATATCTGATCGCTGAGGTTATGCCCTTAGTCCGGGAACAAAACCTAGCTGAATTCTGCGACATCTTCTGCGAAAAGAACGTTTTTTCAGTCGAGGAATCCAGACGTCTGCTGACTGCGGCTAAGGACATGGGCTTCAAACTCAAACTCCACGCAGATGAAATCGTTCAGCTGGGCGGTGCGGAACTGGCAGCCGAAGTAGGGGCTGTTTCTGCAGACCATCTGCTGCAGGCGTCGGATGAAGGCATCCGCAAAATGGCGGAAGCGGGTGTCGTGGCGACAGTCCTGCCTTGTACAGCCTTCAGCCTGAAGGAGCACTACGCCAGAGCCCGCCATATGATCGACAGCGGGTGCGCAGTCGCGGTGGCGACAGATTTCAACCCGGGCAGCTGTTTCACGGAATCTGTGCCTCTGGCAATAGCGCTGACCACACTTCAAATGGACATGCGCATAGAAGAAGTCATCACGGGTCTGACCCTGAATGGTGCGGCTGCTGTTGGGCGCGCTCATGAAATTGGAAGTATAGATCCGGGGAAAAAGGCAGATCTTGTGATCCATGAGTTTCCATCTTATCAGTATATTCCTTATCACATTGGCGTTTCCACCGTTGAAAAAGTGATAAAGAATGGCAGACTCATTTTTGATGCTTGTAAAATTGAGATTTTGTAAATTCTTTCTATAGCATATTAATTGAAGTTGAAGTATACTGATATCAGAATTATTTAAGGAGGAGTAAATTCATGTTATCTACAATGAAAATTACCGAATTTTTGGCAGCCACATCCTCAGATGCTCCGGTTCCTGGCGGCGGCAGTGTTGCAGCACTTTCTGCAGCGATCGCATCATCCCTTGCGGAGATGGTTGCGAACTTAACCATCGGCAAAAAAGGTTATGACGAAGTTCAAGATGAAATGAAGGCAATTTCAGAAAAAATGAGCGCCTATACGCCAAAGTTCGTCGATTTCATTGACAAGGATGCAACCTCCTTCGACGACGTTATGAAAGCGTTCAAGCTCCCTAAGGAGACGGACGAAGAGAAGAAGACCAGAACTGAAGCGATTCAGAACGGCATGAAGCTCGCTGCCAATGTACCGCTTGAAACAGCTCAGGCTTCTATGGAAATTCTCGGCATGATCGAAGCGGTTGTCGAGAGAGGCAACAGCAACGCGGTCACAGACGGCGCGGTTGCGGCTATGATGACGCGTACAGCTGTGCTCTCCGCACTTTACAACGTCAAGATCAACCTCGGCTCCATTAAGGACGCAGAGTATGTTGAGAAGGCTGCTGCTGAAGTTGCACGCATTGAGAAGGAAGTCGTTGAGATCGAAGCGAGAATTCTTTCAAAAGTGAAGCTCTAATTAATGAAGTTATGAAAGCCCTGGGTCAGTTTCTCCAGGGCTTTTGTTGTCTCTATGACTTCGCTTGCTCAGGACGCCTTAATGCAGTCCCTCGCATGTCTGCAGACCTGACCCGTTCACTTGTCAATTGTCGCCAAATACCATATAATTAAAAAAAGACGTTGAGTGAGGTGGGACAAATGGGGTTCAAGATAATTGCGGACAGCTCTAATGATATGTCACCTGATCTTCATGAGAAATACCCGGTCGAAATCGTTCCCTTTAAGCTGACCTTGGATGGGGTAGAATATGTGGATGACGCGCGGCTCGATCCTATTCAGTTTATAACGGATATGAGTGCGGCCAAGGATGTGCCGCGTTCTGCGTGTCCTTCTCCAAATGATTTTCTCGAAGCTTTTGAAGGCGAGGAGGACTGCTTTGTGGTCACAATCTCCTCCAAGCTGAGCGGAACCTACAACAGCGCCCAAATCGCAAAAGAAATGTTCCTTGAGGGTCATCCGGACAAGAAGATTCACCTCGTAGATTCCAAGAGCGCTTCAATTGCTGAAACCCTGATCTCCATGAAGCTGTACGAGCTCATTGGAAAAGGGCAGGACTTCAACGAGATAGTTGAAGCCATTACGGCTTATGTCAATGGCATGAAAACTTTTTTTGTCTCCGAGTCCCTGGACAATTTGATTAAGAACGGCAGGATTTCGAAGCTGAAAGGTGCGTTCGCCACCGCGCTGAGCATCAAGCCTATCATGGGCGCTGAGGACGGCGAGATCAAGATGTTTGACAAAGCACGGGGCTCGAACAAAGCTTTCGACCGTTTGCTGGAAATGATTTACGAGAACGCAAAGGCCGTTGAGGACAAAATATTGGCAATTTCACATGTCAATAATCCTACGAGAGCGGCGCATCTTAAAACGGAAATTCAGAAGCACTGTGGCTTTAAAGATGTGATTATCGTTCAGACCCACGGGCTGAGCAGCCTCTATTGTGACCGACAGGGGATCATAGTGTCATTTTAACTTAAAAAGGTGCAGGGTTCCGACCAATTACTGGCTGGAGCGCTGCACCTTTTTTATGGATTAGTTCACGTGTTAGTTTTCAATAGAAATCAGGTTGTGACGATACTCTGTATAGATGGATTTCAAAGTGGTCATCTTCGCCATCATTTCAATTTGCAGTTCGCTGGCGAGCTCAAATTGCTCGTCGCGGATCGCGTTTTTGATTCGGGTAAAGAGGGCCTGTTTGTCCAAGCTGTTTTTCATGAGTTCTGAGCGGAGGGCACGAATTTTTTCCCAGTTGACAATGTCAAGATCCGTGATATCATCCAGTCCGTGAAGCTTGACATAGCGTCTGATCAGGTCTTCATTCGTCGGGATCACGCGGTTCGTAAGCTCGGAGACCCACTGGCTTAAAATGGTCGCCTGATAGGACTCAATTACTTTTTCAGGGAAGACTTCGCCGCGCGTCAAAACACTGACTTTGTCTTTGTATTGATCAAATGCTTTGAGGTTTTCCCAAACGGTACGAGGCGGAACGCCAAACAACTGATCGCGCTCTTCGATGGTGAAGTGCTCAAAGACATCTTCCTCGCTGCGGTAAGCCCTGAACTTTTCAAGATAATCAGAGTCCTCACCATATGACTTGGATAATTCTTTCTCAAGCTCTGCCTCAGTTGGCTTCTTGTCCAGAACGTAAGCGATGCCGTCCAGCATAGACTGATAGACAGCCGCTGTGGTGAGGTAGGTGTTGGAGGTAGGATTTGGAGAACGCAGCTCGAAGCGCGTTGCGAAAGGATTGTCCATATCTCTGATGAGGCCGATCAGGACGGTACGGTTCCGAGCGGGAACTTCCACCGTGTGGCCGATACATGATACGGTACAAACCGGTGCTTCAAAGCCCGGCTTCAGGCGGTTAAAGGCGTCGTTGGAAGAAGTGACAAACGGATTGATGACTTCATAGTGCTTCAGGATGCCCATGAGCGCGCCCCAACCGAAAGGATTCAGGTAGGAGTCCTTCATATTTTTTGGTGAGAATAAATTCAATTTTCTTCCGGAGCTGAGCTTGACTGCGATCCCAACGTGGTGGTGTTCGCCGTTCCCGGCGACGCCTTCAATAGGCTTGGCGCGGAAAGTGACTTTGAGTCCGTGTCTGACAAAAGTCTCTCTGATGATTTCACGGGCAAAGAGCTCGTGATCCGCGGATTGAAGTGCCTCGTCATATTTCCAGTCGATTTCGAGCTGCTCCATGATGTGCGTAAACTGGCTCATGCCGGCGAGCTTGGACGGAACGCCGCCAACTTCTTTATGGCCCATTTCAGCATGATAGCCATAGTTGTCCAGGTTGATCAGAGACTGCTCCATGGCGGTTCTAACCGGACCGACAGTGCGCTTCCAGTACTGCTCTTTCAATGTTTGAGAAGCAGTAAGTTTCTCTGTGTCCGTTCTATGATCAGGTGTTTTAACCCAGAATTCCACTTCTGTTGCCATGGTCATGTAAACTTCCTCAACAACTTCATCTTTCGTCATGCCGAGGAATTCACGTGCGTAATCGCTTTCTGCCAGCCATGCTTTGAGGGTGGATTTGAAGTATTCCGTCGACTTTTTAAGGACTGCTCTGGAGCAGACCGGTTTGCCGTCATGGTAGAGGAACGCGGGGATGACCAGCGTGCCAACCGGGCGTCCGGTAGCCACATCTCGGTGGGCCAGGTTGTAATCCACCATCCACTTTACATTTCGGTCTGGAATGAGGTCAACTTTGGCGTTGTTGATCTGAGCGATTTTTGGCAAATAAACGCTTGAACCGTCTGTTTGAACACCCTGGTTAAGAAAACCATCAATGTCTTCAAGAAAAATTTGAACTGGGATCTTTTCATCCGTGCTATTGTTGCCCAAATCCACTGCGGTCAGGGAAACAAACTTTATCTGGGGATGATCAGCCAGCTGTTGTTTTATAGATTCTTCGTCGTGTTGATCAGCGGGAATAAAATAAAGAAGATCGTTCACGTTACACCTCCGGACTTAGTTTATGCTCTTTCACGAATTATTATAGAGAGATAACAGAAAGAAGTAAAGCAAATTTCGATAAAAATGCCAATGAAAACAAAAAAAAATCATAAAACGGCCAGTTTAGCACGCATGATAAACGAGTATAACGATTTAATGTTCGTGAATTTGTCCTTTTGAGAACTTTTTGTAATATGCGACTACTGTGATGGCAGTGAGAGGGCCAAGGATCAAACCGGAAAATCCAAGGAAACGGATGCCTATATAAAGTGAAAACAGCGTAATTAAAGGATGAATGCCTATATGATGCCCCACAATTTTAGGTTCGAGCATTTGTCTGGTGACCGTGACAATGGCATAAAGAGCCAGCAGTTTGACTGCCATTGTGACATCAGACAGGATGAGCTTGGAGAGCGCCCAAGGCACATATACCGCCGCTGGCCCCAGCGCCGGCACCACATCCACCAGACCTATGCCAACGGCTATTGGAAGCGCATTCGGCACCCTCAGAATCAATAAGCCTGCCAGGGAGACGGCAAACGTAATGGTCATTAAAGTCAGCTGCGCTTTGAAGTATCCTGCGACAACTTTGAGAACGTCCTGTTTAAAGGTTTGAATATACTGGTTGTCGCTGATATACTTTTGAATCCACGGTCTGAACAGCTTTTCAATGCGCTTTCTGTCGACTGTAAAAAAGAAAGTGGAGATTATGATGACGAGGAGTGAGACGACAAGGCGCGGAAGCGATTTGAGCATGCTGAAAGAGGATGTTGCTGCCTCTGAGAGCACTGAAGCGAGGGCGCCTATAAAACCGGACCAGGCGGTGGTCAGAAAACCGGCGGACTCTTCAGGAAGGTTGAGGAAAACTTTTTCTATGACATTCAAGACACGCTCGTTGTAGCTTGTGAGACTTTCGATCCATCCGGGAACCATCGGCAGCAATTCTTTAATTGAGAGCACGAGAATGATGCCGAGTCTGAAAATTAGAAAGCCGCCTAAACCGATAAGAAGAGCCATCAGTACCAGGGTGATCAGCGAATCCGGCAGACGAAGACCGGATTTGACGCGATCCACGATTCTGCATAACGGCCGAGACAGCAAATAACCCAGCCAAAATGGGAGCAGCACAAAAAGCAGCGGAATCATTTGGGTATAGAAAAGAAACAGGAAGAAAAGCCCCAGCGCGATCAGACTTAGCTTGGACAAGATAATAGAGTTCACCGATATCACCTCCGAATCATTACAACTAATACCCATTTTGAGGAAGCACTCCACAACATCTATGAGGGCCGTTAAAAGGAAAAGGTTGAAATGAGGCGCAGGCGGCGGTGTGGGTATAGATTGTCAAAGGGATAACAGGACTTGATTTTACCCTTTCAATCCTTTATAATGGTAAAAGATTGTGATCAGATACTAATAACTAATTATAAATGGAGGTTACCATGAGCTTATTGAATCAGAAAAAGATTCTGGTAATGGGTGTGGCTAATAAATGGAGCATTGCGTGGGGCATCAGCAGAAAACTGATCGAGTCAGGCGCGCAGCTCATTTTTACTTATTACGGGGAAAAAAGCCTCAGAGGGCTTGAAAAATTAGTCGAGGAAGAGGGCATTACCGGTGTTCGCATGATCGAATGTGACGTGACACAGGATACCAGCATTGAACAGGCATTCGGCGAAATCGCAGAAAAAGAAGGCAAGATTTTTGGTGTGGTACATAGCATCGCCCACGCAGATAAAAATGAACTGGACGGAGATTATTACAATACCTCGAGATCGGGTTACAGCATGGCTCAGGACATCAGTGCCTTTTCGCTGGTCGCCGTGACCAAGCATGCCCTTCCAATACTGGAAGAGGGCGGCTCTATTGTGACGCTCAGCTACCTCGGAGGCGAGCGCGTCGTCAAAAACTATAATGTCATGGGTGTCGCGAAGGCTGCATTGGAAATGAGCGTTCGCTATCTGGCTCACGATCTTGGGCCTCTTGGCTTCAGAATCAACGCTATCTCCGCCGGACCGGTGAAAACCCTTGCAGCGAAGGGCATCAGCGGCTTCAGCAATTTGTCTGCCAACTTTGTAGATCGTGCGCCAATGAGACGAATGGTGACCACGGAAGAGATTGGCGGCGCAGCCGTGTTCCTGCTGAGCAGTTTGGGCAGCGGTGTAACGGGCGAAGTCCTGCACGTGGATTGTGGTTATTCTATACTTGGGTATTAATTGGAATTTCTGATCCAACAAGTTAAAGGAAGATGAAAGGGTGCAGTTTATAGTTCGCTGCCTGATTCATCTTCCTTTTGTTTTGCAAAAATGGATGGAAGTCGGAGCTGACAGGCGCTTGTCGATATCACACACTTCCGTCATTTATTGCCTTAACATTGCAGTCGTACGCTTTTTTGATATAATGTAAAGGTTAATAGTACACGGAGGTGACCTCAAATGCACCTGAAGACCAATCAACTCAATAATATGCTCATTGATCTGGACAGGGCGCTGACCCGCGGTGAGGCTGAGAATGTTGTAGAAGCCATCAATAGAATCCGCTTGATTTGTGATGATATTGAGCTGTCCGTTCAAGATGAAATCGACTACGCGAAGCGTCGTGATGAAGCTTTGAGATTAAAATATAAGCATGAACTCATCAATGAAGTCTCATTTTTAATGAAACCGGTGACGGTTGAAAATGTCTATGACGGCGACTATCTGGATCACTTCGTGGAAACCCGGGCAAGACAGCTCTCCGAGGCTGGTGCTGAGGCAGCCCACAATGCGTTCTGGACGGAATACCTGACCCTTCACGGCAATATCTTTGGCTCAGTGCCAGCTGAACTCTTGACCCCTGAGGCTGCAGCCTACCTGGAAAAATCGGGATGGAAGCGCGTCCAAGTCAGCGTTCTGGATTTTGGGGATGCCCTGGAGGTCACCATGGCCTTTTACGAATACTGTGATGAAAAATTCGGACGCTATATTGTCGTCCAGGAATCCAAGACAAACGCCTTTATGGTTCTCGCGTTTGGCATTTAAGTTGAAGAATTTGGGAAGGCGGCGTCAGAAACATGTTTGAACAGCTGGGACATGACAGGCTGGACTTCCGGATTGAGGAAGCCCAATCCGGAATGAAGATCATAGATGTGATGGTACAGTGGATGGATTTGTCTGTCCGTCAGGTGAGGAGCGGAAAGAATCGAAAGGATGTGCTCCTGAATGGGCGTCCTGTGTCGGTCAATGGGTTTGTCAGGACCGGAGATCTGATCACCTATCAGATGGAGGTTGAGGAAAACTATTTCGAGCCTGAGGCAATTCCCATTGAAGTGGTGTATGAAAATGATGATCTGGTTCTGATCAATAAGCAGCCTTTCGTCGTGGTGCACCCGACTAAGAGTTATCCTTCCGGGACTATAGGCAACGGCCTTGCCATGCACTTCAAGAAAAAGGGCATCAACCCCAAGATCAGGTTCATCAACCGTCTGGATCGGGACACTTCCGGGCTGCTGCTGATCGCCAAGAACCCGTACGCGCAGCACGTGGTGACGGAGCAGATGAAGCGGGATGAGGTGGAAAAGCGCTATCTGGCGCTGGTCCACGGCCGGGTCGAGGCTGAGGAGGGCACCATTGACGCACCTATAGGCCGACCGGATGAAGACCAAGTCGAGCGCATGGTGATGGCCGATGGTCAGCCGTCCACCACCCATTTCTGGGTCAGGGAGCGTTTTGGCAACGCAACGCTGGTGGAAGTGCGTCTCGAAACAGGCAGGACGCACCAGATCCGAGTGCATTTCAATCACCTGGGACATCCGCTGTTGGGAGACACGCTTTACCATGAGGGGTCGGACCTGATTGACCGACAGGCGCTCCACGCCTTCAAGCTCTGTTTTAGGCTGCCTAGAACGGGCGAGCACCACTGCTTTGAAGCACCGCTTCCGGAAGATTTCGAGCGGCTTTTGACTCAGCTTCGAACTGAGGATCCATTCAGGATTTGATATTATTGCTAACTTGTATTATAATGTAATCAGTACTCTGGGGTGTGCGTTATTACGGATAAAATTCAACCACTGGCATATTATAGGGAGCACGTGTTTTCTGAGAGATGACAAGCCGGCCAGACCGGACGCCAGAACTCGGGAACAGTACACCCACTTAGGTGGAGTGTGGTGCTGAATTTCATCCTTGACGGCACTCTGGAGACATCTTCATTTTTTGAATGAAGATTTTTTTTGCGAATTCAAGACAAAAGTGAGTGCGGCAAGGAGGTAGTACATGCAGCCTTATTATGGAATAACCATTGATAAGCAGGATCAGGAGCACTTATACATTCAGGTGTATAAGCATTTGCGGACCCTGATCTTCAACAATTCCATCAAGCCTCATGAAAAGCTTCCGCCTATTCGCAAATTGTCCGCTATACTCGGCGTCAACAACGTCACCGTAGTCAATGCTTACAAACTCCTGGAAGAGGATGCACTGGTCTATAAGAAAATCGGGAGCGGCACCTATGTCGCGCCTGTTGAGGATGAACTTGAAAATGAAAGGGACATGGAGGAACGTCATCGCATTGTGCCTTATGATTTTTCGGTATCATCCCCTACAGCGGATCTCTTTCCGGTTAAGGATTTCAAAATCGTCATTGACGAAGTGCTGGAACGGGATAAGGGCTACGCCTTTGGCTATCATGAGAGCCAGGGCTTTTTTCCGTTTAGACAGTCTCTGTCCGCCATGTTCGGCGGCTCTAAGGTCGCCCTTGACCCAGACCAGATTCAGATCATTTCAGGCGCTCAGCAGGGGATTGACCTGGTGGCGAAATCTGTTCTGGACTACGGGGATTATGTGTTCGTCGAAGCCCCAACTTATACCGGCGCCCTTGCCAGTTTCAAGCTAAAAGGCGCTCTGATCGTGGAAATCCCCATCCTGGAGGACGGCATTGATCTGGAGGCCCTGAGTCAACAGGCCAAAAAGTTGAAGCCCAAACTCATTTATGTCATGCCCAACTTTCAAAATCCAACGGGATATTGCTACAGCGTCGAGAAAAAGCGAGGCTTGATCGAGATCGCCAAATCCTGCGGAGCGTGGATTCTTGAAGACGACTATGCCGCGGATTTGAATACCGGTGATGCGCTGGTATCGCCACTGAGCGCCTATGATCCCTATGATAGAATAATATACGTCAAAAGCTTTTCCAAAGTGCTGATGCCGGGGCTGCGACTGGGCTACATGGTCGTTCCTGAAGCGCTCCAGGACGAAATAGCCCTCGCCAAGCACGCTACGGACATATCCACTTCTGGACTGCTGCAGCGCGCTTTCGATCTATATATTCGAAAGGGTCTTTGGGACAGGCAGATCGTCCTCATGAAGCGCATCTATGACAAGCGTCATGCAGTCATCTCGCGTTATCTGAAGTCTCACGAAGTGCCATGGGTCCACTATCATCTGCCGCAAGGCGGGTATAATTACTGGATCACCATGGATGCAGCCCTCAATGCGGATGAATTGATGTGGCGGCTGAACAAGAAAGGTGTGGCTGTTTTGTCAGGGAGCACTTTTTATCATCTGCAGCTGAAGAGCTCATCCTTCAGGCTCAGCATAGCGGCCATAGATGAAAAGGAAATTGAGGCCGGGCTCGGGATCATCTTTAATGAGATTGAAGCCATGTACCATGAAATGTCCGGGAGCAAGCCGGGGTTAATGAAATCACAGGTGCTGTAAGCATCATTTGAGAGTAAGGCGTCAAGCACTTAAGCTCATCCACACTTATAAGGAGTTATGTATGTCAAATCAGGGATTTATGCCCGTCAATCAAGAGGATCTCAAAGCGCTCGGCTGGGAGCGCGTGGACTTTGTACTTGTCACTGGTGATGCCTATATCGATCATCCTACTTTTGGCGCGGCGGTCATTGGGCGCGTGCTGATGGATGCGGGATTTAAAGTTGGGATTCTGTCTCAGCCCAACTGGAAAACCACAGAGGCTTTCAAGACCTTTGGACGCCCGCGGCTGGGGTTTTTGGTGACGGCCGGCAACATTGACTCCATGGTCAATCACTATTCCGTCAGCAAGCGGCGAAGAGAAAAAGATGCCTATTCGCCGGGCGGAAAGATGGATTTGAGACCGGATCGCGCAACCCTTGTGTACACGCAAAAAATCAGAGAAACATTTTCCAAAATGCCCATTATCATTGGTGGCATTGAAGCGAGTCTGAGGCGTTTTGCCCACTATGATTATTGGGACGACAAAGTTCGGAGATCCATTCTGGTGGATTCTGAAGCGGACCTGTTGGTGTACGGCATGGGTGAGCATCAGATTGTCGAAATAGCAAATTTGATGAATCAAGGCTTCGAGCCCAAATATATCAGGCATATCCCCGGCACCTGTTACGTTGCCGCGTCCCGTGATGAGGTCTATGAAGCGGTGGAAATTCCTTCGTTTGAAGACGTGACGGCAGATAAGAGAACCTACGCAAAAGCCTTCATGATTCAATATGACGAGCAGGATCCCATTCGCGGGAAGGCGCTGATGCAGGCCCACGGCACCAGATGGCTCGTTCAGAATCCTCCGGCCATGCCGCTGAACCGCGGTGAGCTTGACCAGGTTTATGCGTTGGATTATAAACGTGAAATTCACCCTGCCTATCAGAGTCTGGGTGGGGTTCCGGGCATTGAAGAAGTCAAATTCTCAATTATCTCGGAGCGTGGCTGCTTCGGTTCCTGTTCGTTCTGCGCCTTGACCTACCATCAGGGGCGCATTGTTCAGAGCCGGTCCCACGAGTCCATTCTCGAAGAGGCGAAGCGGATTGTTCAGGATCGCGACTTCAAGGGCTATATTCATGACGTTGGCGGACCAACGGCAAATTTCAGAGCGCCGTCCTGCAAGAAGCAGCTCAGGCTGGGTACGTGCAAGCATAAGCAGTGTCTGTATCCTGCGCCCTGCAAGGACCTTGAGATCGACCATGAAGATCTGAGACTGCTGTTAGGCAAGCTGCGTCAGGTAGAGGGCGTCAAAAAAGTCTTCTTGCGCTCCGGACTGAGATATGATTATCTGATGGCAGATCCAAACCAAGCCTTCTTCAAGGAGCTGGTTCAGCATCACGTCAGCGGGCAGCTCAAGGTTGCCCCGGAGCATGTGGCCACTGAAGTGCTGGATAAAATGCAAAAGCCTGCCGGCAAGATCTATGGCAAATTTGTGGACCGTTTCTTTGAGCTCAGCAAGCAGTGCGGACTGGAGCAATATCTGGTGCCGTATCTGATGAGCTCGCACCCCGGAAGCACACTGCACAGCGCTATCGAGCTGGCCGTCTATCTCAAGAAGATAGGTTATCAGCCTGAGCAGGTTCAGGATTTCTATCCGACACCGGGAACGCTTTCGACCACCATGTTTTATACAGAGCTGGATCCTCGTGACATGACCCCGGTCTATGTGCCGAAGAGCAAAGAAGAAAAGAAAATGCAGCGTGCTCTGCTTCAATTTGGAAGGCCGCAGAATTACGAGCTGGTTTATAAGGCGCTTATCCAGGCGGGTCGTACGGATCTCATAGGCTTTGGTCCCAACTGCCTGATCAAGCCGCGAGACGGTTCAAAAGTACCTGATCAAAAGCCTGGAACCGGAAGTGGCAAAAGTTTCCGAGGCAAGGGCAGACCTGCTGAAAATGACAAATCAGTCAAAAATGAGAAATCAGTCAAAAATGACAAATCAGTCAAAAATGACAAACCGGTCAAAAGTGACAAACCGGTCAAAAGTGACAAACCGGTCAGAACTGACAAAAGCTCTGCAAAGGGACCTTCCCGCAATAACACTAAGGGCGCAGCGCGCCAAGCTGCCAACACAAAGACTTCCGGCAGCGGATTTAAAACTAAACGGAGTTGATACTATGTTATCCAAAGAAAAACTGGACAGAATCAATATTTTAGCGAACAAAGCAAAAAATGGTTCATTGACTGAATCAGAAAAAATTGAACAAAGGCTTCTTAGAGAAGAGTACCTTGAGGCGTTTCGCGAGAACTTCAAACGCCAGCTGGACAACATTGAAGTCCGGTATGTGGATGAGGATGGGAATCCGGTTGAGAATCAGAAGTCAAGCACTGGTCAAAAACTCAAGGAGAACTTGAATTAGTCGTACGTTAAGGACTAAACCATTTAGAGAGGTGTCATTATGTCAACGACAAATGTGAGTACGGATCGCAAAGCAAGTATAAAAGATCGTTTGACTCACAGCTTCCCCATAGTATGGGATCAGCTGGATGAAATAGAAACTGCCGCAGTCTTTGAAATGGGAGAACGCTACAAATCCTTTATCACTTTGAGTAAAACGGAACGTCTTTGTGCTGCTGAGATCAAACGCATCGCAGAAAGCCAAGGGTACCTCAATATGGACGCGCTGCCTGAGGGGTTCAGCCCGGTGGCCGGCGACAAGCTCTATCGCGTCAATCGCGGCAAAGCCCTTGTCATGATCGTGGTCGGGAAAGCGCCTCTTGAGGAAGGCATGCACATTGTAGGCAGCCACATAGATGCGCCGCGACTGGATCTGAAGCCGGTGCCCCTTTACGAAGAGTCAGACATGGCATTTTTGAAAACTCACTATTACGGCGGCGTCAAAAAATATCAATGGACTTCAATTCCGCTCGCCCTGCATGGCACGGCCAGAAAAGAAAACGGCGAGTTGGTGGAAATTCGAATTGGCGAAGACGCAAATGATCCTGTTCTCTTTATCACGGATCTTCTGCCGCACCTTGCCAAAGATCAGGTCACAAAGCCGCTGGGAGAAGCCATCACGGGTGAGGGCCTCAACGTGCTTGCCGGCAGTGTGCCGCTGCCAAAAGGTGATTCTGAATCCGAAGGATCCGTCTCTGAAGAGACCCTCAAGGACAAAGTGAAGCTGCATCTGTTGAAGCTGCTCGAGGCGCGCTACGGGATCACCGAGCGCGAGCTGGTGACAGCGGAGCTCGAAATTGTCCCGGCTGGCGCAGCCAGGGATGTTGGCCTTGACCGTGGGATGATCTCCTCCTACGGACATGATGACCGCGTGTGCGCCTTCGCCAGTCTCGAGGCCATTTTGGGCATCCAGAATCCGGAGAAAACCGCAATTGCTTATTTCACTGATAAAGAAGAAGTGGGCAGCATGGGCAATACAGGCGCCGAGTCCGCGTTTTTTGAAACGACTGTGGCGGAGCTGATGCTCCTTCAGGCCGGTCACTATCACGACCTGATGCTGAGACGCGCCCTGGCGAAGACGGAAGTGCTCTCCGCTGATGTCAGTGCAGGTTATGATCCGAATTACTCAGACGCTTATGATAAGCGAAATTCCGGCATGATGGGCAGGGGCCTCGAAATTATGAAATATACCGGCGTGCGCGGCAAATCCGGCAGCAGTGATGCCAATGGCGAATTTTTTGACAAAGTGGCGCGTCTTTTTGAAGCCAACAAGGTCTGCTGGCAGGTCGGCGAGCTGGGAAAAGTCGACCAGGGCGGCGGAGGCACGATTGCCTACATCCTGGCCAACAAAGGCGCAGAAGTCATAGACTGCGGTGTTCCTGTACTAAGCATGCATGCCCCGTATGAAGTGATCAGCAAAGCAGACCTTTATATGGCCGCAAAAGGCTATATGGCCTTCCTGAACCGTTAAAAAAACAGGCGGACCATTGAACGTGACACTGTGTCACTTCTGTGGACGCCTGTTTTATATTAAGCAACAAAAACTTCAATGCCTTTTTGCCGATGGTCACATTTCTACACAACACAGACCTTCAAAAAGGTTTATTTTTCTTATCTTCGTTTATAAAGCTCTTAAAAGTATCAGACAGTGGAGAAAGTACTCGTTTCTTGTGGAAGACGAAATAGAACGAGCGGCTGATTTTCGCATCTTTGTAAGGGATCAATTTTAGACGCCGTTCTGAGAGTTCCTTTTGAATAGATTGAAGCGAGAAGAAGCTATACCCCATCCCCAACTCCACCATGCGCTTAATTGTCTCATTGCTTTCAACTTCTGCAATGATTTTAAGCGTCTCGGGATCGAGTCCTGCGTGCTCTTTTAGAAATCTCATGGCAGCTGAACGTGTCCCTGAGCCTTGCTCTCGAAGAATCAGAGGCATATCCGGAATGAGTTCAGTCTTGATGGCATCAACACCGTCAGTAGGCCCTGCCAAAACAATTTCGTCCTCCATGATTTCTATGCAGTCGAGCTGCGCGGATTCCGGTTTTGCACCGACGATCCCAAAATCAATTTCTCCAGAGAGAATTTTTTCGATGACTTGTGACGTGTCATGTTTCATTAGATTGTATCTGACATCCGGGTAAATCAGACTGAAGCGCCTGAGCGCGTCAGCCAGATAGTACTGCTCAGGAATTGAACTTGAAGCGATTTCGAGAATCCCTTCAATTTTGCCTTTGTATTCTTCCAATGAAAAAAAAGCATGCTCCTTTTTGTTGAGGATGCTGATGGCGTGCTCATAAAAAATTTCGCCGGCCTGGGTCAGAGAGATCTGTTTGTTGGTTCTGTTAAACAATACAGTACCTAACTCCTTTTCAAGCAAATGAATGTGATTGCTGATGGTGGGCTGCGTCAAATACAGTTTTTCCGCCGCTCTGGAGAAACTCTTTAATTTTGCGATCATAACGAAGCTTTCCAATTGTTTGAAATCCATATTACCACTCCTCGACAGCTGCTGCGGTTGGATCTGTTTCGGGACGGGTTAAGAATGATCAATGCCCGTCATTTGCCACTCCGGAGCGCCATATTCCATTCTATTCTATCATATGAACAGGATTATGAAAGCCAAATTGAGGTATGTATACTATTGAAATGAACTGATTGTCAGCAAAAGTAACTGATGGGCGGGGGAGCTTCATGAAGAAAAAAATTATGGTGGTTGATGATGACCCCAATATCTTGAATTTGATGAAGATTTATCTTGAACAAGAGCGTTATCACGTCATCCCCATTATTGACAGCACAAAGGCAATTCAACTCTTTAAAATGGAAATGCCGGATGTGGTGCTCCTGGATATTATGATGCCTCAACTTAATGGCTTTGAATTGCTCGCGGAACTGAGAAAGCTCAGCAACGCGCCAATTATAATGCTCTCCGCCAAAGGAGAGACCGTTGACAAAGTCACGGGACTTGAACTTGGCGCTGATGATTATCTCGTCAAGCCGGTTGACCCTACCGAATTGATGGCCAGAATTAAAGCGGTGTTTCGTCGATACAGCGGAAACTCAGAAGACAGCAAAATTTTGGAGCTTCCTGATCTGATTATTGATTTGGGACGTTTTACGGTTACCTGCAAAGGCAAGCCGGTCGTTATGCCGCCTAAGGAACTGGAGCTGCTTTATCTTCTCGCTTCTCATCCAAATCAGGTTTTTACGAGAGAGCAGCTTCTGGACAGGGTTTGGGGCTTTGACTATGTTGGTGAGAGTCGAACCGTGGATGTCCATATCAAACGTCTCAGAGAAAAACTGCCTGAGCATGAAGCCTGGGAGATCAAAACCGTTTGGGGCGTGGGGTATAAGTTTTCAATCTGATCAGGTGGTGATTTTTTGAGGACCATATATTATCGACTGTCCATGCTCTATGTTCTTATACTTTTGATTTCTTTTGCTTTTATTGTTATTGGTGTCAATATTGCCATCAACAATCTGATGATCAGTCAGAAGCAGGAAATTTTGCTGGACAAAGCCATGACCTTTCAGCAGATTTATTCTGATGCTGCCTCGAGCGGCATCCTGGATGTGCAGAGACTGGAAATTGAAGTGCAGTCACTTGAAAATTACCTGGGCGCTCAAGTACTGCTGGTAGACCGTCAAGGCCGCGTGTTCATGTCAGATGCCAACGTGACGGATCTTATTGAGGAAGCTGAAATCAGCAGCTATGACCTGGAAATGATGTATTCCGGAGACGTCATCACAAAGCGCACTCAGCTCAGTCAGTTTGGACAGGATCAATACCTGTTGATTGGATATCCAATTTTTATAAATTTTGAAGTTGAATATGTTTTGTTTCTAATGGCATCCATCCCGGAAATCAGCATGACTGCGCAAGATGTTAATACTGCGGTTGCCATGGGTCTCGGATTAAGTGCCATTGTGGCGCTAGTCATGCTGTTTACTTTTTCCAGAGCTATGAGCAGAGAAATTAATGACTTAAACGAAATTGCCAGACATGTGACCAGCGGTAATTTTGACAAGCGCATTCAAAGTAAACGGCAGGATGAGATTGGTGAACTTGCACTTAGTTTGAACACCATGGCGGAAGCTCTAATGAAACTGGAGCATACGAAACAAAATTTCATTTCGAACCTGAGTCATGATCTGCGCTCTCCGCTGCAGTCCATTATTGGTTACACCAAAATATTGCTGGAGGGCAATTCAGAGCCTGACAAACAAGAAAAATATCTCACCATTGTTTTAAATGAGAGTGAACGATTGACAAAGCTGGTTAACGATATATTGGACTTGTCAAAAATGCAGAGTGGGCATTTGGAATTGGAACGAACCTATTTTGATCTGCATGCTTTAATTCTCAATGAACTTGATAAATTCGAAGGAAGAATTGAAAGTAAAAAGCTTCATGTCAATATAGAATTTATGGAGTCTGGCTGCCAGACCTATGCGGATTACGCCGGGATCCAAAGCGTGTTTCAAAACTTAATTGATAACGCAGTCAAGTTTGTGGACGTTAACGGGTCCTTGGAAATAAAAACAGAATTCCAGGAACATAAGGTCCTGGTCAGCATAAGAAATACCGGTGTCTTTTTATTGCCTGAAGAACTGAATGAAATTTGGCAGCGCTTCTCAAAACTCGACCGGGCAAGGAGCGAGCACAGAGATTCCTCCGGGTTGGGACTGGCTATCGTTCGTGAAATCATTAAAGTTCATGAGGAACGCATTGAAGTCTTCAGCACACCGGAGCTGGGTGTCGTTTTTCAGCTGACACTCCCGTTTGTGAGCTGGCAAATATAGCGTTTGCACCCGGCGAAATATAGAAAAATTAATCGTTTTGAAAATATTTTTTTAGAAACTGTTCATAAAATCTTCACAAATTTTGTCTAAACTTGAGCTATCAATAAGATTACTAGTGGTATAAGCAGCGTCAAAGCAATATTTTATCAAACAGGAAGGTGATAGTATGGATCAACAGGAATTTCAACCAACGTCTTCTGAACCTGAAACGCAGAACAATAAACGACCATCGGCAGAAACAAAGTCAAACAGCTTTGCAAAACTGCTGGTCATCATACTGATCATGGCGGTCGTCGGCGGCTTTTCCGCAGGTGCGGGAGCCATGTTTTTCAAGAATTATATTATGCCGGACGAGACGCAAACGCCTGTCCTGACCACACAGCCTGCGACTGAAAGTACAATTGCAGCGAGCGCGGGAGACAGCGCGGATATCGCGGGCATTGTCGAGGCGGTTGGTCCAAGTGTTATCAGTATTACAAGCACGGTAACCTACACGGATTTCTTCAACACGGAGCGCACAGCGCAATCTTCGGGCTCAGGCGTCATCTTTGCTGTGACGGCTGATTCCGTGGACATTTTGACCAATGAGCACGTGGTCTCGGATGCAAAAGAGGTCATGGTTCAACTGAAGCCGGACCAGTATTTCAAGGCTGAGATTATTGGCAAGGATAAATCCACGGATTTGGCGATCATCAGAATTCCTGCGGCGGACATTCCGGCTGAGGTTCTCAGCACAGTCAAAGCGGCCAAGTTTGGGGACTCTGATAATCTTAAAGTCGGTGAAGTTGCGATTGCCATAGGCAACCCGCTCGGTTATAACAGCACTGTCACTGTGGGGGTAATCAGCGCGGTTGACAGAGAGATCAAGGATAAAAATTCACTTAAACTCATTCAGACAGATGCCGCCATTAATCCCGGAAACAGCGGCGGCGCACTGGTCAATTCCAGGGGAGAAGTCATAGGAATCAACACGATCAAAATCGCGAACACTGAAGTTGAGGGCATTGGGTTTGCCATCCCAAGCAACTCGGCGGTACCAATTGTCAACGAACTGGCTTCCAAGGGATTTGTATCAAGACCTTATCTGGGCATTTATGGAATGGAAATCAACGCTGAAACGTCGAAGGCTTATGACATTCCAGTCGGGATTTATGTGCGGGGCGTTATTGAAAGCTCAGGCGCTGAATCTGCCGGGATCGCGGCTGAAGACGTCATCATTTCCGTGGATGACACGAGGATTGAGACCATGACGCAGCTCTCGGAGCTTCTGGCGCAGCATAAGGTTGGAGATAGGGTGACCGTCAGAGTCGTACGTGGCGGCAACACACTGGAGCTCGAAGTGACTTTGACGGATGCCAATTCCTGATAGACAATCCCAACCTGAACAGGCAAACAATTTCAGAACCGGACGAGACATCCTTGAGAGGTGTCTCGTTGTTTTTTGAAAATGACTGAGCAGTCAGGCAAACTCGTCAGTTTTTTTGAATTTTGCGGGCTTCAATTGGGTATGATATTTCACAAGTGAAAAAGTTTGAGTTTGGAGAGGATGCCACTTGAGGATTACATTGCTCGTCGACAATCAGACCCTGGTGGATCAGTATTTTCTTGCTGAGCCTGCCTTCTCAGCATGGATCGAGTCTGGCGACACTAAGCTGATGTTTGATACAGGCTATTCGGATGTGTTTCTGGAGAACGCGAGACGACTGAGGCTTGAAATTTCTGAATTGGATACTTTAGTGTTGTCACATGGCCATAGTGATCATACCTGGGGACTCCCGGCGCTGGCTGAGCATTTGCGGCTGAATAGGCGCAGGCCGGACCGCGTCAGGCTGATCGCTCATCCGGAGGCCTTTTATGAAAAAGGCCTGGACGGTGAGGTCTATGGCGTCAATTTTAATATTGAGGATTACAAGGATGTTTTCGACGTTGTTCTGACGAAGACAGCCGTCAGTTTGGGGGGCGGTCTGATGTATCTGGGTGAAATTCCAAGAAAAAATGAGTTTGAAGGCAAACTCGCCATTGGACAAACACGTCGCGGGCAAAGCTGGGAAAAGGATTATATTTTGGATGACACAGGATTATCCTATTTGGGAAAAGACGGACTTGTCATAATATCAGGTTGTTCCCACAGCGGAATTGTCAATATTGTCGAGCATGCCATGACTCTGAATGAAACGAGAAAAGTCATTGATGTGGTGGGCGGACTGCATCTTCAGAAGCCAACTACAGAGCAGCTGGAGGGCACTATGAGATTTTTTGAATCACTTGATCTGAAACAGCTTCATGCCAGTCATTGCACAGATCTCGCCTCAAAATGCAGATTGATGCAGACGCTTCCTTTAACGGAGATTGGTTCTGGAAGCGTACTGGAGTATTGCTGAGATTTTTGCGGAGTTTTAATGATGAATACAATCAGTGATTAAAAAGCCTGAAGGAGGTCTACGAAAATGAAAGGGTATCGGTACAGGTTTAACGGACATGGTTTTAATTTGATCAAGGTAATCTACCGAATAATAGGAACAGGTTTCGATCCCGTCTTTTTTGAAGACCGCGTCGATTTTGTGGACAAGGACAATGCGATCTTTGTGACTCTTTTCAACGATCCGGACTATATAAGGCTGGTGTTCAGATTTTCGGTGCCAAAGCTTGAAGGCGTGACGGAGGGTCAGCTTGAGACTCCGGAGGGTCATGTCAACATATGGACTTATCTGGGTGATAAAGTGGAAGATGCGGTTTTTCTATCAGAGATTGGTTTAGCCAACTATAACAGCCATCATAAGCTCTAGCCGGAATGTGAGTGCAGTGACACTTTAATGACCAAAAGAATAAAGCCCCTGAAGCATCTGCTTCAGGGGCTTTATTCTTTTGGTGCCCGAAGGCGGATTCGAACCGCCACGCCTCGCGGCGGCTGATTTTGAGTCAGCTATGTCTGCCGTTCCATCACTCGGGCGCAATCAGGTATAAATCATGACCTGCAAGACTTATAATAGCACAGAGTATACACTGAGTTCAAGGGTTAATTTTGAACAATTTAAATATTAAAAAACGGTACCCTATGGAATGTAGGGGGGTGTTTGTAATATAATCATCAAGTGAAGAAAGGATCTGGTGAAGGGTTTGAAGAAGATATTATTTTTGCTGATTGCGCTCGTCGCTCTGATGAGCCTTAAATGGCACTTTTATTATGAGATGATCCAGATGTCAGAAGGCAGTCTGCTGACCGTCATTCTGACTGTGATGATGACCTTATGGATATTTTTCGCCCTGGAAAAGGCGGGAAAACATAAAGGGGCATGGAGCTTTGTAGTGATCTATAGCGTCGTATCGGTCATATTTTTGGTTGATGTTGTCTACTTTAAACAATTCAACGCCAGAGCCACTGTCAAGATCCTCCAGAATGTTGGAGTGATTGGAGATATTGGTGACAGTATACTGGCCATTTTATCACCAAAGCATTTTATAGCTTTGATAGATATACCGCTCTGGGTTCTATTAACAGCCTTACTCCACAAACAAGGGGAACGCTTTTCGATTCGCTGGCGGCTGCTCGTGATATTGCCTGCAGTCATGGGTGTTCTGTTTTCGGTGCCGCAGCTCAGGATTGCTTATACAGAAAATATTGGTGCCAGAGAGTTTTTTACTTTTCATGTCGAGGATTTGGTCACCAGTGTCAGTGGAAAAGTGATGAATTTGCAGACGGACCAACTGGAGATTTTGAGCATGGTCGGGCAAAAAAACGCGATCTATCAAGATCTTGAAGCCCTGAAGGCACAAAAGCACTGGGGGATAGGGGAAGGCAGGAACTTAATCGTCATCCAGATTGAGTCCTTCCAAAATTTTGTAGTCAATAGAGACTATGAGGGGCAGGCATTAACGCCTTTTTTAAATTCGTTAATTGGAAATGATACGCTCTATTTTGATAATTATTACCAACAGCTTGGCATGGGAAATACTTCAGATGCTGAGTTCGCGACCAACAACGCCATTTATCCAACTGTTTATGGACAATCTTACGCGCTCTATCAGGAAAACACCTTCAGAGGTTTGCCATGGCAGCTCAGGGATCAGGGTTATACCGCGCTTGCGTTTCATGGGTACAAAGGTGATTTTTGGGGAAGGGATCTCGCATATCCAGGCCAGGGCTTCGAGAGGTTTTACAGTGAGAAGGACTTTACCATTACTGAACCACTTGGCTTCGGCTTGAATGATTTTGAGTTTTATGAGCAGTCCGTCGAACTTTTAAAGACTTATCAGCAGCCTTTTTACGGATTTTTTATCACTCTCAGCAACCATCATCCTTATCAGCTGCCTGCTGATCTTCAGGAAATTACGCTGAAGCCTGAGCACCAGGGCACTCTTTTTGGAGATTATCTTCAATCTGTGCGCTATACAGATAATGCGCTGGCTTATTTCTTTGAGATGCTAAAAGAAGCCGGCATGTACGAGAATTCTGTCATTGCGCTCTATGGCGATCACCACGGCCTGGTTATAACAGATCTGGAGTCCAAGACAATTTTGGATGATTATCTTGGAAAGCCTTATGAGTTTGACGAAATGCTTCATATTCCGCTGATTATCCATACGCCGGAATCAGGCGTCAGTGAAACGGTGAGCAACATTGGCACGCAAGTCGATTTTCTGCCTACAATCATGAACCTCATGGGGATCCCTAATGACAACTATCTGATTTTTGGCCAGGATCTCGTGAATACAACCGGGGGCATTGCGGCATTCCAGGCTTATACTGCTTATGGTTCCTTTATCAGCGAAGACTATGTCTTCGAAATGTCCAGGGATTACATCTTCAATAACTCGAGGGCGTGGAACCGTCAAACCGGGGAGCCGGTTGACATCAATCTTTGCTATTTGCAGTACAATAAGGTCAAGGAGGAATTTGAGGCATCCAAGTATATTCTGGACAATAACCTTCTCGCGGACGCGACAACCTACTTTGGTCATTTGGCTAAGTCTGACGGATCTGAAAATAAGGGCGGTGTTGAAACCATCGGCCAGGAAGTGGTCTTTGTGGGCGGTCCACCGGTAAACGGCGTTGAAGGGACCAATACAAAGGAAGCGCTGGACATGGCTTATGAGGCAGGAGATCGCGTGTTAGCGCTTGATTATTCATGGACTGAGGATGGAGAAATCGTCGCTATGGATAACCTCGGACAGTTTTCCTCACTTCTGGAACAGCCTCTTAAGGATGCCAGCAAGAAATCGTTCCTGGATGCAAAAATGAGCGGCGGTCTGACGCAGCTGGATCTTAAACGCTCTTTGAGCTGGCTCAGCCGGCATAAAGATGCCATGATGATCTCATTTTCTGATGACCGGTCCATTGATTTTTCAAAATATCTTTACGACAATTATCGCGATGCTTTAGGGCGTTTTGTCATTGTCGTGGACTCCTTTGAGAAGTATTATAGATTGGGTTATTTGAAAGTCGATAAGATCGCAATAGATGCTGATGCGCTTAAGAATGATCCGGAGGACTTGCTGCAGTTTGTCGAGAATAATCCTGTCTATATGGTCATTACCAGTGACGGCAGAATGAGTGAGGATAAGAAACAGGACATAGCGATCAGGACCAACCTCTTTGTGAGGGAGGGCAAGTCGCTGGTGCGTTACACGCCATCAAAATGATTAAACCAATGGGGGTGCGCTTTAAAGCGCATCCTTTTTATTGGTCCATAACCTTGCGACTGGGGGGGAGATGTGGTATTATGTTTGCATAATGTTATGAGGAGCGGTGAAATGGATCCAATAACCCATGGTGTCATTGGTCTCGCAATTTCCACTTTTTCAGGGACCACCCCAAGCCTGGACAATCCTGTTGCGATTGGCGCTGCAATTGGTGCTATGATTCCTGACTCAGACGTGGTCATTCGACTGTTTTCTGACGAAATGACTTATTTGAAGCATCATCGCGGATGGTCACATTCGCTGCCGGCGCTCACTATTTTCTCCGGTTTGATCACTTTAGGGCTTTCGGTCATGATGCCGGGTTCGCTGTCCTTTGAAGTGTTTTTCTGGACTCTGATGGGGGCATTATCCCACACGATTTTTGACATTCTCAATTCCTACGGCGCAATGCTGTTTAAGAAAAAGCGCAAGTTGAACTTACTGACGCTTTATGATCCGTTTATTACCTTGTTGGCGATTTATCTGATTTTCTCTGGGGAGAAATCACTTCTGCAGTACGCAGCGGTTGTGCTTTTGTTTGCAGTTTACCTCGCAATGCGGTGGAAGATGAAGCAGAGGGCACACCATCATGTGGCGACAGCAATCTCCCGGCAGTACGCTTTCAAGCGCGTTACAATTCTCCCGTCCTTGAAAGCGTTTTATAAATGGGATTTTGTCGCAGATACGAAGAGTCATCATATCGTTGGAAAATATAATCTCTTTACGAGAAAGCTTCAGATTATAGCAAAATACTATAAAAAGGACTCACAGCATCTCGGGACGTTCGATCAGTCGAATCTTGGACGCTATTTCAGAAGATTCAGCCCCAATATTCATCTTGAAGTGGTGGAGCATGACAACCATATAGAGTTGAAGGCAATTGATCTGAGATATTATATGAAGAACAGCTTTCTCCATCATGGCACGCTGTACCTCGACAGAAACGGCGAGATTGTGGAGTCCTATTTCCACCCGTATAAGCAAAACAAATGGATCCCGGTACTCGAGGGATAGTGGTAATGTTGACCGCAGCTTCGGCTGCGGTTTTTTATTTTGGCGGATGTAACGACTCTGCTTTAATTTTCACATTTGGATGTGAATCTTTTGGCGTCTTGGGTATGAATGCTTGGAACCAATTGAGGCAGTGTGGCGTCTAAAGCACTGAAAGCCTCGATCGAGGGAGGGATTCAAGTTGACATCCAATGACGCAGTATTGATCCAAAAGAGTAAGCAGGGCGACGTGCACAGCTTTGAACTGCTCATCTCCAAATATCAAGTCTACGCTTATAACATTGCCTGGAGAATGCTTGGCAATGAGGAAGACGCCAAGGACGCGACACAAGAGACGCTGATCAAGGTCTTCAAAGGTCTGGACAAATTTAAGGAAAACTCAGAGTTTTCAACCTGGCTTTACACCATTACCGTCAACACGTGCCGTGATCAGCTGAGAAAGCGCAAAAAGGTAATGACTTTATCCGTAGATGATACTGAAGAAAAAGTTTCAATTCAACTTGTTGCTGAAGAATCTGCTGATCCTGCCGTACGACTTGAGCAAAAAGAAGTGGCCGGTCAGCTGCTTTCTGCACTTGGAAAAATACCGGAGTTTCAAAAAACCGCAGTACTGCTCCGAGACGTTTACGGTTTTTCCTATGAAGAGATTGGTGCCATTGAGAATTGTTCTGTGGGTACCGTCAAATCAAGAATAAGCCGAGGGCGCCACGGTCTGCGTTCCATAATACTCAATGAACGAAGCAACAAGATTCAGGAAGGAGGGACGATCTGATGCTTAACACCTGTTCAATAGACCATTTGCACGATTATTTGGAAAGAGAAAACTATGAGATGGAACCCCGTGCTCTGGCTGAGGTCGAAGCCCATCTTGAACAGTGTTCGGATTGCCGTTCCTATCTTGAAGACTTAACGCTTCTTAAGGGGGAGCTGGCTGCCATGCCACTCAAAGCGCTGCCTGATGGATTTGAAGAAGAACTTCACGCCAGATTAGTTGAAGAAGCCAATGTGAAATTGGTTTCAAAGAGTTCAAGGATTTCTAACTTTACACACTCAACGTCATTCAAAGTACTTAGCGGGATCGCCGCTGTGCTGATCATTGCCATCGTCGTCGTAGGAACAGCCGGTAATCCGTTGAGAAATTTGCTTTCAAAAGCTAAATCTGAGGAAGCCTCCATTGATATGGCCATGGGCGGTGCCCCTGCACCCGCAGAAATGCCCGCTGCTTCCATGGACAGAGATGGGACGGTTGTCTTTGAAGAAAGCATGAATAACGCCAAAGGTTTTGGGGAAACCCAGTCAGCACCAGTGGAGCCCGGCGCTGCGCCCGGTTCATCGGACGTGTTTGATCCTTCGCTCTTTGGCAAAATGATCATTCGAAATGGTTCGGTGAGCCTGGAGGTCGAGGAGTTCGACACAGCCTACACCCAAATCGAAGAGATCGTGAAGGCCCTTGAGGGCTATATAGAGAGCGCAGATACCTACTCGACGCCTATTTATGACAACAACGGCCGTCGCGGCGATCTTCAGGGCGGAACCGTCAGCCTTCGAATTCCAAGCACCCGCTTTGACGCCGCCATGCAGCAGATCAAGACTTTGGGAACTGTAACACATTCCAATATTTCATCCTATGATGTGACAGAAAACTATGTGGATACCCAGAGCAGGATCAAGAACCTGGAAGCCAGAGAGCTCAGACTCAGAGAGCTGCTCCAGCGCGCGGAAGTCATTGAGGATATTATGGAAATTGATCTGCAGCTCGCCAACGTTCGCACAGAGATTGACAGTTTGAATGCGATTATCAAGAGTTATGACAAATCCCTCCAAATGTCGTCTATTCAGGTCAGTCTGAATGAGAAGCCGCTGAGCGAGAGTACCATTACAACGCTGGACGACAATCTGTTTGATAGAATGAGAGCCAACTTCATCCGCAGCATCAACGCGGTGGTTCAAATGTTTCAGACAATCCTGGTCGGTCTGGTGGCTATTCTGCCGTTTCTTTTGATCTTTGGTGCAGTGCTTTATCTGGTACTGAGATTTGTCAGGAAGTTTCTCAGAAATAGAAAGCAAAGTTTGTAAATGGTGATTATGCCCCCTTCGAAGGAAGGGGGTTTTTGTTTGGGATTTTATTAGCCGATGGTCATTTGTCCGGCAAAGAAGGGTGGAAGATTATGAAACCATCGGCTAAAGTTCTTTGAAAAGGCTTTTTGACGAATTTTCTGATACAATAGACTTTACAAGGCACTAAAGCAGGTTAAATGTTTCAAAAGCCATTGTGAAAAACGTTTCAGAGGAGTGGAAAGAATTTGAAAAAAATTATGATCATAGACGGGAATAGTCTGTTGAACCGCGCTTTTTTTGCGCTGCCGCCATTGACCAACAAAGACGGTGTTCCAACGAATGCGATCCATGGATTTTTATCCATGATTTATAAAATGTTTGAAACCTATGAACCGGAATACATGACCGTGGCCTTCGACCTCAAGGGGCCGACTTTCAGACATATTGCCTATGACCAGTACAAGGGAACGCGAAAAGGGATGCCTGAGGAACTCAGAGTTCAGGTGCCCATTTTGAAGGAAATCCTCGATGCCCTGAACATTCATAGAATGGAACTCGAAGGCTTCGAAGCGGACGATTTGATTGGCACGGTATCAAAGCGCTGCGGTGAGCGTGGCTTGAAGGTTCTGATTGTCACTGGGGACAAGGATGCTTTGCAGTTGGTGGACGACCAGATTGAGGTGCTGATTACGAAAAAGGGGATCAGTCAGATTGAGACTTATGACGCGGACGCGATCCTTAAAGAGTACAGTCTCACACCGCTGCAGCTCATTGATTTCAAAGGGCTTAGCGGGGACACGTCTGACAACATTCCCGGGATTCCGGGCGTTGGGCCAAAGACAGCCATAAAGTTGCTGGAGACCTATAAAAGTGTAGAAGCGGTTGTACAAAACTTTGAAGATATTGAAAACAAACGCCTTCGAGGGTTAGTTGAGACTTATGCGAACCAGGCGCTCATGAGCAAGTCGCTGGCGAGAATTGAGACTAATGTGCCGCTGGAATTTGAGGTGGACGAATTTGCACTGAGAGAGCCTAAACTCGAAGCTGCCAGAGCTTTGTTTTCCCTTTATGAACTGAAGTCGCTCATGGGCAGGCTGAAGACGGAATCTGACCATGTGGACAGTGCTTCACCTGCAATGGACTCAGAGGATGTCTCCTGGATTGAGGATTCCACGGCTTTAAGGGATCTCATGGATGAAGCGGCGAGGTCAGGCCAAGCTGCGATCTACAGTCTGATTGAGAAGATTCACGTCAGGGATCTGCGCTTCAGAGGCGTAGGTGTTGCGCTGAAGGATCGAGCTTGTTTTATTCCTGAAGAAGAAGGAAAAAATCTTGCATCTGAATTTCTGATGACAATGGGACCTCGCGGAGATATTGAAAAGTGGAGCTATGACTTGAAGAGAGAGTATTTATTGTCTTATCAGCTGGACTATGTGCTGGAAAATGGATGTATGGATATCGCCATTGCCCGTTATTTGATTGATCCATCCAGGACTAATGAAAGACTCTCTGCCATGGCATTCGAACGGTTAAAAATGAATATTCCAGATGACGAGTCCGTTTTTGGAAAAGGCGCCAAGTCTGTTGCCTTGTTTGAGGTTGAACTGCACCAGGCCGCGAAACTCGCTCAGAGTAATGCCAGAGCTATTTTTGATTTAGCAGTCCAAATGAGAGAAGAAATTTCAAGTGAAAATATGACACAGCTGTTTCACGAGGTCGAAATGCCTTTGGTTGAGGTTTTGGCCAGTATGGAATATGAAGGCTTCAATGTTGACCTAAAAGAGATTGAGGATATGGATCTGCTCATCACTGCAAAACTTGGACAGCTTGAGGCAGAGATCTATGAACTGGCCGGTGGCCCATTTAATATTCAGTCGCCTAAGCAGCTTGGCGAAATTTTGTTCGACCGCCTGGGTCTGCCAACGCAGAAAAAGACAAAGACGGGTTATTCGACGAGCCATGATGTATTGGAAAAACTAGAAAAGCATCATCCTATTATTGCCTTAATTATGGAATACAGAACTTACAGCAAGCTGAAAAGTACTTATATTGATGGACTGCGTCAAGTTATCAATCCAGAGACGGGAAGAATTCACTCCAGCCTGAATCAAACTGTGGCTATTACCGGGCGTCTCAGTTCCACAGAGCCTAATCTGCAAAATATTCCGGTTCGACTGCCACTTGGCAGACGTCTCAGAAAAGTTTTCCTGCCAAGCGCAGACCATATACTGGTAGACGCGGACTATTCGCAAATTGAGCTCAGGATTCTTGCACATTTTGCAAAGGATGCGCAGTTGATTCACGCTTTCAAAAACAATCTGGACATTCATACGCAGACTGCGGCTCAAGTTTTTGATTTAAAGCCGGAAGAGGTCACTAGTCTTGAGCGAAGCCGTGCAAAAGAAGTCAACTTTGGCATAGTCTATGGCATGAGTGATTACGGACTCTCGGAGAATCTCGGGATCACGAGAAAAGAAGCGCGACTGTATATTGATCAATATTTCGCCAAGTACCCCAATGTCAAAAAATATTTGGATGAGACCATTGAACAATGCAGAACCCATGGTTATGTGACGACCATTCTGAACAGGAAACGGTATATTCCTGACATTCACTCAAAGAACTTTAATCTGCGTTCTTTTGCAGAACGTACAGCCATGAATACACCTATTCAGGGAAGCGCTGCAGATATCATAAAGATCGCAATGGTTAAGGTTTATCAGGACCTGAAAAAAGGCGGGTACAAGTCCAGGCTGATCCTTCAGGTTCATGACGAACTTCTGATTGATTGTGTTCCTGAGGAGTTGGAAGCTGTTAAGGCTTTGTTGAAAAGTGATATGGAGTCAGCGGTCCAGCTTGAAGTTCCAATTGAAGTGGATATGAATTCGGGTTCAAACTGGTATGAAACAAAATAGTAATCCGGACTGAGAATATATGGGAAATTAGTGGCGCTTGAGGTGATGACCGTGAGAAAAATTGCGCTGACCGGTGGCATTGCCAGCGGAAAATCAACCGTAACCGTCAAACTGCGTGCTCGAGGGTATGTGGTTATTGACGCGGATGACATAGTCAGACAGCTGTATGGAAAAGGGAAGCCAATTTATAACGCCATAGTCGGCACGTTTGGCAATGAGATTCTGGATCCGTCAGGTGAAATTGACCGGAAGAAGCTCGGCGCTCTGGTTTTTTCGGATTCAAAGGCTCGCGAACTTCTGAACAGCGTGACGCATCCCATTGTGGAAGCAGAAATATCCAAAGACCTCCAGGAAAAGCGGCTTCAGGGTGAGAACATGATATTTGTAGATTCGCCGCTTTTGGTAGAAACGGGAAACTGTGAGCGATATGATACGGTGGTCCTTGTGTATGTGGATCCCCAAACACAGCTTCAGCGTCTGCAGTCCAGAAATCAACTCAGTCATGATGAAGCCGTTCTAAGGATTAAAAGTCAAATGTCTTTAGAGGAAAAGAAAGCATATGCGGACTATATTATAGATAACAATGGTACGCTCGAAATGCTGGATCAGCAGGTTGATCAGCTTCTCATGTGGCTGAGGCAGCCAGATTAGCTCATTTCAGAAGTAAATTATTTTCGGGAAATTCTGGTTGACTTTAATGTTTCATGGAGGTATAATAAATTTCGTCGGGTAAACTGGCGAATACGTGCGAGAGTGGCGAAACTGGCAGACGCACTATCTTGAGGGGGTAGCGGGCTAATGCTCGTGCGGGTTCAAATCCCGCCTCTCGCACCAAACGGACGATTTCGAATCGTCCTTTTTTTTACATTTTTTGCTGATAGTACAGCATGCCTCCCAGGCAGCCAAGCTTTGTCACCATCTTATAATTAGTCTAGTAGTACATTCTCAAAATAATTGTGCAAAGGTAAATGGATTATAAGCCTGAATTTTGCCAGCAGGTTTTACATTCTTTTGCACAGATATTTCAAATTTGATTAGATATCCGCGCACACCCGTGACTTCAGTCATGGGTAGTTCAATAGATCAGGTCAGGAGGACTTTTGATTATGAAGCACACTAAGATACTGCTGGTTATGCTGCTTTTAGGACTTATGATTTCAACAGCAGGCTGCACAAATCAGTCCGCCCAGACAAATCCTGAAGACCAGCAGAACACCTCTGAAAATGCAGCAACCGGCAGTGAATCGTCTGAAGAAGCAGAGACAGAGGCTGCACCGGGGACACAGTCAGAAAGTGAAGAGATTCATGATGATTTAGAAGCTTTCAATGATTTCAGTAATACTCTCGCTAAATCCGTGGGCATCAAAAATTTATATTATGAATATGAACTGCGTGTGGAAGGCGTCTCCAGGGAGTACTATTCTGCTTGGAAAAGCGACGATCAGGTTAGAATTGACACGTTTGATCATAAGCACAGCATATATGCGAATCTAAAGGATCAGTCCGCCTTTGTACTGGATCGGACATCTGGTATTTTATCACCTTCAGACTATGATGAGACGTTCTTCAGCGGCATGATGTCACCGGTGGCATTCAACGAGGCTTTGGAGCAGGATATGTTTGAACATGTTCACTATGAAGGCTCGGCACTGATGGACGGCAAACCGTGTGATGTTTATGAGGTTCATACAGCGGACCTGAACGTGACTTATTACTTGTGGAAAGACAACGGACTGACTGTGAAGATGATCGCCCAGATCACAGGATTTCCCAAATACGAGTATTATTTCAGAAGTCTGCAGCCGGAAGGCGCATCTGTCGAAGATCTGACACCTCCGAATGACGTGACATCAGCCAAAGAAACCGTTATACTTCCAACTCTGAAAGTCGGACAGTAGTATAGGACATCACAGACAAAGGGAAGACAACGCCTCAGACGTTGTCTTCCCTTTGCTTATTCAGTCGTAAGGCTAGGCGGTGGATCAAGGCATTTTCTTAAAGACGCAAAGGACTTGACCACATTTCAGAATCAACTTTCATTTTTCTTTATGACAACAACGTTATTATTTTATCAAAAATCACTGGTTCTATTCTATCACACCAAGATAATTTTGAATAAAGATGGCCAATATGCGACCTTTTGTTGTTAACTAATTAACGCTTGAAACGTTGAAAAATATTGAATTCAAGGACTTTCAGTTGACAGCGGCGCGAGATGTAGTAAAATTGTTTAGAGTACTAATTTTATTGATTGTATACTGTATATTTAACTCAAGGGGTGAAACCATGGGCATTTTTTCTTTCAAAGGCGGCATACATCCGCCACACGCAAAGAAATACACTGAACACAAGGCTGTTGAGCTCGCTGTCGAACCAACAACCGTTGCAATACCACTCAGACAGCATATAGGCGCACCTTGTGATGCGCTCGTACAAAAGGGCGACTATGTCAAAGTTGGTCAGAAAATTGGCGAACCAGCGTCATTTGTTTCCGCTGCAATTCATTCAAGTGTCTCCGGTACTGTGAAGGAATTGAAAGTCATGGACACACTCGGAGGAAAAGATTTATGTGTGGTCATTGAATCAGATGGCTTAAATGCAGTAGACGAAAGTATCAAGCCATATCCGCCGCTTGAATCACTGGAAGCCAAAGAGGTCATGGACATTATCAAGGGTGCCGGCATTGTCGGTATGGGTGGCGCAGGCTTTCCTACTCATGTCAAATTGTCGCCACCAAAAGAAAAAACAATCGATTACGTCATTTTGAATGGTGCGGAATGTGAGCCATTTTTGACGGCTGACCACAGACTGATGCTTGAGACGCCTGAGAAAGTTGTACTTGGACTGAGAGCGCTGATGAAGGTATTGGGCGTACCAAAAGGTTACATAGGCATTGAAGACAATAAGACGGATGCAATCGATTCCATCAAAAAGGCCGCAGCGTCTTATCCGGAAATTGAAATTGCTTCGCTCAAAACGAAATATCCTCAAGGCGCTGAAAAACAGTTGATCTTTGCCGTCACGGGAAGAGAAGTGCCTTCCGGCGGATTGCCAATGGATGCCGGCGCAGTGGTCAACAACGTCGCCACAGCGGCAGCGATTGCTGAAGCATTGACGACTGGCATGCCTTTGATAGACCGGATCTGTACTATTACCGGTTCTTGCATCAAAGAGCCAAAGAACCTCCGCATTAAAGTAGGCACTATGTTGACGGAAATTGTCGAGCAATGTGGCGGCTTCAGTGAAACGCCAGGGAAAATTGTTTTAGGCGGACCTATGATGGGAATCGCGACATCGACGCTCTCTATTCCCTCCACAAAGACAACCTCCGGTATATTGACCTTTAATGAAGCAGATTCGAAGACACCTGATCCATCAGCCTGCATAAAGTGCGGCAAGTGTGTCACCATTTGTCCTTCCTATCTCGAACCGGTTTACATTAGCGCCTACGCGCTGCTGGATCAATTTGACATGGCAGAGAAGTATGCTGCGCTCGATTGTATTGAGTGTGGTTCCTGCTCGTTCATTTGTCCGTCCAAAAGACCACTTCTCCAGTCCATCCGCTTGGCAAAGCGTGAGATACTGGCTAGAAGAAGAAAAGCATAGGGGGATCGGCAGATGGAACAACAATATAGAGTATCATCATCGCCGCACTTCAGAAGCAATGAATCTGTCAGCGGCATTATGCGGGATGTTGTCATAGCACTTTTGCCTGCGACAGCTGCGGGGATTTACTTCTTTGGTTTTAATGCGTTGATAACTGTGCTGCTGTCCGTTGGCGCGGCAGTAGCTACCGAGTTTTTTGTACAGCGTTACATGAGAAAAGTTCCAACCACAATTGGAGATTTCAGCGCAGTTGTCACAGGACTCCTGCTTGCACTGAACTTGCCTGCGTCTGTGCCTTGGTTCATACCGGTGGTTGGCTCAATTTTTGCGATTGCTATAGTTAAACAGGCATTTGGCGGTCTCGGTTTCAATTTCATGAACCCTGCACTGGCTGCGCGCGCCTTCCTGATGGCGAGCTGGCCAACGGACATGACGACTTGGGCAGTCCCAAGAGCGGCAGATGGCGTCACCGGAC
Source organism: Acidaminobacter sp. (assembly GCF_030247605.1). GTDB lineage: Bacteria > Bacillota > Clostridia > Peptostreptococcales > Acidaminobacteraceae > Acidaminobacter. Next base: position 270,226 of record NZ_JAOTSB010000002.1, on the reverse strand, counting down.
CTACGGCGCTCGGAATTTTGAAGGAAGCGCTTCCTGATCAGCTGCCATCCGTTATGAATGCATTGATCGGAAACATTGGCGGCTGTATTGGAGAGACCTCTGCGCTGCTTCTGATCTTGGGCGGACTCTACCTCGTATGGCGCGGTGTCATTGATATCAGAATTCCTGCAGTCTACATAGCAACGACGTTTGTTCTTCTGTTCATTTTCAACGGCTTTAATTTTCAGATCGCATTTCTTCACGTTTTGATTGGCGGACTCATGCTTGGCGCATTCTTCATGGCGACAGATTATTCCTCAACGCCTGTCAACTTTCGAGGGCAGATGATTTTTGCAGTTGGCGCAGGCCTTCTGACCGCTTTGATTCGTCAGTTTGGAGGCTATCCTGAGGGCGTTTCCTATTCAATTCTATTGATGAACGTTGCAACGCCACTGATCGAAAAATATTCGAAATCACGTGTATTCGGAGGTGGCAAGAAATGAAGGAAATAATGAAACTCGGCGCAATATTGCTGGCGATTTGCCTGGTTGCCGCCGTGGCGCTTGGTGTGACAAATGAAATGACCATCGGCAAAATTCTCGAGCAAAGAGAACTGACAAACCAGCTGGCACGTCAGGCTGTTTTGCCGGAAGCAACCAGTTTTGAACCGGTTGAAGCTGATCAACTGGCGGCTGTTCAAGGCAATGAACCAATGATTATGGAAGTTTTCACGGGATTAAAAGATGGCAATCTTGTGGGTTACGTGATTAAGACTGCGCCAACCGGTTTTGGCGGTACTGTTGAAGTAACCACCGGCATAAGTGCAGAGGGTACGGTGTCGGGCGTCAGAATAGGCACACACGCTGAAACGCCGGGTCTAGGCGCTAACGCGACACTTCCGTCTTTCTACGAACAATACAATGGCATGTCAGCCGCTCAAGAACTCGGAGTGTCTAAAACCGCTAAAAGCGATACGGAGATTATGGCGATCACCGGTTCGACGATTACATCGCGCGCAGTGACAGATGGCGTCAATTCATCTATCCGTGCGGCACTTACATTTGATCGGTAGAGGGGGGCGCATAAGATGAATCTTAAACATTTGACTAACGGGCTCATAAAAGAGAACCCCACATTTTATCAGCTTTTAGGTATGTGTCCAACACTGGCTGTAACCACAAGCGCTCAGAACGGACTTGGTATGGGCCTTGCGACCACCGCAGTTTTGGTTGGCTCCAACGCAATGATTTCAATCCTTAGAAAGATTATTCCCAATAAAATAAGGATTCCTGCTTTTGTCGTCGTCATTGCAGCCTTTGTAACCATTGTTGGTATGGTAATGGAGGGCTTTGTACCTGCGCTCTACAAATCCCTGGGACTATTTATTCCACTCATCGTTGTCAACTGTATCATTTTGGCGCGTGCAGAGTCTTTTGCCTTCAAGAACGGTGTCGGACCGTCTGTGTTGGACGGTGTGGGCATGGGTTTAGGTTTTACTTGGGCACTTGTCTTGCTGGGCATGATTCGAGAGTTGCTGGGAACTGGAATGATCTTTGGCATTTCTGTTTTGGGAGCGGCTTATAAACCTGCGATTATTATGATCCTGCCTCCCGGCGGGTTCCTGACGCTTGGCCTGGTACTTGCTGTCTACAGCGTCATCAAATCCAAAAAAGCGGCCGCAGGCCAATAGGAGGTGAAACGACATGGAAAATGCTAGTTTGTTTGTAATTCTAGTCAGCTCAATTCTCGTCAACAACTTTGTATTGTCTCGATTTTTGGGGATCTGCCCATTCCTTGGCGTTTCGAAGCAGGTAGACACTGCCATAGGCATGGGTCTAGCTGTTACCTTCGTTATGACCTTGTCGGGCATTTTCACCTATTTCATTCAGTATTTCGTATTGGTCCCATTGCATTTGGAATATCTTCAAACCATCGCGTTCATACTCGTCATTGCGTCGTTGGTTCAGTTCGTTGAAATTGTGCTTCAAAAAACAAGTCCGACCCTCTACCAGGCACTGGGTGTTTTTCTTCCATTGATTACGACAAACTGCGCTGTTCTGGGTCTTGCGCTGCTCAACATCCAGTACAAGCTGAACCTGATTCAAACCGTTGTTCACTCCGTTGGTGGAGCGCTGGGTTTCTCACTGGCGATTATACTCTTTGCCGGAATACGTGAAAAACAGGTCATTGCAGACGTGCCGCTTCCTTTCCAAGGATTCCCGATCGCTCTGATCACCGCAAGTCTGATGTCAATTGCTTTCCTGGGCTTCACGGGTCTGGTATAGAAAAGGGGTGTAGACTTTGAATGTAACCAACATAATAACTTCCGGCGCAACGCTGAGTGTTATGGGGCTGGCTTTTGGCGCCGCGCTCGCTTTTGCGTCTCAGAAATTCGCAGTTGAAGTGGATCCAAAGACAGTCCTGATCAGGGAAGCACTTCCTGGCGCAAACTGCGGCGGCTGTGGCTTTCCAGGCTGTGACCAGTTTGCCAATGCGGTCGCTTCCGGAAATGCTCCGGTCAATGGCTGCCCTGTCGGCGGCGCAAATTGCGCTTCAGCACTCGCTGAAATCATGGGCGTCAATGCTGAGGTCGGCGTGAAAAAAGTCGCTCATGTAATTTGTAAGGGCGGAGATGATAAGTGCCGTACGACCTTTAAATACGAGGGCATAACGGATTGCCGCGCTGCTGCCATGGTGGCCGGCGGTGGAAAATCCTGTGCTTTTGGATGTTTGGGTTATGGTACCTGTGAGCGGGTGTGTCCGTTTGATGCCATTCATATCATGAAGGATGGCTTAGCCGTGGTAGATCCTGAGAAGTGTACTGCCTGCGGCAAGTGCGTCGAAGCATGTCCAAAGACGGTAATTACTTATGTGCCATACGGGCAGCAAGTTATTGTCAATTGCAATAACAAGGAAAAGGGACCACAAGTTAAAAAGAATTGTGATGTGTCCTGCATTGCCTGCGGCATTTGTGAAAAGAATTGTCCGTTTGATGCAATCCACGTGACAAACAATCTGGCTTCCATTGACTACGAAAAGTGCACCAGCTGTATGATCTGTACGGAAAAGTGCCCGACCAAGTGTATTTCAGGTGATCTCTCTCAGCGCAAGAAGGCTGTGATTGAGCCGGAAAAATGTATTGGCTGTACGCTGTGCAAACGGGTATGTCCAACAGAAGCGATCACTGGCGAACTCAAAGAAGTTCATGTCGTGGATCCGGAAAAGTGCATAGGCTGTGGAGAATGTGTCAAAAAGTGTCCTAAGGATGCCATCAGAATGGTATAACTTTAATATTGCATAAAGCGCATAGAATGGTGTCTATGCGCTTTATTTTTTGTCATATTGAAAATGACCTTCAGCTTCAAAAGAGCCGTATCAATACTTTATGGAGAACCGGATCCCGGGTCTCACTTTTTGTCACTTCCTGCGCCTTGAATGGCCATGGATTAAATGCTAAACTGTAAAAAGCACGTGTGAGTTAGCACTGTGCATTGATGATGGTAAAATATGTAAAAACGTGATATGCTTTATTTGAGAGAATGTCGGAGGGAGTTACCTTGAAAAAAACTACACCCTTGCTCCTGATCTTTATACTCGTAGGTGTCATAGCAGGCGGGTTGATCGGAGACCTGTTCGGTAGGAGTATACCTTTACTTTCATACGGAAGGTCAATTGGTTTCGAACCCTTCACAGTGGATTTGGCAATTTTGAAATGGACAATGGGTTTGACCCTTCAGCTTAACGTCGCAGGCATTTTGGGGCTGCTGCTAGCCATGTTTTTGTTCAAGAGGTTTTAAGGATGAGAAGACTATTATTGGCATCAGAATCACCAAGAAGACGTGAATTGATTGGTTTGCTCGGGCGGGAAGTCGTCTGTGAGGGCGTGTCATTACCTGAACCAATGGGTGATTTTGAGACGCCGGAAGAAATCGTCATGGCGCTGTCCTTTGAGAAAGCCTGGAAAGCGTCTCAAAACTCAAAGTGGCACGACTATGTCATTATTGGCTCGGATACCATTGTCTGCCTGGACGGTAGAAAGCTTGGCAAGCCTGAAAATGAGGCAGAAGCTCATCAAATGCTGATGCTTCTCAGCGGGAGAACCCACCAGGTCTTTACCGGTCTCTGCCTGATCTGTCCGGAACTTGACTTTAAGATTGTCGATTATTCGGTGACTGAGGTTGAAATGGGACCATTCAGCGCCAAGAAGGCATGGTCCTATGTACATTCCGGTGAGGTTTTTGGAAAAGCCGGTGCTTATGCAATTCAAGGACTAGGGTCTTCCATGGTTAAAGCAATACATGGAGATTTTTTCACAGTTGTAGGTTTACCTGTTTATCTGCTGGGGCAGCTTCTCGAACATCATTCTCTCTAAATTATGGAGAGGAGCCGGTCCACGTGGTTATGAAGATTACCATGAAATCGATGCCAGAATGTGAACGTCCCAGAGAGAAAATGATCAAATCAGGAACAGCTGCCCTATCGAATGCAGAACTGATCGCAGCAGTCATTGGAAGTGGCAGCAGTCAGGATTCGGCGCTGACTCTGGCGCAGAGAATTTTATCTTTGGACCCAAAAGGGCTCAGTCATCTTGCAGCTGTAAATGTTGAAGAATTGTGCAGCTTACGCGGTATAGGCATTTCAAAGGCCAGTCAGATTATGGCCGCAGTTGAACTGGGAAAAAGAATTTATTCTGAGAAAGCGGCTGTCAAGGTGAAAATTGCAGGCCCTTCTGAACTCGCTGAGAAAATGATGGTGGATATGCGCCATCTGACTAAGGAAGTATTTAAAGTTGTCCTTTTAGATACAAAGAATCAAATTGTCTCAATTGAGGATATTTCTATAGGCAGTTTAAACGCTTCAATTGTTCACCCCAGGGAAGTATTTCAGCCCGCAATCAGAAAAAGCGCCAATGCGGTGGTTTTGATTCACAACCATCCCAGTGGTCATCCAGAACCAAGTCCTGAGGATAAACGGGTTACTGAACGTCTGATTGAAGCCGGACAGCTCATGGGGATTCAAGTTTTGGATCACATTGTCATAGGCGATTTGAATTACTACAGTTTTAAGGAGCACGATTTGATGTAGCATCTGGAAACTAACTGCATCAGACTTGGTGTCCTGTAAATACTAAAATGATTTTGGGAATTTACAGGACAAACAGGAAAATTAAGACATAACGGCGCCTGATCTCAGACGCTAAAATTAACCGACAGACAGGAGGAAGATCCGGGAAGACTTGTACCGTAATCCAGGCGGAGGTACCCGGATTCAAAGATTATGAAGTGGTTTGGTTTTATGACAAAAGATATTGGAATCGATTTAGGCACAGCTAATACACTGGTCTATGTGAAGGGTAAGGGCATTGTCCTGAGAGAGCCTTCTGTGGTAGCTATCCATTTGGACACGGGTGAAGTTTTGAGCGTTGGTCTCGAAGCTAAACAGATGATCGGCCGTACACCCGGGAGAATTGTGGCCATAAGGCCGTTAAGAGATGGCGTTATTGCTGATTTTGAAGTCACCCAGAAGATGATCCGCTACTTCATTCAGCAAGCCTATCCCAACAAGTCTATGCTTGCTGCGCCACGCATAATTATTGGTGTGCCGTGTGATGTGACTGAAGTTGAAAAACGCGCGGTCATTGAAGCGGCATTGGCAGCAGGGGCTAAAGACGCATTGATTATTGAAGAGCCCATGGCAGCTGCGATTGGGGCAGGTATGCCTGTCTCGGAGGCGACGGGGAGCCTGGTTGTCGACATTGGAGGAGGCACTACGGAAATCGCCGTTATTTCACTGGGTGGAATTGTTACCAGCCGTTCTATAAGAGTCGCTGGCGATGCCATGGATGAGTCGATTGCCCAGTACATCAGGAAGCATTATTCACTTATGATTGGAGAAAGAACGGCAGAAGAAATCAAAGTGGCCATAGGCTCGGTGGAACCGGTAGATGAAGAAGCGGTATTTGAAGTGACTGGCCGCAATCTCATGACTGGCCTTCCGCGCAGTATTTTTGTCAAGGGCTCTGAAATCAGAGAAGCCCTCAGGGAACCAACGAACGCCATTATGGATGCCATTAAATCAACACTTGAAAAAACACCGCCTGAGCTGTCGTCGGACATCATGCTCCAAGGGATCATGGTCACCGGTGGGGGCGCGCTGCTTAAAGGCATGGCACAAAGAATCAGACGGGAGACAGGCATGCCGGTTCATATCGCAGAAGAACCGCTTGACTGCGTCGCCAAAGGAACGGGAATGGCACTGGATCATTTTGACGAATTGAAATCAATCATGGTAAACGCAAAGAAATATCGCTGAATGGGTGACTCGGATGCATGCTTATCCAAAATGGAAGAAAATAATTATCATAATAGTCTCCATTCTGCTTCTGACCTTTATGGGTATTTCGGCCGGCGGGCGTTCCAGCGTCTCAGTTGTCGAGAATCTTGTGGCGGAAGTCGTCTATCCTATTCAAAAATTCTTTTATGGTATTAATCAGTCAATAGGCGACCGCATAGAGCCTATCGCCGAACTTTACAAAAATGCGCGTGAAAATGAAGCTTTGAAAGAAGAGGTTGAGTCACTGCGAGCACAAGTCGTCTCCTTGACACTGGATCAGAGAGAACTGATCGAGCTTAGGGAATTGAAGGGTGCCTTGAGGTACGTGGAGACAGAATCCATACAAAACTTCGTGTCCGCATCTGTATTGTCAAAGGATCCGGGTAACTGGTATGAAAATTTTGTCATTGACGCAGGTTCTGAGGATGGCGTCACAAAAAACAGCGCAGTGATCAATGGGAGTGGCCTGGTGGGTATGGTGTACGACGTTGGAACGAATTGGTCCAAAGTCGTGACACTTATCGACAAAAGAAGCACGATCAGCTTTTCCTCAGTGGGCATCATAGCGCCCTATGACGGACAAATTATTGGGAGTGCGGACCATATCCTTAGAGGGCAGATTTTTGATCCAACCGCGAAAATGTCACCGGGGGATTTGCTGGTTACCTCTGGGTTGGGAATCTTTCCAAAGGGCATCGTCATTGGCGAAATTAAAGAGCTGATTGATAATCGTGACGCCCTCCTGCCCGAAGTGGTCGTCGAACCGTTTGTTGACTTTCAATCCATAAAAAAAGTAATGGTAATTCCGTCTGTAACGGTTGATACGGAGGCGGAGAGCGAATGAAGGCGTTTTGGCTGGTCCTGTCCTCTCTCTTGGTTTATCTGATTCAAACGACCTTCATTCTCAACTTCAGGTTTTATGGTGTGACGGCGAATCTGCCGTTGATCTATGTCGTCATGGTAGCGCTGCTTTTTGGCAATCGCGCCGGCCTGGTTGCCGCTGCCTTGTCAGGTCTCTTTCTCGATGTACTATACGCCCATGCGGTTGGTGTCAATATCTTTATATTTTGCACCATTGCGATTCTGATCGATCTCTTTGATGAGGCGCTGTTCAAGGACAATTCTCTGACGCCGCTCATGCTGATCGTACTGGGAACCGTGGTATATCACGTGCTGTTTTTAGCGCATGCCTATTTTTTCAATTTGCCAATTTTTGTAGGCAAAGTCTTTGCTGTCATAGCAATTGAATCGGTCTTTAATGCTCTGATAGGTTTGCTTCTGTACAAATACGTCATTCGCCGATGGTTTGGCTACGAACTGAGATAAGGAGCTTTACATTATGAACAAACGTCTGGCTGACAGAAAAAACCACATAGGACTCTTCTTTCTGATTGTCTTTGGTCTGATGATTTTTAGACTTGCGACCATAACGATCGTTGAAGGAGACAGCTATCTTGAGAAGTCGGTCAACAATCGGCTGAAGAAAATCCCGGTTTATGCCAAGCGCGGCGAAATTTACGACAGAAACGATGTTTTGCTAGCCGGAAACGTACCTGCCTTTACTTTGGATATCATGGCAAGCAGCCTTGAAAAAACCGAATTGAATCGCGTTAGTGTCGATTTGATGACTATGCTGGATTCCAGAGGAGAAAGCCATCTTGAGTTTCCAATTCGAATTGAACAGGGAAACTACACTTTCCGCTATGATGATGACAGAGTCAAGTGGCTGCTGGACCGCGGTTATCCTGACTATTTCACAGCGAAAGCTGTCCTGGACGACTACAGGGTCAAGGAGCAGCTTTCAGAGACACTCAACGACCAAGAAGCTTATTCCATCATGATCCAGAAGGGGATCATTTTACCCATCTCCATTAGTAAGATGAAATTTTGGAATGAGATTGAAAAAGAAAATTTTTTGAAGATGTATAGCCTCGAGCAGGAGGTTACGGCTGAAGAAGCATTCAAACTCATCAGAGCCCGGAGAGAATTTGGCATTGATGAGTCTTACAGTGATGATGAAGCGTATAAGATCCTGATCGTCAGCCATGCGCTTAAGGAAAAAGGTTATCTCAAATACGAGCCTATCAAGATTGCCTCGAATATATCCAAGGCTTCTGCCATTCAGATCAGCGAGCGTGCCATGGATCTCCCTGGCGTGAATGTCGGCGTCGAGCCAATACGGTCGTATCCCTACAAGAATGTGGCCGCTCATATTCTGGGCTACATAGGCAAAATCTCAAGTGAAGCTGAAATTTCAAAGTATGTCAACGAAAACGCCTATGACAAAAATCAACTGATTGGAAAAGTAGGTATCGAGGGCAGGTATGAGCTTGACCTCCATGGACAAAACGGATACAGATACATTGAAGTGGACGCTCTCGGGAAAATGGTGCGTGAGCTGGATGATGGCTACTACGGCTTAAATGTTGAAAATTCAAGTGCAGGCAAGGACATTCATCTGTCCGCGGACATTGAACTGCAGCAAGTTCTTGAAACTGCTTTAAAACATGGCATTGAGCAGATCAAAATAGGCGGTACGTTTACCAGTCAATACGGCAATTACAATTACAGCGAGGCTTTTCCAAATGCCAAGACAGGGGCTGCCATTGCGGTAGATGTGACAAACGGAGAGGTTCTTGCCATGGCGAGCTATCCGGACTATGACCTCAATCTCTTCTCAACCGGGATCACGTATGACGACTGGGATCAACTCTCTCCCGAGAATCCAAATGATCCGTTATCACCCAGACCGCTGTTTAACATTGCGACCATGACAGGTGTTCAGCCTGGATCCGTTTACAAGATGTCGACCGGTTTCGCCGCCATTGAATATGGTTTGAATCCTTATCAGAAGCTTTACAGTGATGGGTATATTGAAATTGGCGGGACGAGTTTTGGCTGTTGGTATTGGAACGGTTATAGGGGAAAGCACGGCCTGACAGACTTTTTCAGAGGTCTTGAAACCTCCTGCAACTATTATTTCTATAATATTTCCAGTGCCTATGACCACAGAAATCAAACGCCGTTGAATTACACCATGTCGACATCGGATTTTCTCGAAAAGTCCAAGCTGCTCGGTTTTGATGAAAAGACCGGTCTTGAAATTGAAGAGGTCAGCTACGGGATTCCAAATCCGGAGCAAAAGAGAATCAGTTTGGAACGGACTTTGAAATCCAGGCTGAGAATGCTTTTGCCGGAGTATTTCCCTGCAACGCTGATCAATTCGGAGGAAAAAACCGAAACCATTTTAACAACTATTATTGGATGGTCACAGGAAAATCCTGGTCGCGGGACCATTATCACAAGATTAAAGGAAATGGGCGTTGATGGCAGTCTGGGGTCACCGGACCGGCTCGCTGACATAGTCAAGTTTGATTATTTCAATCAGATGAAATGGCATCAGGGTGATACCTTCAACCTTTCTATCGGTCAGGGTGACCATAAGTATACGGTTGCTCAGTTGGCAAGGTATATCATGATCATTGCAAATGATGGCTATCCTTACGAATTGTCCCTGGTTAAAAGTGTAGGGGACGAGGCGGTTGATAAAAATTCAGAGGTTGAGCGGATTGCGCTTAACAATCCAAAGACCTTTGAATATCTCAGAACGGCAATGCTGAAGGTCACACAGGGCGAAAACGGGACAGCCAAATCGATTTTCAGGGGTTTTCCTGTTGGCGTTGGCGCCAAAACCGGAACGGCACAAAACCAGGGTAAAATTCCACCGGTTGACGAAGTCGCCTATTTCAAGACTTATCTTAAGCGGATCGATTCATCTTTGTCGCAGTCCAGTGTAGGCGAGAAAACGGCAGCCATTTTGTCGGACCGAAATGAAGAAGTTGCCCAGCTCAGAAAGCAGATTACAGGCGCTTCAAAAGAGGATGCTCCCGAACTTGAGAGCAAACTCAGCAACCTGATCAGTCAGGGGTATCTGACGGAAGCCAGTGCCATGCGCGCTGCAATTAAAGCTTTGAGTGCTCGTGGGCTCACAGACGCTAAAATCAATGAGTTCCGCCAAGACTATGACAACTTTGCCTGGTTTGTGTCTTTCGCTCCTTATGACAATCCAAAAATCGCAGTCGTCGTCATGGTGCCTCAGGGTGGCCACGGGGGATATGCGGGACCAATTGCCAGGGAAGTCATTGGTGAGTACCTCGATATTGGACCTTTGAATGTTGGCACAACCTCTTCAGGCGGCGCGGAGCTGAATTCAAACTGATGGTCCTGTGAAGAATGAGAATGGATAATTGGTGATACTTCAACGAAAGAAGGTGGTTCAGTGAAGAAAAAAGTTGAATTCAAAGGCACCAGAGAAGGGATAATTCTCCAACTGGATTCTGAGTGCGATTTCGAAGAGTTGTTGGATGGACTTAAAGATAAGATCGAACAGGGAAAAAGTTTTTTTTCCGGCGCAACCGTCATTGGGATCGAAGGCAGAACATTAAACCGCAGAGAAAAAGAAGAAGCGGAAAAGGTTTTCAGCACCTCCGGGATTCAAGTTGCCCGTCTTGACTTTATAGAGCGATTGGGACATAATTCAAGTAGTGAAAAAGTCAAAACGGTCAGGGAAACCATTGAAAAATCTGAGCATCGATCTGATTCAGCAGTGAAGGAAAGCGTTGAAAAAGCGGTTGAAGCACCTTCTTCAGGCGGCAGTTCGGAAGGAGTGGCCCAGAGAAGTGATGATCAGGCTAAAATCGTTTTTGGAACCATGAGATCCGGCAGAAGCATTATTTATCCGGGACATGTGATCGTGGTTGGTGATGTCAATCCAGGCGCTGAGATCGTGGCGGAAGGGCATATAGTGGTGATGGGAACGCTGCGGGGTGTTGCTCACGCAGGCTCTGCAGGAGACAGCACAGCTACTATAACTGCTTTTAGGCTAAATCCTACGCAGCTGAGAATCAGCACGCTGATCACAAGACCGCCTGAAGGCGGACAGGCACCGGAACTGCCAGAAATAGCTAGAATCAGAGACGGCAATATTATGATTGAGCCGTATCTTTAAAAATTGGGGGACTGTTGAGATGGGTGAATGCATTGTAATAACATCCGGTAAGGGCGGTGTTGGCAAAACAACGACGACTGCCAATATTGGCGCCGGGTTATCATTGAGAGGAAAGAAAGTCGCGGTTATCGACGCGGATATTGGGCTTCGAAATCTTGACGTTGTTCTGGGCCTCGAAAACCGGATCGTTTATGATCTGGTGGATGTCGTTTCAGGCAATTGCAAGACGCGTCAGGCACTGATCAAAGATAAGCGATTTGAAAATCTCTATTTGTTGCCGGCAGCGCAGACCAAAGACAAGGATGCAGTTTCTCAGGCTCAGATGAAGGTTCTCTGTGAAGAACTTAAACAGGAATTTGACTACGTTCTGGTCGATTGTCCGGCAGGGATCGAGCAAGGCTTCAAGAACGCCATTGCCGGTGCGGATCGTGCCGTCGTGGTTACGACACCGGAGGTGTCTGCTGTAAGAGACGCGGACAGAATCATTGGCCTGTTGGAAGCGGCTGAATTAAGAAATCCAAAGCTGATTGTCAACCGGGTTCGCCATGACATGGTGAAGCGTGGAGACATGATGAATATTGAGGACATCACAGATATTCTGGCCATTGAGATTATCGGCGTCGTTCCGGATGATGAAAAGATTATCATCAGCACAAATCGGGGCGAGCCGGCAGTCGCTACACAGTCACTTTCCGGTCAGGCGTTCAGGAACATCTCAGCGCGCATAGACGGCGAAGAGGTTGCGTTTATCAATTTTGACCAGAATAACGGAATTTTTGACAAGTTGATCAAGTTGTTCAACTTCAGCAAGTAGAGGAGGGCTACTATGTTTGATCTTTTAAAATTCCTCAGTCGGCAGGAGTCGAGCAAAAATGTCGCAAAAGAGAGACTAAGACTTGTTTTGGTTCACGATCGCGCAAACTGTTCGCCGGAACTGCTCGATTTGATTAAAGAGGATTTAATCACCGCGCTGTCCAAACACATTGAAATTGACCAGGATGGCTTTGATATTCAAATAACTAAAACGGACGCCAGTACTAATGGACTGCCGGCACTTGTGGCGAATATTCCAATCAGGAGTATGAAGCGCAGCTGATCGGCAAAGTCGAGTGAAACAGCGTTGTCCGTAAACTGAGAGGAACTTTGACGGGCTGTATCTAAGCTTATGCTTAAGACTCAGCCTTTCTTTGCGAGGTGCGCCATGTTTAATCTAAAACTGTTTAAAAATATTGACTTTGGTCTCATCGCGGTGGTGCTCATGATTTTCGCGATTGGTTTGATCATGGTTGCCAGTGCTACGGATTTTCATCTGGATGGCATGAACCGCAATGTGTTGATCCAAAGTGCCGCCTTTTTCATTGGGATTATTCTGGCAGTTGTCGTGATGATGGTGGATTATAGGATCATGGGCGATTTGCAGCGGGTGTTTTATGTATTGTCCATTCTGATCATGCTCACGGTCTACATTCCGGGGCTGGGTGTCAGGCAGTACGGCGCACTCAGCTGGATTGACCTGAAGATCATGTATTTTCAGCCGGCTGAAATTGCGAAGCTGGGGTTTATACTTTCCTTTGCGAAATTTCTCGAAAAAAAAGGTGGCAGGATTTCCAGCGTCAAAGATATACTGGGGATCATTGTGTTCGTTCTGCCCTTTTTAGGCATTCTGTTAGTTCAGCCGGATTTGGGAATGGCTTTGGTGTTTGTATTTATCACCATCGGCATGGTCTATGTCGCTGGGATAGACTTTAAACTGGTGCTTGCGGGACTCGGTGCTATGATAGTCGGCGCGCCGCTGGCCTATCAGGTTATGAAACCCCATCAGCGCATTCGGATTGATGCCTATCTGCATCCTGAGGACCTGTCACTGCCCGGGAATTACCACGTCATGCAGTCAAAAATTACAATTGGTTCAGGGCAAATGTTTGGCAAAGGCCTGTTTGAAGGCGTTTATCATCGCTCGGACTATCTGCCGGTCAAGGAATCTGACTTTATCTTTGCTGTGCTTGGGGAAGAGCTCGGATTTGTCGGCGGCGGTATTGTCATTGGGCTCTATTTTGTTTTTTTGAACCGGCTTATGAAAATGGCCAAGAAATCCAAAGATTTTTATGGTGAGCTGGTGATCGTTGGCATCACGTTTATGTTTGCGTTCCAGATTATTGAGAACATAGGCATGACGATTGGTTTGATGCCGGTCACAGGGATTACGCTCCCCTTCTTGAGTTATGGAGGCAGTTCAGTTATGACCTCCATGATTGCGGTAGGTCTGGCTTTGAACGTCTACATGCGCAGAAAGCGCAGCAGCTTTAATCAATAGAAATCAGTCATTAACCATTATGAAATAACCAAGAGTTAAACGGAGGAATTATGATAATAGAAAAACTTGACGCCATTCTGGACCTTGTGGAAAAGCCCGCACGCTATATTGGCATGGAGATGCACAGCGTCATCAAACCTGACAATGAGGTAAACGTTCGATTTGCCTTTGCCTTTCCGGACACTTATGAGGTGGGGATGTCTCATCTGGGCCTTCATATTCTGTATCAATTAATTAATAAAGAGGCAGGATTGCAGTGTGAGCGTGTGTTCGCGCCTTGGCCGGACATGGAGGCCGTTATGCGCTCGGCTGACATCCCGCTGTATACCCTTGAGAGTTACCGGCCGCTTTCTGAAATGGATGTGGTGGGCTTTACCCTGCAATACGAATTGTCCTATACCAACATTCTCAATATGCTTGAACTGGGTGGCATCCCGGTTTTGAGCGCAGACCGGGGCAATCATGATCCTGTGGTGATTGCAGGTGGGCCTTGCGCCTTCAATCCCGAGCCGCTGGCGGACATCATAGACCTCTTTGTTATTGGAGAGGGCGAGGAAGTCACCCTTGAACTTCTCAGACTTTATGAATCCATAAAGCCGAACTTTGACCGCAATGCCTTCCTGAAGCAGGCGGCTCAAATTGAAGGCATTTATGTGCCATCCTTTTATCAGGTTCGTTATAACGAAGACGGTACACTGGCAGCGTTTGAGCCATTGGAACCTGGGGTACCTGCAAAAATCAGGAAGCGTCTGATGAAGGATCTGAATCAGTCTTATTTTCCGGATAAATTTATTGTGCCGTTTATTGATACCGTCCACGACCGGGCTATGGTAGAGCTGTTTCGTGGGTGTACCCGGGGCTGCAGATTCTGTCAGGCGGGCATGATTTACAGACCTATACGGGAGAGATCCGCGGATGAGGTTGTGCGCCTGTCTGAGACGCTGCTGTCGACGACGGGGTATGAGGAGCTTTCTCTGACGTCACTCAGTACGCTGGACCACAGTGAGATTCGTCCGACCATTGAAGCACTTTCCAAGTTGAACGAAGACGCTAAAATAGGCTTATCGCTGCCGTCTTTGAGACTGGATTCGTTTTCGGTTGAGGTCCTCAAAGAAATTCAAAAGGTTCGCAAAACAGGTCTGACCTTTGCACCGGAAGCCGGTTCACAGCGCATGCGCGACATCATCAACAAAAATGTAGACGAACAGGATCTCACTGAGACCATGCGTCAGATTTTCGAGCTTGGGTGGGATAAAGTCAAACTGTACTTTATGATAGGGCTTCCTTTCGAAACCATGGAGGATGTAGATGGCATAGCTGGTCTGGGCGATCTTGTGACATATGTTCACAAGCGCGTTTCCTCCGTTCATAAGAGTAAGGGCCTTTCAGTGACTGTATCTGCCTCTTGCTTCGTGCCCAAGCCGTTAACACCGTTCCAGTGGGAGCCCCAGGACAGCCTGGAGCAGTTTAAGGAGAAGCAGCGTTATCTGAAACAGCGCATCACAAATAAGAAAATTAAATTCAGCTACCACGACGCAGAGACGTCACGGGTCGAGGCTGTATTTGCAAGGGGTGACAGGAGAATTTCCAAAGGTTTGATCGAAGCCTGGAAAAACGGCGCGCGCTTTGATGGCTGGAATGACTATTTCAGTTATGAGCGCTGGACAGAAGCCTTTGAAAAGACCGGCATAGATATGGACTTCTATGCCACCCGAAAACGAAGCTATTCTGAGCTTCTGCCATGGGATCATATTGACGCTGGCGTTGACAAGCATTTTCTCGTTGCGGAGAATGAAAACGCCAAATCCGGAACGACCACACAGGATTGCCGTGATGGCTGCATAGGCTGCGGCGTCAACGTCTGCTGGGGAGGGCTTTGCTAATGGCGCTTTTGAGAATCGAATATACAAAAACAGGACTTCTCAGATACCTCGGTCATCTGGATATGGTTCGCCTATTTGAACGCGGATTGAGACGCGGCAAAGTACCTCTCTTATTTTCCCAAGGGTTTAATCCGCATCCCAAAATTGCATTTGCAGCGCCTCTCTCAGTAGGTTACAGCAGTGAGGCCGAGCTTGTGGAAATAGAGGTTGAAGAGGGCTGGGATGATCAGCAGCTCGAGACCGTGTTCCAAACGTGCTTCCCTGCAGAGGTCGCATACCGCAGACACCGTTTGGTGGCGCAGTCCAAGTCCCTGATGAGCTTGATGCGCCTTTCGGATTATCAGCTGACCTGGTCAGTGCCTGAAGCCTCTTGCCAAAGCGCCGTAGAGGCCATTGAAGGCCTTCCCGGCCTGGTCAGTTTGACGGCCATAAAAAAATCCAAAGGAAAAAAAGACAAAGAAATTGAGCTTAAGCCGATGGTTCACCAACTCAAACTCCTTGAAAAGGGTCAAACGACTGTCCGAAAAACTGTGACCGCTGCGGCAGCAGTGGAAGTCGCAGTTTGTGAACTTCGTCTGTTTGCCACTTTGGATGCCGGTTCAGAGTCCAACCTCAAGCCAGATCTGCTCATGGCGGCAATTGCCTCAAGTATTGGCCTCGAGGGCGAGGCGCCACTCCGTGTACACAGAACCGCGCTCTATGGAGAAGGCGGCAAAGCGCTGTTTGAAATGGAATAGGGCAACGAGATGAGAGAGGTTTATGTGGATTCTCATTTCTTGTTCAAGCGAACGGCTTTTGTAGAAGACGGCATCTTGCAGGCACTAGCTGTTGAGCCGCTGATCGCAGAGCCTCTTGAAGGTGCGATTTTTCTTGGGCGCATAACCGCCATAGTCGAATCCCTCGACGCTGCTTTCGTGGATCTTGGATTGGCACAGGATGCCTTTTTGCCGCTTCAGGACCTTCCGGAGCGACTGGACAGAAAGAGCCTGAAAAATGGATCCGAACTTCTGGTTCAGCTAAAAGCCGAGGGCGGGCGTTATAAAGGCCCCAAGATCACCGGAAAAATAGAGATTCAAGGGCGTTACCTGGTCTTGATGCCGGAATCCAAACAAAAATCAATTTCACGCAAACTTAAAGACAGCGTAAAGCGCGAGATCCTCATGGCGCAGGTGGACGCGGCAGTTGGTGAGCTTGGCTACATTGTCAGAACAGAAGGCGCGCTGACTCAGCCTGAATGGGTCGCCGAGGAAGCCGCACGACTCAGAAAAGACTGGGACAGACTGCAGCGATCCTATGTCACAGTGCGCAGTCCCAGATGTGTCGATCCGGGTCTAAGCGCTTCTCAAAAACTGCTTTTGAAGCATCTGTCCACACCGGATACAGCGCTCGTGTTTTCGAATCCGGAGGACGCGTTTGAGATGGAAGATTTTATGAAGAACTACAATCTTCAGGTAGACCTCGCTGCTTCTATCAAAGGGAAAAAACGCAATCCTTTCCTGTTCGAGGCGGCCCACCAGCTTGAAAGACAGATCCAGGCCCTTCTGGACAAGAAAGTAGAGCTGGGCGGCGCCTATATGATCCTTGAGGCCACAGAAGCATTTCACGCTGTAGATGTGAATGCGGGCAGCGCTGCAGGTGGGGCGCGGCAAACCATCGGCATCAAAAAGAAAATCAATCAGGAGGCTATTCTGGAATGTCTGAGGCAGCTTGAGCTCAGGAACATTGGCGGCATGGTGTTGATGGACCTGATTGACGCCGAGAGCGAAGCTGAGCGTCAATTCTACAACGCCTTCTTAAAAAAGACATTGCAGTCTGGATTTTCGGGCATTTTCGCAGCGGAAGTCAGTTCATTAGGTGTGTTGAGCATGACGCGGCGAAGAATGGGCAGTTCTCTGTCTGAACTGATTACGGCGCCTTGTGGCTGCTGTGGCCAGGGACGGGTTTTGTCTGCGCCGGCTCAGCTGGACTTGATGCTGAAAGAGGCTGTGAGAACAGGTGAGCGAAGTCCGGCGTTTAGAGTCAGTTCGGGTTTGGCAAAGTTGATTGTAACGCTGGAGCCGTTGATCGCTAAGGCAGAACGGGACTTCCAATTTGAGCTTCGATGGACGCTTGATGAGAGTCTGGATTTTTTATTAATTCAGTACAAAAAAGCCTTGTGAAATGAGTCAAGGTCGTATATAATTAGAACGATGTTCAGGCATCTAAGTTTCGTTGCCTGAAAACCGCACGGGAAAGGCTTGGAAATGCACTGGCTGAGTCTTCGCAAACACTGAGTTGTTGACGCGAATGCATAGCTTGGGCTGCCCGGTCCGGCGAGTTCTCTAAGAGGAGGTGCAAGTTCATGTACGCAATTATTGTAACTGGTGGCAAGCAATACAAAGTTCAGGAAGGTGATGTTTTCAACATCGAGAAACTGAACGTGGAAGCAGGCGAAACTGTTGAATTCAACGAAGTACTCGCGGTTTCCGGAGACGAAGGCGTTACAGTTGGCAACCCGGTTGTCGCTGGCGCAGTCGTTAAAGCGTCTGTCGTTGGAAATGGCAAAGGCAAGAAGATTACTATTTTCAAATACAAGCGCAAAAAAGACTACCGTAAGAAGCAAGGACATCGTCAGCCATATACGCGCGTTCTGATCGAAAAGATCAGTTTATAGGCCTTTAATTATGGTCACCGCACGTGTAGTCTGGTCAGGCAGCAGGCCGGTCTTGTTTGAGATCGAAGGGCATGCCGGACAGGCGGATTATGGACAGGACGTGGTTTGTGCTGCTGTTTCAGTTTTGGGTCAGACAGCGCTTGTCTCCCTGGATGAAATCGCCGGAATTCACGATCTGGATTTTACGGTGGATGAAGGGTATCTGCTTTGCCGTCTGCCGCTTCATTTATCAAAAGCGCAGATGAGCACAGCCCGAATTCTGATTGAAAGTATGGTTCTGGGGCTTCGCGGCGTCGCGGAAAGCGCCCCGGATTTTGTTAAGTTGTTCACTGAGGAGGTGGAATCTGATGCTTATTAAGTTTAATTTGCAATTGTTCGCGAGCAAAAAGGGTGTTGGTAGCTCGAAAAACGGTCGTGACAGTGCGTCCAAGAGACTCGGCGTCAAGAGAGCGGACGGCCAGACCGTGACAGCGGGCAGCATTCTCGTTCGTCAGCGCGGCACAAAAATTCACCCGGGCAACAATGTTGGCCGTGGTGGGGATGACACACTTTTCGCGAAAGTTGAAGGTGTCGTTAGATTCGAAAGAAAAGGCAAAGACAGAAAGCAAGTCAGCGTCTACGAGGCGTAATACATCAAGCGCATGTTCAATGTCCATCTCACTTTTGTAGATGGACATTTTTCATCTAAATGGTTCATTGTGAAAGCAGGGGTTTTAAATGTTTGTAGATAAGGCAGAAATATTCGTCAAAGCTGGAAAAGGCGGAGACGGCAGAGTAAGTTTCAGGAAAGAGAAGTATGTGCCTGCGGGCGGTCCTGACGGTGGAGACGGCGGGCGCGGTGGCAGTGTCATAGCCATTGTGGATGAAGGCATGCGCACCTTGATGGACTTTCGCTATCTGAAAAAATATATCGCGGAAAACGGCGAGAACGGCATGAAAAAGAAGATGTTTGGCAAAGATGCCAAGGATCTCGTTTTTAAAGTACCCCCCGGCACCGTTATTCGCGATGCTGAGACAGGCAGAGTCCTCGCTGATCTTTTGAAGGCGGGAGATAGTGCAGTCATTGCGCGCGCAGGACGCGGCGGAAGAGGCAACGTGCATTTTAAGACGGCAACGCGCCAGGCGCCAACGTTTGCTGAACAAGGGACGTACGGTGAAGAGCGTTCGGTGATTCTGGAGCTTAAGATGCTGGCAGACGTCGGTTTGGTTGGTTATCCAAACGTTGGGAAATCAACTTTCTTATCCGCGACGACCATGGCTAAGCCCAAAATTGCCAACTATCATTTTACAACCTTGACGCCAAATCTGGGTGTGGTTGAGGTCATCAAAGGCAAGAGCTTTGTTCTCGCTGATATTCCGGGCTTGATTGAAGGCGCCAGTGAAGGTGTCGGTCTTGGCCATGAATTTTTGCGCCATGTAGAGCGGACACGTCTCATCATTCATGTTGTGGATGTCTCCGGCACAGAAGGACGTGATCCGGTCGAGGACTTTGACAAGATCAATCTCGAACTCGAGCGTTACAGTAAACTTCTTACCGAGCGCATACAAGTAATCGCTGCTAACAAGATTGACCTTTTGTATGAGCGGGAGGGACTGGATGCGTTTGTCGAGGCAATGTCGTCCCGCGGCTATAAGGTGTTTCCAATCTCGGCTGCAACGGGCGAGGGCATCGACGCGCTGATGCATTATGTGACAGAGCAGCTGGACACCATTGAGCCGCCGGTGATCCACGAAATGGTGGATTCTCTTGCGGATGAGGCGGAGCTGGATCAAACCATCAGGTATAGAAGACACAATGAACTCTATGTGGTTGAAGGCCTGCCTATGGAAAGACTGGTCTATTCCACAGATTTTACTGATGTTGAATCACTTAGACGGTTCCAGGAAATTCTAAGGAAATCTGGTGTTATCGATGAACTTAGGAAAATGGGCGTTCAAGATGGCGACACGGTTCGTATCGAAACCGTAGAATTTGAATTCTATGACTAAGGCGGACAGAGCCTGTCCGAAAAACCTAGTTTGAAATGGAAAAGAGGAATATCATGTTAAAACCAAAACAGCGAAGCTATCTTAAAAGTCTTGCGAATCCTTTGAAACCGCTAGTGCACATTGGAAAGGAAGGCCTTTCCGAAAGCTTGCTCGCACAACTTGACGAGTGTCTGACCTCTCACGAACTCGTCAAGGTATCGGTACTTGAAAACAGCCAGCTTAGTGCAAAAGAAATTGCTTCAGAGGTCTGCGAAAAAACGCGTTCTGAATTTGTTCAGGCAATTGGAAACCGGTTTACACTTTACCGTAAGAATCATGAAGAACCGAAAATCCAATTGCCGAAATAAGGAGCTGTAGGCAATGGAGACGAAGGGCAAACGCATTGGACTTATGGGCGGGAGCTTTGATCCGATTCATTATGGGCATCTGGTACTCGCTGAAGAAATGAGGACCCGCTTATCACTGGATCAGGTGATATTTATTCCCGTGGGCCGAGCGCCCCATAAGCATGCTGATAAAATGACAATGCCGAGACAGCGCTATGAAATGGTGATGCTGGCAACTCTTGATCATCCCGATTTCGAAGTCTCTTCGATTGAGACTGACCGGGAAGGTGTCACCTACTCTCATGAAACAGTCTCTCAAATTGTCAGGGAAAGTTCGCCTGAGGATAAATTCTTCTTCATAGCAGGTGCAGATACCCTCATGGAGCTTGAGTCTTGGCGATCCGTTGAAACACTTTTAAAAATGGTGACATTCGTTGGCGCGGCGAGGCCAGGTACGGATCAGGCTGTACTTCTCCAGAAAATGGAACAGCTGCAGCAGCGGTATAGCGCCAGTGTAAAGATTGAAGAACTTCCTGAGCTTGACATATCCTCCACAGACCTGAGAAAGCGCATTGCTTTAGGGCAAAGTGTGAAATACCTGATGCCTGAAACCGTAGCACAATATATTGTTAAGCATCAATTATATCTCAAGGAGTCTTCACATGAAACCCTGTCAGATTGAGAGCCTGAGTCTCAGATTTCCAGAACTCCAGGAGGATTACACTTTCATCTGTGGAAAAATCAAGCAAAAGCGACTTGCTCATACTCTAGGTGTTTTGGAAACTGCCTGTGAATTGTCCCAGCTTTACGGCGGCAATCTATTGGCCGTTTCAAGAGCTGCGATCTATCATGATCTGTTCAAAGGCGTTCAAAAATCCGAACTATTAGAATTAGGGCGCAGTCTAGGGTATTCAGCATCAGACAGTGTGGATGAACTTCCGGAAATTGCACATGGGCCAATCGCGGCTCTTTGGCTTGACCGTGAAGGGATCATTTCCGATCCTGTCATTTTAGATGCAGTCCGCTATCATACTGTTGGACGGCGTGATATGACATTGGAAGAAAAAATAGTCTACCTGGCGGATGCCATTGAACCGGGACGCGATTATCCGGGCGTGTCGGCACTTCGCATGCTGTCAAAGGAATCATTGGATAAAGCGCTGCTAATGTCAGTCAGCCAGACTCTTGCATTTATTCTCGAATCCGGCAGCCCAATACATTTCCAAAGTGTGGAAATGAGAAACGCGTTATTGTTAACGCTGGAAAAGTGAGGTCATAGAATGGGATCCAATCTAAGCTTGGCGGAGGAAATTGGAAAGCTGATCGACGCCAAAAAAGGCGACGATATAGTGATTTTGGACCTTCGCGGCATCTCGTCAGTTGCGGATTACTTTGTAATCGCTTCAGGCAATTCAGACCGGCAAGTGGTGGCAATTGCAGACCATGTTGAAGATGAATTGGCCAAGAACGGGATCTATACAAAATATAAGGATGGCATGAAAACCGGACGCTGGGTCGTCATGGATTATCATGATATCCTGGTGCATATTTTTCACAAAGAAGAGAGAGAATATTATAATCTCGAACGTTTGTGGAATGATGCCAAAAAAATTGTATTGAAGGTTGACAGCCAAGGGTCAATTCATTACAATTAATCGTAATAACATATTAGAAGCTGTCAAAATCAGTAAGCATAACCTCTTTTTCAGAGAGCCGGTGGAAGGTGTGAATCGGCATAGAGCGCGCTGAACTCATTTGACGTTAATTGCTTCAGGCTGATCTGCCAAATATGGATCAATGAGTGGACATGAATGTCAATTAGGGTGGTACCGCGGGCGATAGCCCGTCCCTAAAGATCAAAGCAATGTCCACTTTTTATTTTTTGTTGAGGGAGGGTTATTGTTGAAGTATCAATTCGCTGAAATTGAAGAAAAATGGCAGCGCCAATGGGATCAAGATGATGCATTTAAAGTGGTCAACAATCCGGAGGCCAAAAAGTACTATGCGCTCGAAATGTTTCCCTATCCGTCCGGAAAACTTCACATGGGACACGTGCGCAACTATTCCATTGGTGATGTTGTCGCCAGATTCAAAAAAATGCAGGGGTATAACGTTCTGCATCCAATTGGCTGGGACGCTTTTGGTTTGCCTGCTGAGAACGCGGCGATCGCAAATCAGATTCACCCTGATATCTGGACGAAGAGCAACATAGCTGAAATGAAAAAGCAGCTCAAGCGCCTTGGACTCAGTTATGACTGGGACCGTGAAGTGACGACTTGTATGGAGGATTACTACAAGTGGACACAATGGCTTTTCGTCAAGTTTTTCGAACAGGATCTTGTTTATAAGAAGAAGTCGCCGGTTAACTGGTGTACCTCTTGTGAGACCGTTCTCGCAAACGAGCAGGTCGTAGGCGGCTTCTGCGAGCGCTGTGACAGTCCGGTCGTCAAGAAAAATCTGTCACAATGGTTCTACAGAATTACTAATTATGCAGACCGTCTTCTTGAGGATATTGAGACCCTTCACGGCTGGCCTGAAAAAGTTAAAACCATGCAAAAGAACTGGATTGGCAAGAGCATCGGCGCTGAAATTGATTTTGCAATTGATGGGTTTGATCAAAAACTCAAAGTTTTCACGACCCGACCGGACACGCTCTATGGATGTACTTATATGGTACTTGCACCTGAGCATCCCTATGTCGCTGAATTGACAGCCGGTACTGAATTTGAGACACCTATCCGGGAATTTGTCGATCGTCTGGCGCGCATATCAGAAATTGAAAGGACTTCGACTGAGGCGGTCAAGGAAGGCCTGTTTACAGGCCGATACGCGATTCATCCATTGACAGGCAGCCTGATTCCTATTTACGTTGCCAACTATGTTTTGGTGGAGTATGGCACAGGCGCAATCATGGCTGTTCCTGCCCATGATGAGCGGGATTACGACTTCGCAAAGAAATATGGTCTGGAGATCATCGAAGTCATACGTCCGACAGATGCTGAAGGGGAATACCAACAGACACTCTTTACCGGTAAGGGCGTAATGGTTAATTCAGGACCATTTGATGGCCTGACCATTGAGGAGGGGACTCAGAAAATTGTTGAGCGTTTGGTAGCTGAAGGCTCCGGCAATGCAACGACTAATTTTAGAATCAGGGACTGGCTCGTGTCGCGCCAGCGGTATTGGGGTTGTCCAATTCCTATGGTCAATTGTCCTGATTGCGGCATCGTTCCGGTTCCGGTTGAAGAACTTCCGGTCGTATTGCCAAGAGATGTCAAGTTTTCAGGGAAAGGTGAATCGCCTCTCTTAACGAGTGACACCTTCATGAATACCACTTGTCCAAAATGCGGCGGCCATGCGGTTCGCGAAACGGATACCATGGATACCTTCGTAGACTCTTCCTGGTATTTCTTGAGATATACAGATCCTCATAATGAGTCACTGCCTTTCTCCAAAGATGCTGCCAGCTACTGGATGGAAGTAGACCAGTATATTGGCGGCGTTGAGCACGCGATACTGCACTTGCTCTATTCCCGTTTCTTTACAAAAGTTATGTATGATCTGGGTTTGTCGCCTGTCGGTGAACCTTTCAAGAATCTGCTGACTCAAGGCATGGTTCTGAAAGATGGCGCTAAAATGTCAAAATCCAAAGGGAACGTCGTCAGTCCGGACGAAATTATAGCCAAATATGGCGCTGACACGGCACGACTCTTTATTCTCTTTGCTTCACCACCAGAAAAGGATCTTGAGTGGTCTGATGATGGTGTGGACGGCGCACACCGCTTCCTGAACAGGGTTTTCAGGGCGGTAACTGACGAAGAGGCAGTCAAGGGCAGCGGTGAAATCGT
Source organism: Acidaminobacter sp. (assembly GCF_030247605.1). Taxonomy (GTDB): domain Bacteria; phylum Bacillota; class Clostridia; order Peptostreptococcales; family Acidaminobacteraceae; genus Acidaminobacter. The sequence goes on along the minus strand of NZ_JAOTSB010000002.1, from coordinate 245,893 downwards.
TCTGACCCATGAGGATGAAAAGACGCTCAATTATGTCATGAACCGCACCATCAAAAAAGTCTCTGAGGACATTGAAGATCGCTTCAATTTCAATACGGCAATCAGTGCTGTCATGGAGCTCGTCAATGAGATGTACCGCTACCGTGAAAGTGCCAAAGATCGCTGGAATGCGCCGCTTTATGGCGCTGCTGCTGAATCGCTGATCAAACTTTTGGCACCGTTTGCACCGCATCTCATGGAAGAGCTTTGGAATGGGCTGGGTAAAACTGGAAGTGTCCACGAAGTGTCCTGGCCAACCTATGATGCTAAAGCTTTGATTCTGGATGAGATAGAATTTGCTGTTCAGATTAATGGAAAAGTCAGGGAGCACTTGGTGGTTTCGAAAGACGCCACACAAGAAGAGATTCAAACAGCCGCCTTAGCTCTGGAAAAAATTTCAGAGGCACTTAGCGGAAAACAAATTGTTAAAGTTGTAGTCGTCCCTAAGAAACTTGTCAATATTGTGGTACGGTGATGACGATGAGTACAAAAATTAACCCAATCATACAGTCTTATATTCCACTGGTAAAAGGCATAGCTGCAACCTTTGGAAGCCGCTGCGAAGTGGTCCTGCACGATTTTACAGATCTGCAGCACTCCATAGTCGCTATTGAGAACGGCCATGTGACTGGCAGGAGCTCAGGCAGCCCTATGACTGAAGCATCACTCAAACTGGTTCAGAATGGTAAAGTTGATGAAGATATTGTCAACTACACCGGAAAGAGCGCAGATGGGCGTGTACTAAAGTCGACGACAGTATTTATCAAAGATGAGCATCTAAAAGTGATTGGTTGTTTCTGCATCAATTTTGACATTACTGAGCTCGTCGGAGCGCGTTCCGTTTTAAATGACATCATGAAAATATCTGAGGATTTTCAGGAGCGACAGAGTGATCCAAAGAACCTCAATGTGGTTAGTGTCGTCTTGACGGATCTGGTAAAAGAAACTTTAGACGAGGTTGGAAAACCTATTATCTACTTGTCCAAGGATGACAAGGTTATGATGGTGGATCGCCTGGATCAAAAGGGCGCATTTCTGATAAAAGGCGCAATTGATTATGTCGCCAACGTCCTGTGTGTTTCAAGATACACCATATATAATTACCTGGATGAAATCCGGGAAACAAAATAGGAGGCGTTATTATGAGCACAGTCATGAAACCCAAAGTTATTTCAACAGATAAAGCGCCAGGTGCAGTCGGACCTTATTCCCAAGGCATGAATGCAGGTCCGTTCATCTATGTTTCAGGCCAGCTGCCAATCAATCCGGCTACGGGTGAGCATTACAAGGAAATCGAGCAGGCTGCAAGACAGTCCCTTGAAAATTGCAAGGCTATCGTTGAAGCCGGTGGCGGTTCCCTCGAAACAATTGTAAAAGTTGAGATTTTTATCCGTGACATTTCGCTGTTCGCAAGAATGAATGCGGTATACGCAGAATTCTTTGGCGATCATAAACCGGCGAGAGCCGCAGTTGAAGTTTCCAAGCTGCCGCTTGACGCCGTGATTGAAATTCAAATGGTCGCCTTTACGGGGACTCACTCATAACAAATAGAGAATATTGAGCGTGAAAAGGCAGTGTCCGTAATACAGGACACTGCCTTTATTTTGGCTCTAAGTCAATAGTTGGGGTGGGGATTCTTCGAATCCCTGCTCCTTCGTTGTTTTGAGGGTATTATAGTTATGAAGTTAGATTTTAAGAATTCATGGCATGACAAAAAGAACCAGTGGTTACCGGAATGAGATTCAAGCTAAGAGCAAATGTGCAGAATCCTATTTCTAAAGCGGTCAAAGTCTCTCACACCATAGCTCACACGTTTCAGAACCTTGATCTTGTTGTTGAAACCTTCTGTGCAGCCATTTGTGTATCCATATTTGAAGGCGTTCAGAATCTCTTTGCTCCAGTTCCGAAAAGCAGTGATACAGGCGTTGAATTCTGGCAATTGCACTTGTTCGGCATATTGGATCCAGTCATAGAAGGCTTTTCTCTGGACAGAGTAACGTTCATGTTGGCAAATAGCGTAAAAGGCTTCCTTGAGCTTGTAGGCCTGTCTTAGGTCATCGCTATACAGCAGCATGATATCCAGTTGCTCTTTTTCATGGGGCTTCAACTTTTCAGTCCGCTTTAAAATCAGACTTCGGCTTCGCTTGAAGTATTTTCTCAATGCCGGGATCATCGTCTTTTGGATGCGCTTACGCACATTTTCAATGGCCCAGGAGACTTGTCTGATGAAGTGATACTTGTCGACAACAATGGAGGCATTGGGAAAAAACGTTCTGGCGAGATCCGCATAAGGTTTCCACATGTCACACACAAAGAAATGCACCTTCAAACGCTCATGCTTGGAATAACTCTTAAAATAGTCAATCAGGTGATTCTGCCTTCGGTCTGGAAGGATGTCCAGGATGGCTCTCTTTTTCGGATCCACAAGAATGCACTGGTACTTTTCGCTTCCGGCGTTGCCCTTGAATTCATCAATGGCCAGCACTTTGGGAAGGGAGCTTGGTCTGTCATACTGAATCATACGGAAGACCCTTGAAACGGTGTGTGCCGAGACATTTGCCTTGTCAGCAACAGCGGCCATTGGAGTGGCATTTCTAAGCTCGTGGACAATGTAAGCCGCTAGACGATTGGTCATTCTTCTGTACTTGGGAAGGAACTCGTAGGACTCATAGAACCGCTTGCCGCAGGAGCAGACATACCGACGCTTTCGAAGGAGCAGGATCGTGTTCTTGGTCATAAGGGGTAGGTCTTTTAGGACCTGGTTTCGATAGTCGTGTACCTTGGTGGTCACCTTGCCGCAGATGGGACAGGTAGACGGTCTGGGCTTTGTGGAGATTGATATTTTCACAGCGGTTTCAGAATGAGATATCTTATGGACAAAGCAATCTTTTAAATTCAAGAGTTTGCTGGTAAAATGAGAGTGCACTTATATCCAAGCCCCTTTCTAAATGATTGTCTCAGCAACAACATTTTAAGGAGCAAAAGATATAAGTGCATTATTTTTTTGAAAAAAATAATGCTGGGGAGGAATTACCCACCCCAACATTTATTATAGAGCCTTTATTTTATTTGCGTAAAAATGGAAAAATCTACTATTAACGTGGTTTAAAGGTCGACGCAGGACGGCGGGCGCGTGTTGTTTGGGTTAAAGCCGGATGGGTCGTAGCCTTCGAAGAGGGTCTGCGTTTGGTTTTCTTGTTTAACTTCGACATAATCAGACGCCATAGCATCAAAGAAAGAATCACTTTAATGCCGAGGAGGACCAGTGCTTTGGGAGATGTATCAAATCTGAACCAGCTGTTGTTAAAAAGTGTTGTTTCCCCCAACGCGGATTTGTCACTGATTTCATTCAAAGTGATCAGCGGCGCTTCAGTCAGCAATATGCCGTTTATAAAATATCTGATTGTGCCAATACGCTGGCCTTCCTTGACAGGCAATTCGAAATCCGGCATCATCTCAGTTTCGAAGGTGATCTCTTCAGGATTCAGCGTATTTGGAATCAACGCCTTTATATCATCCTCTGAATAAAGGGGAATTTTAACTTTCTTATTGCCGTTATATTCAAAGTAGCTGATCAACTCATTTTTGCTCGCAAAAGTGTGTGGGTTAAAATTTTCAAATCCGTAGTCGATTAAAGTTCTGGTGTCTAGATATAAAAAATTACCTTGTGCTTTGAGAATGACGGAGATTAAATTTTTGCCGTCTTTGGTGGCGCTGCTGATGAAGCATTGTTGCGCTGCATTTGTGTAGCCGGTTTTTAAACCTGTTACGGCATCATATTTGATGTTGATGGTCTGTCCGCGATAATCAATTTTATTGCCGGAACCGGTACCATATAAAAATCTGTTGCTGTTGGTAACATGCCTTTTCTCAGGCTGTTTATTGGTAGGTGGAATATCATAGCTTACTGTTTTCACAATCTCTCGAAGCTTTTCGTGTTTTATAGCTTCCAGTGCTATTCTCGACAGGTCATAAGCCGTTGTGACATGTTCCGGATCAGGGAGGCCATGCGGATTTGTAAAATGCGTATTCAGCGCACCAAGCTCTACTGCGCGTTGGTTCATTTTTTCAGCGAAAGCCTCAATGCTGCCTGAATCATAAATAGCGAGGGCCTCCGCAACATCATTCGCTGAAGCCAGCAATAGGGCGTATAGCAATTGTTCAACGGTCAGGGTCTCTCCCTCGATTATGTAAATGCGGCTGCCAGTGGCCATGGGTGATTTTGCATCTATGGTCACGGTCTCATTCAGCTCGTGATTTTCCAGAATCAGCAGCGCAGTCATCAATTTTGTGGTGCTGGCTGGAAACATCAATTCATGACCGTTTTTCTCAAACAGCGTCTGATGACTGTCACTGTCTATGAGGATTGCAGATTGAGCGTTAATTTCTCCAGGGGATAAGGCAAAAGCTGCAGTGCTGGCGAAGAGTACAGTCAAACTGCAAAATAAGGTCAACACAGTAATTTTAAGTTTTTTAATGGTCATAGGACACCGTCCCTTGTGTTTTCTTAAAAAGTATTATAACATGGATTTGCTCATAGAAAAATAACAAAATATACCATATAAAGAAAATGGAGGGTTAAATGAGATCGATCACAGGTTTATTTTTATTGACTGTCCTTGCGGTACCTGCAGCAGTTTACCAGATCGGAGAGCTGACTTCCTTTGAACTGAAATCTCTGGCGGCCGACACAACTGCCAATAGTGTCACTGAGACCACTAAGGACGGGGTTATAGGCTTCTCAGAGAGACATGATCCTTCGAGGTTAACCCTCCAACCAATAAATAATCAGCAAGAAATGGAGGCTGAGAAGAATTACGTCCGGGGTGAACAAAAAGTTGAAAAATTAAGCCCGTTGGAATCTGCTGACAAGAACAACTTGGCACTAACGCCGCTTCAGAGAATTAATACAATGTCTTTGGAGACATGGATGGAGATCAAAGGTATTGGCCAGGTCACCGCTGAAAGGATCCTCAAGTTCAAAAATGAAAATAAGGGTTTTGCATCACTGGATACACTGCTTGAAGTCAAAGGGATTGGACCATCAAAATATGCGGCGATTCTGGAATGGCTTGAGCGACAAAATGAAACACCGGATTGACTCTGCTTTTGGTTTGGTTCAATTGTCTATTATGGTCAGACAACTTGAATACATCGAGAAATTGAATGTGTATTGTAGCCGTTAGTTTGATATAATTAACAGGATAACGCAATAAATGACTGGAGGTGGCTGCCATGGAAGCCAAACGTTTAACACAACTCAGCAACAGCTCTGGCTGAGCGGCCAAAATTGGGCCGGAAACCCTGGCACAAGTTTTGTGCCATTTACCAAAATTCGAAAGCGACCGCCTGCTTGTCGGTCTTGATACGTCAGATGACGCTGCTGTTTACAAGTTGAATGAGGAAACGGCATTAATTCAGACACTTGATTTTTTCACACCAATAGTGGATGATCCCTATCAATTTGGTCAGATCGCGGCTGCAAATGCGCTCAGTGATGTCTACGCCATGGGCGGCGTACCGCTGATCGCGCTAAATATCGTGGCCTTCCCCAATTGTCTGCCTATTGAAGTGCTCGGTGAGATCCTTCGAGGTGGTGCAGATAAGGTTAAAGAAGCAGGTGCTTTACTTGTAGGGGGACACTCCATAGAGGACAACGAGCCCAAATACGGCCTGTCTGTGACTGGGACTGTCCATCCTGAAAAGGTACTCGCCAATTCTACAGCCAAACCTGGAGATGTTCTCATACTGACCAAACCTGTTGGATTGGGGATATTAAATACATGCATTAAGGAAGAATTGCTGGATCAGTATTTGGTGGAAGAGGCCATCCGTGTCATGGCGAATCTCAACAAAGTCGCTGCAGAATTGATGATTGAGACAGGTGCAAATGCCTGTACGGATATTACCGGATTTGGATTGATAGGTCATGCGCTTGAAATGGCGGAGGGCAGCAAAGTCAGTATTGAACTTGACAGCCATATTGTCCCCGTCATGGAAGGTGCTCTTGAAAATGCCCGAATGGGTCTTGTTCCGGCGGGTACCTACAAAAATAGGGACTATGCCGGCAAACGAGTCAGGATTGATCCTACCATTTCAGAAGCTATGATAGACGTGCTTTTTGACCCTCAGACCTCAGGCGGACTTTTAATATCTCTGGAGCCTGAACGCGCTCAAATTTTGGAAACTCTGTACGGCGAAAAGCTTCAAACGGCCTTTGCAAGAGTAGGCAGGGTTACAGAACGTCAAGACGTCGCACTCATTGTCCGACCGTAAGTTATTGAGAAAATTGGCCGACCGGGCCATAGTTGAGGTGTCTGTTGTGAGAAAGAATTTATTGCGTGCAATTCCGAAAGTGGATGAACTTATAGCGAACGAGCAGGTTCAAGAGCTGCTTGAGTTTGTGCCTCGCAATCTGGTACTGGAGGTAATCCGGGAGGCTCTGTCAGAGCTCAGACAATTGCTTGTCAGCGTCGAGGAAGATGCGCTGCCGGAGAGTCTGGATTTGTCTGCTCTGATTAAAACCATATCAGAGGAAGTAGACAAGCGAAATGGCTATCATTTAAAACGCGTCATCAACGCCACAGGGGTTGTCATTCATACCAACCTTGGAAGATCCCTGCTGGCCCCTTCTATTGCTCAGCACTTAACAGAGGTGAGCTGCTATTACTCTACTCTGGAATACGATCTGGAGACCGGGAAACGCGGCACGCGCTATTCACATGTCGAGTCGCTGCTGTGCGAACTGACTGGTGCGGAGGCGGCTCTCGTCGTCAACAATAACGCAGCTGCCGTCATGCTGGTGCTGTCGACATTATGTGCCGGCAAAGAAGTTGTAGTATCCAGAGGACAGCTTGTCGAGATTGGCGGGGCCTTTAGAGTTCCAGATGTCATGAGGGCCAGCGGGGCTGAACTGATTGAAGTCGGGACAACCAACAAGACCCATCTGAGAGATTATGCCGCAGCCATTGGAGAGCGAACGGCAGCGGTATTAAAAGTGCATACCAGCAATTACAGAATTCTCGGATTTACTAGTGAAGTTGAGATGGAGGCACTTTCCGGTTTATGTCACGAAAAGAACATCCCGCTGATCGAAGATCTTGGAAGCGGTTCATTGATCGATTTTTCACAATTTGGGTTGATGAAAGAGCCTACCGTCATAGAAAGTATGAGCGCTGGCGCGGATGTAGTAACCTTCAGCGGTGATAAAATGCTCGGAGGTCCACAAGCAGGCATTATTCTCGGGCGAAAGAACTGGATTGACGCCATGAAGAAAAACCAATTGACCAGAGCTTTGCGCGTGGATAAAATGACACTCTGCGCGTTGGAAGCGACATTAAAACTTTATAGAGATCCGGAAGCTGTCCGCCGTGAAATTCCTACTGTTCGCATGCTGACGGAACAGCAGGCAGATATTTTACCAAGAGCAACTGAATTGCAGATGCAGATTGAAGCGCTGGGAACAGCCTATGAGGCGGCCTTGTATGAAACCGCCAGTGAAGTGGGCGGTGGTTCGCTGCCCCTTGAAAAGCTCCCAACCTGGGCTGTTTCTGTCAAGCATGCAGAACAGTCCACCCAGCGGCTGACTGAGGCGCTAAGGGCCAGACGTCTGCCGATTGTTGCACGTGTTACGGAGGATCGATTGATCTTCGATCTCAGAACCGTTCAAGTCGGCGAGGCAGAAGAAATTGTTAGGGCGCTTCGAGAGCTGATGTAAAGGAGAATCATAATGGCACATGTCATCATAGGCACCGCCGGTCATATTGACCATGGGAAAACGAGTCTGATCAGAGCTTTGACAGGTATTGAAACAGACCGTTTTGAAGAAGAAAAGAGAAGAGGCATCACTATAGATCTTGGTTTCGCCTATTTTGACCTGCCAAGTGGCCGCCGCGCAGGCATCGTGGATGTGCCGGGCCATGAGCGATTTATACGCAACATGCTGGCAGGTGCCAGCGGCGTGGATTTGGTCCTGCTCGTTATTTCCGCGGAAGAAGGTGTGATGCCGCAGACTCAGGAGCATTTGGACATCCTGTCCTTACTGGATGTCAAAAAAGGTATTGTTGTTTTGACCAAATCAGATCTTGTGGATCCGGATTGGCTTGATATGGTCCGGGAGGAAATCAGAGAGAAACTGAAGGGCAGTTTTCTGGAAAAGGCGCCTATGATGAGCGTCTCATCAGTTACCCGTCAAGGGCTGCCCGAATTGGTTGACTTGATTGATCAGATGCTTGAGCAGATAGAACCAAAAAAAATTCAGGAAACCTTGAGGCTGCCTATTGATCGCGTGTTTACCATGACCGGATTTGGCACGGTGGTCACTGGAACTCTGGTAGAGGGTATTCTCAAGGAAGGAGATCCGGTCGAAATTTATCCTAACGGAAAAATGAGCCGGGTTCGAATGATTCAGGTGCATGGTGAAGCTGTCAAGGAAGCTTTTGCAGGACAACGTGTCGCTGTGAATCTGGCGGGGCTGACCAAGGCGGAAATTCACAGAGGTGATGTGCTGGCTAAGCCGGGCAGCCTTAGAACAACTCACATCATTGACGCAGCAATGAAGCTGCTGGAATCAACAGAGCGCACTGTTCATCACTGGATGCGCGTGAGACTGTATCAGGGGACTAAGGAAGTCTTGTGCAGAGTGGCTCTCCTCGACAGAGAAGTGTTGAATCCCGGAGAATCGTGCTTTGTTCAGCTGCACCTCGAGGAAGAAGTTGCATTTAAGTATGGCGATCATGTGGTGATCAGATTCTATTCCCCGCTGGAGACTATCGGCGGGGGCATTATTTTGGATCCTAACGCGCACAGGCACAAGCGATTCAAAGAGGAAGTCCTGGATCAGCTGGCGCTGAGGAGTCTTGGGGACAGCCGCCAGATTATTTCGGACCTCATTTTCAGAGAAAGCGCTTTGTGTCCGGATATGGCGGGGCTGACAGTCTCATCTGGCCTGCCGCCCGCGGAGGTGGCCTCATTAATCGAAACGCTGCTGAGTGAGGCAGAGATCCTTCAAGTGGGGGATTCTAAATTCGTTCACGCTGCGTTTATCGAAGAACGTGGAGAGGCGCTGATACGATTATTGAACGAGTACCACCTGAAAAATCCGCTTAGAGCCGGGATTTCCAAGGAAGAAATTCGAAGCAAGCTTTTTGCCGGCATGAAAGGCCGCTTGTTTGATGACATCTTGAATCTTTATCTTCAAAAAGAGATGATCAAGGTCAATGGAAGTACGGTTATGCTGACAGGCTTTGAAATTGAACTTTCGGGTGCGCAAAATGCCAAAGCTGAAGCGCTGCTCAGACTCTATAAAGAAAGTGGCTATAATGTGCCAAATTTACCGGACGCCCTTGCGCAGTGTCAGTTCAACAATAAGGACAAGGATTTGGTAGAACTGATCTTTGAACAAGGCAAGTTGGTGAAAATCAATGATGCGATTGTACTGGAACGCGCGTATTTTGACGAGGCCAAAGATCGCCTGGAGTCACATTTTAAAAGTAATGAAACGTTGAATTTAGGCGATTTCAGGGATTTGCTGCAAACATCGAGAAAAGTTGCCGTTCCGCTGCTTGAATATTTTGATGCGAACAGAATTACGGTTCGGGATGGCGATGTGCGTCGTCTGCGCAGGACAAACGGGTAGAGATCATGAATACCAAAACGGGGATGGTGGCATATGGACGAAAAATTACTGGTCGTGGATGATGAGCCAATTCTTTTGAAAGGTTTGAAATTCAGCCTTGAACAGGATGGTTACCAGGTGGAAGTAGCCGTAGATGGAAACGAAGCCTATGATAAGATTTTGGAGAACGACTACGATCTGATCGTGCTTGATCTGATGCTTCCAGGCATAGATGGACTCGAAGTTTGTAAACGCGTCAGAGAGACTTCCATGGTGCCTATCATAATGTTGACAGCGAAGGGCGAAGATTCAAGCAAGGTTTTGGGACTTGAGTACGGCGCAGATGATTATCTGACAAAGCCATTCAATATTCTTGAACTTAAGGCGAGAATCAGGGCGATCCTTCGCCGCGCCAGCTTTGCAGATCAAAATGTTACGACGAGCCAGCTGAATGTCGGGGATTTCAGCATTAATACCCTGGGCAGAAAAGTGTCCATTCAAGGCAGAGAGATTAATCTGACTGCCAAGGAATTCGATCTGCTGCTGTTGTTAATCCTTCAAAGGGATAAAATTTTCTCGAGAGAAGAGCTCCTCGAAAAAATTTGGGGCTATGAGTACTTCGGGGATGTTCGTACGGTGGATGTTCATATTAGAAGACTCAGAGAGAAGATCGAGGACAATTCCTCTGCACCTCGTTATATTATGACGAAATGGGGAGTCGGCTATTATTTTAACGAAGACTAGACGCTTTATCAGCATCCGGTGGAAGCTCGTCTTCACTTACCTGATTCTGATGTTCATAACTATGCTTCTGGCCATTTCCTTCATTGGGAGCACACTCCGGACCACCTATATACGCGACAGGAACATTAGTCTGCTGACACAAGTGAACATTCTGTCCAACCAAATAACACCAAATTTCTATGGCATACAATTGGAAAATACCCGTACTTACTTGCAGGATCTGATCAAGGGCTATAGTCTCGACATCAATGCGAGAATTTTGCTTCTGGATAATAATGGAACGGTTTTGATTGACTCTTATGACGCCATGCTGGGTCAAAATTTTAATGCCTTGACCGAGGTTAAATCAGCGCTGGAAGGTTACGATTCAAATCAAGTCTATAGTCTGCCAAGTGGTGAAAACGTCATGTATGTCGGTGTGCCAATCTCTGACCGGAATGAAGTGATGGGGGTTGTTCTGGCATCGTCGTCTATTGATGATTTGCTTCAAAATGTCAATTTGACACTCAAGCGCGTCGCGCTTCTGTCCGGCATTGGACTCCTGTTTACGGGAATGGTGGCGTTTCTGTTTGCCCAGGTCATTGCGTCGCCAATCGAAAAGATGATTCAATTGGTACGTTCATTTTCCAGGGGCAATTTTGGCGTCTCTATCAAAATTGAAGCCAACGACGAGATTGGGCAGCTGGCTGAATCGTTCAATGACATGGCATCAAAAATCAATCAGGTGGATGAGCAGCGCAGAAAATTTGTATCCAACGTCTCTCACGAACTGAGAACGCCGTTGACCTCAATGAAAATCATTTCTGAAACATTGCTGCATCAACCTTCCTGGGATGAAAGCGTGTATAGGGAATTTATGCAGGATATTGATGGCGAGGTATCCCGTCTCAACCGAATTGTGGACAGTTTGCTCTATCTGGTGGATCTCGAACGGGATGAGCTAGTGCTGGAAACTCAGATCACCTATCTGAATTATGTGGTTCAAAATGTGGTCAGAAATTTAAAGCCTCTGGCGGATCAAAAGCATATTCACATTGACGTTGAGGAACGGGATCGCCTGCAGTTTCACATGGACCAGGGGAAGATTCAGCAGTGTCTGATCAACCTTGTAAGTAATGCCATCAAATACACACCGGAGAATGGAAAAATCAGGATTTCTATTTACAGAGAAACCACCGATGCCTGCATTACAATTACAGATACGGGTATAGGCATTCCTGAAAAAGATCTCAGTCACATCTTTGACAGATTTTACAGGGTAGATAGAGCAAGGGCGAGAACGACTGGCGGAAGCGGTCTTGGCCTTTCTATTGCCAAGCAGATCGTGACGCTTCATGGTGGAGATATTCAGGTCTCAAGCGCCATCAATACCGGTTCAACCTTTACGGTTCGGCTTCCTATCAGGTATTCGGGGGTAGGCGCATGAAAAAAATAATGATTTTAACCCTGCTGATCTTTGCTGGTCTGGCTGGCGTCTTCAGCTTATATCAGTTTTTTTCCAACTCAGCTATTGCACAAACGGAATTGCCGCCTGAACTCGCTATTGACCCGAAACCGACAGACATGAAAGTCAGGGTAAACCTCTATTTTCCATTTGATAACAAACTGAGAATTGAGGAGCGCATTGTAACGGTGACACAAGAACGGCTTGAAGAGGCCATAGCAAAAGAGCTACAGAAAGGACCCAAAAATCTCGCCTATACCAATCTGTTCAGCGGAGAGGTTCGCATTTTGGATGTTCGCGTCAGCAACAACATTGCTTACGTTAATTTATCCGAAGCGTTTCTGGAACAAAGCTATGTTGGCAATGAGAAAAGCGAACTTTTTGTCTGGTCCATTGTCAACTCGTTCTCAGACGTTGATGAAGTCTACCGCGTCCAAATCTTGATTGAAGGCAGACGCAGGGATGTCCAGGTTGGGAACTCAAACCTTTATCAGCTGCTGACAAGGAATACTTCATTTATATATGAGGATCGCAGATATCCGTCCAACAGTGTTATAGAATTCATTGAAGCAGTGTCTGACCGCCGCTATGATCTGGCATATACCTATTTAACTGAGGAGAGTCAGGAAACTTATAACTACGAAGACTTCAAGTTGGCTGTAGAAAGCCATTTCGAGACCTTCAGCGGATTCAGGAGGACGATCCATTTTACACAGGGATTTTCGGATTCCTGGATTGTCTATGTCAAGTATGACAGCGCAGACAGAACAGACGAGGAAAACACCACCAGCAGATTTGACCTTTGGGAGGTCGTTCAAGTTGGTGAGGATTGGAAGATTATCTTTAATAAATAGACTGGCTCGCGGACGACTTTGACGAGCGGTTACAATAAAGCCTTGCTTTAATGAATAAAAAGAAGAGGAAGTCAGTGCGTTAGGCCTAAAGGCCAAGCACCGACTTCCTCTTCTTTTAAAAAAATTTTTGGCGGGAGTACGTGGGAATCGAACCCACCCGAGAAGCTCTGAACTCCTCACACTGGTTTTGAAGACCAGAGGACACACCAGCACCCATCTACTCCCAGGATAGGCACGAAATAAATTATATCACAGGGATCATATCCCGGCAAGGTTAATTATGGCTTTTTCTTCTTGCTTGTCATCTTGGACTCTTCGCCCTTCAGAAGCTTGCGAATGTTTGAATGATGTCTGAAGACGACCAAGATCCCCATCAAAAGAGAGGCAATTTGGTAAACCGGTGAAGGTTCAGTGAAATAGACCAGGATAGGGAATAAAACAGCCGAAATAATGGAAGCCAGTGACATGTAGCGTGATATAAAAAGAATGGTGAATTGAAGTGTGATTAAAATGATGCCGATCAAAGGCGCTGTGCCAAAGATCATACCTGCAGACGTTGCGACACCCTTGCCGCCCTTAAACTTAAGTGTGGCGGGGTAGCAGTGGCCAATGACAGCAAATAGTGATGCGACTGCGGCAGCTTCCTGGCCGGCGAGAGCGTTTCCGATTAATGCAGGAACAAGCCCTTTCAAGAAATCCCCTATAAAGGCGACGATACCAGCTTTTTTTCCGAGGACGCGGTAGACGTTTGTAGCGCCTGTATTGCCGCTGCCATAGTTTCGAATGTCGATATGCCCCATCATTTTGCTGGCAAGATAGGAGCAAGGTATGCAGCCGAACGCATAACCGAGTAATGCAAACCCTATGAGTGATATTCCCGATAGGGTAAATAGGCTTTCTGTAGCCATAGGACACCTCCTGACTCCGTCAATTTTAACACATTCAGCTCCTGTACTCCAGATGAAAATGTGAAGGAACACCATTATTATCCGGCAAAATTTAAGTTGGGATTCAGTGCTTCAAAGTAAGCAAGTGAATGAGGCAACAGGATTAGGGTATCATTATTTTATCCGGCGATCAGGCTGGATCTTCATTTAAAAGAGGGCGGGCGTGAGAATATGGAATTCATCATGGAGAGAAAATTAAGAATTGGCATCAGTGCCTGTATGTATGGTTCAAAAGTGCGTTACAACAACAAGGGCTGGGATATGCTGGAACCTCTTGGGAGAGAACGCAGCGATTTCATCTGGCACCCCGTTTGTCCGGAAGTGCTGGCGGGACTGGGTGTGCCAAGAGATGCCATCCGCATCTCCGGTCCTAGCGGAAGTGATGTTTGGACCCACCAGGCCAAAGTGGTTTCCTCAGGTGGGAAAGAAATCAGCAAAGCACTGATGAACAGCAGTGAATTTTGTATAAAGCTTCTGAAAGAGGCTAAAGTGGATGCGTTCATTTACATGGAAGGCAGTCCGTCCTGCGGGGTTTACAGAACCACACTCAGGGATAAACGATTGGGCAAGCCGCCGGGTGTGTTTGGTCACAAACTGCTCGAGGAAGCTTTTTTCCTGATTCCTGCAGCGGATCTGCAAAGTCCTCTGAGGTGGTGGGACTGGCGCAGGCGTCTGTATGCTTTTGCATGGTTGAAAGATGCTCCGCTGGAAAACAAAGCGGATTTATATGCGATCTGGCACAGAATGAAATTTGTATGCCAAGAGGTCGATCAGGTCAATGCGAGGGCATTCGGACACCAAATTGCGAAGTTGGAAGATTCACTATCCAAGGAGAGATTGGAAGGCCTTCGCTTTGATATTCTCATGATGCTGCGCAAGCCATCTACACCAGCCAGAATTAAGAACATGTTATGGAAAAACTATACCCATGTCCGTAAGAAACTTGGATATGACATTGAGGGAATTTTGAAGCCGGAGGATGAGCGTGGGATAACCAAACTGGCAGAGGAGTTAATTCTCATGGAGCGGATCGCTTATGAAAATGATGTTCTCATGGGAACGACGCCAATCAGCAATCGTGGCCGCAAAGGACGCTGATTGGATAACCGAGATTTGTTTTGACTTAAGTTGCAAGGTATTCAAGGAAAAGTGAAGGTGAAAGGGGGGAAGGCTGGTGCCGCTGTGAGCGTAAACTCATTGGAGGGTGTCGGCCTGACGCTTTGAAAGGATTACTTCTGCTTTACAGAGATTTTCGTTTGGAAGATCAAACCGCCCTTTTCAAGGCGCTTGAGGAAACTGATGAATTGGCGATTTTGTGGATCTATGATGAAAAGGAAGAAGGAATCCCGTGGGCGCTGAGGGCGACCAGTCATGGTTTGCGGACCAGGCTGACGGCGTTTTGGCATTTTAATGAGTTGCTGAAGACCATAGGCCATCAAGCGTTTCTGGTTGTGGGTACCTATAAAGAAGTGCTGGCGGCTCTGAGGCAGCAGGTGTATCCTTATGACGCCATCTATTTCAACCGTTTCTATGATCACGCAGGAAAAGCAATCGAGGCAGAAGCTGCAGCGACTGGCGCAAGGGTGTGCCCACACGAGGATATCATGATCTTTCGTCCCTCAGAGATTTTAAAAAAGGATGGGACCTCATATCAGATGTTTACGCCTTACTACAGACAATGGCTGGATCGGTTTATCCGTACTCCGGTTTCAGGTGAGAAACCCGAACTGCAGATTCGGGCAAAATCTGCCGGCGTGACGAGTGCGTCGTTGACTCATGTCTTGGAACCGGTGTCGGAAATTGATCTGGAACCTGAACATCCAGTTCTAAAGGGCGGGTACAGCCTCATGAAATCGAAGTGGCGCACTTTTCTGGAGGATCGCCTGATAAAGTATTCTGAACACCGCGATTTTCCGACGCTGCAGGGAACCTCCGGCATGTCGGTTTACCTCAATACAGGCATGCTCTCCCCCCGTCAATTTGTGTCTGAGCTCATTCAGTACCCGGGGCACGAACCTCTGCTCAGGCAGTATGTTTGGCGTGAGTTTTATATGCAGCTTTTAAGTCACCACCCTCATGTGCTGGATTCAGCTATGAGACCGGAATATGCCGGGGTACGCTGGGAAACGAACCCTGATTATTTTGAGGCATGGCGTCAGGGGCAAACCGGGGTGCCTATTGTGGATGCCGCAATGCGCTGTCTGAATCATGAAGGCAGGATGCATAACCGTTTGAGGATGGTGGCTGCCTCTTATCTCGTCAAAGATCTTCACGTCAATTGGCAGCTTGGGGAGCAGTACTTTTTCGAACAACTGGCAGACTCTGAACCAGCACTGAATAATGGCGGATGGCAGTGGAGCGCTTCAACCGGGACTGACGCCCAACCCTATTTCAGGGTATTCAACCCATGGCAGCAGTCCTTGCGTTATGATGAAGCCGCGACGTTCATGAAAATGTGGCTGCCTGAGGTTCGGAGCGCACCTGCGGCACTGTTTCACAAACCTGATGGTCTTGCGGTTTTTGGCTATCCCAGGGTGATTGCAGATCACGGGGCATCGGTGAGAATGACGAAAGCCCTCTATCAGGAGGCCAGGCAAGGGTATTTTAGTAATAAGGAAGATAAATAGCAGAGGAAGCACATGGAGATTACGACAATTGGGAATAATGCCAATTGTCGTAATCTCCATTTCGTTTCGCTGCAAACGCGCTGTATTGATGACAAACCAAAATTTTAAAGCCTGAAACACCTCCGGTGTTCACAAATTGTTTACATTTGAGTTGTTGCAAGGCTTCAGAGGACAGGATATAATTCATCTGAGTATTACCAATTAGAGGTGGATTATATGAACGCATTATGGATTGCGGGGCTAGACGTGGGATCAACGACCTGTAAGATGGTTGTGATGGATGAGAACCGTAAGATCCGATATCAAGAGTACAGACGCCACATGTCTGATATTAAAGGCACGGTTAAAACTATGGTCACTGAGGTGTTTGACACCTTTGGAGATCTGGAGTTAAAGTTCAAGGTCACGGGTTCCAGCGGATTGCTGATCAGTGACCTTCTTGGCATTCCCTTCGTTCAGGAAGTCATTGCCGGCACCAAAGCAATTGAGGTGCTGTATCCTAAGACGGACGTCGCAATTGAACTCGGCGGAGAAGACGCCAAAATTACTTATTTTGGCACATCCTTGGAACAGCGCATGAATGGCGTATGCGCCGGCGGAACCGGTGCCTTTGTAGATCAGATGGCCTCGCTGCTGAGTACGGATGCATCAGGCCTGAATGATTTGGCGAAAAAGTACAAGGTCATTTATCCTATAGCCTCACGTTGTGGCGTTTTTGCTAAAACGGACATACAGCCTTTGCTCAACGAAGGGACACCAAAGGAAGACATTGCGGTTTCGGTGCTTCAGGCGGTGGTCAACCAAACCATAAGCGGACTGGCGTGCGGCAAGCCTATCAGGGGGAATGTCGCTTTTCTTGGTGGCCCGCTCTATTTCCTTTCCGAACTTAGACGCCGGTTTGTGGAAACTCTGGGCCTTAAGCCTCACGAGATTATCTTTCCGGATCATGCCCATTATATGGTGGCTATTGGTGCCGCTTTGGAAGCGGAAGCGGTTGAATCGACGCTGCATATGGGCGCGTTGATTAATAAACTCCCGGAATTCGAAATGAAGGACGAGGAGCAGATCCCTGAACTTGAGCCTTTATTTAAAGACACTTCGGACCTCGAAGCCTTTAGGGCGAGACACAGACAGGCTACCGTGGAAAGAGCCGACCTCAGCGCAGCCAGAGGACCAATTTTCCTTGGCATTGACGCCGGATCCACCACGACAAAAGTCGTTGCAATAGATGACGATCACAGGCTTCTGTTCACACATTATGGTTCAAATGGCGGCAGCCCTCTTAAATCCACCATCAGCGCACTTAAAACCCTTTACAGCAAGATGCCGGCAGCTGCCTATATAGGCGCTGCCACCGTCACGGGCTATGGAGAGCACCTGATTCGAGAAGCAATCAGGGTGGACCATGGCGAGATCGAAACTGTGGCACATTATAAAGCAGCGGATCATTTTCTGCCAGGGGTTCAGTTTGTCATTGACATAGGCGGACAGGATATGAAAAGCATGCGGATCAAAGATGGCTTTATTGAGAGCATCATGCTGAACGAGGCTTGTTCTTCGGGCTGCGGTTCGTTCATTGAAACTTTCGCAGGCTCTTTGGGACATCCTGTAACCGAGTTTTCTGTCGCAGGCATGCAAGCCTCTCATCCGGTGGACCTTGGGACACGCTGCACGGTCTTCATGAACTCCAGAGTCAAGCAGGCTCAAAAAGAGGGTGCAAGCGTGGGTGATATCTCGGCGGGCATTTCCTATTCCGTCGTCAAAAACGCGCTTTATAAAGTGATCCGTCTCAGAAATCCGGAAGAGATGGGTGAGAAAGTTGTCGTTCAAGGTGGTACCTTCTACAACGAAGCGGTACTAAGAGCCTTTGAAAGAATTGTGGGCAGAGAGGTTATTCGTCCAGATATCAGCGGAATGATGGGCGCTTTTGGTGCGGCGCTGATCAGCGCAAGGAATTATATTCCCGAAACGGTCTCCTCGCTTCTGCCACTTGAGAAACTGGAGAACTTTACCTTCAAAACATCTACAGCGCGCTGCCAGACCTGCGGCAACCATTGCCTTCTCACTATAAATCAGTTTGAAGGCGGCAACCGCTTTGTCTCCGGCAACCGCTGCGAGAGAGGCCTTGGCGAACACAAGAAACTTCAAGCGCCGCCGAATATTTATCAGTATAAATATGACCGAGTGTTTGATTATAAATCGCTTCCGGCTGAGTCTGCGGTTAGGGGAACCATCGGCATACCCAGAGTATTGAATATGTATGAGGACTACCCATTTTGGCACACCTTCTTCACGAAGCTTGGCTTCCGGGTGGTCATCTCCGGGCGTTCCTCACATGATTTGTTCCAAAAGGGCATGGAGACCATACCTTCTGAGTCTGTGTGTTATCCGGCGAAGCTGGTTCACGGCCACATTGCCGACTTGATCAATAAGGGTGTGGATCATATCTTCTATCCGTCGATTCCTTACGATATCAAGGAAGTAGACGCAGCGGAGAATCACTTCAATTGTCCTATTGTCACCTCATATCCTGAGACCATTCGCGTCAACATGGATGAGATTCGGCAAAATAAAATCCATTACATGAATCCGTTCCTGCCGTTAAATGATGAAGCCAGGCTGAAGAAGATTATGGCGCCGTATATGGCCAAACAGTTTTCTTTAAAGAGCGGGGAGGTCCACAAGGCGATCGGCGCGGCTTATGAAGCGCTTGGGGCGTACAAGGCAGACGTCCGCGCGATGGGTGAGGAAATCCTGGCCTACCTCAAGTCCACAGGGACAAAAGGGGTTGTTCTCGCCGGGCGGCCATATCACATTGACCCGGAGGTCAACCACGGTATTCCAAACGTGTTTGCCAATTATGGCCTCGCAGTGCTTTCTGAGGACGCAATAGCCCATCTCCACGAGGGAGACCGGACGCTGCGGGTGCTGGATCAGTGGCGCTATCACAGCCGTCTCTACAATGCCGCTCACTTCGTGGCAGGGCAGAAGAATCTTGAACTCGTTCAGCTCAATTCCTTTGGGTGCGGTCTGGATGCGGTAACGACAGATCAGGTTCAGGAGATTCTCAAACGTCACGACAAACTGTATACGTTGATCAAAATTGATGAAATAAACAATCTGGGTGCGGCGCGTATCCGGATTCGCTCGCTGCTGGCGGTTATGAAGGAGCGGGATAAGGTCGATTACGAGCCAAAGCTGCTTTACGCCGCAGATGAAAAAATGCCGTTTACCAAAGAAATGAGGGCGACTCACACAATTTTAGCACCTCAGATGTCACCGATTCACTTTGACATGATGGAGCACGCCTTTGCGCGTCATGGCTACAAACTGGAGATTTTGCCTTCGGTGGATACCGAAGCGATCAATGAGGGTCTGAAGTACGTCCACAATGACGCCTGTTATCCGTCCATTCTCACTATTGGTCAGATCATGTCTGCGTTGAAATCCGGGCGTTACGACCTTGCAAAGACCGCGGTGATCATCTCTCAAACCGGTGGCGGGTGCCGGGCTTCGAACTACATTGGCTTTATCCGAAAAGCCCTGAAGGATGCGGACATGTCCCACATTCCGGTCATTTCACTAAACTTTGGCGGCCTCGAAAAGTCAGAAGGTTTCAAGATGACGCTGCCGCTGATCCGGCGCCTGATTCTGGGCATGCTGTACGGAGACGTGCTCAGCCGCGTGCTTTACAGAGTCCGGCCTTACGAGAAGGTCAAGGGCTCGGCGAACGCGCTCTATCAGAAATGGTCCAAAATTTGCAGTCAAAATGTTGAGGACGGTCGCCTGTCGACCTTCAAAAAAAATGTCACTCAGCTGGTCCGGGAATTCGATACGCTGGAAATTGTCGACACGCCTAAGCCGCGGGTTGGCATAGTTGGCGAAATTCTCGTCAAGTACCACCCGACTGCCAACAACAACATTATTGAGTTTCTGGAAACAGAAGGCGCAGAGGTTGTAGTTCCGGACCTCGCGGACTTCTTCCTCTACAGCAGCTACAACAACGTCATCAAGCACAATCTGCTGGCGGCCTCCTATTTCAAGAAGATGGCGGGTAATATTGCCGTCCAGTACATTGAGTCTTTCAGAGGTGTCATCAAGGACGCACTCAACACGAGCAAGCGCTTTGAAGCGCCTAAATCCATCCTGCACAAGGCAAAGGGCGCCTCGCGAATTTTGTCCCTGGGTCATCAGACCGGGGAAGGCTGGTTCCTGACAGCGGAAATGGTGGAACTCCTTGAGTCCGACGTTTCGAATATAGCTTGTCTGCAGCCGTTCGCCTGCCTCCCGAATCACATTACGGGCAAGGGCATGATCCGGGAGCTGAAGCTCAACTTCCCGAACGCGAATATCGCTGCGATCGACTATGATCCCGGCGCCAGTGAAGTCAACCAGATCAACCGCCTGAAGCTCATGCTGGCCAACGCGAAGAAGAATTTGGAAGCTGCCGCTAAGGCTGCCACCAAAGAGTAATAAAGACATTTTGCCGATGGTTTCTTTCCCCAATCCCTAAACAAAGCTGCTTAGAGCCACAAGTTTACGGGTAGAAAGGAAAAGCGATTATAAGGCATGAAACAGGAGGGTACTGGTTTCGAAGGGGTCGTTTTTCGACTTTCTTTGATGGCGACGAACCTTCCAGATTTTAAAAGCCCGGACGGGGTAGCCTGTCCGGGCTTTTCAATACTGATTTTTGAGACAATTTCTATAAATGCGGATCGGAGGAAACTTATGAGTTTCAGAATTTTGACAGAACAAACGGGGATCTTTGAAAGCGCCGTCAGCATAGGAGTACTAAAAATGGAATCCGGCTTTGCCTTCATTGATTCCGGGGTGGAGGACAGTGCGGTCAAAAAAGCGCTGCAAAGTATCGGTGACGGCTGGGGTGCCTTCAAGGCGATTCTCAACACCCACGCCCATGCGGATCACATTGGCGGCAATGCCTGGTCCATCCGAAACCGCGGCGTCAAGACCTATGGGCCTGAGGGTGAAGCCCACTATATTGAACATCCGGATCTCGAGCCCCACTTTCTCTTTGGGTGCGCGCCTATTCCTGAGCTTATGAACAAATTTTATTGTGCCAAGGCTTCTGACGTGCATCACCGCTTGCGACCCGGGTCTTTTGAGCTCGAAGACAGAAAGCTCAACCTGATCGACCTGAAAGGTCACAGTCCGGGGATGCTGGGCGTGATCACGGAAGAAGGGCTGTTTCACGTTGCGGATGCCATTATGCCCGAATCACTCGTCACCAAGCATAAGCTGATGTTTGTCCATAACCTGGGAGAGCACCTGGAAACTCTGGAACGGGTAGCCGGTCTGGCAGCCAGCGGTTATCTGCTGTCCCACGGTGGGTATCTCGAGAAGGTGGATACCCTTATTGACCTGAACCGTTCGGTTCTGCTGGAGGTCAACGACCTTATCTTTACCCTTGCTGCGGAGGGCGCTGAGGACACGACGATTCACGCCGGCCTGTGTCAGCGCCTGGGCATGGTAGAAAATCCTGGCCAGTACTACCTGAACCACACAGCGGTGAGGGCGCACCTGAAATACTTAAAGGATCTAGGTAAACTGGATCTGATCTGGGATCAGGGGCGACTCCTTTGGGTGCCGGTCAGCGCTTAAACTGCGGATTAAGATCTAAAAATTCACGACTGAGCCAATGATACATGACTTAGCTTCTCATCCTGCTAAACCTCAATAAGCCCGCGCTGCTGAGCCAGAGCGCTTGCGGCCGCTTCAAGGGCTTGATCAAGCAATTCGACTCTTGGCCCGCCGCCTTGCGCCACAGCGGTATTACCGCCGCCTCGTCCTTCCAGGAGCGCGATTGCGGGCTTGAAGACCTCTCGGATGTCCAGCTTTGGAAGGTTGTCGCCCCTGGCGCAGAGAAGCTGCGCCTGGCTGCCGTCACTGCCCGTGCTTGCCAGGATAACGACCGCGCCTGGCAAGGCTTTCAGCACGCCTGCGGATAAGACGCGAAGATCAGACATATCTTTACCCTGCAGGACCCGGATGAGTTGTTGTTCGCCGGAATGCTCAATGTCAGAGACCAGACGCTCGGTTTCAAACTCCAGCAGTGCGGATTTTGCCTGCCGGAGTTCTTTTTCAAGCTTCGACTGGTTGGACAGCAGCTTTTCGACACCTTTGACAACGTCGGAAACCGGCGTGGCGAGGCTTTGACTCAGCTGAGTCAGTGCCGCATTTTTCCTCAGCATATCTCTGATTGCCCGTTCACCGGCGACAAATTCAACGCGGGTACCGGCTTTATAGTTCTCATATCGTGTGATCATAAGGCAGCCTATGGCGGCTGTCGTGTCAGGGTGGGTACCGCCGCAAGGGGAGTAGTCCAGATCCCCGATCCTGATCACACGAATGTTGTCCTCTACTTTTGGAATTTTTCTAAGGGGCAGACTTTGAAGCGTCGCCTCATCAGGATAAAGCGCTTCTATTGAGAGGGCTGCCCTGATGGCGTCGTTGGCCATGAAAACTGCGCGTTCCAGCACTTCCTGATCGACCTTCTTGTCGAGATCTATGGAAGTATAGGACTCACTCATATGGAAGCCAATTGTGGCAGCCTCACAGAGCTCCAGAAGACAGGCGGACAGGAGATGCTGTGCGGCGTGCTGCTGGGTATGGTCCGCGCGCCGTTCGGGGTCAACGCTGGCCTTCGCAGGTCCGGATGACAATGCTTTGTCGACGATATGCAGCACCTCTTTGTCCGGGCTGGTCACGACATTGATGACGACCGCGTCGCCAATGCGGCCTGTGTCACCGGGCTGGCCGCCCCCCTCGGGATAAAAGGGAGTTTGGTCCAGAATTATAGCAAACCCTTCCGGGTGTGGATCGCACTTCATGATCTGGACATCACATGCCAGGCAATTTGGGTCTTCCAAATAGATGAGACGTGTCATTTAAACAGTCACTCCTTCGTTAATTTAAATTAGTGGGGTAATGTTCTATGGGGGGCTGGGGAAAAGTCACCATCGGCTAAAAGCACTGGCTTTGACTGAGGGCATATCATGGACAATTTTCCTGTTAAAGACTATAATATCATAGAATTCACCGTTTAAGGCAATCTGAAAGTGAGGGCAAAATAATGCAGACTAATTTAGCCGTGTGGCAGGACTGGCGCGAGGCGACAGAGGCGCTCCTGTTTTACAGTATGGAACCGCAATTTGCTGAAATCATTGTGAAGGCGGACAAAGCGTATCGCGGGGAAGAGGATCAGGATACGCACGCTGACCAATTTGAGAGTTATCTTTTATATGATTACAGAGTCGACGGTTTGAGCTTTGCGGACCGGTATGCCGCGGCGGATCGTCCATTCTCGGGATTTTTCAAGGCCATTGCACACAATTATTTCAGCGGCTTTGAGGTCATGCGCCATGATGCCCATGTTTTTCTCAAGGATGTTTTCACCAAGCGAGACTTTAAACTGCTGAATCCTGAAGTTCTGGAGGGGGAGAGCTTTCTGGTCGGGCGAGCTATTGGTTTTGCCGATGGTTACATTCTGGCCCCCGACTTCGAACTCTACACCAAGGAAACCATGGAAGCCTTTAAAAGGGCAATTCTGGAACGTCACGCC
Organism: Acidaminobacter sp.; assembly: GCF_030247605.1. GTDB lineage: Bacteria > Bacillota > Clostridia > Peptostreptococcales > Acidaminobacteraceae > Acidaminobacter. Next base: position 222,043 of record NZ_JAOTSB010000002.1, on the reverse strand, counting down.
GCTGAGAGACAGAACGAAGCGCTCGAAACCTTCCTGGAAAACAATGCGCTGCTCATGATGCGGTATCTGGATATTCTGGAAACCATCATGGAAGCGGAGCAGTCTGAGGAAGAAACTTATCTGGTACACCAGTCGACCTATCTGCATCAGAACTCTGTGAAGATCAGGGAAGTCCTGGAAGCCTCACCGGACTGTGAAATTGCCCTTGATGAACCTGAGGATCTCATTTTCAGGCTGATGTATGAAGGCGATATTATGGCGGAGATCGTCCTGATGAAAAACAAGGTGGTTTTGGAATGCGTGGAGGAAACCGCTCTCAGCCGGTCCAGAAAGTGGTTTGAAGCTCAGCTGGGTGAACTGGTCGTTCACTTTGCGGATGAGGTGCTGACGCTGGATGATTTGCTCGAATCTTAGTTCTAGCTAAGTCCAGGCGAACTGAAGGTGATTGGAAGCTTGCGGGCGAAAGCTGGACTGTGGTTTGACCGCTGGACTGAGCAGTAAGGTAATAGAGACTATTGACAGGTGACGGGGGTGAACCGCATGGAAAGTACATTAAGAGCCGTCTATGCATCCATGGGGGGCCTCGATCAGGCAATGCACCAGCGGCACAGGGATCAAACCGGCAGCTTTTATACGCCTTTTGAGGTGGCAAGTGAAACTGTCCTTATAGCAGCAGTACGTAGGCTGTGCTGCGTTTTCAGCGCTGATCCGGATGAGGTGAGGCGCTGTCTTGAAAAGCCGGGATCAGACCCGCAGCGGTCAGAGCAGTATTTTGAAGCCATGCATACCTGGCATGTGGTGGATCCCGCCGGCGGAGATGGTGTCTTTGCCATTGCCTGGCTGAGTCTTCTTGAAACTTTATGCCGCAGCCTCGAAAAGGACCCACAGCTTTTGGCTAAAGCCGCAGAGAGGGTCCATCTCTTCGATCTCCAGCCCGAGCCGGTGGCGCACTATAAAGACATGGTGGCGTCATACTTCAAGCTGGACCGGGAGAAGCTTGGAAGTTACACCGGCAATGTCCTGGATACGGCATCTCTGCTTCAAGGTCCTCCGGTGGCTGAAGTTCTGGCGCTCGGCGGCTATGATCTCGTTGTGGGCAATCCGCCTTATATTGGCGAAAAGAATCATAAAGACTTGTTTGATGAAGCGAAGCGGTATCCCTTTGGGGCGGCGCATTATGAAAAAAATATGGACTTCTTCTATTATTTCATTCATTTGGGTATGGCACTCCTGGCAGAAGGCGGGATCTTAGGCTTCATCACGACGGGGTATTTTTTCACTGCAGATGGCGCATCAGGGCTCAGAACGGCTATGTCTCAAAATGGCAGTTTTGTGGATCTGGCTCGTTTTGAAGGCGGTTCTCTCTTCAAGGACGCAGCAGGACAGAGTAACGTGATCTTCCATTACAGACGTGGCGTTCAGGAACGCTGCCGTTACGTGGAAGTTCCTGCCAAGCCAAAGACACTGGACGTCACAGAGCGCTGGCGACAGTCTTCTTCTATGATCTGGCTGAATCGGAGTCAAATTGTCAGTCGCTTTGGTAACTTTTACTTTTCCATGCACCCCGGTGAGCCCCTCGCCATAGAAGAAATGGAAGCAGCGTGCAGCAAGACCTTTGGGGACGTCTTTCAAGTCCGCCAGGGAATTGTCAGCGGCTTTGACCGGGCGCCGGATGAGGGCGTCTTTGTCCTCACGCCTGAAGAAGCTCTATCCCTGGAGATTGAAGAAGCTCTGCTGGTGCCTTTTTATAAGAATAGTCAAGTCAAGCGCGGCAAAGTTGATTTGGAAGCTCGTTTCGTCCTGCTGTACATTCCTCAGGAAATTGAGGAATTTGAAACGCATTATCCCAATGCTTATAGGCATCTAAGCCGTTTTAGGGGCAAACTTTCAAAGCGGAGGGAAGTCGTAAATGGGGTCCGCCCTTGGTATGCTCTCCAGTGGCCCAGGACAGCCACGCTGTTTGAAGGACCCAAAATTGTGGCGCCCCACAGAGCCCTCAACAATGCCTTTGCTTATACGGATCAGCCATTTTATGGAAGTGCGGACCTTTATTATTTGACGCCTTTAGTTGGGTTGGAAGAGGTTAAACCGGACAAACAGATTAGCAACAGCGGCTTAAGCCAGGAGGACCTGCTTGCGGTGAGCCTCATTCTGATCACAGAGGTCTATGAATTCTGGCTCAGTGTCAGAGGAAAGCGCAAGGGAGATGTTCTTGAACTGTATGCAACCCCCCTCAGACAAATGCCGCTTCCGCCTCTGGAAGGTTGCGACGCGTCCTATTTGAGGTTGAAAACTTTGGCAGTGGACCATTACCGGCGTTTTGGGCACCTCTGTAATGAAGACTTGAGAGCGGAAGCAAGTGGCGTGGTCTTCGACTGGCTTGGTTTATCAGAGGTTGCCAGGAACACGATTAAAGATTATTTTGAAGCGAAACGAACGTAAACCAATGCAGAAACGGAGGGTACACAATGAATAGAGCGATTGGCATTTTTGCGCATCCTGATGATGAGGCAATTATAATTGGAGGCACCTTGATTCAACTGGCTGAGATGGGTTGGGAGACCCATTTGATCTGCGCGACTAAAGGCGAGGCGAGTACAGCATATGACCGAGACTATGTGAAAAAGGAAGATTTGGGTCCGGTCAGAGAGCAGGAGCTGCTCAGAGCGGCGGAGCTTATGGGTGTTGCGAAAGTTCATTTTCTCGACTATATGGACGCGACTTTGGTGGATCAGGACGAGATCGAAGCCGTTGAAAAACTGGCCGCTCATCTGAACGCCCTGCAGCCTGAATTGATCTACACCTTTGAAGTCAACGGCATCTCACATCATCCAGATCACAAGACGGTTCACCGATGGATGATGAAACTTCTCCATGAGGGTAAACTCAATTACGCGCCGCAGGCGGTTTATCTGGCCACAGTGGACAACAGGGCAGGGCGGCTCAAAAATGGGCTTCTTATGGGCAGTCCAATTGAAGAGATCACAACCATCATTGATATTGAGCGGGTTGCGGATCAAAAGGCAAAAGCGATTCTTGCACACAGGACTCAAATGAAAATGTTGATCAACAATGGACTGATTGTGGATGGTGCGCTGCAGCGAAATCATAGGCATGAGTACTTCATTAAACTGGATGGGTCTGGACAGCCGGTTCAATTGAAGGAGAAGGAGACACAGCTTCCGGCAACTCGCTGATTGCATAGTTGTGATCGATACGGTGTTAAAGCGGGTACCAGTGTTGCGATACAATTTTCGTTAAATTGTGTTGATCCTGTATTGTTTGGAGTGTTATAATCCACCTTGTACCCTACCGGAACAATTTCTAAAAGGTAGGGCACAGTCAACGTGAGGGAGGAACGACACTTGAAAAAACTATCTACTAAAACCGTGGTTCTGATAGGTCTGCTGGCAGCGTTGGTAGCGATTGGTACCCTGCTGATCCAGATTCCAATTCCAAAAGGTTATATCCATATTGGAGACAGCCTTGTTTACCTGAGTGGCATTGTACTCGGTCCGGTCTATGGCGCGTTTGCAGCGGGCATAGGCTCCATGATTGCTGATTTCCTGAGCGGCTACACCATTTATGCGCCTGCGACGCTGTTGATTAAGGCGCTGGACGCTTTTTTGGCGGGTTGGATCTTCAAGGCTTTTTATCATAGAGGACAGTCGCTGGCCCGCTTGACCGGTGCATACATTGTCGCGTTTATTGCCGGCGGCGTCTGCATGATTGGCGGATATCTGGTTTATGAATATTTTCTTTACGGCTTTGCCCAAGCTGTGGCTGGTGTGCCCTACAACATGACGCAGGCTATCGGCGGCGGCATTGTTGGTTATCCGCTGTTGATCGCATTTAAGAAGGCAAATCTTTTGAAGCCTTTGAACCTGGATGAAATTGACACGTATTCGGACAAAGACAGAAAGTAAGCTGTGTGTGTTTTATAGAGGAAGGGAGCTGGCCCTGTGGGGTTCGGCTCCTTTTTATGTGGCTGGTTATGGCGTGTGATTGTAACAAAAATATTACCGTCCGCGTCCCCAACTTCAGGGTGGGGACAATAGGCCACAAGCCGCGCGGACGGTAATATTAAAATTGTTAAACTATGTATTTATTTTCTCGAGAGATTGACACTATTTTACATTAAATGTAATAATAGTATTGTACGATATCAATCTTTTGAGGAGAAGTGACTATGCGCCGTCCTTCAATCATAGCCTGGGTCGGGCTTGCAATTGGAATTACAGCGGCTTCGGGGCGCTTGGAGATTTGGCTTGCCGCTTTGATTGCGACGGGCTTTGCGTGGATTGCTTCGGAAAGCGGCAGACCTAAGGCTTTAATTCTTGTGCTCCTTATGTTTACGTTTGGTTATAGTCCCATGTTGAACCGTCAAACTATACCCAGGATGGAAATGCCGCTTCGTGTTGTGGCAGTCGGTTATGTTGACCGGTACAGCGCGCTGAGCGAAGAAAAGTTGGTTTTTCATGTCGTTGGGCATTTAAGCAGTGACGAATCAGAGCAAGGACAGGAGGTCATCCGGCTTCCGGAAACCTTTGCTGCTGTGTTTAAACCGCTGGAACAGATGAAGATTGGCGGATATTACCGACTGACTATGACGCTGAACTCTGCGTCGCTGCCCAGAAATCCGGGGATGTTCAATTACAGGCAGTTTCTGGATTCGAGAGGCATTGCCTATCAAGGGGAAGTGGTGGGCGCAGAGGCTCTGGATCACAGCCCCCACAGGGTCGCTTCGTTTAGGGAAAAGGTGCGGCAGCGGATCCTGGATGTCCTGCTGAACCGGCTAGGCGCTGAGGAAGGGCAGTTGGCCGCAGCCATGATTCTTGGAGATACAGCAGACTTGGATCCCGAACTTCTGGAAATTTACAGACAAACTGGGACAGCACACATTCTTGCAGTATCCGGTCTTCATTTTGGTATCTTGTTTACAGGTGCTGAAATACTGCTGGAACGGACCAAACTGCCTTATATTTTGAGAAAATTGAGTCTCGTTGTGCTGCTGCTGCTTTTTCTTGGACTTGTTGGACTTCGCAGTTCAGCAATGCGGGCAGCAGGCATGCTGATCCTGGCGGGTGGGCTTCAGACCTTAGGGAGACAGTATGACCGGTTGAGTGGGCTGGCACTGACGGGAATGGGGATACTCGTGTTTCGTCCCGTACTGCTCTTTGATGTGGGCTATCAGATGTCCATGGCCGCTGTATTTGGTATTGCGGTGGTGCTGCCTGTGCTGGCCAAACCGGACCGGAAAGGGAATCCTGTCAAAGGCTTCCTCAACGCTTTGGCACTGAGTTTCTCGGTACTCGTCGCCACTGCGCTGCCCGCGGCATGGCATTTCAATACGCTGTCGCTGATTTCAGTCATTGTCAATTTGCCCGTCGTTTTTCTCACTGGGTTGGCTTTACCGCTGGCTTTCTTGACCCTTCCGCTGTCACCGCTTCCGGTGCTGCCGGCGCTGACTGGATGGATGTCAAGTCAGGGGCTGCGGCTGATTGAGGCGGTGGTTCGTTTCGCAGAAGGTATGACTGCGCATCCGTCAATCCCGGCTGCGACACCCGGTGTGTTTAAGAGTGCGGGTGTTGCGGCTATTCTGATTGTGTTGGCTATGAGAAAGTCACGCCGAGAGTTCTTTGACTATGGTAGGGTCAGAATATTGGGATCCATAGGTTTATTAGCTTTGATTCTCTTTGGGCTGCCATTTGAAGCTTGGCTGCAGCCGGTGGACAGGATTCGTTTCTTTGATGTTGGCCAGGGAGATGCAGCACTGATACAGACGCGGGCAGGTGAGAACATTTTAATTGATTCGGGTGACGGCAGGGCGTTTAGGGAGATGGATCAACTGCTGCTTAAATCCGGCGTCTCTACCTTATCCCTTATGGTGCTGACGCATCCCCACATGGACCATATAGGGGGCGCGGAGGCTGTGCTTGAACGTCTGAAAGTGGGCAGCCTGGTCCTTTCCGGAGCCGTCCGGCCGGAGTCTTATGGCAGTTTGACAGAGGTCGCGTCACGTAGAGGCGTCGAGATCTTCTACGTCCACACCGGTGACCGGATAGGACTCAAGGGTAGTCACCTTGAGGTGTTGTCTCCGCCGGAAGACGCAGTGGACATGGGAGCCAACGAAGCCTCAATTGTCATGACCTATGTCACCGGCGAACTGTCTTTTCTGTTTACAGGAGATATCACTGCAAGGCAGGAGTATGCTATAATAGATAGGATTCCTTCGCTGAAAACCATATTGAAAGTGGCGCATCACGGTTCAAAGACTTCAAGCTCGGAGGCTTTCATTTCAGCGCTGAAGCCCGGGATGGCTGTGATCTCGGTGGGCAGGAACAGTTTTGGCCACCCTGGCAGGATCACCCTTGATACCCTGTTTGAAAACAAGTTTATCACCTACAGGACAGACCTCAGCGGCTGTATTGAGGTGAAAACGGATGGGGAATCCGTTTGGTCCAGGCAGTGGCTGAAAAATTAATTTTGACAGGATAAGATTTAAGACACAAAGTCGCAGCCTATTGCTGCTATTTGGTAAAATTCGAGATGGCGTAAAGTGTGAGGTGTTCATTTGGCATACAAAGAATTTTATGATGATTTGAAAAGCAACGCACTAAAGCCGTTGTATCTTTTCTGGGGACCTGAGACTTTTCTCATGGACAGCATGCTGGCTCACGCAAAGAAATCACTTGTTGATCCTGCTGCTGAGCCTTTTAACTTCCAAGTGGAGAATGCGGACCAGCTCAGCGCAGAAGAAATGGTTGAAAAAATGGAGACGCTGCCGTTCCTGTCAGAACGCCGGCTGATTATTTTCAAAAATTCTGGTTTCTTTGCGAAGAAAGCGACTTTCACTACTTCGGGTGAAGCAGCGTTAAAGACTTGTTTCGACAATCCTTCTTCTTCAACCGTTGCAATTTTTATTTGTGAACCTTCGCCGGACAAGCGCCTGAAGTGGAGCGAGCGACTGGGGAAGCACGGCCGTGTGGTCTCCTTTGAACGACTGGATGAAACAGAGTTCAGAAAATGGATTGCCCAACGGCTAAAAAAGGGCGGTGTCGAATCGGACGACAGAACCCGCCAGTATTTAGTTGAAAGGCTGGCCTATTTGGAATACAGAGCGGAAATCTCGCTTCAGGAAATTGATCAGCATTTGGAAGTGCTAATTTCCTTATGTGCAGAGAAGGGACAGCTGACCAAGGACGCCATTCTCAAAGTGGTGCCTCAGAATCTGGAGGCCAGCAGTTTTAAGCTTGTGGATGCTGCCATTGCTCAGGATCTTCCAAGAGCCTTGGCTATGCTGGAGTCGCTCCGGTCAGATGGCGAGTCGGAAGTCATGCTGCTTGGGACACTGTATAAAGCCCTGACGCAGATGCATTTAATCCGTTTAATGTCGAACACGGGCTATAGCGAGGCGGACATAGCCAAGCGTATGTCACTGCACGCCTTCCGAGCGAAAATCATGGCAAAGCAGGCGAGAAGTTTTGATGTGGATTTGCTCAGCGGATATATAATTGAAGCGGCGCGTCTTGATCACTGGATTAAGACAGGCAGGATCAACGCCTGGATCGCCTTTGAAGCACTGCTGACGTCAATCTCAGTGCGTCGGCCGCTCAGGCCTTTTGGGACTTAGCGTCATTCCAGGGTTCCCTCAGCAGTACGCTTATTAACTGCATTCTCCATTCCTCAGGAACAAAAAATAAAAAAGCGTATGATCTCTTGATAAGATCATACGCTTATTTGACAAGTTGATTTCTCAACGGCTCAACTTATTTGAAAGTGAACACTTTCTTGGGGAACGTGACGGCGTTTAAGAAAGTTTATCCAGCGATCATGTCTTTGAGGCGCTTATTGAGACGGGAAATCTTTCTTGAAGCCGCATTCTTATGAATGGTACCTTTAGAAGCAGCCTGGGAAAGCTTTTTCTCAACGAAAGTCAACTTTTCCTGAGCGAGTGCCTTATTGCCAGCTGCAATTGCCTCGAGGAAACGCTTCTCTGCGGTCTTAAGAGCAGATTTGCGGGACTTGTTCAAAAGCGTCTTCTTTTTGATTACTGAAATTCTTTTCTCGGCAGATTTTATATTTGCCATTTACTTTCACCTCCCACTTAGATGTTCAACAAAAGTATTCTATCATGTCGAATTATAAAAAGCAACGATAATTACAAGCATTTTACATAAACCTGACAACACCTTAGCACATTCTCGTTGTGAAGGGGTGGCCGCTGTGTTATAATTGACTGGAATTTCACGGTTCAGCGACACTTTGAACAGCACTAAATAGGAGGAATAAAATTCATGTCGAAACACTTGAATCGACAGGACAAAATAAGGAACTTCAGCATCATTGCGCACATTGACCACGGCAAGTCAACTCTGGCAGATCGTTTGATCCAGACCACCGGACTTCTGACTCAACGTGAAATGAAGGACCAAATCCTGGACACTATGGACCTGGAGCGGGAGCGTGGCATTACCATCAAGCTGCAAACCACGCGTCTTGTTTATAAAGCTAAAGATGGCGAAGAATACATTTTGAACTTGATCGATACCCCGGGCCATGTGGATTTCACTTATGAAGTCTCCAGAAGCCTTGCTGCATGCGAAGGTGCAGTTCTGGTGGTTGACGCATCCCAAGGGGTTGAAGCGCAGACATTGGCAAACGTTCACCTCGCGGACATGCAGGGACTCGAAATCGTGCCGGTTCTCAATAAAATTGACTTGCCGAGCGCGAGACCGGATGAAATCAAACATGAGATTGAGGAGGTCATAGGCATCCTCGCAGAGGACGCGCCGCTGATTTCTGCCAAAGACGGCCTGAATATTGAAGATGTCCTCGAAGCTGTGGTACATAAAGTGCCGGCACCGAACGGAGACGAGGAAGGTCCGTTGAAAGCGCTGATCTTCGACTCTTATTATGACTCCTATCGGGGTGCGGTGGCAATAGTACGAATCAAAGAGGGTCAGGTCAAAAAAGGGACAAAAATTATGATGATGGCTGCGAAAAAGGTTTTCGAGGTCGTCGAGGTAGGCATCTTTATTCCTAGCGCTGCACCTGTCGAGGTTCTCAAGGCAGGAGATGTCGGCTATATAACGGCAAGCATTAAGAACGTCATAGACTGTCGAGTGGGCGATACCATTACGGAAGCGGAACGGCCTGCGCCAGAGCCGCTCCCGGGTTACAAAAAGGCTCAGCCTATGGTCTACTGCGGTATTTATCCGGCAGAAGGCGAAAGCTATGATGTAATTCGCGACGCCCTTGAAAAGCTTCAGCTCAATGATGCGGCGCTGACCTTCGAACCTGAAACTTCAGTAGCCCTCGGCTTTGGATTCCGCTGCGGCTTTCTAGGGCTTCTGCACCTTGAAATTATCCAGCAGCGTCTCGAACGGGAATTCGACCTGGATTTGATTGCGACGTCGCCAAGTGTTATTTATAGAATTACCAAAACGGACGGCGAGGTGGTCATGGTTCAGAATCCAACGAATCTGCCGGATCGCCAGTCCATTTTGACCATGGAAGAACCTATTGTGGACGCGCATATTTTCTGTCCGACTGAATACGTAGGCAACATTATGGAGCTGTGCCAGAATCGAAGAGGCGTCATGCTCTCCATGGATTATTTGGATGCTAAGCGCGTCAGGCTCCATTACGAGCTCCCGCTGAACGAAGTCATTTATGATTTCTTTGATGCTTTGAAATCCAAGACCCGCGGTTATGGGTCGCTGGATTATGAATTTAAGGAATACCGTGAGTCGGATCTGGTCAAACTGGACGTCCTGCTCAACAAAGATTTGATTGACGCGTTTTCTATGATTGTGCATTCTTCAAAAGCCGTATCGAGAGGCCGTGTTATTTGTGAGAAGCTTAAGGAAGTCATTCCGCGCCACCAGTTCGCGGTGCCTATTCAGGCGTCCATCGGCAGCAATATCATTGCCAGGGAGACCATTAGCGCGCTGAGAAAAGACGTGCTGGCAAAGTGCTACGGCGGCGACATTTCTCGTAAGAAAAAGCTGCTTGAGAAGCAAAAGGAAGGCAAGAAGAAGATGCGTCAGCTGGGTTCCGTGGAAGTGCCTCAGCAGGCATTCCTCGAGGTTCTCAAATACGACGACAGCAAATAACCATAGATAGCCATAATTAACCATAACTTTTTTATGCGGCTTTTCTCCGGGATGGACCGGGGAAGAGCCGCGTTCGTGTTTTGGGAAAACGCAGTGCAGGTCACTGCCAGTCATTGAAATGGAGGCGCCAAATGAGTCTGGGATTATATGTACACATTCCGTTCTGCAGGAGCAAATGCTACTATTGCGATTTTTGCTCCATGCCGGATTTGAGCCGGCGAGTGGATTATTTGGATGCCCTCGAGAAGGAAGTGCAGCTTCATGCAGCCCGTTATGGCCGACTGATGCCTGAAACCATTTTTATTGGCGGCGGAACACCTACACTGCTGGAGGACCAGGATTGGCACAGGCTCTCCAGGCTGTTTGAACGCTTTTTTGATTTGTCCTCGCTTTCTGAATGGAGCGTTGAAGGCAATCCGGAATCCGTCAATTTAGCTTTGTCAAAGACTCTTAAAAGTATTGGTGTCAACCGCTTCAGTATGGGCGTTCAAAGTATGGACTTCAGCCTGCTGAGGGCCATAGGCCGCATCCATTCGCCGGAAGAGGTCACGACAGCTTTTAACGCCTTGCGCCAAACGGGATTCGACAATATCAACCTGGATCTGATGACAGGACTGCCCGGACAGACTTTGTCCGCCATAGACGAGACGCTGAGTTGGTTGAAACAATTTGATCCGGAGCATGTGTCAGCTTATGGTTTGAAGATTGAAGAGGGGACGCCTTTTGACAGAATGGAGCGCCAGGGTCTTCTGAAGCTGCCGGAGGAAACTCTGGAACGGGAGATGGACCATAGGATCCGTGAAGTTCTGAGAGAACGGGGTTATCAGCATTACGAAATTTCAAACTATGCGAAGCCGGGAAGAGCGTGCCGGCATAATTTAAACTATTGGAACTGCGGTTCCTATGCGGCAATTGGACTGTCTGCCCATGGATATCTGAATGGTGTGCGCTATGAAAACACCTCGGATCTCAACCGATATATTCATGATTTGAGCCATGAAACGCTGCCCGTTATTTCAGAGGAAGCCATCAGCCCTCAGGAGGACGAAAAAGAGTGGATCATGCTGCGCCTGAGACTTTCTGAGGGGATCCCCTATTCGCAGTATCAGGCGAGATACGGAAAATCCTTTTTAAATGAAAAGAAGACCGCCATTGAAAAACTAAAAGGGACAGGCTGGATTGACCTTCAGAAGGAGCACCTGAGACTGACAGAGGCAGGCCTGGATTTTGCCAATGCTGTTATTGTAGAATTTTTTGAATGAATTTTACAAACAGTAATAGGGTCGGGTAATGGGCAGGCATATGGTTAGTCCATGACACCTTATGTGATGACTTTGGACAATATGGATGTTAGGGGACCTGAGTAAGCTGAGGCTTCCCTTTACATCCATTTTTAGGTTCTGCACCCTTCAAGATTTCCTTTTCGTTTTCCTTTTTCTGCGTTTTTCAGAGAAACTCTTGACAGGTGAAGGAGGCGGTGGTATTCTAAATTTGATCGAGTTAGCACTCGTCAAACATGAGTGCTAACAACAAGGATGTGAAGGCATGCAAATCAACGATCGCAAGCTGCGGATCCTGAAGCTCATAATTGATGACTTCATCGATACCGCTCAGCCCGTAGGCTCCAGAACAATAGCCAAGAAGTTCCCGGTAGGCATCAGTTCCGCGACCATAAGAAATGAAATGGCGGACCTGGAAGAACTGGGGTACTTACTTCAACCTCACACATCGGCCGGGCGCATTCCTTCCGAGGAAGGGTACAGGCTCTATGTCGACCGTTTGCTGACAGACGGCCCCATTGACAAGGATCAGATGGATCTCATCAAAGGGCTTCTTCACGGCAACCTGATCGAGGTTGAGGACGTCGTCAGACAGGCTGCTCAGTTGCTGAGTCAATTGACCGGCATGGTTTCTGTCATTTCACTGCCGCAATTCAAGAAGAGCCGGCTGACGAATTTCAGGCTGGTCAAAATCATCCATTCGAAAGTGTTGATGATTCTTGTGGCGGATTCAGGGGTTTTTAAATCTATCCCAATCGATTTTGTAGATGTTGAGCAAAATGAGTTGGATACCCTTTCGGATCTTATCCGTGAGCGTTTCAACGAGCGCCACATTGAAGAGATCGACATCAGGAAGATGGGCGCTCTCATGGTGGAATACCCTGAGTACCGCCGAGTACTCGAGTATCTTCTTCCCATTGTCAGGGAGACATTCAGGGAATTCGACCGATTTGAGTATGTCATTGAAGGCAAAGACAGAATTTATGCCATGCAGGACTTTGAAGAGCGACAGAAAGCCAAATCGCTTTCAGAGGCCCTCGAACAAAACAAAATTGTGGAACGTCTGATTGGAGTTCTCGAGCATGAAGGCATTTCCGTCAGAATTGGTTCGGAAATTGGTCTGGAGGCTTTTTCCAGCTGCAGTGTCGTGTCGACCCCTTACCGCGTCAATAATGTGGCAGCCGGCAAGATCGCGCTTTTAGGACCGACCCGCATGGATTACGGCCACGCCATGACCATGGTGAACTATATCAGGGAAACTTTATCCGAGCTTTTTTCCGGCATCCACTTATAAGACAGGCAGGTGTAAAGATTGAAAAAACAAACACACAAAGAGCAGACAGCAAATGAACAGGAAACGATTCTTGAGACAGCTCCTCAGGGGACAAAGGAAAATGAGGTGGCCGATGGTCACCTGGAAACACCCGAGCCCCCGACAAACGACGCAGACAAGGAAATTAAACGTCTGACGGAGGAATTGGCCGCCAAAGGTGATGCGTTCCTGCGTCTGACCGCTGAATATCAAAACTACAGAAGACGCGTTGAAAAAGAGAAGCAGGAGCTGATCAAATTCGGCAACGAAAAACTTGTCGTCGATCTCCTGAAAGTCCTGGACAATTTCGACAGAGCTTTAAGCGCGGTGGATTACGACTGCGAAGAGAACAAAAATCTGATCAGCGGCATAGAAATGATTCGCAAAAGCTTGAGTGATCTTTTGAAGGACTATGGTGTGGCTACCATTGAGGCTGTCGGACAACTCTTTGACCCGGTCATGCATCACGCGGTCATGACAGAGGCTGCTGAAGGCATAGCGCCGGATACGGTTCTTGATGAGTTCCAAAAAGGCTATACCCTGAACCAAAAGGTGATTCGTCCGTCTATGGTCAAGGTATCTTCTCATTAAAAGCTATTGACTTTTTTAAGGCAATTGACTTTGGTTCAAATGAATCTGTCCGCACAACCATTATGAAAACACAATCAAACTGACTTTATATTAGGAGGAAATCAGAATGGCAAAAGTTATCGGTATTGACCTTGGCACCACCAATTCCTGCGTCTCTGTTCTCGAGGGCGGAGAGCCAGTTGTAATTCCTAACGCTGAAGGCAATAGAACCACACCTTCCGTGGTCGCATTCACCAAAAGCGGTGAGCGACTCGTCGGAGAAACCGCAAAGCGTCAGGCTATTACAAATCCTGAGAGAACCATTGCTTCAATCAAGCGCAACATGGGCAGAGATTTCCATGTCGAAATTGACGGGAAAAATTATACGCCACAGGATATCTCCGCTATGATTCTACAGAAGCTCAAAGCAGACGCTGAAGCTTATCTTGGTGAAAAAGTCACCGAAGCCGTCATCACAGTTCCGGCATACTTCTCAGACGCCCAGCGTCAGGCGACTAAAGACGCTGGCAGAATCGCCGGTCTCGACGTCAAGCGGATCATCAACGAGCCAACAGCTGCGTCACTTTCCTATGGTCTCGATAAAACAGACAAGCAACAGAAAATTCTCGTCTTCGACCTTGGCGGCGGTACCTTTGACGTCTCCGTCCTGGAAATTGGAGACGGCGTGTTTGAAGTTCTCGCGACTAACGGCAACAACCACCTTGGCGGTGATGACTTTGACGAAGTAGTCGTCAACTTCCTTGCTGACAGCTTCAAGAAAGAAAACGGCATTGACCTCATTAAGGATAGAATGGCTCATCAGCGCTTGAAAGAAGCGGCTGAAAAAGCAAAGAAAGAGCTTTCGACTGTTCAAACTACGAATATCAATCTGCCGTTCATCACTGCGACAGCAGATGGTCCGCTTCACCTCAATATGGATTTGACACGCGCAAAATTTGACCAGTTGACAGAGCATCTAGTGAATTTGACCATTGAGCCGCTCAAGAAAGCCCTCGCTGACGCGAATCTTCAGGCTGGAGAGCTCGATCAGGTTATCCTCGTCGGCGGATCTACCAGAACGCCAGCGGTGCAGGCTGTGGTCAAGAAATACACTAACAAAGAGCCGCATAAAGGTATTAACCCGGATGAGTGCGTCGCCCTTGGCGCTGCTATTCAGGCAGGTGTTCTTTCCGGCGAAGTTCACGATGTCCTTCTCCTCGATGTCACCCCACTTTCTCTCGGCATTGAAACCCTCGGCGGCGTCTTCACCAAGCTGATCGAGAGAAATACCACTATTCCTACTAAAAAGAGCCAAATTTTCTCCACAGCAGCTGACAACCAGACTGCGGTTGATATTCACGTTCTCCAGGGCGAGCGTCCTATGTCCAAGGATAACGTCACCCTTGGCCGCTTCCAGCTGGACGGTATTCCTCCAGCAAGACGCGGCGTGCCGCAGATCGAAGTCACCTTTGACATTGACGCCAACGGCATTGTACATGTTGGCGCTAAAGATCTTGGCACAGGCAAGACTCAGCACATCACGATCACAGCGACGACCAATTTGAACGAGGAAGAAATTCAGAAAAAGGTCAGAGAAGCAGAGATGTTTGCAGAAGAAGACCTCAAAGTCAAAGAACTCGCGGAAGTCAGAAACAATGCGGACAACATGATCTATGAATCTGAAAAAGCCCTTGCTGAAATTGGAGACGGTGCAACAGAAGCTGAGAAAACGGATCTCAAAGAAAAAATTGAAGCTGCGAAAAAGTCCCTGGAAGGCAGCGACGCAGAGGCCATTAAGGCTGCGGTTGAAGCACTGACCAACGCGTTCCATCCGATTGCGCAAAAAATGTATGAGAAAGCCTCACAAGAAGCTCAGACTAATGCCGGCGCAAATGACTCGACATCCCATCCAACGGTCGACGACACAGTCGTCGACGCCGATTACGAAGTCGTGGATTAATAATAGAAAGAGATGTCTAACGGGTGCCCAGCGAGATCTAAAACACGGATCTTGCTGGGCGCCCTGCAAAACTTAATCTGCATAGGCATCTTCTCGATCCATCGAAAGAAAGGCGGTAGGGATTTTGGATAAAAGGGATTATTACGAGGTTCTAGGCGTCGCCAGAGGTGCCTCTGAGGATGAAATAAAAAAAGCGTTTCGTAAACTGGCGATGAAGTATCATCCCGACAAAAACCCGGATAATAAAGAATCTGAAGCGAAATTTAAAGAGATCAACGAGGCTTATGAAGTTCTCAGCGATACTGAAAAGCGCAATCTTTATGATCAATTCGGGCATGCCGGCGTAAACCAGAATACAGGCGGATATGGCGGCGCAGGCGGCTTTGGCGATTTTGGCGGTTTTGAGGACATTTTGAATGAGATGTTTGGCGGCGGGTTTGGCGGTTTCCGTTCAAGCGGACGACGTGCGGGTCCGACCAAAGGCGCAGATCTTAGAGTGGACATGACGCTGACCTTTGTCGAGGCAGCTTTTGGCGTTGATAAAAAGATTGAGTTTTATCGTACTGAGGACTGCCATACCTGTGGCGGCACAGGTGCGGAGGAAGGCTCGAAAGTCAATACATGTTCTCAGTGCGGCGGCGCCGGTGAAGTTAAATATTCCCAGCGCAGCCTATTTGGCGAGACTATTTCAGTGCGCCCTTGCCAGGCTTGCGGCGGCACGGGCAAAACCATAGAGAAGCCGTGCCACACCTGTAAGGGTAAAGGAAAAGTTAAGAAAAAACGCACTATTGATGTCAAAATTCCAGCAGGTGTTTCAACCGGCAATCAGATGACGCTTAGAGAAGAGGGCGATTTGGGCGCCAAAGGCGGTCCAAGAGGGGATGTTTACGTCGTCCTCAAGGTGCTTGCCCACGACATCTTTAAGCGGGATGGCAACGATATCTTCTGCGACATAGAGATCTCCTACACTCAGGCAGTGCTTGGAGACGAGGTCACAGTGCCAACACTTGACGGAAAAGTGTCCTATAAAATACCGGAAGGTACCCCAAGCGGAAAAACCTTCCGACTTAAAGGCAAGGGCGTTCCTGTTCTCAATGGTTATGGCCGTGGCGACCAGTATGTTCGCGTCATAGTTAAGATTCCGACAAAACTCAGCGACAAGCAGAAAGAAGCGCTCAAAGCCTTTGCGGAGTCTATGGGTGAAAAGTTTGAAGCGGAAAAAACGGATCAGCCCAAAGGTGAAAAAAAGTTTTTTGAGAAGGTCAAAGAAGCCTTTAATAATTGAACCATAGTTGTTTTGCTGTGCGCAGACCTGAAGCGGCATTCGTTCCCGTGAAACGAATGCCGCTTCAGGTCTGCTTTGCTGTAAATTCAGAAGGAAGATGTGATATAATTTCAGCAGGATTCACAACAGTTTGTATTAGACCGTATTGGAGGAGAAACCATGAACTGGTTTGAAGTAAAAGTCAAAACAACCTCAATGGCTGTGGACGCAGTCACAAATTTATTATATGAGCTGGGCGCTCAGGGCATTGTCGTCGAGGACCCCAACGATCCTATTTTCAATGAAGGTTATGAAGGGGACTGGGATTATTTTGACCGAAGCGAAATTAAATTTGAGTTTGAAGGCGCGCTTGTCAAAGCCTATATGGAAATGGAGGCGCCGGAAGCGCTCATCCCTGTGATTCAGGCCCAAGTCGCTGACCTTTCGACCTTTGGGCTGGATCCCGGACTTGGAGAAGTTGAAATTAAAGAAGTCAGAGAGTCTGACTGGGCAAACGAATGGAAAAAATATTACCATCCCGTACGTATTGGCAGACATTTGATCATCAAGCCGTCCTGGGAGCAAGTCCTTGACGCTGAGCCTCTCGACTTGGTGATCGAGCTGGATCCTGGCGGTGCCTTCGGGTCCGGGACACATGAGACCACAACTATGTGTGCGGAACTTCTGGAAGAAAATCTTGTGCAGGGCAGCAAAGTCTACGATATTGGCTGTGGCAGCGGTATTCTGGCTATAGTGGCTGCGAAACTCGGCGCCGGGGAGGTCGTAGCGGCAGATATTGACCCCGCAGCAGTGGAAGTCACGAGAGAAAACGTCGAGGCCAATCAAGTTACTGATGTGATCCAGGTCTGTGAAGGTGACCTGATGCAGGTCGTCGATTCGCCGGCGGACCTCGTGGTGACAAATATCATTGCGGATGTTGTCGCCTCCCTTGCGGACAGCATGAAATCCTATTTGAATCCAGGGGCAGTCTGGATCAGTTCAGGAATATTGGATAAAAAGCTGTCAATTGTCCTTGAAGCCATGTCTAAAAATGGGTACGAAGTCTTGGAAGTGCGTGAGAGAGGAGAATGGCGAGCACTTCTGGTGCGCGCCGGCGGACATGCATAGACTATTTGTCGACCAAGTCATTATGGAATGCCCGTGTACAGTGCGAGTTGTGTCACAGGAGGAAGTGCATCACGCGTTGAGGGTGCTGAGGCTGAGTGTAGGTGACCACATTGAGCTGACGGATGCAGACGGTGGTGAATATATAGCTGAAATAAAGACGGCGCTTTTGAATCAGACTGAAGACAGTGTCATGGAAGTTTTATGTCTCAAGAAGATTGAAATCCACAGGGAATCTCCTGTAGAGGTTACGCTTTTTCAAGGGCTTCCCAAACACGACAAACTGGAGTTCATTATACAGAAAGCAGTAGAGCTTGGGGCGGTCAGAATTGTACCCGTGGAGTGTGAGCGCTGCGTTGCCAGAATAAGGGATGCAAAGGATGCAGCCAAGAAAACAGAGCGTTGGAACCGGATTGCCCACGAAGCAGCAAAGCAGTCCAAGCGGGCTCTGGAGCCGGAGGTCTTAGAGCCTGTCAAGCTGAAGGCAATCCAAGAGTTAACATCTCAGGATGGACTCAAGCTCCTGGCTTATGAAGGGGCAGCATTGAAACCGCTGATGGAACATTTGGAGGAAGCCCGGCGGCGTGATGATCTGCAGTGTCGTGTGGCGATCATGATTGGGCCGGAAGGCGGTCTGACTGAAAAAGAAGTACATGAACTGAGTGAGATGGGATTTATAACTATCGGCCTCGGTCCTAGGATCCTTAGGACAGAGACTGCGGGCCTGGCACTGCTGAGTATTATTCAGTATGTACTCGGGGATATGGGAGGAAGGTAACACGTGTCAAGAACAGTAGCATTTTCAACACTGGGATGCAAAGTCAATCAATACGAATCGGACGCTATGGCGAAGCTGTTCAGAGATCGCGGCTACGACATTGTCCATGAGAATGACCCAGCGGATGTATACGTCATCAATACCTGTACCGTCACGAACCTGGGCGACCGGAAATCCAGGTCTATAGCCAGACGGGCGAGGCGGCAGAATCCCATGGCGGTCATTGCTGTGGTCGGCTGCTATGCTCAGGTGGCAGCGGATGAGGTCATGCGGATTGAAGGGGTCAACCTGGTGCTCGGCACCAACGAGCGCATGAAGATTGTGGATTATATTGAGGATCTTGGTCCTTGGGACAAAGTCAGCGCCGTTGGCGACATCATGGAGGTCGCTGAGTTTGAAGAGCTTGAAATTGACGAGCATGGCGACCGGACCAGGGCGTTTATCAAAATTCAGGAAGGCTGCAACCAGTACTGCAGTTATTGCATTATCCC
Source organism: Acidaminobacter sp. (assembly GCF_030247605.1). GTDB lineage: Bacteria > Bacillota > Clostridia > Peptostreptococcales > Acidaminobacteraceae > Acidaminobacter. Next base: position 203,145 of record NZ_JAOTSB010000002.1, on the reverse strand, counting down.
CTATGCCCGAGGCAGAATACGCAGCCGCAGTATCGATCATATCGAATCTGAGGTCACAAGGCTTGTCGGGCACGGATTCAGCGAGTTTGTCCTGACGGGAATTCATATCGCGTCCTACGGCAGAGAAGTTGAGCAATCTCAGGCGGAGGCGCAGGCCCTGAGTCTGATTGATGTCATTGAGCGCGTGGACGCAATAGAAGGCGTCAAGCGTCTCAGGTTGGGTTCGATAGAACCCATGCTGATGACAGCGGAATTTGTCGAGCGTCTCAGCCGGTTAAAATCTATATGCCCTCATTTCCACTTATCTTTGCAAAGCGGTTCAGATCCTGTCTTAAAACGCATGAACCGTAAATATACCGCCTCGGATTTTATGGAGGTTGTAGAGCGTTTGAAAACCAAGTTCGACAGGCCGTCCCTGACCACAGACATCATAGTCGGTTTTCCGGGGGAAACTGAAGAGATGTTCCGGGACACCATAACCCTGGCTTCACAGGTCGGCTTTGCAAAGATTCACGTCTTTCAGTATTCTGCCAAAACGGGGACACCTGCTGCGACCATGAAGGATCAAGTGGATCACGCAGTTCGTCATGAACGCAGCGAGCGGCTGATTGCGCTTCAGGACCAGCTTGAGTCCGACTATAACAGACAATGGCTGGGCAGTGTCAAAGAAGTATTGTTTGAAGGGGTTCCTGAACTGGGTATAAAAGAAATCGAAGGCCTGACGCCGGATTATCTCAGAGTCAAAGTTGAGGCTGGCCCTGGCTATATTGGAAAGATTGCCAAGGTTAAACTTGAGGCGTTGACAGAGCACGGTTTTATGGGATCTTTAATGGATGAGGAGGCATAGTATGCAGAATTGTTTGTTTTGTAAAATTGCTGGTGGTGAAATCCCATCTAATAAAGCGTATGAAGATGAGCAGGTCATTGTCTTTCACGACATATCGCCTGTCGCGCCGGTGCACGTTTTGATCGTTCCCAAAAAGCATCTGGCTTCGACAAATGAACTCAGTGAAGCTGAGTCCGGATTGATTGCCCATGTCTTTAAAGTGGCTGTACAGGTCGCTTCAGAGCTGGGGCTTAAAGAAAACGGATACAGGATCGTCAACAATTGCGGAAAAGATGGCGGGCAGACTGTGGATCATCTCCATTTCCATCTTTTAGGCGGTCGCTATCTGGACTGGCCTCCGGGTTGATAAAAACGGTACAATACGAAATACAGTTGCTTTTTGAATGCTCCTAATGTATAATGTCCTAGTATTCTGTTATTATTCCTCTGTAACGACAGCGGTGCTGTCACCAGAATGCAAGTTTGACACGGGGGGAGGGAATAGCTGTGGCAGGAATTAAAGTTGGAGCTACCGAAACAATAGATAGTGCACTTAGACGTTTTAAGAAAGAGACGTCAAAAGCTGGCGTCCTTGCGGAAGTCAAAAAGAGAAAACATTACGAAAAGCCAAGCGTACAACGCAAGAAGAAGTCCGAGGCTGCGAGAAGAAAGAGCAAGAGCAAATCTTTCTAGTCGCTCTCCTTGGAAGTCAGGGGTGAGTTGAATGAGCTTGAAAGATTTGTTGATGCAGGACCTCAAGACTGCCATGCAGGAAAAGGACGTTCTTAGGAAAACGACCGTCACTATGCTTCGCGCAGCAGTCAAACAGGTTGAAGTCGATCAACGCGTAGAACTTCTTGATCAGGATATTGTGGAAATCGTCGCCAAGCAAATCAAACAGAAACGAGCGGCCATTGAAGAATTCGCTAAAGGCGGCCGTCAGGATCTGGTGGATGAAGCTTTGGCTGAAATCCATATCTTAGAAGCCTACCTTCCGGAACAGCTTACAGAGGAGCAAATCAAAGCCATGGTTTTGGAGGCGATCGCTGAAACAGGCGCATCTTCTCCTAAAGACATGGGAAAAGTCATGGCCATCATGACACCCAAGACGAAAGGTCTGGCAGACGGGAAACTGGTTGCCACACTCGTCAAGGAACAATTAAATCAGTAATAACGAGGCCGCTGATTCAGCGGCCTTTTTTTTATGTTACAACTATATTACGGTCCCCAATTTGAGATTGGGGACGCGGACCGTAATAATTATTTCAGACGGATTTTTGCATCCTTTTGACGCCTAAACCAATGGATTGTGTTAAAATCAAAGGTAGGATGTTTTAACGTTTCAGAAAGGGCGGATCAATCGATTGGAGACACATGAACGAAGAATAAGTGTAGATAATTTGGAAGTTCTTTATAAATTGTTTGGGAACCTGGACGAAAACTTGATGCGCATTGAAAATGCCTTTAAAGTCAAGCTTGCCTCCAGGGACGGCGAAGTCATCATCATTGGAGAAGATCAAACGGTTCATGTCGTGGAAAAACTGATTGAGGTTCTGATTGGCGCCATAAAGGCCGGCGAAGTGCTGGATGCCCAGAAACTGGACTATTTCATGACTATGTTCAGAGAAGGTGAGGGCGACAAACTGCCCGGACTTTCAGACGCCATCCTCGTGGTCACCTCAAAGGGAAAGTTCGTCAAGCCCAAGACCCTGGGTCAGCAGAAATACGTCAAAGCCATTCAGAAGCACGACGTCACCTTTGGCATTGGTCCGGCAGGTACTGGTAAGACCTATCTGGCGGTAGCTATGGCGGTCAAGGCTTTTAAAAATGACGAAGTCTCCAGGATTGTCATCACTCGACCTGCAGTAGAGGCAGGGGAAAGCCTTGGATTTTTGCCCGGGGATCTGCAGATGAAAGTCGATCCCTATTTGAGGCCGCTATATGACGCGCTTTATGATATTCTTGGGACAGAGACCTATTTGAAATATAAAGAACGCGGTTTGATTGAAGTCGCACCGCTGGCCTATATGCGCGGAAGAACGCTGGACAACAGCTTCATCATTCTGGACGAAGCACAGAATACAACCATTGAACAAATGAAAATGTTTCTGACACGCTTTGGCTTTGGCTCAAAAGTGGTAGTCAATGGAGACATTACCCAGATCGATTTGCCTTCCGGAAAAAAGTCGGGGCTGGTCCATGCTGCCGAGGTGCTAAAATCCGTTGAAGAAATTTCCATGGTCGAATTCACGGATCGCGACGTCGTCAGACATACGCTGGTGCGGCGCATAATTCAGGAATACGACAAATATGAAAAGCGGATTCAGTATAAAGAAGAAGCCAAAAAGGAAGCCAAACAGGAAGCCAAACAGAATGCAAGGTTTAAAAAGAGCCGGGAGTCACAAGACGGACGCAGCCAGGGAAGAGGATAAAATTCTGATAGGGGGCAATGGAGATGGTGCATATCAATTTTCAGGACCGGCAGGACCGTAAATCTGTACCTGAATCGCTGGTCGCCAAATTGACTGAGGTCATTGAAATGGCACTCGAATATGAAAATCTTGAAGATTATGAGTGCGAGGTCGATCTTACATTAGTTGATGACGCTGAGATTCATCAGCTCAACCTTGAGCACAGAAGGATCGACAAAGTCACGGATGTCCTCTCATTCCCTCAGTACGACGCCATAAAAGATATGGAGGACCTTCCTGATCCCATGTATTTGGGAGACATTGTCATTAGCGTCGAGCGCGCGCTGGCTCAGGCAAATGATTATAAGCACAGCTTTGAACGTGAAATGTGTTTTTTGACAGCCCATAGCATGCTTCACCTCTTTGGTTATGACCACGAAACGGACGAAGACCAAAAACAGATGCGCGCACTGGAAGAGTCAATCCTCGAAGAACTTGGCATTACCCGTGAGGTGTAGTCATGTGGCGGGCCGTGGAGCGACTGAGTGACAATGTGCTTCCAAACAACTTTTCGGTGAGAAAAAAGAGGTCTGGCAAACTGGTTACGCTATCGTTATGGGTGTGTGTGATTGCAGCACTTGTGGGCTGTACGCCCGGGTCATCTGTTGCTGAGCCTGAAGCCGAGGTCCAGGAGCCTGTAGAAGTATCAGTCCCGGAACCGGAGCCTGAACCTGAGCCTGTCGTCGAGCTGCCATCTGAAGACAGCCAGACCTGGACGGCGCGCTGGCTTATAGACCGTCCTGTCTTTGTGATGATGGATAATCACGCGGGCGCCAGGCCTCAGTCAGGTTTAAAAGAGGCACTCTTCGTATACGAGATGCTGGCCGAGGGCAACATTACCCGCTACGAGGCCGTTTTTACCGGTACGGGTGACTATGAAGTCGGGCCCATCAGAAGTGCAAGACCCTACTTCATAAACAGGGCACTTGAGTATGACGGCCTCTATGTCCATGTTGGGGGATCCCCTCAAGCCTTTAATGACCTGTCCAAACTAAAAGTAGCGGATATTGACGGCTTATCTGCAGGGCGAAATATTTTCTGGAGAAGAAGTCACAAGAAAATACCGCATAATATGTACTCAACCCTGAACGCGATTCGAAAAGATGCTGACAGGAAAAAATACCGGGTCGAGCCGGAGTTTGATGTTCCAATCTATGCGAAGACCGCAGCGCCGCCTTCTGAAGATCAGGCCGGTTCTGTCAGGCTGGTATACAGACAGGGCAGCAGCGGCTATGCATCAGGGTATCTCTATGATGAGGCATTAAAAGCCTATAGCCGCCAGGTCAATGGCGCGCCTCATGTGGATGAACTGGATAATACACCGCTCATGGTGACGAATGTCATTATTCAAACTGTCAGAACGAAAACTGTGGACAATGAAGGCCGGTTGGTTATGGATGACGTTGGTTCAGGCCAAGGCTGGTATATGAGTATGGGTGCCCGAATTCCAATTCAATGGGAAAAAGCGGACCGACGCGCTCAAACAATCTATAAAACCGAAGAGGGCACGGCTATACAGCTGAATCCGGGTGTAACTTGGATTCAGGTTATACCTCAGTGGCTGGAGCCGGTCTGGAATGAGGGGGCATAAAATGGAGATCACTTATGAAAAACTCATTGAGATGGCATATGAAGCAATGCAATTTGCCTATACACCCTATTCGAAGTTCAATGTGGGTGCAGCGCTCCTGGCGAGCACCGGTGATGTCTATACGGGCTGCAACATTGAAAGCGCCTCCTATGGGGCTACCAACTGCGCAGAGCGTACAGCGCTGTTTAAAGCAGTTTCAGAGGGCTGCAGGTCCTTTAAGGCGATTGCGATTGTCAGCGAATCAAAGCTGCCAACCTATCCCTGTGGCATCTGTCGCCAAATGCTGATGGAATTTGGCGATCTCGATGTGATCCTGGATCGTGGGGGAAGCCTCGTCGTTCACAGGCTGTCTGAGCTGCTTCCACATTCTTTTACACAGGCAGACTTGCAAATATAAGAGGTCTTTCACTTAAGTTTTACCATTTATGTCAGGAGGAACTTAGTTGTCATTCAAATCAGGATTTGTTTCAATTATAGGCAGACCAAATGTTGGGAAATCAACACTTCTTAACGCGATTACCGGCGAAAAAATCGCCATTATGTCAGATAAGCCGCAGACGACCCGCAATAGAATTCAAGCGATTTACACGACGAAGGATAGCCAGATCATTTTTGTGGACACCCCCGGCATGACAAGAGCCAAAAATAAGCTGGGCGATTTCATGATCAAAACCGCGCTGGATACCTTGAAGGAAGTCGACGCCATCATTTTTATGGTGGATGACTCACTGTCCCTAGGACCGTCAGACAAGTTTATTCTCGAGCATCTCCAGAACGTCAAAACGCCTGTGATTCTCGCCATCAACAAAGTCGACAAAATCATGCCCGAGCAATATGCCATCATTACAAAAATTTACAGTGAGTACAGTTTTATTAAGGATATTGTCAGTCTGTCGGCACTCCAGGGTGCAAACATCAATGTCGTCATCGATAAAGTGATTGGGTATCTTCCGGAAGGACCTATGTATTATCCGGGAGACATGATTACGGATCAGCCTGAGCGTGCAATCGTCGCAGAGATTATTCGCGAAAAGCTGCTCCACTATCTGGATCAGGAAGTGCCCCATGGGGTCGCAGTTGAAATTGAGGCTATGAAGAATCGTGAAAACAGCGACATGGTGGATATTAGAGCGGTCATTGTCTGTGAGCGCGAAAGTCATAAAGGGATCATCATCGGTAAAGGCGGACGAAAATTAAAGGGCGTGGGAAAAAGCGCCAGAGAGGAAATTGAGCGCCTTTTGGGATCCAAAGTATTTCTGGAGCTCTGGGTTAAGGTTCGTCCTGGCTGGCGGGACAATGACTTGATGCTCAAGAACTTTGGCTACAAAGAATAACCCCAATTGGATAATGGTTTATAATTGAATAACTTATAAAGTAACAAAGCTCGGGGGTGACGTATGGCAAATCTTCAGGAGATCGAACAAGAGGAATTGATAAAACAGCTGGTAGAGCTCCTCGAGCTTGGGGCTTATGAGGCTGTACGAACATTAGATGAAAAGCTGCACTATGCAGACCGGGCTGAAATTCTCGAGGAACTCAGCGAGGAACACAGACAGGCTTATTTTGAATTGCTGGACTTTGAGGATGCTTCTGAAGTCCTTGAGGAAGTTGGCTCCGAACTATTCTCTGAATTGATCGAGGGCATGGATGAAGATAAGAGGTCTCGCGTCATAGACAATATGGCCCAGGACGACATTGTCGACAAACTTTCGGGACTGACTGAAGAAAAACAAGAAGAGCTGCTGTCCTATATGGATGAGGAGATTGCCTCCGAGGTTGAGACTCTCTTGGAATATGATGAGGACTCCGCCGGCGGCCGGATGACTAAGGATTACGTTACGCTTACCACTGAAATGACCATAGACGAAGCGATCACTTACCTCAGGCATCATGCACCCGGCGCTGAAACCATTTATTATGTCTTTGTGACGAATGAGGAAGGCGTCCTGACGGGGGTCATATCCCTGCGTCAGCTCATTGTGGCCGCTCCGGACATGAAAATCAGCGAGATCATGAATGACAATGTCATCTCAGTCTATGATGATGAGGATCAGGAAGAGGTTGCAAGACTCTTTTCCAAATATGACTTCATGGTAATGCCAGTCGTAGACAAGGAAGAGAAACTCAAGGGCATCATTACCGTCGACGACATTCTCGACGTCATTGAGGAAGAAGCCACAGAGGATATCTATAAATTTGCGGGCTCTTCGGATCTGGAGATCTACGAAGAAGACGACGCGTCCTGGCTTCGGGTCGTGCGCTCTGTGCGCTCCCGACTGCCCTGGCTGGTCATCACTATCTTTGGAGGACTATTGTCAGCAAACGTCGTGGCGCGATATCAGGGCACACTGGACGCCCATTCCGCCCTGGCTATGTTTATGCCGCTATTGGCAGGTATGGGCGGTAATGTTGGCACCCAATCCTCGACTATTACGGTCAGAAGCATCGCCATAGGCTATGTGGAAGGCAAAGAAGCCGTTAGGACCTTTCTCCTGGAAGTGGCGACGGGTTTTATTGTGGGACTTGTCTGCAGCTTGATCGTTGGGATCGCAGCTTCCCTGACAAATGGCAGCCTGATGATCAGCCTGATCGTTGGGATCGCTATGTTCTCCAATATTCTGACAGCCGCAGCCATTGGAACTCTGGTGCCTATGGTTTTTAAAAAGCTCGGCGTCGATCCTGCTGTGGCCTCAGCGCCATTTATCTCAACGACCGTTGACATTACGGGTCTCACCATATATTTTTCACTTGCGACGCTACTCATTGGAAAGTGGATGGTCTGATATGCTGTTAACGACAAAAGCCATAGTCTTGTCCAAGCGAAAGCTGGAGGACAATGATGCTCTGGTCACTTTGATGACAGAGCGATCCGGAAAGCTGAAAGCTATTGCAAAGGGTGCAAAATCCTCAAGATCCATGATTGCCGCGACGACACAGCCTTTTACACTGGGAGAATTTGTTCTGGATGTGGGGGCGTCCTGGAACCGCGTCAGAAGCGTGGAGGTCCTTGAATCTTTTCGCCACATCCAAGAAGATCTGATGCTGATGGGGTATGGCGCGTATTTTCTCGAAACGGCCTCGCAGCTGCTTCAGGAGGGTGAAGAAAACAGAGGGTTGTTTCAGTTGCTTTCGGAGGTTTTGATAGGGTTGAATGCCTATGACCATCGGCAAAAAAGAAAAAAAGAAGCGTCTGAGATTGGAACTGACCTTTCAAGCGCGGAAACGGCTGAGCAGTTCATGCCGCTGGATCTGGAATGGGTGAAAATAGTCTATGAACTAAAACTTCTCGCGACTATGGGCTTTGATATTGAACTGAAACACTGTGTCCGCTGCGGTGCGGAGGGGGCACATGTCGACTTCAGCGTTCCTGAGGGTGGCGCAGTCTGCAGCAACTGCCTGGTGGAAGGTGATGACCGGATTGGGCGAATGCTGTATAACATTATGGATTATGTCAGTAAACAAAGCATTGACGTATTGATGGGGACAAAAATAAATCGTTTATACGTCAGCAAATTGGATATCTTATGTATGAGATTTATGAGGCAGCATTTGGGGTATCAAGACTTTAAGAGCTTGGAATTCCTGAAAGCCATACGAAAAGTTTGAGGAGAGTGATCAAATGAGCACAGTTACAATTGAAATGGTCGATGAGGTCCGCAACAGAACGGATGCGGATTACAAACTTGCCAAAGAAGCCCTCGAAATATGCAATGGAGATGTACTAGAAGCTGTGATCTACATTGAATCACTGAAATCTACGGGTGAAAAGCAGCGCAGTGAGTTCATAAGCCGCGGTACAGATTTGATCGAAAAACTGAGAGAGCTCGTCAGCAAAGGTGTCATCACTCGAATTCTCGTGGTTAAAAACGAAAATCAAGTCATGAATATACCGGTACTTGCAGGCGGTGTGGCCGCGCTGGTATTCACCACAGCTACCATTGCGGGTATTCTGGCGGCAGTTGCGACAGGCTGTCACATTAAAGTCGTCAAGGAAAATGGCGAGGTTCTCGATCTCAATGACATGACTGAGGAATCCTTTAAGAATTTTATTGACGCGACAGAGAAAACGGTTCAGAACGTAAAAGATAAACTGAAGAAATCCGGTGACTCTGAAGTCGGTGCTGATTCGGAGGATGAGTTCGCTCATGACCCTGACGGGGTTACCATATTAATGGATGAAGAGGAAATTAAGTCCTACGAAAAAGAGGACGATCATTACTATGGCGAAGGTCATTTTATGGAAGACGGTGCGGTTGAAGAAGAACATAAGGGCCATAAAAACGCGCATCACAAGTAGTATCATCTTTTGAAGCGACTATACTCAGACATCTTGAAACAAGATTTTTGAATGAGTCACTTCATTATCAGCTTTAACATTGTTTCTGAAAATGGATTAAAGTGCGGATATTCCGGCTGGACAAGCTTGGGAAGCCTGTGGTACAATCCATTTAAATTCAAATGGATGCAGAGAAGAAGAAAAGTAAAAGGTGAGGACATTCAAGAGAGCCGGCGGCAGGTGTGAGTCCGGTATGAAATCCCTTTGAAGGCGCTTTGGAGCATCGTCTCAAAGTGGGCATTTTGCCAACTAGGGTGGAACCGCGGAAGATAGACTCTTTCGTCCCTAACCGGGATGAGAGGGTCTTTTTTTGCTAGGATGAAAAGTCCGGTGGTATGACGCGGATCTGAACTTCAAAGCAACAACTTTATTAGGGTTTCTGATTAGTATTCTTTCATTACAGTACAGGAGGGTTTCTGATGTCAAAAGTCACTATGGAAAAAATTGTTTCATTATCCAAAACCCGCGGCTTTGTCTTTCCGGGCTCTGAAATTTATGGTGGTTTGGCTAACACTTGGGATTATGGTCCTTTGGGCGTCGAGCTCAAGAATAATGTCAAGAAGGCCTGGTGGAAGAAGTTTGTTCAAGAATCCAAGTATAACGTTGGCCTGGATGCGGCAATTTTGATGAATCCGGCCACTTGGGTGGCATCAGGCCACGTGGGCGGATTCGCTGATCCTTTGATGGACTGTAAGGCATGTAAAGCACGTTTTCGGGCAGACAAGCTCATTGAAGATCATTTCATGGCCATAGGTCATGAAGGTGTTGTAGACGGCTGGCCTAAAGAGAAGATGGAAGCTTATATTCAGGAGCATGGCATTAAGTGTCCGGAGTGCGGCAAGAAGGATTTCACCGGTATTCGTCAGTTTAATCTCATGTTCAAAACTTTCCAGGGCGTTACTGAAGATTCCAGTACACAGATTTTTCTGCGACCTGAAACGGCTCAGGGGATTTTTGTGAACTTTAAAAACGTTCAGCGGGCGTCCAGAAAGAAAGTGCCTTTTGGTATTGCTCAGGTCGGCAAGTCCTTTAGAAACGAAATCACACCGGGCAACTTTACGTTCAGGACGCGGGAGTTTGAGCAAATGGAACTCGAATTTTTCTGCGCCCCAGGTGAGGATCTGGAATGGTTCAATTATTGGAAGCAATTTTGCCTGGATTGGCTGAAAAACCTGAATATGAAAGAGACCTCCGTTCGTTCCCGGGATCACGCTAAAGAGGAGCTCTCCCACTATTCGAACGCCACAACGGATATTGAATTCTTGTTTCCTTTTGGATGGGGAGAGCTTTGGGGGATCGCCGACAGAACGGATTTCGACCTTAAAGCGCACATGACCCATTCAGGCGAAGACCTTCGCTATATTGACCCAATGACAAATGAAAAATATGTGCCTTATTGTATCGAGCCTTCTCTTGGCGCTGATCGCGTTACGCTGGCATTTCTTGTGGATGCCTATGAAGAGGAGACACTCGAGGATGGCTCTGACCGTGTGGTCATGAAATTCCATCCTGCGCTTGCACCTATCAAGGCTGCGATTTTCCCGCTCGCGAAGAAACTGAATGACGAAGCGATTAAAGTCTTTGAAATGCTATCAAAGCACTTTATGGTGGATTACGACGATTCTGGCAGCATAGGCAAGCGTTATCGCAGACATGATGAGATTGGAACACCGTTTTGCATTACTTTTGACTTCGACTCACTTGAAGATGGCCAAGTCACTGTCAGAGACAGAGATACAATGACACAGAAAAGAGTCCCGATTAATGAATTGGTGGAACTGATCCGTCAGAGCCAGGAATTCTAAGAAATAAGATTAATCAAGAGAGGAAATTAGTGACGGCAAAAAGTCGGTTCATGACTTTTGCTGCACTAATTTCTTCTTTCTTTTTTGGGGATTTTATTTATGTCAATGTATGGGAAAAAAACAACAATATTATAAAAAATACGATGCAATCCCTTATAAAGTGTAGTAGAATAGTCTCAACGCGTTAAATAGTGCATCACATTAAAGTGAAAGCGGGTGATTAATATAGAGCTTAAAAATCGTCACTATGAAATACTTGAGATTGTTAAGACGCAGGGGCCTATAACCAGTGAACACATTGCGAGTCTTCTAAATGTCACGCGATCTGCGATTCGTGCGGATTTAAATCTGCTGACCATGTCGGGGATGCTGGAAGCCAAACCAAAGGTTGGGTATATGTATATAGGCAGTGTTGAAAGGCAAAAAATTGCGGACTACCTGAACGCAGTCCGGGTAGGAGATTTGAAATCAAGGCCGGTGGCAATCACGGATACCACCTCTGTGTATGATGCTGTGGTCACAATGTTCCTGGAAGATGTAGGCTCAATTTTTATCACAAATGAAGCCAAATATCTCTCAGGCGTAATTTCCAGGAAAGATTTACTTAAGGCCGCTATAGGCGGAAGTGATATTCATCAGATCCCTGTGGGTATCATCATGACGAGGATGCCTAATGTTGTAACAGTAGCGCCGGCGGACCCGGTTGTCGAAGCAGCGAGAAAAATCATGGAGCATGAGATCGATGCGCTGCCAGTCGTTGAAGAAATATTTAAGGACGGCCAGATTTTGTACAGGATTGTCGGCAGGTTCTCAAAAACCAACATTACAAAGCTCTTCGTAGATATTGGCAACAAACTTGGGGGGGGATTGGATTGAGTAAGAAATATCACGTCTATGTCATCTCTGACTCACTTGGCGAAACTGGCGAAATGATGGCGCGCGCCGCGGCTGAGCAGTTTGGTGGAAATGAGTATGAGATTAAGCGCTATCCCTTTATCTCCAATGAAGAGCAAATTATGGAGATTGTAGAAGAAGCGTCAGCGCACCGTTCTGTCATCTTGATTACGACAGTGCTCGCACACCTGAGAGACAAGCTGGTAGAGGAATGCAAAAAACTTGATATTCCTACTGTGGATCTTCTGCTTCCTCTCGTGGATGTTTTTTCGAAATTTCTGGGAGTTGAACCGGCAGGAGAGCCGGGACTTGTTCACAGGCTGGATGAGCGTTACTTCAAAAAAGTTGAAGCTGTCGAATTCGCGGTAAAATATGATGACGGGAAGGATCCGAGAGGTGTTAAAAAAGCGGATCTAGTTTTGATAGGGATCAGCAGAACGTCGAAAACGCCTCTGAGCATGTATCTGGCACACAAAAATATCAAGGTCGCCAATATCCCGCTGGTGCCCGAGGTTCCGGTACCGGATGAACTTTATGAAGTACCCACCAACAGAATCATAGGATTAACCACCAATCCGTATAAATTAAATGAAATCCGTCAGGAACGCTTAAAAGCACTGGGCCTCGACAGCCACGCCTCTTATGCGGATTTGGGCCGTATACTTGAGGAGCTGGAGTATTCGGACAAACTGATGAAAAAGCTTGGTTGCCCTGTAATCGACGTTTCAAGCAAAGCGGTAGAAGAAACTGCGAATATCATCGTTGAGATTATGAAAAAAAATATGCTGATATGAGGTGAGCAAATTGAAAAAATGGGTTTATTTCTTTGAGGAAGGCAATGCGGAAATGAAGTCACTCTTAGGTGGCAAAGGCGCTAATCTGGCGGAGATGAAACGCATTGGTCTGCCGGTGCCAAATGGTTTTACCATCACGACTGAGGCGTGCAATGCCTATTATGAAACCGGAAAATCATTGGGTGAGGACGTCAAGGCTCAGATTTTTGAATACTTAAATAAACTTGAAGCCATAACGGGCAAGACTTTTGGCAACGCTGAAAACCCGCTTCTGGTGTCCGTTCGTTCCGGTTCGGTCTTCTCTATGCCAGGTATGATGGATACTATTCTGAACCTGGGTCTAAATGATGAGACTGTCGAGGGGTTGGCGGCGTTGACAGAGAACCCTAGATTCGCTTACGACAGTTATCGCAGATTTATTCAAATGTTCAGCGATGTTGTGCTGAAGGTCGCCAAATACAATTTTGAGCATGCTTTAGATGCAGCCAAGCGCGACAAAGGACTTACTTATGACACTGAGTTGACGGTGGATCACTTAAAAGCCTTAGTCAAGACTTACAAGGATATTGTTCAAAAGGAAACCAGAAAACCGTTTCCACAGGAACCGGAAAGTCAACTGATCATGGCGGTCAACAGTGTTTTCGAATCCTGGGACAATCCTCGTGCCAATATCTATAGAAATTTGAATGATATCCCGCATAATCTTGGCACAGCTGTCAACATTCAAGAGATGGTTTTTGGCAATATGGGTGAGACCTCTGGAACAGGCGTCGCTTTTACGCGCAATCCTTCTACCGGTGATCCTGCCTTCTTTGGCGAATTTTTGCTCAACGCTCAGGGTGAGGATGTCGTGGCTGGCATACGCACACCTAGACCCATTTCTGAATTGAAAGATGTCATGCCTGAGGTATATAAGCAATTCAGAGAGATTTCGACAAAATTGGAACAGCATTATAAAGACATGCAGGATATCGAGTTTACCATTGAGCGCGGAACGCTGTTCATGCTGCAGACAAGAAATGGCAAGCGGACGGCGCCGGCGGCTGTCAATATTGCAGTTGACTTCGTGGAAGAGGGACTCATTGACGAAGAGACTGCGATTATGCGGCTCCAACCGGAACAAATCGATCAGCTTCTTCACCCGACCTTTGATGATGTGGATCTGGCCAACGCCAGAGAAATCGCCAAAGGTTTGCCAGCCTCTCCTGGCGCGGCTTGCGGGCAAGTGTTCTTCAGCGCAGAGGACGTCGTTGCAGCTCAAGCAAAAGGTATTCCAGCGGTTTTGGTGAGACAGGAAACCTCACCTGAGGATATTGAAGGCATGGTAAGCTGTGTCGGAATTCTGACTTCCCGTGGGGGTATGACTTCCCACGCTGCTGTCGTGGCACGCGGCATGGGTAAATGCTGTGTCGCAGGCTGCGGCGAGATCAAAGTGGAGGAGTACGCAAAACAATTTCATGTGGACGGTTTGGTTGTCAAGGAAGGAGATTACATCTCGCTGGATGGCAATAATGGGCGAGTCTTTCTTGGAAAGATCAAGACAAAGGAAGTTGGGCTGACCGGAAACTTTGGAAAGCTCATGGGTTGGGCAGACAAGCACAGGGTTCTCAAGGTCAGAACTAACGCTGATAATCCCAGAGACTCAAAAGTCGCGGTTAAGTTCGGAGCTGAAGGGATTGGCCTTTGCAGGACGGAGCATATGTTCTTCGAAGAGGAGCGTATTCCTGTAGTTCGACGCATGATCATTTCAAAGTCCTTTGAGGAACGAAAGGAAGCACTGGAACATCTTCTGCCATTCCAGAAGGCCGACTTTATTGGCATCTTCGAGGCAATGGGTGAGCGGCCGGTGACGATCCGCCTTCTGGATCCTCCGCTGCATGAATTTCTGCCTCACGAAGACAAGGACATTGAAGCGCTGGCGAAGGACATGAAGATATCGGCATCTGAGCTGAAATCTATTGTCAATGATTTGAAAGAGTTTAATCCAATGCTGGGTCATAGGGGCTGCCGTCTGGCGATCACCTATCCTGAAATCTATGAAATGCAAGTCAGAGCAATTTTCGAAGCTGTGGCGGATGTGGTTAAGCGCCTGGGGTTGAAAGTCAAACCAGAGGTCATGATCCCGCTGGTAGGATTCGAAAAGGAACTGGAAATACTTGATTTGCTTGTAAGAACGACAGCTGACAAGGTTTTGGAGGAACAAGACATTGAGGTTGATTATAAGGTAGGCACTATGATTGAAGTGCCGCGGGCAGCGCTGCTTGCGGATGACATTGCCAAACATGCCGAATTCTTCTCCTTTGGTACCAATGACTTGACGCAAATGACCCTTGGATTTTCCAGAGATGATGCCGGAAAATTCTTGCCGGAATATCGTCATAAGGAGATCTTTGAAAAAGATCCTTTCCAAACCATTGATCAAAAAGGTGTCGGCAAGCTTATGAAGATGGCGATAGAGCTCGGCCGTCAGACTCGTCCGGAGATCAAACTAGGCATTTGCGGCGAACATGGCGGAGAACCAAAATCTGTTGAATTTTGCCATGAAATTGGTCTTGAGTATGTTTCGTGTTCGCCTTATCGTGTTCCGATCGCCAAGCTGGCTGCTGCCCAGGCTGCCATTAAAGCCAAAAGCGGCGAAAGTAAAACGGGGATCAATCTTTAGAGAAGAAATGGCTGGGTTTGGTGACCATCGGCCATAGGCTAAAAGAATAAAGAGAGGAAGAAGGTGCTTTGTGAAGTTCAGTTTGACTTCGTAAAGGCCATTCTGCCTCTCTTTTTTGACGATCGATAAAGAAATACTAAAAAAGATTTTGGAAATAAAGGATTCTTGGACTTCTTCAGCGAATTAATAGCGAGCGTCATAAATGGAGGTGCGGTTCATGTCCATTAGAGAACGGACAGAAGCGATTGAACGGCTGGTACTTTCTGAGCATGCAATGCATGCTTCGGACTCTCTCGGGAGATTGGTTCCTGAAGACCAGTGCGCTATAAGAACGGTTTATCAGCGTGACCGCGACAGGATCCTGCATTCTAAAGCGTTCAGACGCCTGAAGCATAAGACACAAGTATTTCTGTCACCTGAGGGGGATCATTATAGAACGCGGCTGACGCATACCCTGGATGTGTCACAGATCGCGCGCACCATAGCCAGGGCACTTCGTCTTAATGAAGACCTCACTGAAGCGATTGCTCTAGGCCACGATTTGGGGCATACGCCCTTCGGTCACTGCGGTGAAATGGAACTGGACCAGATCCATCCGGGTGGATTCGACCACAACGAGCAGAGTCTGAGGGTTGTGGATCTCTTGGAAATCAGGTCGGATGGAAGGCGGGGCCTGAATCTTACTCATGAAGTACGTGATGGGATTCTCAGCCACAGCGGGGGAAAAAAACCACAGACCCTGGAAGGGCACGCGGTGTCGTTCAGCGACCGGATCGCCTATATCAATCACGACATAGACGACGCACTGCGGGCTGGGGTTTTGGAGCTTGCAGAGCTCCCTGAGGTGTTTCTGAAAACACTGGGCAAGACTCATAGTCAAAGGATCAATACGCTGATCGTAGATATAGTCAATCACAGCAGAGGTTCGGACCAGCTTTCATTCAGTCCGGAAATTGCCGAGGCATTCATAGGGCTTAGGCAATTCATGTTTGACCATGTGTACCTCAATTTAGATGCTAAAAAAGAGGAAAAGAAAGCACGCGTAGTGCTCAGAATGTTGTATGAGTATTATAGCAGCCAGCCTTCAGAGATGCCTCGGGAATACTTCGAGCTTTATCAGGGGAAGGAAGGCACTGAAGCAGTAAAAGATTATGTTTCAGGCATGACGGATCGCTATGCGGTACAGTTATACCAAAAACTTTTTGTCCCGGACTTTTGGACTTAACTCAGCCTGGTTGGAACAAAATTCAGGCGCATTTTGTATTGAATGGAGATCTTATGCAACAGGATTCTTTCAGACTGGAAAAACATTTTTCAAAACGAAAAAAAATTGAAGGAAATTGCCATTAAACGTTGAATTCTTATTATCGTGAAAGTTAAGCATAATATCATGCCAGGGACTTGGGGCTGCGTATCCTGCAACTGGATCAAGAAACATCCGGAGCATTATAAATATTGACAACAGGTCCTTACTCAGGATTTTTTCATTAGAAAAGTGGGTACAATATGTCTAAGTATACAAATGAAGTCGCTGAAGCACTTCTGGAACGCGTGGATATAGTCGACCTTGTAGGGCGCTATGTTGAGTTGAAGCGGACTGGCAGAAACCATAAGGGGTTATGTCCGTTTCACAATGAAAAGACGCCGAGCTTTGTCGTCACTGAGGAAAAGCATCGATATCACTGTTTTGGCTGCGGTGCGGGCGGGGATGCCATTGCCTTCTACATGGCCATGGAAAACCTGGACTTTATTGATGCGGTTGAAGCCTTGGCCGAACGCTATGGCTTGGATCTGGATCGATATAAAGTACAGAATTCTGCTCAAGAGCAGGAATCAGCAATACTGAAAAAGGCCTTATATCAAGTTAACAGAGAGGCTGCCATATTTTACTTGAGAAAGCTGAAGGAAGATTCTGCTGCACAGGCTTATTTGAATAAGCGGGGCATTGAACCACTGACTGCCAGACGGTTTGGACTGGGTTTCGCACCAGACGCGTGGCAAGCCCTGACAGATTATATGGAGCCTAAGCAGCACCCTCTCTTACTGCAAGTTGGTTTGGTGGATCGTCGAAAAAATGGAAACGGTTATTATGATAAATTCAGGAATCGGCTGATTTTTCCTATCCAGGATCAGCGCCAAAATATCATTGGTTTTGGTGGCCGGGCTATTGGAGACGATATGCCAAAGTATCTCAATTCGCCTGAGTCGGTAATTTTCAGCAAGGGCACAGCGTTTTACGGAATCCTTCAGGCGAAGGAAGCTCTGGGAAAACTACGCAGTGTCATTGTGGTAGAAGGGTATATGGATGTTATAATGCTTCATCAAGCCGGGATCACCAATGCTGTGGCTACGCTGGGAACAGCCCTGACGGAAGCGCATGCCCGGGTCCTAGACCGCTATGTGGATGAAGTGACATTGTGTTTTGATGGGGATGAAGCCGGAAGAAAAGCCGCTCTCAGAGGTGTGGGTATTTTGAAGGCCATGAAGGCGAAGCTAAGGGTGCTCACACTTCCGGTTGGCCAGGACCCGGATGATTTTGTCAGAAAAAATGGTGCCGAGGCTTTTCAGAAAATGGTTCAGGAAGCTGACCCTGCGACGACATTCTTAATTCAGGCAGCCAAGCACAAATATAACCTGAATACACCTAATGAAAAACTGGAGTATTTAAAAAATGTCGCAATGATCATAAGGGGACTCGACAGCGAGGTCGAAAAAAGTTATTATATAGATTACGTGGCAAAAGATCAGTCGTATGACTCAAACGCCATTTATAGGGAAGTTTACGGCTTTTCCAAAGCTCGACCTCAATTCGAAGCTAAGAAGCAGATTGAGAAAGTCGCCATTGATCCCACGCAATATAATGCAATTTTTGAGTTGGAGAAAAAAATTCTTGAAATTGCGCTGAGAAATAAATCCGCATTTGATCTTATCTGTACAGATGTGGATTTGGATCAGCTTGAGAATTCGGAAGTAAAGGATCTTATCAAACGTCTGGAGTTATATTACAGGGTCTATGACACTGTAGGGCATGATGAGATCGTAGAGATGTTTGATCTTGATACGGCCATAAGACTGGACCAAATGGCAAGAAACAGCATTGTGGGTGAAAATCTCGCGCGTGAAGCCATGGTGACCAGGATCCATTATAAATTGGCGAAATTGGATGCTCAAATAGCAGAGCTCAGAGCTGAGAGAGAGAAACTTGAACAACCATCGGCAAACGCACTTAGCGTGTCGGAGGTCTCACATCTCAAACTCGTTTTGATCAGAAAGGAAATGGAATTGAAAAAGATGAAAACAGAAGCGGTCAAGGAAAGAGATTCCTTGAGAGGAGGGACGTCGATTGGCTAAGATAGATCCGCAGCATCTTGATACCGTCAAAGAGCTGGCGAATAAGGGGAAAGTGAAAGGCAATCTTACTTATTCAGAAATCGAAGACGGCTTATCGGAACTCGACATCGACAAGGATCAGATTGAAGATATTTATGACTCGTTGGCTTCCATGGGCATTGAAGTCATTGGCGAAAAGGATTTGCTGGATGATGAGCCTCTGATTGAAGAGGACGAGAACGCGGAAGAGGTAGAAGTTGATGTTGAGGACTTATCCCTTCCCAAAGGCATCAGCATTGACGACCCGGTTCGGATGTATCTCAAGGAAATTGGAAAAGTGCCGCTTTTGTCAGGAGATGAAGAGATTGAACTGGCGAAGCGCATGGAGGAAGGCGACGACGAGGCGAAGAAAAAGCTTTGCGAGGCAAACCTCAGACTGGTTGTCAGCATTGCAAAGCGTTATGTCGGGCGTGGCATGCTGTTTCTCGATCTGATTCAGGAAGGCAACTTAGGACTGATTAAAGCAGTCGAGAAGTTTGACTGGAGAAAAGGTTACAAGTTCTCAACTTACGCCACTTGGTGGATTCGTCAGGCTATTACCCGCGCCATTGCGGATCAGGCCAGAACCATACGAATTCCGGTTCATATGGTGGAGACCATCAACAAACTGATCAGAGTGTCCAGACAGCTTCTTCAGGATCTCGGACGGGATCCTAAGCCGGAGGAAATTGCAGCTGAAATGGACATGAGTGTTGAAAAGGTCAGAGAAATTTTGAAGATCGCTCAAGAGCCAGTATCCCTTGAGACTCCAATTGGTGAAGAGGAAGACAGCCATTTGGGAGACTTCATACCTGACAATGATGCGCCTGCGCCTGCTGATGCAGCGGCATTTTCTATGCTGAAAGAACAGCTCATGGAGGTTCTTGAGACTCTGACGCCAAGGGAGCAAAAGGTCCTGAAACTCAGATTTGGGCTTGAGGACGGCCGTGCGCGTACTCTGGAAGAAGTTGGCAAGCAATTTGACGTGACCAGGGAGCGGATTCGTCAGATTGAAGCGAAAGCGCTTAGAAAGCTGAAGCACCCTAGCCGCAGCAAAAAACTCAAAGATTATTTGGAGTAAATCAGAAGCGGTCGTCATCAGAGGGTTTGATAAAGTTGTCATTAATTTGAAAAACCGGGAGAGACCCGGTTCTGTGAAAGGAAATTGGTGCAGCATAAGCCGAAGCCGGCTTACTTGTGACGCCAATTTCCTTTCGTCGATTAGAGGAGGCAAGACTGTGAAACCAAGATTGACCCCAAGACTGCGGACAGTTGCTGCAATGGTCCCTCAAGGGGCTCGAGTGGCGGACATTGGAAGCGACCATGCTTATGTACCGGTAGAGCTGATTCGGACAGGTCGAGCCGTAAAGGTCATAGCCAGTGATGTTCATGCGGGTCCGGTTGAAAATGCAAAAGGTGTTGTCGCTGCAGCGAACCTGGAGGATGTGATCGAGATCCGACTGGGTTCCGGCTTTGACGTCTATCAGATGGGAGAGGTCAATTCTGCAGTTTTGGCAGGCATGGGGGGATTTTTAATCCGAGACCTGATTATTGAAGCGCTGCCTTTGGTAAAATCGCTGGAATGTTTAGTGCTGCAGCCTATGGTCGCCATTCGCGAGCTTAGGGTGTGGCTGCTCCAAAATGGATTCGAGATTCTGGATGAGCAAGTCGCTCAAGAAGGACAGAAATTTTACGAGATTTTTTCGGTCCATTATACAGGACGATGCCTTGAAACCGTTGATTTTAAAACTGCAGAAATGGGTTGTCAAATGTTCAGGGCTGAAGATGAGATTTCCATGAACTATTTGGCGCAAAGAATACAAAAGACAGAAAATGTCATCCGTGCTCTGGCGCAGGCCAAGGATGCTGAGGCGACCGAGCTTCATGCCTTTGAAGCGCGCCTGAAGCTGTTGAAGGAGGCACAGGCATGCTTGTCAATTCAAAGAAAATAGTCAAGCTCATAGAAGAGCGATATCCGCCGTCGCTGGCAGCGGCTTGGGATAATGTTGGTTTCCAAGTGGGTAATCCGAACAGCGCCGTCAATAAAATCCTGGTTGCACTGGAAATTACACCTGCTGTGGTTCAGGAAGCCATAGATGTCAATGCTGATTTGATAGTATGTCACCATCCGCTTATTTTTGAGCCGCTGAAACGTTTGACAGAGAGCAGCCCCGTGGAGGTCGTGATTAGAAAACTGACTGCCGCAAGAATTGGCGTCTACGTCGCACATACAAACGCAGACGCGGCGCCCGGCGGCTCCGTGGATGCGCTTCTTGAGTCACTCGAACTGGAACGCGTTGAAACCATGGGGGACGTCTTTAGCGAACCCTTGTATAAACTGGCGGTTTATGTGCCTGTAAACCACGTTCAAATCGTTTCGCAGGCTATGTTTGAAAGCGGCGCAGGCCGTCTGGGTTCCTATGCGGAGTGCAGTTTCAGTTATCCTGGAACAGGCACTTTTTTGCCGATGGATGGCGCTCAGCCCGCCATCGGTTCAGTCGGTGTTCGTGAACGCGTCGAAGAAACCAAGATCGAAGTACTGGTGCGCCAGGATCAAGTCAGAGAGACACTTAAAGCCATGCTGGACGCGCATCCGTATGAGGTGCCGGCATATGATTTGTGGCCTTTGAAGGCACCGGAGCAAGTCTTTGGTTTTGGAGCCGTGGCAGTGGCAGCTTCTGATGCCAGTCAGAATCTTAATTTGGCTCAATGGGCGTCTAAGGTCAAAGCCGCTTTGAACGCGCCGGGGACACGCATGGTTGGAGCTCCGGAAGCACCGGTTCACCGAATCGCGGTAGTGCCTGGAGCCGGGGCGTCCTTCTATAAGGAAGCCGCAGCGGCAGGCTGTGACCTGCTTATTACGGGTGATGTGAAGTATCATGATGCACAAGGCGCATTGGCGCTCGGTGTTCATCTGATTGATGCAGGACATTGTGAGACAGAGCTGCCGTTTATCAGCCGCATGGCAGCCCAACTAAAGGAAGACATGGAGCAGAAGGGGTATGAAGCCAGGGTTGTAGTCTCTGAAACGCGGATTAATCCTTTTTCCATTGCTTTTTAGCGTAATACAGCCTATAATAGACAAGTGAGTAAACCAGACAATCGCGTGCGAAAGTACGAGGAAAGTCCGAGCTCCATAGAGCAGGGTGCTGGGTAATCCCCAGTGGAGGCGACTCCAAGGAAAGTGCAATAGAAAGATACCGCCTCAGCAGGCAGGCTTCGGCCGCTGCTGCGGTAAGGGTGGAATGGTGAGGTAAGAGCTCACCAGCGTTCAGGTGACTGGACGGCTCTGTAAACCCCGCCTGGAGCAAGACCAAGTACGGGATGAGAAGGGAGTTGCTCGCTCCCCCCGGTTGGTAGGTCGCTTGAGCCCTCCGGCAACGATGGGCCTAGATAGATGATTGTCAAATACAGAACTCGGCTTATAGGTTTAC
Organism: Acidaminobacter sp.; assembly: GCF_030247605.1. GTDB lineage: Bacteria > Bacillota > Clostridia > Peptostreptococcales > Acidaminobacteraceae > Acidaminobacter. Next base: position 180,963 of record NZ_JAOTSB010000002.1, on the reverse strand, counting down.
TCACACAACTCAAATACATTAAAGCCCGTTGCCAGAAATGGCAACGGGCTTTTTTGACGTGCAACCCATAAATGAAGTTGAAATGCAGAGTCATTAAGTCACAAACAATTATTTTCGCTGAGGATCCAATAGGTTACAGTTTTCCTGCCATCCGCCCCACAGCAGCCTCGATCTGTCGATCCCGTCCCGGCCTAGACCAGTCGATGATTTCCTCATTGAGGACCTTGGCGCCTTGTTTTTCCACAAGGTTTTTGAAGCCGCTCATAGCCTGATTGCCACCCATAGCATGAAGTGGGAAAGCATGGGTGATCAGAAGAGCGACTTTTTTTTGATTGAGGGCCTTTGACGGAAGTGCATTTAAATAGGCCGCCATTTCTGCTGCCAGCGCGAAGCCTTCCGTGTGAGAGCCGAGCACGAGTGTCTCAAAGCTGTCAAAGTCTGGTTTGTCCTCAATCCGAACCAGCACTACAGGTCTTCCGGCCTTTGAAAGGCTGGCTTTGAGTTGTTCAGCCACTTGAAGCGTGTGACCGGTTTTGGAGTGAACAATGATGCCAATGGTCATGATTCTTACCCCCAGAAATTAAAATTCTACATGATAAGCGTACGCTTTTTGAGGGCATGATGCAATGACAATTCTACGCTAAGCTAACCTTATTTTCAGCGTCCTTCAAGAGTCTCTTTTGGCAGAGCTGGAGCACTCTTTATTCGGTGCGCACCGTTATAGACATTAAAACGATTTCCTCTGGTGAAGCCCACAACCGTCATGCCGCGTTCCTTAGCTGCCTGAATAGCCCCGTAGGTTGGCGCAGATCGAGAGATGACAGCGGATATGCCGGCATTGGCGCATTTTCCAATAATTTCAGAGGAAATTCTGCCGCTGAAGAAGATCATTTTGTCTTTTAATGAGACCCCTTCAAGCAGCGCTTTACCCACTACTTTGTCCAGCGCGTTGTGTCGGCCTATGTCATCAAAGAAGGACAGCCGGGCAGAAGCTGAGGCTAAACTGCAGGCGTGGACGCCACCAGTGGACATAAAGACTTCCGAACTTGTGGTAAAGGCACGCATTGTGCTCAGAATAAATTCCGGGTCAATTACCTCAGAACCAAGTGCGTCAGGATCTATCCTTGAAACAGGCGGCTGGCCCTGAAAGAGTCTGGCGCCGCTGGTGGCTATGGTGCGTGTGCCTTTGACAGAGTCGCGATCTGGAATGACAACAAAAGCCTCGGCGTTTTCAGGATCCAGTATGAGTTCCGAAAGATCCTCAGGGCTATCGATTAAACGTTCGCTGTAAAGAAATCCGACCACCAACTCTTTCAGTGAAGCGGGACTGCAGAGCAATTTAGCCCAGGAAACCCCGTTGACGTGCAGATGAAGGGTATATTCGCTGACCACTTCATCCTGGTAGGCCTCCCAGTGACCTTCCTCAAAGCGCAGCATAGGCGTCGTTTTTTTCAATTTTAACCGCTCCTTTGGAAAGTATTGTTCAGACAGCTTTTCAAGCTGTTCAGGTGTGTTCAGATTGTCGAACAGACTCCAATCCGGCGTGTACTCGCGGGTTTTCGACTCATCAATATAGCAGACCTCATGGCGTTCTAAAAATTTAAATATATTTCTTTGTCCTGAGGCGACAAAGGCTTCAATTCCGGAAAGCAAAGAGACGTGATAGAAACCGTGAAAAGGTTCAATCCAGTCGCCAAATCGGGTGACGCAGGCTTTTTCATCCTTGAGAGAGGACATCATATGACGCGTAAATGCCGGCGAGAAAGAGGGCATATCACATGCCATCAGATAGATATAATCACTTCTGGACGCCAGAAGACCTGCGTGAATCCCCGCCAGGGGGCCAACACCGGACATGCTGTCCGATACAATGCGGACAGGGCGGCCTGCATAAAGCTCAGGCCGCCCTGTTACCACGACTATGTCGTCAAAGACTTCGGTCAGCTGCCTGAAAATCAGATCTGTCAGGCGAGTATCACCCACACAGAGCGTCTGTTTGTCAAATCCCATGCGGGAGCTTTGTCCACCCGCAAGTAAGACAGCCGTTCCGAAACGTTTCAAAGAGTTCACCTCGTTAAGTGGTACTAGTACAACATTCTTGAAATATCTATGCAAAAGAACGTAAAACCTGCTGGCAAAATTCAGGCTTATAATTCATTTTTTATTGCACAGTTATTTCCGGAATGTACTACTAGACGGTTTGGATTTTCTCAACGCTGACCGCGCAGACTTTCAGTTCAGGCATGCTTGAGATCTCATCCAGCGCTGAAGCGTTAGTCAGAATATTCGCGGCTGTTTCTGCGAAGTGGAAAGGCATAAAGACCACTTGATCCTGGATGGTATCCGTTACCTTGGCTTTAACCTCGAGCTCGCCCCTTCGAGACGCAACTTTGACGAGTTCCCCATCTTCAATCCCCAGTTTGAGGGCAGTGTTCGGTGAGATCTCAATGAAGCCCTCAGAGGCAATGGCATGCAGGCCTTCCACACGCTTTGTCATGGTTCTGGTGTGATAATGGTACAGGATTCGACCGGTTGTCAGTATAAATGGATAAGCCTCATCCTGGAGTTCAGCAGAATCAACATGATGTACCGGTACAAAAAGTCCCTTTCCACGGGGGAACTTATCTTTGTGGAGGTACTGGGTACCTGGATGTTCCGGTGTCGGACATGGCCACTGCAAACCTTTGTGCTCGATGCGGTCATAAGTGATGCCGCCATAAAGCTGCGTCGCCTTGGAGATTTCTTTCATGACATCCTCTGGTTTTTCATAAGGTGCATCCATTCCAAGGCGCTTCATAATTTCAACAAAGACTTCCCAATCTGCTTTTGCTTCACCAGGTGCCTGAACTGCTTTTCTGACACGCTGAACCCGGCGCTCAGTGTTTGTGAATGTCCCGTCTTTTTCTGCAAAGCAGGCAACCGGCAGCACAACGTCAGCAAGGGCAGTTGTCTCAGTTGGGAAGATATCCTGAACTATGAGGCAGTCCAGGTGTTCGAGACTCTCACGGATATGATTGGTATCCGGGTCAGAGACCATAGGGTTTTCACCCATGATGTACATCAGTTTGATTTCTCCGCTGTGGGCGGCCTGCATCATTTTTGTGAGCGGCATACCGCGCTTGTAGGAGAGCTTTGCACCCCATAGGGATTCAAATTTTTGAATGACTTCAGGGTTAGTTACCTTCTGATAGCCAGGGAAATCATCCGGAAGACCACCCATGTCACAGGCGCCCTGAACGTTATTTTGGCCGCGAAGCGGGTTGACGCCGCTGTGTGCTTTGCCTAGGTTGCCGCACATCATGGCGAGGTTGGAGACCGTCATGACATGACCGGTTCCGGTACTATGCTGAGTAATACCCATTGCGTAGAAGATGGAAGCGCGATTCGCGTGGGCATACAGCCTTGCTGCTTTTCGGATCAGATCTGCATCAACGCCACAGATTTCAGACGCTTTTTCAGGGGTGTAGGCCTGAATGACGTCGATCAGATCAGAAAGACCTGTAGTGCGCTCTTCGACAAACTCGGCATCATAAAGGCCTTCGTTATAGATGACATTCATCATGCCGTTCAGGAGGGCGACGTTGGTGCCCGGTTTTAACTGAAGGAAGACGTCCGCGTGCCTGGCGAGCTCAATGCGTCTTGGATCAGCAACAATCAATTTTGCGCCGTTTTTGACGGCTTGAAGAATTTGAGCACCAATTACCGGGTGATTTTCTGTTGTGTTTGAGCCGGTGACAAACGCAAGATCAATTTTTGGTATTTCCGGGATGCTGTTTGTCATAGCGCCGCTTCCGAGTGTAGTCGCAAGACCTGCGACTGTAGAAGCATGTCAGAGTCGGGCGCAGTGGTCGAGGTTGTTGGTGCCGACACCTGCGCGGAACAATTTTTGCATCAGATAGTTTTCTTCATTGGTGCATCTTGCAGAAACCAGGCCTGCCAAAGTATCCGCACCATAAACATCTCTGGTTTGCTTGATTTTGCCTGCGACAAAATCAAGTGCTTCATCCCACTCAACTTCTGTCAGGACACCATGCTTTTTAAGCATAGGCTTTCTTAAACGGTCCGGGTGGTCGATAAAGCTATATCCAAATTTTCCTTTAACGCAGAGCAGCCCCATGTTGGAATGGTCATTGACCGGCTCGACATCTACAACCTTGTTGTCCTTAACGATCAGATTCATTTGGCAGCCAACGCCGCAATAGGAACAAGTCGTCTGGACTTTTTTTGCCTCCCAGTTTCTGAAGCGCTCCTTGCTCTTTGGCATCAAGGCGCCGACGGGACAAACGGAAACGCAGTTGCCGCAAGAGACGCAGACAGACTTATCCATACCTTCCTCGAAAGGATGGGTGATATGTGTGTGGAAGCCGCGTTCGCTAAAACCAATTGCGGAAGTGTTTTGAAGTTCATCACAGACGCGGACGCATTTTCCGCACAAGATGCATTTGTTTTGGTCGTTGTAGAAGAATTTGTTCGATTGATCCACTTCGCTGACGCGTTTAGCGCCTTTGAAGGCGTCAATGTCGACCTCATAGCGATAAGTATAATCTTGAAGTTTACACTGACCGGCTTTGTCACAAACGACGCAGTCGTTGGGATGGTTTGCCCAGATCAGTTCCAGGACAGATTTTCTGGCGTCGATGACAGCGGGGGTTTCTGTGTTGATGACCATGCCGTCAGCAGCCGGTGTGGTGCAGGAAGCCACCAGGCTTCTTGCGCCTTCAACCTCGACGACGCACATCCTGCATGCGCCGTTTGGCACAAGGCGTTTATCATTGCAAAAAGTCGGTACAAACAGGCCGGCTTCTTCAGCCACCTGTAAAATGGTCTTTGGCAAATCTACATGTATGGTATTCCCGTTCAGGGTCACCTGAGCCATGTATTCGTCCTCCTTACGATCTAAATTCGAGCGGGCAGATTTTAAAAAGCACCCGCGTTATTTCTTGATAATCGCGTTGAACGGACACTTGCTCATGCAGGCGCCGCATTTGATGCACGCATCCGGGTCAATGTGGTGCAGACCTTTGACTTCTCCGGTGATACAGCCAACAGGACAAACCTTCTTACAGAGGGTACATCCCTTGCAGGCATCCGTAATGACATAGGTCAACAGTGCCTGGCAGACGCCGGCCGGACAGGTTTTGCCCACAATGTGGGCTTCGTATTCCGTCCTGAAGTAACGCAGGGTTGAAAGTACCGGGTTGGGCGCCGTCTGTCCAAGTCCGCAAAGGGATGAAGACTTGATATTTTTGGCAAGGCGCTCAAGTTTATCAATGTCTTCCATTTCGCCTTTGCCTTCAGTGATCCGGTCGAGAATTTCCAGCATGCGTCGGGTGCCTTCCCGGCAAGGGACGCATTTACCGCAGGATTCATCCACGGTGAAGTCCAGGAAGAAGCGGGCGATGTCCACCATGCAGTTATCCTCGTCCATGACGATCATGCCGCCGGAGCCCATCATGGATCCAAGGGAGATCAGGTTGTCATAGTCGATTGGGATATCCAGGTGATCAGCAGTGATACAGCCGCCGGAAGGCCCGCCGGTCTGAACTGCTTTGAATTTTTTGCCCTTTGGAATACCGCCGCCAATATCTTCAATGACGTGACGAAGTTTTGTGCCCATCTCGATTTCAATTAAGCCTGAATTGTTGATTTTGCCGCCGAGAGCAAATACTTTCGTCCCTTTGGATTTCTCAGTGCCCATGCTGGCGTACCATTCAGGTCCTTTGAGGATGATCTGAGGAACATTGGCAAAGGTCTCCACGTTGTTGATAACCGTTGGTTTTCCAAAGATGCCTTTGTGTGCGGGGAATGGCGGCTTTGGCCGAGGCATGCCGCGTTCGCCCTCTATAGAGGCGATCAGTGCTGTTTCTTCACCGCAGACAAACGCACCCGCGCCAAGGCGGATTTCCATGTCGAACGAAAAGTCTGTACCGAAAATGTTCCGGCCAAGCAGTCCATGCTCTTTAGCCTGCTCAATGGCAATTTTCAAGCGTTTGACTGCAATTGGATACTCCGCGCGAATGTAGACATATCCTTTTTCAGCGCCTGTCGCATAACCTGCAATAGCCATGGCTTCAATCAGGCAGTGGGGGTCGCCCTCCAGTATGGAACGGTCCATAAAGGCACCTGGATCGCCTTCGTCCGCGTTGCAGCCAATGTATTTAATAGGGCCTTCAGTTTTGGCCGCGAATTCCCACTTGATACCGGTAGGGAAGCCGCCGCCGCCACGTCCTCTGAGACCGGATTTTTTAACTGCATCCAAGACGTCTGCGGGCTGCATTTCAGTCAAAACCTTACCCAAGGCTTTGTAGCCGTCATAAGCTATGTATTCTTCAATGACTTCAGGATTGATGACGCCGCAGTTTTTCAGCGCGACCCTGTGCTGCATTTTATAGAAGGTGACTTCGCTGAAAGAAGTAGCGAGCTGGTGTTCCGGTGGCGCCAGCTTGTCGCGATAAAGCAATGATGTGACGACACGACCCTTCATCAGGTGCTCAGAAACAATGGTGTCGACATCTTCAATCTTAACTCTGGAATAAAAAGAGCCCTCAGGGTGTACGATACAGATTGGACCTTCTTCACAAAGTCCGAAACAGCCTGTTCTCACCACCATTACTTCCTGATCCAGGCCTTGCTCTGCGACCAGTTCCTTAAAACGCTCCTCAATCTTGTCGGAGCTTGAGGACGTACATCCTGTACCGCCGCAGATGAGGACGTGCGATCTGAACAAACTCATTGGCATAAGCCTCCTGTCATGGTTTTACTTTTTATTGCTGCCGATGGTGGATGCTTCGACAACCTGATGCTGCACCAAATGTGATTTAACGATCTGTCTTGCCTTTTCTTCAGTCATTTGAATGTAAGTGGTTTTTGGATGACCTTCCTGAAAAATTTCAACTACAGGTTCAAGTTTGCAGTCACCAAGACACCCGGTTTGAACCACTCTGATATTTTCCAGTCCTTGTTGGTCAATTTCGTCCAAAATAGTCAATAGAACCTGACGCGCTCCGGCTGCCATACCACAGTCATCCATAGCGACTGAAACCGTATAGCTGCCTTTTAAGGTGCGAAGATTGATCCGTCGATACACTTCCTGTTGTACTTTTTCAAGTTCAGCTAAAGACTTCAAGCGGAAACCTCCTCTGATGTTTTACTATATTTCTCTAAAATACCTTGAATATCACCTTCAACAAGGCGGCCGTAGACTGCGTTGTTGACAGTGAGAACCGGCGCCAGTCCGCAAGCGCCAATACAGCGGGTCGCTTCGACTGAATACCGGCCATCCGGTGATGTTTCACCGACTTTGACGCCGAGCCGTGTCACAATCTGGTCAAGGAGCTTTTGTGCACCTTTGACATAGCAGGCAGTGCCCAAACAGACAGCAATGAGATAATCACCTTTTGGTTCCAAGGTAAATTGCGAATAAAACGTGACCACACCATAAATTTCAGCGAGTGGAATGTTCAGTTCATCCGAAATTACTTTTTGTACTTCATAAGGGATCGCGCCAAAAATGACCTGGGCTTCATTCAGTATTGGCATTAAAGGTCCTTGGATATGCCTGTAATGCTCAATGACGGTATGCAGCTTCTGAAAATTTTCTTCAGTTAAAATGTTTTTAGCCATGAAGCAGCCTCCTGACTTCTTTTTTTCGCTGATTTGATTTTATCTCATTTTATCGATTATGAATATATCAAACTTTTATAATTGTTGAAATTTTATGACAAAAAGTTTTTACTTAGCTATAATCGTTGCAAATACCTGCTTAATAGTCGGAATTACAATGGTCGAAATTTTAGTATATTATTTAGCGATTTCATTGATGTGAAATATATGTGAAAATTTCAACAAAGTATTAGACGCAAAAAACAAGTGGTCCTGGTAATTTTGTCAAGAGTGGCTTGAAGAGACTCCTGAGATATGTTACGCTGTACAGGAACTGAATGGGTGATGGTGTTCGCCGTGAAATGCCTTTTGAGCTGATGACACCTGTCGAAAAATGCGACAGGGTCTTTTTTGTTTTTGAATGTTAAATTTTAGGGGGCTATGTTATGGCAACTGGTCTTGCAATAATTACTCTGCTGGGCTTATTGATGAATACACTGTTTGTAAAAATGAGGCTCCCGGGACTTCTGGGCATGCTGGTCCTGGGCATAGTCATTGGACCTTATGGCTTGGATTGGATCGATGCGGAACTTATGGCCGCATCCGCGGACTTTAGAAAAATAGCGCTAATTATCATTCTCTTGAGAGCGGGTCTCGGGATCAGCCGTGAATCCCTTAACAAGGTAGGTTACGCCGCGATTAGATTAAGCATTATCCCGGGCGTTATGGAAGGACTCGCTATTTCATTAATAGCAGTGCCTTTGCTTGGATTTACCTGGATTCAAGGTGGGATTCTCGGATTTATACTCGCCGCGGTTTCGCCTGCGGTGATCGTCCCCATGATGATTCAGCTTTCTGAGCGTGGGGTAGGTACAGGTCAAAATATTCCGACGCTTATTCTGGCGGCGGCATCAGTGGATGATGTTGTGGCGATCACCATTTTTTCAGCCTTTCTGGGGATGTATAGCGGCGCACATGTCAATATTGGCATTCAATTAGCCTGGATCCCTGTTTCCATACTCCTGGGCATAGGTGTCGGAATCTTAAGCGGCATAGTTCTGGTTAAAGTATTCGAACGCTATCACATAAGGGATACAAAAAAAGTGCTGGTGATCTTGGGGATTGCCATTATGCTGACTGCTTTGGAGACGGCAATGAAAAACCGTCTTGAAATTGCGGCTTTGCTGGGTGTCATGACCATCGGCTTCATTCTTTTGGAAAAGAGGCCCGTCGTTGCCCACCGACTGTCTGCAAAATTCGGGAAAATATGGGTTTTCGCTGAAATCTTATTATTCGTCTTAGTTGGCGCTCAAGTTGATCCGGGTGTCGCTGTGGACGCAGGCGCTAATGGGCTGCTGATTCTGGCAGCTGGGTTGACGGCCAGGAGTATTGGTGTTTGGATTTCCACAGTGGGCACATCGTTAAATGCAAAGGAACGATTTTTTTGCGTCGTGGCCTATTGGCCAAAGGCGACTGTCCAGGCGGCAATTGGTGCGATCCCTCTGTCACTGGGTGTCGAGGGCGGCGAAGTGATCATGGCGGTTGCTGTTCTTTCCATCCTGGTCACAGCACCACTAGGTGCTCTAGGGATTCGAATCAGTGCGCCGCGACTCTTATCGCAGTCTGAACCACCTGCAGAGGGGATCGTATAGACTTTTACAGGCATTAACTTCCGTAATGGCCATTTTGTAATGTTTCTTGTGCTGGGACATTGGTCAACGGCGTGATATAATGACGATACACAGCCTGCGTCCTTCCAGACTCAGGCAGAGCACCCAATAAGACTAAGCGGGGTAGGCCAACTATATGAAGTTCGAAAAAATCGCATTGGTATACAACTCCTATTCAGGCATGTTGAAACCTTCCTGGAAGCTGGAGCCTTTGATTGAATATCTGAATACAGCTTCTGAAATAATCACCATAGATGTCGCGGGGGATCTCGATATTGAAGATGAGGTCATTCAAGCGTGTCAAGATGGCGCAGAGCTTATCATTGCCTGTGGTGGTGACGGCACGGTGCACAGTTGTGCCAATGGGATCATGCAGAGCGGCTCTGAGGCGGTACTAAGTGTGCTGCCATTCGGAACCGTCAACGATTTTGCTTCAGTGCTTGGTATGAATGACAAGATAGATCAGTTTATCGAAATTCTGGAGCAAGGCATTACAAAAAAAATTGACGTTGGGATCTGTAATGGTCTCTATTTTATCAATGTCGTCGCAGTGGGGGCTTTTACAGATGTGGGGTACGCTGTACCAAGACCGCTCAAGAAAATTTTCGGACGGTTGGCTTATTTGATTTACGGCATTAAAGACAGTTTGAAATATTTGAAAGAATCTCACAGGGTTCATTTGGAGATCAACGGTGACGCTATTGAGAGAGACATCACCTTGTTTACGATTACGAATTCGAACTCTGTGGGCGGCTTTAGAAATTATGCTAGGCCAATTGAACTGGATGATGGCAATTTATATTTGATGTTAATGAAAAAATCCACATTTAAGCAAGCGGTAAAAATTGTTATGACCTATCTCAGTACACAAAAATTCGCCGGAGAAACCATAGAATACTACCCAATTAAGCATTTTAAAGCCAGCTCTGTGGATCTAATGAAAATTGATATAGACGGTGAAGAGGGTGGACGGCTGCCCATTGAAATCAAGATCTTGGAGAAAAAGCTCAATGTACTAATCCCAAAAGATTAATTAGGATATTAATGGGTATAATGACTTCTGAGTTTAGATTAAGACTTAAGGAGGAGACCTATGCTCAAAGAATTTAAAGCTTTCGTATTAAGAGGCAATGTAGTTGATCTTGCAGTTGCAGTCGTCATTGGCGGCGCATTTGGAAAGATTGTCACCTCGCTGGTCAATGATTTGATTATGCCGCTGATTGGTATGATCTTGGGCGGCGTCAGCTTCACAAACTTAAAGTATGTGATAACACCGGCCTCTGAAGGTGTTGAGGAAGCGGCAATCCGCTATGGCGCCTTTATTCAGTCCATTGTGGATTTTGTGATCATTGCCTTCGCAATTTTCATGGTTATTAAGCTGCTCAACCGTATGAGAAAGAAGCAAGAAGAAGCACCGGCTGCGCCGCCTGAACCGCCTCGTCAGGAAGTACTTCTCGAGGAGATTCGAGATCTGCTTAAAAAATAACACAGCGCATAAAGTGGTAAAAAACAAGAAAAGAAGGTGTCATTTAGGTGGTTGGTTCAACTGCCTTCCTGCACCTTCTTCTACTTTATAAGGGTGGTCGAGAAAATGACAATTGCAGGCTTTATCAGGAAGAAAAAAGTTATTCTGGATGTGGATACAGGGATAGACGACGCTATTGCCATCATGCTGGCTTTGGCTTCGCCTGAACTGGAGGTTCTGGGGATTACGACAGTTTCGGGAAACATAGACCTTGAGTCCGCGACTAAAAATACTTTAAAAGTCTTGAAGCTCATAGGCCGGGAAGACATTCCCGTCTATAAGGGCGCGGTAAAACCACTTTGGAGGTCAATCAGGTATGCGAAAGAAGTCCATGGTGACTGCGGTCTGGCAGGGCAATTGAATGACCTTGAGCCGGGTGAGGCACAGAGTCTCTCCGCGGGCGACTTTATCAAAGCTCAGATTGAGCGGTATCCTGGAGAAATAACCTTGATCATGACCGGCCCGGAGACCAACCTTGGATTACTTCTAATGCAGGAACGGAATTTAGCGCTGAATCTCAAGGAGATAATTGTCATGGGTGGCGTTGCGAATGGCCGAGGGAATGAATCTCCGGTGGCAGAATTTAATATAGCCATAGATCCGGAGGCGGCTGACCTCGTCTTCCATAGCGGTGCACCTTTGACCATGGTAGGGCTGGATGTTACACGAAAAGCGCTGCTTAGAAGATCTGATATTGATGCATTAAAGGCATCGGAAGCAGTGAAGCGCTTTGTCGATCTGGTGACCTTGGAATATCGTCAAAGGTTTGCTGCTGTCAACGGCTTTGAAGCCTGCCTGATGCACGATCCGCTTGCTGTCGCAGTCGCAGTCGATCCATCACTCGTCAAATGCGTTCACCGCTATGTCGGGATCGAGACTGAGAGTCGTTATTGTGACGGTCAAACGGTTTGCGATTTCGATGATAGATGGGGCAAAACACCTAATGCTGAGGTTTGTGTCGAACTTGACCTTGAAAGGTTTTTGGACTTGCTGACGAACAGACTGAATCGCTATTAGACGACAAACTGAATGAAAAATTTCATTTATTCTAAAAAAAGCTTTGACTTTTTGATCTTAAGGCTTTAAAATACAGATTAAGTAGAATTCATATTAAATCAGTCGGAAATACAATGACGAAGGAAAGTAGTGTTGACAGGTCTTTTCAGAGAGAGGGTGCTGGTGGGAATCCCTCATGACAGTCAGTGTGAAGTGCCCTTCTGAGTTACGCACCGAAGCCCAGTAGGCTGCGTCGGGATCTCCCGTTACAGAGATCGGACATGTTTTAGTGTCCCAGAGAACCAATTAGAGTGGAACCGTGGAGTTAACTCCGCCTCTATGCATAGTGTGCATAAGGCGGAGTTTTTTGTATTTTACAAATGAGGGGAGTTTTATTAATGATTTATAATTCGTTATTGGATATGATCGGTCATACTCCTGTTGTCAAATTAAGTACGCTGGCGGCGGAAAACGGCGCTGAGGTTTATGTGAAGTTGGAAGGCAAGAATCCTGGTGGAAGCATAAAAGACAGGGCTGCGCTCGGAATGATCGAAGACGCAGAAGCTAAAGGCGTTCTAAAGCCGGGGATGACTATTGTCGAACCTACCAGCGGCAACACCGGAATTGCCATTGCAATGATTGGTGCTTTGAAAGGTTACCGTGTCGTCATCATCATGCCGGAAACCATGAGTATTGAGAGAAGAATAATCATGAAAGCCTATGGCGCAGAGATTATTCTCACAGAGGGCTCCAAAGGGATGAAAGGGGCTATCGAAAAAGCGGTCGCTTTGAGAGAAGAAGACCAGACAGTATATATTCCCAGCCAATTCTCAAATCCTGCGAATGCCGAAATGCACTATAAAACTACAGCCCAGGAAATATTGAATGATTTTGAGCGGCTGGATGTGTTTGTGGCTGGCGTCGGAACCGGTGGGACCATTAGCGGTGTGGGGAAGCGCTTAAAAGAGGAGCGCCCTGGAACCAGAATTGTGGGCGTGGAACCTGCAAAATCCCCAGTTATAAGCGGCGGTCAACCGGGTCCTCATAAAATTCAGGGCATTGGTGCCGGATTTGTGACAGAGTTATATAATCAAAACGTAGTCGATCAAATTATGACGATCGAAGATGAGGAAGCATTTGAGTTTGCCAATCGACTCGCTAGAGAAGAAGGTCTATTTTTGGGAATCTCAGCTTCGGCAAATGTGGCAGCTGCGATAAAGATTGCAGCAGAACTTGGACCAGACGCGAAAGTCCTGACCGTAGCGCCGGACAGTGGTGACAAATACCTATCTATGAATGTATTTCAGGGGTGATGAGACATGTTTAGAAAAATTAAGTCCTATCTAGATACAGTAAGGGACCGGGATCCGGCTGCGCGTTCCTATTTGGAAGTCATTTTCCTTTATCCGAGTGTCCATGCGGTTGGGTTATATCGAATTGCCAATTGGCTGTTCCGTCATAAAAGATTTTTTTCGGCGAGGTTCATATCGCAGTTTGCTAGATTTATTACCGGCATTGAAATCCATCCGGGAGCGACCATCGGCAAAGGCCTTTTTATTGATCATGGTATGGGTGTCGTTATTGGTGAAACCACTGAGATAGGGAATTATGTTACCTTGTACCAGGGCGTGACTCTGGGGGGGACGGGAAAAGATAAAGGGAAGAGGCACCCGACTATTGGTGATGATGTCGTTATTGGCTCAGGCGCGAAAATATTGGGACCAATCACCGTGTCTTCCGGAAGTAAAATTGGAGCCAATTCAGTCGTGCTGCACAATGTAGAGTCTTTCTCCACCGCGGTGGGCATTCCGGCCAGAATGGTGCGCAAAGGCCAGGTTATTGAGATAGACAAATATAAAGAGGCGCATATTTACAATCATATGGTAATCTAATTTATACGGTGTTCAAAACAAATGAGCTGCTGTAAACTGATTTTCAGGTTTACAGCAGCTCATTTTTAGTTTCAATTATTGAAGGTTTTTATTTCAGAAAGTTCGAGTCTGACCAGCCGACCGCGGTCATAAAAAAGGCTTTTTCCACTGGAGAGTTTGTTGTGGTCATCAGACAATTTTAACGGGATTTGCAGGCGGTAGTGCATGCCGACCTGTTGAGCGGCATAGATCGGGCTCAATGTCCCGCGATGAAGTTCTATCAACTGTTTTGAAAGATAGAGCCCAAACCCGGCACCTTCGGACTTTTTAGCAAACTCAGAATTCATCTGGTGATACTTAAGAAACGCATTTTGCACAGAAGCTTTAGGTATTCCAATACTATTGTCAACGTAATCAAGCACGATGGTCTCATCATCGCAGAACAAGACCAGGAGAATTTTAGGTTTTCCCGTATTGAACTTGATTGAATTTGAGATCAAATTCAAAAGGATTCGATCCAGTTCGTAGGGGTCAATAGTGGCTTCCAGTGTTTTAAGGTGCGCGTCTAGATGTATTTCCAGTTCTATTGGATCCAGGACTTCGGTTACCCATTTTATGAGTTCGCCGAGTTCGAAAACCAGGTCAACCCGTTTGAGATCCAGCGTATAGTCCTTATTTTCCAATTGATTGGCGTCGATAAGATTGTTGATGACGCGAAGCAATCTCATGCTATTGTTTTTAGCGATACTGGTATATTTGACAAACTTGTCATCCGGCAAGTCGCGGGATTTAACCAAGGCACTCCGTTCCACTGCGTTGACAGCGTTCAGAATGAGGCTGATGGGGGTTCGGAGCTCGTGTGACAAACTAATGTAATATTCATTTTTATAGCGTTCCTCATCGATCAGCGCAGTCCATAGTTCTTCGTTGGCGTGATTGAGCTGATTCAGTTCAGCTGCTTGTTTTTCGACATTCCGTTCGAGATGATAGCTTCTATAGGAGAACGCGAATGTTGCAGCAGCAGAAATGAGAAAGAAATAGTTGAAGAGTGAGAGTACATCTTGTTCCTCTGAGCGAGCGGCAGGCAGAGAGATCCATTTTTCAATGTTTGCCTGCAAATCGCCAGATTTCTTTTGGTTTTGAAGAAAATTATTCAATTCAAATTGCAGAAGGATGTGATTGGGATTGACGATAAAACTATTTTCTTCGAGAAATAGAGTCGCTTCTAAGGGTTGAAACTGAGATAACTGCCTTTCGTTAAAAAGTAACTTTCCCAAATCCGACGGCAGAAGGACAGCATCAAATTGATCTGCCAATAGCCCATCCAGTGCAGCATCATGATTTGGCAAGGCGATCAGAGCATTGTTCGTCGCCATATTGCTCAGATACCTTGCCAAAGTATCGCTGCTTCTATAGCCGATACTGAGTCTCCCTGAATCCTCGCGGAACAAATCCTGATATTTTTTCGAATCCATCAAGTTTTGATCCACGAACAGCTTGTAATTTCTTATATAAAAGGGGGTGGTTGATCTGGCATAGTCAGGTGCTTTTACTCGACCGCTGCTGTAATAGATGTCATAATCTTGTTCGAACATAACTTCCAATTGATCATAGGTTACCAAATCAAGAATCAGTTCATAGCCGGCGGCTTCTGAAAATAAGCGCAGCAAATCAACGGCTAACCCGTCAGGTAAGCCGTTGCGATTGATAAACATTATAGGGTAATCATCACTTAAGCCAACCACTTTCAAAGGTTTCAAAACTGAGGGCTCAGAAGGTTCAGATGCTGTTTGAGACAGCGACTGAGCAGCAGCAGTATTTAAAACATCCTTTTTAAGAATTGAATCAGCCCAGGATCTCTCAGAGTTGATGGTGGCAAAAATGATGAGGAATATCAAAAAGCGTGTGAGGATTCTCAATCTGCCCCTCACTTCCTCTCTTACTCTTATTCCTCTTCACGTGGCTGCTAATACAGCAGTCTTGGCAATAGCTGATCCAGCATCAAAATGGCGTCGCTTGGGGTCTGCCCATTTTGAAGCGTCAGATGTACCTGAGCCTGGAGCAGAAGAGAAAGCTCGTCGTAATTCGCTACCTTTGGCCTTGGTTTGGACTGGTTAAAATAGTCAAACATGTCATCCAGAAAAGGCATGCGCTCCAGAACTTCTTCATCCGAGTACAGTGCAACTCTGGACGGAATGTAATTATACTTCAAATTCATGAGCTTTTCATTTTCGTATGTCGTCAGGAATTTGATCCATTCGACAGCTTCTTTCTTGTGTTTGGAGTCTTTTGATACCATGTACATCCAACCGCCAAAGGCACCATAGGAGTCTTGGCCGGACTTTAAGCTGGGAAGCGGTGCGACTGCAATTTTATCTTTTAGCTCCGGAGCCTCAGAAAGCTTGCGCCAACCCGTTGGCCAATCTCGCATGAAGATCAGGTTGCCTTCAATAAAGGCAGCCCGAAGATCACCACTTGAATAATTCAGGGCCTCAGTCGAAACAATCTTGTCAGTGTGGATCATGGACTGCATAAGGGTAAGTGTTTCATTCACCCCTTGAGCTTCAAAGCGGTATGGCGTTTGTGCGGTATCTATGTCATACCCGCCTGACCACAGAATTTCGAAGAAGCTGCAGGTTAAACCTTCAAAGTTTTTCCATGACGCAGCGAAGCCATTCAATTCAGGTTCTTTGACTTTTATGGCTAAAGCCGTTTCGCTCAATTCTTTGTAGGTTTTAGGAACCCGAAAATCATACTTTTCCAATAAATCTTTTCGATAAAACAAGACACCGGAATCAATTCTATAAGGAATGCCGTAGAGCATTCCGTCTACGGTAGCAGCGTCAATGGCACTGCTTAGGTATCCCTCAAGCTCATCTTCACTAAAAAACGGATCTAAATTTGCTACCCATTCAGATTTAACAAATATTGACGGCCAAGTGACATCCGCATCAAAAACATCGATGGCGTCTTGCTGAGTAGACAGCTTATTGCTGATTATTTCGTATTTGTCATTTGTGTCATCCGGAAGCTGCACATAATTGATTTTAATTCGGGGATGGTCTTTCTCAAAGGCAGCAATGACTTCCTCCATGACCCCAAGTTTGTCAGGGTGAGCATAAAATTGAAGCGTCACGGTGCGGTTCAAATAATAATAAAGATTAACCGAAATTGCTGAGACAAAAATTAAGGCCAAAAGGATGATGTGATTTCTTTTCATGAATTTGCGACGCTCCTAGGGCAAGATTGGTTTTCGATCCAGCGGGCTTGACAATACAATGGTAGTCCGGGTATTTCCTAATTGTTGAATGCGATCGAGCAATTTTTCGAGCTCAATGGTGTCAGAGAGAAATACTTTGATAGTCATGCAATCTTCACCAGTCAAATGATGACATTCTACAATTGCAGGATCATTTTTAACAAGATGCAGAAATGCCTTGTGCTGATTGACCATCATTTGAACATTAATGATTGCGAAAACGCGTTTCCCCAACAGTTTAGGATCGACGACTGCGGCATAACCTTGAATAATACCAGACTCTTCAAGGCGTTTGACCCGTTCGCTGACAGCTGGTGGAGACAGTGCGACGAGATTGCCGAGTTCCTTCATGGAAATGCGGCCGTCAGTCTGCAAAATTTCAAGAATTTTAATGTCAGTTGAGTCCATGTTGTGCCTCCTTAAAAAACGAAGGAATATTTGAAATTACCTAATTAATAAAAGTCATCACTATATTATCACTTTTCAAATCAAATGTACATTAGGCAAATCGGGTGATAATATCTAGTAGAAGAGTGTTTTTGATTTTGTTGAGGAGGCAATAATGTTATGACCCCCGTTAAAATAACTGAAACTGTTTTGAGAGACGGACATCAATCCCTCATAGCGACGCGCATGAAAACAAGTGAAATGGAGCCCATTCTAGAAAAAATGGATTCTGTAGGCTATCACGCCATGGAAGTTTGGGGTGGAGCAACTTTTGACGCCTCCCTTCGATTCCTCAACGAGAATCCTTGGGACCGCTTGAGACTGATTCGAAAGCGCGTCAAAAATACGAAGCTTCAAATGTTGCTTCGAGGTCAGAATCTGCTTGGGTACAAAAATTATCCGGATGATGTTGTCAAAGAGTTTGTAAAACTTGCCGTATTTAATGGCATTGACATCATTCGAACCTTTGATGCGCTCAACGACTTGAGAAATATCGAAACCGCGATCCTTGCCACCAAGGCAGAAGGCGCTCATGCACAAGCAGCAATTTCATTTACAGTTTCACCTGTACACACCATCGAGTCCTTTATCGTGTTGGCTAAGGATATGGTTTCAATGGGCGCAGATTCCATTTGTATCAAGGATATGAGCGGATTGTTGACACCCTACACAGCATTTGATCTTGTCAAGGGTTTGAAAAGCAGTGTGAACGTTCCAATTGAAGTCCATTCCCACTGTACAAGTGGTTTGGCGGATATGACTTACATGAAGGCTATTGAAGCAGGTGTTGATATAATTGATACCGCAATCTCACCATTTGCTCTTGGAACATCCCAACCTGCGACAGAGGCCATGGTTGCCATGCTGAATGAAACTGAACGCAAGACAGGCCTTGATCTCAAGATCCTGAATGACGTTGCGGAGCACTTTGCTCCAATGCGCGAAAAAGCGCTTGAAACTGGCCTGATGGATCCTAAAATTTTGGGCATGGACATAAATACTTTAGTTTACCAGGTACCGGGTGGCATGCTGTCCAATCTAGTGTCACAACTGAAACTACAAAATGCGCTTGATAAATATAATGATGTTTTGAAAGAAGTCCCTCGTGTCAGAGAGGATTTGGGATATCCGCCGCTGGTGACACCGACGAGCCAGATTATTGGTACTCAGGCTGTGTTGAATGTCATCACGGGAGAGCGCTATAAAATGGTGCCAAATGAGGTCAAAGCCTATGTCAAAGGCATGTATGGCAGACCGGCAGTGCCTATCAAGGACGAGATCATTCGTAAGATCATAGGGAATGAAGAAGTGATTACCTGCAGACCGGCAGATTTGCTTGAGCCTGTTTTGGAAGCCAAAGAAAAAGAAATTGGTATGTATATGGAAAGTCCTGAAGATGTATTGACCTATGTCCTCTTTCCTCAGGTCGCCTTGGATTTCTTCAAGCTTCGCATGGCAGAGAAATATAGCATTGACAATACCCTGGTCGACAGTGAACAAAATGTCTATCCTATCTAATTAAGAAGTAAAAAGGAAATTGGTGCATCTTAAGTCGGATTCCCCGACTCCCTGTTGCTTTCAATTTCCTTTTTTATTTTTTTGAAACATCATAATTCACCGATTCGTTTAATTGGACATTTTTACTGAAGCGTTTCACAGGACTTAAGTGTATAATGAAGACAGGAGGTGAGCCTTGTGATTGAATTTCATCCTCAAGCTCTTTCATTTCTAAAGACTGCGGGCAAGAAGGCGCTGGTCGTATACAGAACGACTGAAGGCAGCTGCTGAGCTATTCACGATCTGACCCTGGTCAGGGTCGGAGGATTGCGTCAAGGTGAAGCAGAACTGTTTGAAGCAATTGAAACTGAGGGGATAACCGTTTGGTTTGATACAACCCTTGAGCTCTCGGATCATGTTATAATCAAAATGGCTGATTACGCGTCAGATTTGCCGGATCGCGATTTGGTCGCAGAAGGCGTGTTTTAGAAATTTATTGAAAGCATGGGGGAGCATATGGCAGGAGAGAAAAAAGTGGAACTGACGCCGCAGGAAAAGAAGGCAAGGCGTGCACAGTCAAGGGCACGGGAAAGCCAGGCGCGCCGTGCAGAGCGTGAATCAATGGCTATGGAGAGATGGGCTGTGATGCGGCAAAAGGGGATGCGTCATTATGTCATCAAACAGGGACTGATCACCTGGACACTGATGACCAGCCTGATCTATATATTGCTTCTGGGTGTGTCTTTAAAATTTAAATTTACTTCAGAGATCCTGATTCAATTGGGTGCGGCTGTATTCTTTTTTGCAATTGGCGGAATATTGTTCGGTACAGCCACCTGGTATCTTTCTGAATCGAGGTATAAGCGGCATTTGGCAGAAAAGGAACGTCTTAGAGCACAAAAAAAAGGAAAAAAATAATTGCGAAATCACTGGGAAACTGTTGTTATGGCAGTCATTTATGACGCCGTGATGACAGTTTCTTTTATTTTATAACAATAAAGGAAAATTATGGTTGACGAAATAACAAATTATGGTAATATTAAGTAGACGAATATTGAAAGGAGTGGACTCATGGTAGTATGCCTTTACTATCCAGAGGAGGATTACCTTGCAGCAATAGAGCAGGCTTGTCTTTCATCCGGACTGGTTTCTTGGAGGATTAGACTGTTCTCAGAGGAAAGGCTATGGCGTTTAGCTGTACAGGCTGAAGATTTTTCTGGTATAGCCGCAGGGCCCCGCACCTCTCTGAATAACGCTGAGCTAGCAAAAGGCGTCAAAGTCCTTGTTCTGACAGATGCCTTCATTCCTGCCGAAAACGAGTTCTCAATTTATGAGCCCATCGATGCGTTGAACAGAGCAATTCAGAAACAGATGGGCACAATTAAAGCCATGGGTGAATCCGGAGGACTTCACTTCATTTTTTCATTTCAGTCATGTTATCAGCAGCGTCAAGCCTTTGAAGGGTTTAAAGCGCAGCTTTACCATCTGGATCCTTTAGCAGTTGTCATTGATTTGACAACTATTGCGAATATTTCAGGAAAAGTCGACGAAACTTTGACGGAATGGTTATGGGAAGGGGAAGATGCAGTTTTCAGTGAAGGTGGCTGCTACAGTCTGTGTCATAGACCTCAGGACGTCAGTGCACTTTTCTTGCCGCAGTGGCAGGATAAGCTGACGAATGCAGTCATGGGTATGCCTCACTCAATGTGGTTCTGGTGTGGGACGGATTGGAGAGAAATGCTTATAAAACTCATCCCGTTTGTGAAGAGTACCATTTGGATCTGTGACCACCCAAGAGAAGTAGAATCGGCCGTGGCATGGACTGAAATGATCAAAAACCGGCAATTCGGTATTGGAGGCTACTTGATCTCTAGCAGGGGAAGCCGCCATCCATCTGCTATACATTTGGAAGGTGCGTTTGATGGTCAATTTGAAACCCTGACGGACTGTGTTGGCAATATTGTGGCAGGAGGGCGAAGATAATTTATCTGTTAGGGGAGCATGAGGATCTATTGTATGATTCGCTTTGCGCAGAATTAGCGGCTGTGTTGAGTGAGAATCTTGAAGATACCGGTGATTTGAAACAAAAAATTGAAGTGTTTGTACGAAGCAACGAATCCTTAAGCCACTTGAGCACAATGGAAAAGATCGGCTTGGCACAAAGTTGGCTTTGGCGCATTCAGGGTTATGATTTTCTGGATTCATATTTGAAGGATCCCTGAGGTAACCGAAATCATGGTTAACGGACCCTCGAAAATTTTTGTTGAAAGAAAAAATACCATGGAATGCCTCAGCATCTCGGTTTCGAACGAAAGGCTGCGTCAGCTGATTCAGAAAATGGTGTCAGAAGTAGACCGACGCGTCAATTACAGAGATCCCATTGTAGACGCAAGACTGAGAGACGGCGCTCGGCTGAATGTCGTTATGCAGCCCGTTGGATTGGATGGTCCTTATATGACCATTAGAAAATTCAGAAAAGACTTGTTGACGCTGGAAGCGTTAAAGGACAGAGGGATGATGGATGAGCGCGTTATGTCATTTCTGGTGGGCGCTGTTAAAGCCAGGCAGAATTTAATGATCAGCGGAGGCACAAGCTCAGGAAAAACGACGCTTTTAAATTGTCTGAGCCGTTGTATTCCAAAAGGAGAGCGGGTTATATCAATAGAGGACAGCGCTGAACTCAATTTGAACAGTATCGATAATCTTGTACGCCTTGAAACGCGTCCGTCTGCTGCAGGTGAAGCTCTGGAAGTAACTATGTCTGATCTGATTCGTACGGCGCTGAGAATGCGGCCTGATAGAATGGTCGTCGGAGAGATCAGGGGTGCTGAAGCTTTGGATATGCTGCAGGCTCTTAACACTGGTCACGATGGCTCCATGTCTACAGGTCACTCAAATTCTGGAGCTGATATGCTTGACCGAATAGAGGCCATGGCTATGATGGCAAGTCATGGAACTGCTGAAGGGATCCGGCGGCAAATTGGGTCAGGCATCCACTGGATCATTCATTTGAAAAAGGACGCAGATGGCTCAAGAAGAATTCAGGAAATAATTCAGGTGCTGGGATATCGTCAAGGCAGGCTCGATTTTGAAACGGTGATCACAGAAGGCTGCCGAGTCTTGAAGACAGACGTCTTCGATCGCGTATCGAGCTATGCTTAAATACTTTAAGCTGATTCAGCCGGTATGGTACCGCGTGACGCCATCCGTACGTCGAATCCGATTGTGGCTCATATTGGCAATCGATACTATCCTTTCCACATGGATTTTATTTGAAAATCCTGGTTTCTTTGTATTTGTGCTGTTAATCAAGCTTCCGGCAATGAATTATCAGGCACAAATGGCAGCTGTCCAAACAAAAGATGAGTTCCTATCTGATTTCGCACGTTTTCTGTCTTTAATCGCTTCAACGACGTCGACTGGCAAATCTCTTCAAAGAGCTTTTGACCAAACAGTGGATGAGTTTTCCACCGCTTGTGAACCCCTCGCCTTCGAACTGAAAAAACTCAGCCGATTGATGCAGTTGGGCACACCGCTGACATCAGGCCTAGGTCGCCTGGCTCGACAATTTGATCTTGAGGAAGCGACAGATCTTTCGCGACAGCTCCTTCACGCAGAAAGCTGCGGACATGATATGACCATTGTCCTAAAGCGTTCATCGGTTTGGATTGGCGGACATATTCTCCATAAACAGCAACTCATACGAAAAATGACGGATCAGGTCCTAGAGTTCAGGCTGACATCGAAGATGCCGCTGCTAGTGCTGTTTTTGCTCAATGCGACATATGCGGACTATCTGAGTTTACTCTATACAACACCTGGCGGCAGAGTTCTGATGATGACAGCAGCTCTGGCGCTGGAAGGCGGAACTATTCTATTTGAACGAACCAGATTGATTCAACTGAAGACCAAGGGGTTGATCTGAATCATTAAGTCGGTTCTAAGGCGACATGGTCGGAAAGCACTGCTTAAATGGAACGAAATGACAGAAACATACGCTTGTTATGGCATAAGTATTAAGAGAGCGAGTTTGATGAAAGAAGCAGGGTTGTTGATGCCGGCATTTTTAGTTTTGATCCTGGGAGTGCGTCAGGCTTTATCCTTGTCTTTGATTAATACAGTACTGTGCGTATTGATGGGATTACTTATGGTGCCGTTGATCATTATCAAAGGGTTGAGCGAAAGAAAGTTAACCAGAAGCAGACAATTGGACAGAGCTTTGTTTTCAATGTCTTATAGGTATGGTCTGCTTATTCAAAGTGGACATAGTCTAAGGAAAGCACTAATAATGGCCATGGAAAGTGATAGTTTAATCTGGAGGGCATTTCCTGTCTGGCACGAAACCCGCATTAGACTGCAGAATGGGGGGGATTATGAATTGGCATTGTTACGGCTTCTGACCTTCAATCATTCAGGCACAAAAAGTTGGGCAAGGTGTTGCCTCTATGGTGAAAGAAAATCAGAAGCAGATCTAATCGGGTTGCTTCACGACTGGATGGATGATTTTAAAATGATCGCGGAGCAGACAGAAGCTGCAAGTCATGTTAAAGGACAATTAGGAATGATGATGCCAGCGCTGCTTCAATTTGGTGTGTTGATGCTATTGCTGATCAGTCCAATTTTTTTGGGAGGGATAAACACATGAAAAAGAATTTTGAAAGATTACAAATGGCTGTCATGGATACACGTGGGTTGGGCACAGTCGAACTCGTCGTTCTCGTGGTTGTGCTTATTGGTCTGGCATTGTTGTTCAGAACTCAGATTACTGAAATTATGACGAATATCCTGGATAACATAGATACGGAAAATATCACCATTCAAACTCGTTTGATTGTGGAAGGCATTCACCTATGATGCTGCAGAATGGTTTTGAAGGGCAGGAGAGAATCTACAGATTAGGAATCACTTTGCCGGACATCAATATGTTTGAGCTGAATGTCCTGACCCATTATCCGGAGCGTCCCTACCTGATCCCGTTACTGCGGGAAAAGGATGATGATGTTCAATTGGTTTACGCGTTTCACAGTCATATGACGCTTGAACAATGGCTTCGCAGAACAGCGGTCGATTATCATGATTTATTATCGATACTGGAAGAAACCGTCCAAATCTTGGCTCAGGCAGCGAAGCACTATCTTAGACTGGATCATTTCTGCATATCACCTTCACAAATCTGTTATCACACAGTTAAAAAACGTATAGAATTAATTTATATGCCAACGCGGAATACTGAACCAAGCTTTGAAGAAAAATGGCAGCAGTTCTTGAACAGTTTAGTGCCTATAGCTGCTTTGAGTTTGAAACCGGAAGGCTTTGAGGCGTTTAAGTCATTGTCTGAATCGACGGTGCATAGATATGAGCGACAGACTGCGCTTGTAAATGTAATTCGTCACTGGTTTGCTTCAAACTCAAAGCCAGTTGAATCGGAGATGGCGGATCGCGACGACCTTCATCCATACTCAAACAAACCTTTAAACGTCATAAATTCAGGATATGAGACATCACAACCGCTCGTTGTCGAACAATCAGTGCAAACAGCTAAGGTAAAAGCAGGAGGCAAAATTCATCAGATTGTGAAACCAAAGGTGATAGACTCCAGTCACAGCAATGGTGGCCTGATCGAGTATTTTAAACGATTATGTAAACGGGAAGAAAAATCAATACCAGAAAAGACGGTTTTCTCAAGAGCTGAGATTGGTGAGGAAAGCCATAATCTGATTCGTCACGGCGTTTCAACGCATAGTAAAATATCAATGTACAGACCTGATTTCGAAGGCACAACATTATTGTCTGAACAGGAGAAGCTGCAGGGAAAACTTGTTCTTCAAAATCAACAAGCCTGCAAGATTTTTGAACTTTCGAAGCCAGTAACGCGTATTGGAAGAAACACAGCACTTTGTGATGTGATTATTGATGATGACATAACCATCGGCAGACTTCACGCAGAAGTGCACCACTTGGACCAAGGGTATTTTTTAAAGGATCTGGACTCTTTGAACGGTACCTATCTTAATGAGCAAAGACTGGATAGTCAAACCCTGTACAAATTGAAAGGGAACGACCGCCTCAGGCTGTCTGAGCAGGAAATCCTCTTTGTTTGATTAAATAACCGCGTCTTCAGGGGTAATAGTTCTTGAATTTACCGGGGACTAGTAGTACATTCCCCAAAATAACTGTGCAATATAACAATGGATTATAAGCCTGAAATTTGCCAACAGGTTGAATGTTCTTTTGCACAGAAATTTCAAAACCACTGTACTAGTCCGTTTTCAGAAGCACTCCTTGCACAAAAGGAAGCGCTATTGAGGAACGGACTTTTTTGCGTGGGGTTTAAATACACATCGACATGTGATGAAAGTCAATCCATAGTTGTTGAATTATCATTTTGAGGGTATAATTTAATTAAAAATGAACAGGAGTTTATCATATGCAGGTCTTAAAAGAGCAAGTTAGAAGACGCATAGTGTCTTCTGCCCAGGCGGAATTTCTTAAAAAGGGCTATGGGCAAGCGTCTATGAGAATAGTTGCAGAGAGCTCTGAGATCACCGTAGGAAATATATACAGGTATTTCAGCTCAAAACAGTCGTTGTTTGAAGACGTGGTCAGTCCTGCTTACCAGGTTCTGAAATCACTGCTTGAATCAGTTCAGATCCATGAGGAAATGCCTTTGCCATCAGAAGACTATATACGATTTCGAGAACAGTTCGTCCGTGAAATCGCCACTGCCATTGAGGCATACCGTGATGAAATTCTGATTCTGTTCAATGGGTCGGAGGGTACGGTTTTTTCTGATGCCATGAATGAGTTGTCCGGAATAATTTTCTCCGTGCTTGAAAAGTATGTTCTCGAAACCATTGCCAGTCGCAACTCGGTTCAAAATCTTAAAGCCCTGGGCCGCTTAATTTCAAAAGGCATAGTTGAAGCTATCAAAGATCTTGTGGCCAGAACTGTGATTTTTGAACGAGATGCTGTTGAGAACGAGCTCAGGATGATTATAGATTTTTATTTCAGAGATTTGGTGACCAGGTTTGACTAATCAGTTTCAGACGTCCGCTGAAGGTTCTCCGGTAACTATTTCATTACTGATTTGCAGCCGTAGTATTAGAAAGAAGGGATGTTGGCATGTTTAAGCTAAGAGTCGTTCCATTAATGCTGACCCTCCTGATGGGGTTGATGGGCACTGCGTGCAATAAGATTGAAATATCGACATCTGAGCCTGTTAAACAGCCCGTTGAAGTGGTTGAAGTTCATTCGGAAAACCATGCACTGAAGCAGATGTACACTGGTCGAATCAGTGCAGATTCAACAGAGTCGCTTAGTTTTATGTCTTCAGGTAAAATAGCTGAATTAACTGTCAAAACAGGAGATTCTGTCAAGAAAGGCCAATTGTTGGCGAGACTGGACAATCAGGCTCAAAGCAGCGGTGTCAGCAGCAGTGCAGCCGGGATCAAAGCTGCTGAAGAGGTCGCTTCAAAAGCCCGAATTTCACTGGAGCACCTTGAAAAAACCTTGGAGGATTTCAAAGCACTCTATGATCAAGGCGCTATTTCCAGGGCGGAGCTGGAGGGGGTTGAGCTGCAGGTTTCAGTGACAAAAGCTGAACTCAAAGCGGCTGAAGCACAGGTACAGCAAGCAAGGGCGGGATTAAGCCTGAGCGATAGCTATTTGAAGGATACCAAGCTCTATGCGCCGAGAAGCGGCGTCGTTTTCGAAGTGTTTTATAAAAAGGGCGATCTGGTTTCAGCCGGTTATCCTGTCCTGATGCTGGAGGGTCAAGATGCAACTGCTGTGTTTGGCATGTCATCCGAGACTTTGATGAAGGACGAATTTGAGCGTGAGGTGGAGGTGGTCTATGACAATCACACTTTCAATGCATCAATCTCAAACATTGGAAAGCTTCCTGATCCCGCAACCCAAACCTATGAGGTTGAGGTGACGCTGCCAGCCGGCAAATATCTGATTGGAGCCATGGCGGAAATCTTCGTGCGCCAAGGTGAAATCAAAGCTGTCAAGCTCCCAATTGATATTGTGCTTTCCGGGGAAAATGATTTTGTTTACATAGTGGAAGAAGGTAGGGCAATTAAGAAAAATGTGGTCATCCGGGCAGTACAGAACAACGAGTTGTATGTTGAGGGCCTTGATGATGGTGATCAGGTCATTGTAAAAGGCATGAAGCTTGTGAATCCGCTGGATGATGTTGAGATCGTCAGCGTCACGAGGTGACCGGGATGAGAAGATGGATAGAAGCTGCGATACTGAACAGAAAAATTACTCTTTTTGTGCTGGTGCTCCTCATAGCGGCTGGCGCATATAACTTTTATATTAGTCCCAGACAAGAGTATCCTGAGATCAATGCGCCTGTCGCAATGATTTCGGTCATTTACCCTGGCGCGTCACCATCAGAAGTGGAAGACCGCGTAACCTCAAAGATTGTCAGTGAAGTTGAAGAAATTGAAGGTTATGACTATGCCTATACCTATTCCTTCAATAGTGCGTCCGTCACTTTTTTAAGATTGATTTACGGAACAGAGGTACAGACGGCTTGGAACGATCTGGAAGACAGAATGGATATACTGCAGTCGGAACTTCCACCGGAATGTCAAGCAATTCAGACCAATACGGATCTCGTGGAAACAGCGGGATTAATGGTCACGCTTTCGGGTGAAAACTATACTTATAATGAACTCAATGATCTGGCGCTTCAGCTTAAAGATGAGTTAAAGAGCATCCAGGGCGTGAAACGGTTCGAAATAATGGGCAAGCAGGAACGCGAAGTCGTTGTTGAGGTGAATTACAAGAAACTAAATGCGGTCGGGATCTCCATGAGAGAGCTTTTTGGCATGCTTCAGGCACAAAACGTTGAAATTCCTTCAGGTCAAATTGAGCAGCAGGGCACAAGCGTTAATTTAAGGACCTCCGGACGTTTGACCAGTCTTGATCAAATTCGTTCCCTTAACATAGGTGTTTCACCACAGTCGGGTCAAACAATTTTTCTCAGTGAAATTGCGGAGGTTTCTTTTCAGGATGCAGACACATCCTACAAGATTCTGCAGAATGGTGAAAATGCGATTCTGCTGACGGGATATTTTCAAAAGAATGAAAATGTCGTCTTGGTCGGCGATGAGGTCGACCAGGTAATCAGTCGTTTTCAGGAATCGCTGCCAAGCGATCTCAAGATTGAGCGCGTCCTTGATCAGCCGGAAAATGTCAGAAAGTCTGTCAATGACTTTATGATGAATCTGCTGCAGGGTGTCGTCTTTGTTTTGGTGGTTGTGCTTCTTGGAATGGGCTTGAAAAATGCCTTGATCGTTTCAACCGCTATTCCAGCCTCAATAATGATTTCGTTTATTTTTATGGGGTATCTGGGCATTGAGCTTCACCAGATTTCAATTGCTGCATTGATCGTGGCGCTGGGGATGCTTGTGGACAATGCTATTGTGATCATTGACTCCATTCAGGTAAAACTCGATGTGGGGTTTGATCGCGCTGAGGCCTGCGTTAGCGGAGCCAGAGAGGTTGCGGTTCCTGTGCTGACGTCGACACTGACGACCATCGGCGCATTCTTGCCCTTTATGTTGCTGCCTTCAATCGCGGGTGAATACATTGCCAGTCTGCCGAGCATCATCATGATTTCGTTGTCGGTGTCCTATTTGGTCGCTATTTTGATAATACCTCCGCTGGCTTATATGTTTCTGGGTCCGTCCAAAACATCTGGCAGGGGGAAGGGTGTGATCAGACTTTTTTTTGAAAGGGCGCTGCTGGCGGCTTTCAGATTCAGAGTACTGACGTTAATACTGGTATTGGCAACGCTGGGGTTCACGATTTATGCCGGTCTCTCACTGAATTTGAAATTTTTCCCTTACGCTGACACGGATAAAATATATATTGATGTGCGCTCAGAAAATGCGTCTTCCATTGAAACAACAGAAGCGCTCGTCAAGGATGTACATCAGATTTTAAGCGCTGAGCGGCTGATCCTTTCCAATACGACAGCTGTGGGCGGCGGCCTTCCAAAGTTCTACAATACGCTGCCAATCGTCCCGAACTCTAATGACAAAGCGCAAATGATGCTCAGAGTGGACATGGAGGCCTTGGCGTCTGGAAATAGTGGAATGACTCTGGAAACTTACGCAGCAGAGCTTCAGCAAAAATTGGACCACGTCGTGACAGGGGGACGGGTATCCGTTAAATTATTGGAGCAGGCGGAACCTATTGGGGCGCCGGTGCAGCTCAGGCTGCTGGGAAGTGATCTGGATCAGCTTGGAGAGGCCGCTGAAAAGCTTCAAAAGTTGATTTCTCAGGTGGAGGGTACGGCAAAAGTTGACACTGATTTTGAAAACCGCGTTTTCGAATATGTGGTTAAGCCTGATCTGGAGCTCGCCGGCAGCCTGGGCATGACCCAATATGACCTTCAAAGTGAGATTAGTCTGGCGCTCAGAGGTCAGGCCGCGACTACCATTCGACTTGACGATGGGGATTATGATATCGTATTAAAAAGTAATGTGGCCAGTTTGGATGATCTCAGAAATTTGAAGATCAAAGCGGCGGCATCTGACCTGAAAGTGCCTCTGGAAACTGTTTCAGAGATCGCTTTGGCCAGCGAATATGCTGTCATCAAATCCTACAAGGGCGATTTGGCGACTGTCGTCATGTCCGACATAGCACCAGGTTACAATGCGGTGGATATTCAAAAGGCCATTGTCGAGCAGATTGATCCGGCAGATTACCCCGGGATTGCGTTTAAGTTTGACGGCGAAAACGAAAAGATCGTCGAGAACTTTGGTAATATTGGTTCATCGGCTGTTCTCGCGGTGATGCTGGTCTATTCTGTTCTGCTCTTTCAATTCAGATCCTTCACACAACCGCTGATTATTCTCCTCACCATACCCCTGTCTGCGATTGGATCTTTCTTAGGGTTATATTTCCTAGGCTTTGAGCTGTCCTTTGTAGCAATGCTTGGAATTGTGAGTTTGCTCGGCATAGTCGTCAACAACGCAATTGTACTGATTGACTTCATCAATGCTGAGCGCTCGGAGGGAAAATCAGTAAAAACTGCTTGTGTTGATGCGGTCGAAAAAAGGTTTCGTCCTATTATGCTGACTACAATCACAACAGTCATTGGTCTGGTACCGCTGGCACTTTCCGGAAGCGCCTTATTTGTGCCCATGTCGGTAGCTCTGATGTCAGGATTGATGGTTTCAACTTTGCTGACTCTGATAATTATTCCGATGGTTTATTTGTGGACTCATCGGGATAATGACCCGATTGTTTGAATATGATCAACAACAGTTGGATTTCGAAGCACCAGGGTGGTACTTTAGCCATGTACAGGTTATAATATCAGTACAACCCCACAAAAAAAAATGAGGTGATCCTTTGAATCATGACATTAAGGAAATTTTAATCAGCCAGGAAGCGCTTGCTGCGAGAGTGCAGGAGCTTGGACAAGAGATCTCTGAAAAGTATAAAGGCAAAGAGCTGTTGATGATTGGTGTCTTGAAAGGTGCAAATGTATTCATGAGCGATTTGATGCGAGCAGTGAGTGTTCCAATCCAGATCGACTTTATTGCCGCCAGCAGCTATGGCAGCTCGACGGAAAGTTCGGGCGTCGTTCGGATCGTCAAAGACTTGGATTACAGTATTGAGGGTAAGCATGTCATGATTGTAGAGGATATAATTGATACCGGGTTAACCCTGAAGTATCTTTATGACAATTTTTCTGCCCGCAAACCGTCCAGTCTGTCTATCATCTCACTTCTGGACAAACCTGAGAGACGAAAAGCAGACATTAAAGTCGATTATACCGGCTTTATTATTCCTGATGAATTTATTGTTGGTTATGGTATAGATTATGCTGAAAAGTATCGCAATTTGCCATTTGTAGCGACTCTGAAACCAGAGGTCTATTCAAAGTGAAGCCAAAGCTCGTCGTAATATTTGGCGGTCCTAGACCTGGAAAGAACACGGATCAGGCACTGGATCTGCTTTTAGCAGGTATGGATCTTGATCGTTTCGAGTTGTTGCGCTTTGATCTGAGAAAAATGAAAATCCATCCCTGCACAGGCTGCTATCAGTGCGCAGATACGGGACGCTGTGTTTTCGAGGACGACATGGCGTTCGTTTTGAAGTCAGTGGATGAGGCAGATGGTGTCATACTGGCAACGCCTTTTTATTTCAATTCAGTGAGTGCCTTGACGAAAACAATGATCGACCGTTTTCAAGTTAAATGGACCAGGAAATTCATGCTGAAGGAACAGGTCGTTTCTAAATCTAAAAAAGGTTTACTTCTGGTGACTGCAGGTGCCGTTCAGAAAAAAAATGAAAGTGACGGTGCAAAGCTTGTCGCGGAGTTATTCTTTAAATCAATCAAAGCCTCTTTTGAAGCTTTTGTTTTTATTGAGGGGACGGATGAGAAGCCTGTAATGGAACAGCAGGAACGACATGGAGAGATCAAGACCAGAGGAGCGGAATTTGCCAATGTTATTCTAAGCGCTGCCCAAAATGAAGTATAATAAGCGGTCGCATTCAGATTTGACAAAATAGACATAATCCATGATAATGTTATGTATAGTGTATACAAAATAGGAGGTTTATTAATGTCTAAAGGATATGTACCAGTAGGATTATCGAACCGTCACGTTCATTTGAGCAAAGAACATATTGACATTCTCTTCGGTGAAGGTTATGAGCTGACTGTCTTCAAGGATCTTTCCCAGCCAGGCCAATTTGCTTGCCATGAAAAGATCGAGGTTGTAGGGCCTAAGGGATCATTTACTATGCGCGTCCTGGGACCTGCCAGAAACGAAACTCAAATTGAAGTTTCACTGGCAGATGGATTTACACTTGGCGTTGTACCGCCAGTCAGAGATTCAAGTGACCTTGCTGACAGCCCGGGCGCTAAGATCGTTGGACCAAAAGGCGAAGTGTTTATTGATAAAGGCATCATCGCTGCAGCACGCCATATTCACATGCACACGAGTGATGCTGAGCAATTTGGCGTCCAGGACAAGGATATTGTTTCTGTTAAAGTTGAGGGAAAGCGTGGTTTAGTTTTTGACAACGTGCTTGTAAGAGTTCATAAGAGTTATGCACTCGAAATGCACCTTGATATTGATGAGGGCAATGCTGCCGGCATTAAAAACGGAGACAAACTGATTGTACTTTAAGGAGGACTGACCGTGAATCTTGCAGGCTACATTGATCACACGATCTTAAAAGCTGATGCAACACGTGAACAAGTTCTGCAGGTCTGTGAAGAAGCGAAGACGCATGGCTTCTGGTCAGTCTGTGTCAATCCTTATTATGTCTCAGCTGCGGCTGAGGCATTAAAAGACTCTGCTGTCAAAGTGTGCTCAGTCATAGGTTTTCCGCTTGGCGCCAGTGTGACTGCCGTCAAAGCTGCTGAGACCCGTCAAGCGATCGCAGATGGCGCATGTGAAATAGACATGGTGATCAATATAGCTGCTCTGAAAAACGGGGATGATAACGTTGTCAGGCAGGATATTGAAGGCGTCGTCGCCGCACTTGAAGGAAAAGCGATTCTGAAGGTCATTCTTGAAACATGTCTCTTGACCAGAGAAGAAAAAATTCGTGCATGCAGACTGTCCAAAGCTGCCGGCGCTCATTTTGTCAAGACATCCACCGGTTTCAGTTCCGGTGGTGCGACTGCTGAGGATATCGAGCTTATGAGAAGTATTGTGGGTTCTCAAATGGGCGTCAAAGCCTCCGGTGGAATCAGGAGCAGAGAAATCGCGCTGGAAATGATTGGCGCCGGTGCAAACAGGATTGGCGCAAGTGCTTCGGTGGCTATTGTCTTGAATGAAGACAGCAATGCAGCCTATTGATTTCATAATTCTTAAGGAAGATCGCATGATTGTCATGCGATCTTTTTTAAAACTTAATGCTTTTTTTATTGAATCGACATGATTACCATATTACAATGGCTTCAAGGGAGTGAAAACCATGTACCAATCATATTCGGGATTTACAGGGCTGCTCATAATATTGACCATTGTTTTTGTCGTGTTTTGGCTGATTTTTGCAGCAGGCAGTTTTTTGCTCGGGACACCAATAGGCTTGGCAATCTTGGCTTTGCTTATAGTGAGACATTACTGGAGGAGAAGTCAATATCTTAAAGCCATGCATCAGGCCGAAGCGGAGTGGCAACAAGCAAACGGAAGTTCGAGTTTTGGACCTTTCGGAGCCAGCGGCAGCTATAATGCCAGTGAAACTGGGGAGCCCGGCAAGCGGTCTGCGGAACAACATGCAGAACCTACTGTGGGTACGGGGGTAGACCGATCGGAATACAGTGCTGCAGAGGATGTACATTTTAAAGAAATTGATGAATAGTGTTTCGAAACTTGAAGGATCATAAAAAAGTTGACATCTATAAATCGGTAAGTTTACAAAGGTTGTCGCGACGCAGCGGCAGCCTTTTTACATTTTCTGAGATAAACGTCACATCCTTTTAAGGGGAAGAGGTTGCCGACTTGACTACTTTATGTTATCTTCTTATTAACAACTTATTTTAGCCGCTAAAGAAAGTGGGGGATAACTTGGAAATCACATTGCCTTTGACACAGGATCAGATTAAGTGGGTCAATCGATTGACAATTCTGCAAATCATTCAGAAATTCGGTGAAATTTCCAAATCAGACATAGCCAGATATTCAGGCCTGTCTCCCGCGACAATTTCGATTTTATCTGAAGCGTTGAAATCTGACGGACTGATTGATGAAAAGGGTACAGGTGAGTCAACTGGGGGCAGACGTCCCACGGTACTTACATTGAATGAAAAGCATCATTACATGATAGGTATCTATGTCTCCAAATATGGGATCTCTTCCTGCGGAATGACAATGAGTGGCGGGATCCTGACAGAGGATGATTTATCTATGTTTGGGGATCGTTCCGGAAGCAGAATTCTGGATAATGTCACCCGAGTCATTCAGGAAATCATGCGCCATCTTTCAAACCGCCGGTGTCTTGGCATTGGCATCGCTGTCGAAGCGGAACCCTACGCTCTGGACAGCTTTTTGCTCGGCAGTAATGTCCTGATTCGTAAACAGGAATGGCAAGATCGCATTCTCACACTTGGCTGTGAAACTATTCGAATTGAAACTAAATCTAATGCCGTTGCAGTCAGTGAAAAACTATATGGTAAAGCTAAGGACGCCTTCAGCTTCTTTGTTCTGGATATTGGAGAGCAGATTACCTCTGCCTACTATTATCAGGATGCCATAGTCAAGGGGTTCAATCAGGGTGCGGGGAACATTGCTCATGTCCGGGTCAGTAACCGGGGCATTAAATGTAAATGCGGAAAATCGGGATGCTTCAATGCCGTTGCATCTACTATTGGCATTGAAGAGCGGTTTTTGATCAAACTTAAAGAGGGCAGCACTTCCAAGCTTGTCGAGGATTTGAAGGGGGATCTGACTGCGGTCACGGCCAAGCAGATCTATGATTATGCGGTTCAGGGCGACAGGTTGAGCCTCTCAGTCATTCGTGAAACAGGAGGCTATATTGGGACCGTGCTCTCCTATGTAATCAATGCCATCAATCCGGAGATGGTGTTGATTACCGGCATGTACAACGCCAATAGCATCATGAACCGAGAAATCAACAAATCTTTGAACAAATTAAGCGCACACCGAAATTTAAATCGCGTCTATGTGGGTGAGGGCGGCATGTACCGCTTTACGCCGGCTTTAGGCGCCGCAGCCCTGATCGCTCATGATAATTTGCGGCTTAGTTTTCGTGGACAGCAGTAGAGGGTTTGCCTAATAATACGATTAGTTATACCCGCTCATGAATTTTATTCGAATAATCGAAACAAAAAAGGACAGCCCAACTCAGTCCCGAGTTACGGCTGTCCTTTTATTTCTGAAGCTGATTTATTTCACTTCTAGAATTTCAGTTGATTAAGCAGTGGCTGGATATCTGTAGGTTTTCGTTCCACTGCAGCAAGATGGTCTGTTTTAATATGGTCTAGCCTGTCATAATAGGCTGGCTTGTCCTCTTTGTAAAGTATGCCGATAGGGATGCCGTCATCTCCCCACTTCAGAGATTCTGAGAATGCGGCGACTTTATCGTAGGGATCATAAGACTCAGGAACAGCATAAACACGGTCTTTGAACCACTGATAAGTGTTGACTTTATTGAACGTGACGCAAGGCTGAAGAATGTCTATAAGTGCATAGCCCCGATGGTTTAACGCAGCCATCAAAATTTCCTTCATAAATGGTTGGTCGCCTGCATTTGCTCTGGCAACAAAGGAACAGCCCAGCGAAATTGCGAGAGTGACCGGATTAAGTGGATCAACTCTCACGCCTTCAATCTGCAGGGTAGTCTTCTGTCCGAGCGGCGTCGTTGGCGCAGCTTGACCCTTTGTCAAACCATAAACTTGATTATCATGGATTAAATGGGTGATGTCCATGTTTTTCCGTATTGCATGAATAAAGTGATTGCCACCTTCTGCCAGCGCATCACCATCACCTGTATTGACGACCAGTTTCAGCTTAGAATTGGCCACATGCGCCCCAAATGCTGCAGGCAATGCTCTGCCGTGAAGCCCGTTAAATCCGTTCGCGTGGATATAATGAGGAAGTTTTGCGGCTTGTCCAATACCTGAGACGATCAGAAGATCTTCCGGAGCGAGGCCCAGCTCTTCAAAAGCGGCCTTCATGCTGCTGAGGATCCCAAAGTTCCCACAACCCGGGCACCAGGTGTTTTCTTTATGATTGTCAAATGGGGAAGTCTTCACTTTTGTATCATCTCCTCATAAGCCTTCAGGATATACCCGGGGCTGAATTGTCTTCCGTCATATTTCAAGATGGAATGGTGAATAGGATAGGCAAGTTCTCTGGATATCAATTGCCTGAGTTGGCCCTGGTAATTTCCCTCAACGTTTATGAGGCGGGCACCCCTCTCAATAAGTTTTGTAAGTGTCTTAGTTGGCAACGGGTATAGATCTCCAAATATCAAAGCGCCAACAGATCTGCCTTGCCCTGTGAGATTGTCGACGGCGGCTGCAACAACTCCGGCTGTGGAGCCCCAGCAAATCAGAATGTCTTTGGCTTCAGGATCACCAATCAGTCGTGGCTCCTCAATTTCTTTGATAATTTCATTGAGCTTAGACATTCGTCTGTCATTCATAGCAGCTCTGTTGCTGGCACTTTCCGTAACACTGCCATTTTCGTCGTGTTCATGGCTGTCATTCATGACTATTTGTGAGGTCATTCCCGGTACGACCCGGTCTTGTACCAAGGTTCTAAGGTCGTGATGACGATAGTCTTCTCTGACTTCTTTAACGAGATGAAGATCAATCTTCAATGCCTTAAGATCCGGTTCTCTGACCGTAGATGTAGAGTCCGCCAGATATTGATCAGAAAGAAGAATGACGGGGACTCTGTATTTATCAGAGAGGTTGAAAGCTCTAAACGTTTTATAGAAGGCATCCTCAATAGAGTTGAAGCTTAAGATAATTCTAGGGAATTCACCTTGTGAGGCATCCAGCACAAAATTGAGGTCGCTTTGCTCAGTTCTAGTCGCCATGCCTGTAGCAGGACCAGGCCGCTGGACATCCAGCATGACCACTGGTACTTCAGCAACTGCTGCGAAACCCAGGCCTTCCACCATGAGCGAGAATCCGCCGCCACTGGTGGATGTCATGCTTCTGAGGCCATTTGACGCTGCGCTTATGATGCTGTTGATAGCAGCAATTTCGTCTTCAGCTTGTTCAACAACTAAAGGATAGCGGGTTTCATACTGAGTCAGATAGCTCATGACACCTGTGGAGGGTGCCATAGGATAGGCGGAATAAAATCCGACGCCCGCGGCCAGAGCACCCAGTGCAACCGCTTGATTGCCAGACATGACAAGGTGATCCTCATTGGTCTTAGGTATGGAGATCAAAACACAGTGTGTCGCCTCATATGCCATTCTTGCAGTTTTGGTGTTCGCGTCAATGATTGCTTCTGTCCAGCGCTTGTCCACAAGATGGTTCAGAGTACTTTCTTCCAGGCCAATGGCTTTGACAATCGCCCCCAAAGCCACCATGGAATACCCTTTGGTATTTCCGGTTTCTTTTAAAATTTCCTTGAAATTAAGACGTGTTACCTGATGACGACATGGCTCAGGCAGTACCACATCAGCGTCGCAAATGATCAATCCGTTTTCTGTTAATCTGTCATAATGCTCTTTAATGATTTCTGAAGTCAATGCTACTATGACGTCGAGCGCATCATCATGACAGTGTACTGGCTGATCTGAGAGTGTCACGTGGGTAAAGTTAGTGCCGCCCCGAATTCTGGACATATAGTCCTTGTATGAATGGAAATGGAAGCCCTTTTTAGTCAACAGCCGGGTCAAAAATTGGTCAATGGTATTGATCCCGTGTCCTGCGGAACCGCCAATTAAAATGTTGATTCGCATTTAATCACCTCGTTGTGTAATGTCAAATCACTTTAAATCGCGTCAACGATATTCTTTTACCCAATACTGTTTAAAAACAAACAAAATGGGAAATTAATCAAGTATAATCGAACAGCATAGGAGGATTTCGTAATGGAATTTGTATTTGCAGGCAAGAGTCAAAAATTGGCGGGTGCACCTGTTAAGGTTGGTCAGGCAGCAATGGATTTCACAGCAATCAAAAGAGACCTTACCAATTATGAGTTTTTTAAGGAGACTGAAGGGAAGGTCGTCGTGATCAGTTCTGTACCATCCCTTGACACAGGTGTCTGTGAGTTTCAGACAACCAAATTTAATGAGGAAGCCAGTGAACTGTCAGAAGATGTGGCCATTGTAACAATTAGCTGTGATTTGCCATTTGCTCAAAAGCGCTTCTGCGGTACACATGGCATCGACCGCATAGAGGTGGTCTCAGACCATAGAACTCTATCTTTTGGTAACGCGTATGGCTTCACAATTGAGGACGTGCGCCTGCTGGCCAGAGGTGTCGCGGTCATTGACAAGGACCGGGTAATCCGCTATGTGGAATATGTTCCGGCTGCAAGTCAGCATCCGGATTATGAAAAGGCCATTGAAGCTATTAAAGCTTTGGTATAAGGACTCCTATGAATTTTTAAGTTAAAAAAAAGGCAGCGGTTGAGTTTTCGGTTTAAGAAAACGTCACTGCTGCCTTTTTTAATAGGCCGATAGAATCAAATTTTAATCTCAGTCCATTTTTTTTGTTTAATTTTCAAATACATAACTGCACAGAAGAGGGTGTAAGAGATAAGTTCAGCATACCAAGCGCCTTTGAGATCGAAGCCCAAGACTCTGACCAGCATAAAGGCAATTGGAACATTAATGAGCCATACTCTGAAAAACGAGAGCTGCATGACTGTTCTGGTGTTGCCTGAGCCCCTCAGAACCCCTGACATGACCAGCAAAGCATTAAGAAAAGGCTGAAGCAACGCGCTGAGAATGAGAACCGGGATAATAGTCTCGATAACACCGGGATCACTCGTAAATAACCTTGGCCAGAAATTCAAAAATGTGAGGAACATAGTCCCCATGAATACACCCCAGGCAAGACCCAAAAATGTCGATTGCCTTCCGGTAGTGTAGGCCAAGTCGGGATTTTTTTCACCAAGGGCTTTTCCTGTTAAAGTTGCTGCCGCTATTGAGATCCCAACCGCTGGCATGTAAGAAATGGACTCAAGGTTGATCAAAATTCTGTATGCAGCTTCGGAAGTAGTGTCTAAGGTTGAAATTATCACATTGACCGCTAAAAAGCTGGCTTGAATCAAGGCTTGCTCAGCAGCGCTAGGCAGACTGATTTTGAGCAGCGGTTCAAATAAGGCTTTGGTAGGCAGCATGTCACAGAGTCGAAGATGCACTTTCTTTTTAAAATCAAACAAAATGATGGTATACAAAGTTACGGACAGCCAGCGTGCTGAAAGGGTTGCAATGGCTGCGCCTTCAATTCCGAGAGGCGAAAAGAAAAAGAGTCCTTTAATGAGCACAAAATTACCGGCAATATTGAAGAGATTGGCTATCAATGTTATTTTCATTGGAGTACTTGTATTGCCTGAGCCACGGAGTATCGCGGCGAAGGAAAAAGACAGGAACATGGGCAGGATGCTGAGACCAACCCATTTAAAGTACTTTGCTATGTAAACATTAACTGCTTCGGAGGTTTGAAAGATGGAGAATATTTGGTCTTTGAACACATAGCACAAAAGTGTTACCAGCAGCCCAAGAGCCAGGTTTAGAAATACTAATTCACTGGCGGTTTTGTTGAGTTTGGTGTAATTCGCCTCTCCGTAACTTCGCGCGATTAAGGCGGTACCTCCGGTATTGAAAGCAGTAAAAACAAAAATGAGCGTGAAGATGATTTGATTGACAAAACCAGAGGCCGATAAAGCCGCATTTCCTATCATCCAACTGATCATAAGCGTATCAGCTATCCCCAGCAGCGTATCGAAGCTCATATCGATAATAGCCGGCAAAGATAATGACAATATGCTTTTTATGGCAGTCTTTTTAGTCGTCATCATTCATGCCCCCGATGTCATAAGTCTAGCATATTTCATGGAACAGAACAATTGGGATTAGCAGACTGACTAAGCATTCTAAATAAATATTTTTTTATGGTGTTTTGGAGTTTAAAGTGTATCGATTTGCCAGTCAATCGGTGAGACGCCGTGTGCCGTCAGGAAGGAATTTGCTTTGCTGAAAGGTCTGCTCCCAAAGAAACCCCGATAGGCAGAAAGGGGACTTGGGTGAGGCGATTCCAATATCATGTGCTTTGGATTGGTCAACATTCCTTTTTTTAACTGTGCCGGTCTGCCCCAAAGAAATATGACAATTGGCCGTTCTTGAGCGTTTATGATCCGGATAATAGCATCCGTAAACTGCTCCCAGCCTTTACTTTGGTGAGAATTTGCCTGGTGTGCCCGAACAGTCAGTACCGTATTAAGAAGCAGCACGCCTTGGTCAGCCCATTTTTTAAGGTAGCCATGATTCGGAATGTCGCATCCAAGATCCTCATTGAGTTCTTTATATATGTTCTGAAGTGATGGTGGAATTTTTTGCCCGGGAAGGACTGAAAAGCTGAGGCCGTGGGCTTGATGGAGATCATGGTAGGGATCCTGTCCCAGCAGAAGCACTTTGACATCCTTTAATGGAGTGAAATGAAGCGCGTTGAAAATATCGTGCATGGGAGGGAAAATCTGCTGGGTCGTATATTCCTGAATAAGAAATTGCCTCAAGGCCTTATAGTAAGGCTTTTCAAATTCCTCCGATAGTACTTCCTGCCAGTCGTTTTTCAGTATTGTCGCCATCTGAAAAAGTCCCCCTTTGCATTTAATGAGAAAAGACGACCTTCTTAGAGAAGATCGTCTTTCAGTGGTGCGAGAGATGGGAGTCGAACCCACACAGGCTAAGCGCCCATAAGAGCCTGAATCTTACGCGTCTGCCAATTCCGCCACCCTCGCGCGGCACTATTACAGTATATTCGAAAAACGACCTTTTGAAAAGAGGTTTTTTTATTTTTTTTGTAAGAACAATTCGCGCCTTAATTATCTGACAAAAAAGGCTAATTAGATGCCCCATCATTCAGTCCGTCAGGATAGATTGGAATAGAGACGGAAGGGTTAAATGAATGTAGATCTTTCGAGATAATGGATAATAAATTTTCTATGTTCAGAAAAAATTCTCGATTCTTTGCTGTCATAAGGCTTCCAATGACTTATAATGAAGTAGAGATCCATATTAGGAGGGGACACTATGCGTTATTTCAGCCTGAAAACGCCTTATTATTTAAGCGCGACTTTGACTTTCAAACCCTCGCAGTCTTTTGTTCTAGGTATACTGATCGGGATCATTATTATTGCGGTTATATTGATGGTTCGCCAATATATTATTGTAACGT
Organism: Acidaminobacter sp.; assembly: GCF_030247605.1. Classification (GTDB taxonomy): domain Bacteria; phylum Bacillota; class Clostridia; order Peptostreptococcales; family Acidaminobacteraceae; genus Acidaminobacter. The sequence continues at coordinate 140,216 of NZ_JAOTSB010000002.1, read as the reverse complement.
CAAAACTCAGAAAAATTGAATCTAAGCGGGAGAACTTCAGGAACCACTTCTATCAATTTCTTGATTTGTTTCCAGTTGGAATACTTGGCCTCAGTCAAACCGGTGAAATTTTGATCAGAAATTATTCGGTTAAACTGCTGACAGGTATTGAAACTCAAGGTTTGAGAGAAGTAAAAGACATGAACTGTTTTACTGAGGCACAAATAGAATGGCTGATCCACCAGATTCAACAGCCGGGGCCCAATAGGGAGATGCAGGTGCAGATCAAGACTACAACGGGTATCAAAATACTGCTGATCAGTGTGAATGTACCTTCTGAGCGCGATCCGGATCTGCCTGCCGCCTATGTTTTAATACAGGATCAAACACGGGAAAAGTCGATGGGCGCATTGCTGCAGCAACAAGACAAGATTGAGAAGATGAATCAGTTGTCAGCGGGTGTCGTTCATGAGTTGAAGAATCCGCTCATTTCCATCAAAGGCTACATCCAGATGCTGGATCAACGTCTGGACGATCCGAGTTTTGTCAAGCTAGCCATGTCGGTTTTGCCTGCTGAAATTGATCGTCTTATTACTATGGTTGAAACCATGCTGAATTATGCCAAGCCAAACGCCTTGAAAAAAGAAATCTTTAATTTAAAAAAATTGGTAGAGGATGTCAGTCGATTTTTTAAGATAGAAATGTCATCTCACCGCATTCAGTTAAAGACTGAACTCACAGATACGCTGGTGTTCTCCAGTATCAATGGCATTCGGCAAGTGCTGGTCAATGTTTTGTTCAATGCGGTTGAAGCGATGCCGGCTGGAGGCATCATAGATATAAGCTCAAAGCAGGAAAGTGGCTTTATTATGCTGCTGGTTCAAGACAATGGCAGTGGAATGACTCAGGATCAGTTGGAACATCTGCTCGAGCCATACTATACGACAAAAGAAAGTGGATCTGGTATGGGGATCCCCGTTTCAAATCAGATTCTCTCGGAACTTGGAGGGCAACTCAGATTTGAAAGTGTATTAGGTGCAGGAACGACTGTAATTATTGAAATCCCATTGGTACAAGCGGAAGAGGGAATATAGTGAACCTTAGGAAGTTAGTCATTCTGCTTTTAATGGCGGTTGTCTTGGCCGGCATCTGCTTTTCAATCTATTCAGGAGGCAGTATCTGCGTGATCAGAAATATCACTGGGTTGCCATGCCCGGGATGTGGTATGACGAGGGCGCTGATTGCACTGTCAAAATTGGAATTCACGAAGGCAGTCGGACTCCACCCCCTTAGTCTGATGATGCTGCCTTTTGGAGGGTTGTTGGCTCTCAGCCCCTTCAACCGTTCTCTGAGGAGGCTTATAGGAAACAAGGTCTTCTGGCAGCTGCTGATCGCTATTTTTTTAGTGGTATATATAGTGCGGATGTTCCTGATGTTTCCTCATATTGAGCCTATGACGTTACTTGAAAATGCCTATTTGCTTAGAATATTCACGAAAAATTAAATGCAGCATGAACGGCCTGGAGTTCATTGGTTTATGCTGCGGACGCAGCTTTAAGGAGTGACAGCAAATTGAAAATAAGCAGTTTTTTGAAACTGGTAGAAATACAGACAAAAGTGGCCAGTGTATTTCCGTTTTTGTTTGGAACACTATATGGCATCTGGCTCCGCGGGTCATTTCGCTGGCAGCCGGCAGCTATAATGTTCCTGTCTTTGCTATGCATAGATATGGCAACCACCGCTGTCAACAATTACATGGATTTCAAACGCGCGATCCGAAGAGAAGGTTATGGTTACGAGGAACATAATGCCATTGTAAAAGATCAGGTCGAAATTGACCGAGTTAAAATGGTTATTATCACATTGCTGGGATTGGGTTTAATTTTGGGCTTGATTCTTGTGTGGATGACCGATTGGATCGTACTTGCTGTCGGTGTCATTTCGGCTGGAATTGGTGTTTTATATTCCTATGGTCCTGTTCCCATTTCGAGAACGCCGCTGGGTGAAGTGTTTTCAGGTGGGTTTATGGGGATCTTGATTCCATTTTTGGCGTTTTATATTCAATTTCCTATTGGAACTTTAATTGAGGTGGGCTGGTTGGCGGATTGGATGACCATCGGCATAGATTACCGCCTTTTACTGAGGCTGATCGTTGTAAGTTTGCCCTTCGCGGTAGGTATTGCCAATATCATGCTTGCCAACAACATTTGTGATTTGGAGGATGACTTGGAGAACCGCAGGTATACAATGGTGGCTTATATTGGGCGGACGCATGCGATCGCGCTTTATCAGCACTTAGTGGTGGCCGCGTATGGTGTAATGGTGATTTCAATTGCCGTGGGCTGGCTGCCGGTTTTTTCTGTGATTGCCGTGGCTACTGGCCTGCCGGTATACAAACTAACTCGTGACTTTTGTGAGCGTCCTGATAAAAAGGAGACGTTTATAAACGCGGTAAAAAGCTTTGTACTGATCGCGGCTGGGATGGTTCTTTCAATGGGCATTGCAGTGACCTATGCCTATTATTCTTAGAGGCAGACTCAAGCTGCGCTTTTATAGACAAAGTGAACTTGACATTAATGATGGGCAAAGTGGTGGTTAAATGGAACGCTGGAAAATAAATCTCTACGCATTATGGCTGACGCAAGTGCTGTCATTGACAAGTTTTGGCCTTGGTATGCCGTTTCTCCCATTTTACATCCAGGAGATTACACCTATGAGTCCGGAGACAGTGAAGTGGTACACAGGGCTTCTCAATGCGCTCCCAGCCTTGACAATGGCCGTGATGTCGCCCATTTGGGGCATGGTTTCTGATCGATATGGCAGAAAGATGATGCTTCTGAGAGCTATGGGCGGAGGCGTCATGATCATAGGTTTGATCGGCATGGTCACAGCAATGTGGCAAATTGTTGTGTTAAGAGGGCTTCAAGGGATTTTCACAGGGACCGTCACTGCAGCGCTGGCATTTGTGGCGAGCAATACACCAACGAAAAATCTTTCTTACGCAATAGGTTTTTTGTCGTCCTCAACATTTCTGGGCTATGCCATAGGTCCAATTATTGGTGGGGTGGTAGCGGAGTGGTTTGGATACAGAGTCAGTTTTTTTGTGGGTGCCGGTCTCATGCTGGTCGCCTTTTTGATGGTCTTGTTTATTATCAATGAAGATCCAAACAGTTATGGGCGGGTCAGAGAAAAGCAAAAGGCGGACTTGCCTTGGTACAAGATTTTTACGCCAGTGATCATGGTGCTGCTGGTTGTTCTTTTGATCAATCGCGTTACGCGAACGGTCTTTACACCTTATATACCAATCTATGTTTCAGAGGTTATACCAGCCGGGAAAAGCCCTGCGCAATGGACAGGTTATATTAACGGATTAGCCGGATTTTCCACTGCAATGGCTGCGATTATCATCAGCAGAATAGCCGACCGCTATGACAAGCGACGTCTGATGTTTGTTTTGGCGGCCATCACTTTAGGACTATCCTTTTTAGTGCTGAGGACGAGTTCGATTATGTCGTTCACTCTGTTATATGGGGTAATGTTTTTTACCCTTGGGGGAATAGAACCCATAGCTATGTCCATGACAGCTGAGCTGACGCCGGCAGATCGCCGGGGAACCTTATTTGGATTCCAGGGGCTGCTTGGGAGCATTGGCATGGTTCTGTCGCCCATGTTTGGCGCCTGGATCTCTGTGGCCTATGGCGTACGCGCCATTTTATGGATCATTCCTGTCATGTTGATCTTCAATATTGTCATATTTATGGTCAGGGGAAATTATGCCAGACGCAGACATCATGTTGAGGAAGATCATAACCAGTCCCTCTAAAGTGAACTGTTTCAAGACTGAATTAGGTTGGGGAAGTGAATTTTAAAAATGCTGCGACGCTTTTTAATTCCATACCGTGGCTTGCCACGGGAAATTTACGTTATTTTTTTCTCGCGGATGATCAACGCGGCGGGGCTATTTATTTTTCCGCTGTTTACGCTGATCCTGACCAGCAAGATTGGTCTTTCAGCCTCTGATGCAGGAATTTGGCTGACACTTATGGGCGTTGTCATTGTACCGGCCAATTTGCTAGGCGGCAAACTGACTGACTGGGTGGGAAGAAAGCCTATGATCCTTCTCGGGCAGTCAATTGGCGGGATTCTTTTTATGATCTGTGGTTTTTTGGAACCGGGAATGACACAGATTTATATGATTTTGAGCGCCTGCTTTTTCTTTGGACTTTCCGATCCGGCAAACTTATCCATAATTGCTGATTTGACGACCAAAGATCAGCGTGAAGCGGCCTATGCGTTGTCTTATATGGGATTTAATCTTGGATTTGCAATTGGACCGACAATTGGAGGCCTTCTTTTTAATCGCTTCTACGCATGGATTTTTTGGGGTGATGCACTGACGTTATTTGTTTCAGTGGCGCTGGTGCAGTTTTTTATCAGGGAGACTTATCAAAAGAATAAGATTGTTTCAGGTCACAGAAGCCTGCCGCAGGCGGACGAAAAGATGGAAGAACCTGGTCCGGATACCATGGAAGCGGCGGTGAGCGGCTCTGTTCTAAAAGTACTGACAGAGCGTCCAATTTTGCTGGTGTTTTCATTGATTTTATTATTTTACAATTTTTCCTACGCTCAGTGGCATTATCTGCTGCCCATTCAACTGGAGGACCTTTTTCCAATGAAAGGAGCATCAACTTTTGGACTTTTGGCAAGTCTGAACGGACTTGTAGTTCTGATTTGCACACCACTTTTGACGTCAGGCCTTAGTCGGTACCCGGCGCTGCGGCGGGTCGCGCTTGGCGGCATGTTCTATCTGGTCGGCTTTGGCACCTTTGCCTTTGCTGACAGCCGGTTCCTGTTTGCACTGGGCTGTATCATCTTCACACTGGGGGAAATCACGATTACCATCAGCTATATGCCATACGTGGCAAACCGAACGCCAGTGAGTCACAGGGGCAGAATGAACGCTGTACTGCCGCTGCTTATGGGTGTTGGATACACTGCGGGACCGGTCGTCATGAGCCGCGGATTGTTGGTTTTCGCGCCCCAGACAGGCTGGCTGATGATTTCAGGGGTGTTGACAATGGCTGTTGCGTGTATGATCGTACTAGATCGTTACGATTCCAGGGTGGGTGTGCGTGACGTGGCATGAAATCAAAAAAAGGTTTGATGACTGCAGCGAAAGAAATAAATGCTGCGGACATCAAACCCTTATTTTTGTATCCAACAATGTTTGAAATGATAACGTTAGCAGGGGAGATTTGCTATTCCTCACCCAGCTGCTTACGCTTGGCTTGAATCTGCGTCTTCCACGCGTGAAGTCCCAGTGACAGGCCTATGACACCGTATGCGACGAAAACCCTGAAATATTCCCCGATTTGAGCGTTTCCAAAGAGATTCTTGCCCGCAAAAGGGGAGATGATAAACATCAGGTGAAACAGCGTCGTTCCTAAAATTGCTTGGCCGATGGTTGCTTTATTGACCGATGCGCCGCCAATCAGAATCGATGCAACGGCAAACATGCCAACCTGTTCGTGGGAGCCATAGGTATTGAGGGTACCGATATTTTGAAGGAAAATCAGCTGACCCCAGGCTGCAAGTACCGTGGAGATCATAATGGAAATAATCCTAACTCTGTCGACGTTGATGCCCGAAACCTTGGCAACGTGCATGTCTTGGCCAACGGTTCGAAAATCCTGACCTAGTTTGGTTCGAACAATAAACAGGTTAAAGGCACAGAGCATAAGAATGGAGAAGATGGTCGCCACCGGAAACTTGATCATAGCCACAAGGCTTTTTGAATTTAAAACGACGACCGAGAAAACAATGCCTGTCAATGAAAGGACAGTGTACATCAGATACTTAGGCAGCCTGACACGCTCGATCTCATCTTTCCTGACGCGGAAGACCTTAAATAGGCTGAAAACAGCAGTGATTACTGAGAAGCCTGCAAGGGCAGGGAAGAATCGTGTCTTGTAAATGCCGTCAAGGGCGTAGAGAATACCGTCTTTGAGGTCGATTGTATTCTTTATGCCGACGCCGCCGGAAAGCACTAAAACCGGATTGTCCATTGGGATGAGGGTACCGATCAGGAACAGGAAGAGAAATTGATAGAGACCCATAGCGAAAAATCCCAAGATCATTGACGTGATCATTTCCTGGCCCTTTGTCTTGTTAAGGATTTTGCCTGTTAACCAGCCGAAGAGCAGTGCGAAGGGTACGCTGATCAGCGCGGCCAATAGAAACCCTTTCATCCCGGTAATCTGCCAGTGTGTGACTGCGATCAGCGCAATCTGGCCCGCCATAGCACCTATGACGATACCAAAATTGAGGCCCATCCCTGCCAGTACCGGAATAATCAGAGATAATACAAGGAATGAGTTTCTTGCAATCCGGAGCACCAACTCGTTCATGACAAACGCAGCCGGTTGCTTAGCCAGAATCAGTCCAAAAAAGCAAATAACCACAAATATGATGGTGACAATATTGTCAAAGGCGATCTGCTTGAGGTTCAAGGTTGGCTTCCTGATAACCGAGGTTTTCACATCTTCTAAAAGTGGCTTATTCTGATCCGTCATGCTAATCACCTCCGTTTGAGACTTTTGTCAAGGAATAGAGAATGATGCCATTCTGAACTATAATTCTGGCAATCTCTGACAAGTTGCCCTCTGTGACAATTTTATTCGCAACAGGGAGGGAAACGGTCAGCAGCCCTTGGAAGAGAAAGGTACCGATGATGACATGCATTAAAGTGGCCTTGTGTGAAGATGCTCCTCCTATCAGAATCGCAGCGACTGCTGCAAAGCCCATCATCATAGGCGCTTGATAAAGCTGGAAGAAACCATAACTCTGGGAATAGACTATTATGCCCACGGCCCCGAGAATGGTTGAAAGCATGGTGCCAATAATTCTTGCGCGATCGACTTGAATGCCGGTCGCAGCCGCGAATTTTGGATTAATGCCTGCAGCACTCATCATAACACCCGTCCGGGTTCTCAGGAATAAAAACATCAATAGGCACATAGCCAGGAAAAACAGGAGCAGCCCTGTTGGAACCATAACACCAAAAATTTTGAAATCCAGAAAGTTATTCAACAACTTGTCGTATTTTCCAGTCAGTGTGATGGTCGTTCTGAGTCCGTCACCGATAGGCCATTTGATTTCAGGGCTATGGAACGGCAGCAGAAGCCAGGCAATGTTCATAAGCGATACTGCAGAGAATCCTACATAGGTAGCGACTAACATTTCTGATCCTTTAACGCGATTGAGCATCAGACCGTATAAGTATCCTATGACGGCAGCAATGGGAAGGGAGACCAGAATTGCTATTATAAAACCATTGATCCCAATGAGGTTCATCTCAATGCTGACCAATCCGCCCAGCAGTCCGCAGACTATGCCGAGAGGCAGCCCGAAATTGAGGCCTATGCCGCTATGTATTCCTGGGACCATGGCGAGTACGAGTACGCCGTTCATTCCGGTTCTGACTAAAGTATCCGATACCAGCGAATTAAGCGGAAGCTTGAGGAAGTAGGCTGATACCAATAGGGCCAGAAAGAATGATAAAATGATCAAACGGGGAAGTCCAAACTGATGGATAAATCTTTGAAACCGCTCTTTCATCTTATAGCTTCCCCCTTTTCAATGACTTTGCCATAATCACCGGACATCATCAGGCCAAAATTCGCATCGCTGTCATTTGGCGCGAGGACACCTTCAATTTTTCCTTCCGTTACAATAGCAATTCGATCGCAGATCGATCTAAGCTCAGCCAGCTCGCTGGAAGTCATAACAATAGTCATTCCGTGGTCGCGGTTCAACTTGATCAAAGTATCCAGCACCAATTTTTTGGCGCCTATATCGATCCCTCTGGTCGGTTCGGAAACAAAAAGAATTTCGGGATTTAAGGTCAGGGCCCGAGCAATGCAAACTTTTTGCTGGTTGCCGCCGCTCAGTCTTCTGGATGGTTGTTCCGGTCCGGTACAACGAATATCAAGATCCTTAATCATTCGGTTGGCGTGGTCTCGGATTTCGCCGGTATTTTTTTGTGTGACCGGCCCGTATTTTTTTATGTACCGTTTGTGAATATGCATGGAAGAGATGACAATATTGTCTTCGATTGAGCTGTCAAGCAGCAATCCTACGCCGCGACGGTCCTCTGAAACGAATGCGATCCCCTTCTTTAAAATTACTTCAGGCTGACTGGAGGGGAGAGCTTCACCTTTAAAAAGAACTGTTCCGGTTGAAGGATATAGGCCCATAATACCATTGGCTATGCCAATTTTTCCTTGTCCGGCCAGTCCCCCAAGACCAAGAATTTCACCTTTGTGGACTTCCAAGCTGACGCCTTTGACTTGTTCGCCTGGCATTTGAACTTTGAAGTCTTTAATTTCCATCAAAATCTCAGGCGTTTTGGTAACGTCTCGATTCTCAGAGTGCATAGCCTCGATTTCGCGACCTACCATCATGGCAGCAATTTCCATAACGTTGGTGTGCGCTGCTTCTAGTGCTGCAACCTGTTCGCCGTCTCGGAGAATGGTGATGTCTCTGGCTATGGCCATAACTTCCTCCAGGCGGTGGGTAATGAACAGGATGGCAATACCTGCCTCGCAAATTCGCCTCATTGCTGCCAGAAGCGTATCCGCTTCACTTTCAGTCAAGACTGCAGTTGGCTCATCGAAAACCAGGAGTCTAACATTTTTCTTGTCAATTTCACGGGCAATTTCAATGAACTGCATGTAGCCTACCGGCATGCCGGAAACACCCTGACGTTCGTTAATGTCGACGCCGAGAGTATCGATAGCTTGACGGGCATCCGCGTTCATGGCTTTTCTGTCTAAGGTTTTCATGGATTTTCCAAACAAAGCGCTGACGACATTGCTTTTTAGAATTTCTCTGTTGAGTTTGATATTCTCAGTGACAGTAAATCCGGGAATGAGCATGAATTCCTGGTGGACCATGCCTATACCGTGTTCCATGGCATCTTTTGGTGACTTGATCTGAACTTCTTTGCCATCGATCATAATCTTGCCGCCATACCCACCTGTACTATGTATGACTGGCATACCGAAAAGGATGTTCATAAGAGTTGATTTGCCGGCGCCATTTTCACCGAGCAGGGCGTGAACCTCACCTGCGCGGGCATTGATCGTGACACCTTTTAGCACTTTGTTGCCGAAGTAGTCTTTTTGAATATCTTGCATCGAAAGGACATATGGTTCGCTCAAGCTGTACCTCCCCTGATTGTGTCATTTGCATTTAGTACCCTGTAGTTTTATGATTCTGATTCGCGTATACAGACACTTTTCATTTAAAACCGGAGGCGCCTTTTAGTGGCAGCCTCCGGTGCGCTGTAGAACTTTTGCTTCATTAAGAACTTAACAGGGTTCTATTAGAAGGTAATGTAGTCGGAAAGAACCATGAAGAAGTTTTCAAAGGTATTGCCTGTACTTTCATTTGTGAAAGTATCGAGTTGAATTGGAGAACCAGCAATCTTAGTAAAGACTTCTTCTACCTTTGCTTTGTCAACTTTGTCAGTTGTTTCGCCATTGAGGTATGCAATAGCATATTCAACGCCGCCTTCAACAAACATCATGTTGACTGGGATCGGCCATGTTGAGAATTTGCCTGTACCGCCGCCTTCAGCGATTTTAGCTGTGATTTCGCCAACGAGGAAGTCTATGTCGCCTTTTTTGTCTTCAGGAATCTCGATGCCAAGAGCACCTGGATAGCCGTGGTAAGGTGATGGACAGCATTGCTGCGGATAAAGGGCGCCGCCCTCGAGGACAGCTTTGATCAAAGGCTCCTGCATAGAGCAGTTTGTGCTGAAGAATGCGGTATCAGTGCCGTATTCCTGAATCTTTCTTGGAACGTCTTCGAGAATAAACTGTTGAGCGCCTGGAACGCCAGCGTCACCGGTAGGGTCCGGAGCAGTCGCGTCTACAAAAGTGATGCCAAGTCGCTCGCACTCAGATTTAAATATGTCTCTGCGCATAGCGAGAAGCTGATAAGACATGTGACGTGGGAAGGAATAGTGCACGAATGTCTTCGCGCCCATATTTTGAGCTTGCTCAATGATCGTATAGCCCATGCCGAGCTCGTCAGCCTGGAAGACGACGTCAGCTTTGCTGGCGATCATGTCTGGGTCTTCACCAGGTACGCCAGCGACGAAAAGAATGTCATCCCGGATTTCGCGAACTTTGTCAATGGCAGCAGAAGTGCCAGGGACAGCCTGAACGATGACGATGGCCTTGACTTCAGGATCAGAAGCCATAGAAAGAACGTTCGCGATAGTCGTTTCTGTTTCTTTCATGAAGTTGTCCGGGTAAGTTTGAAGAATAATCATATCGCCATATTTTTCTTTCATTTTCTCAGCGGCGCGATATTCTTCTTCACCTTGGGAAACTGTGCCTGTCATGATGCCGATCTTATAAGCTGGTGCTTCAGGTGTGGCTGGTGTTTCGCCACCAGCAGGTGCAGCTGGAGCAGGTTCTTCTGTAGGTCCGCAAGCGGCGAGACTGAAAATCATAACCGCAAGCATCAGCAGTGCCAATATTCTCTTTGACATATGTATCCCCCTTTTACAATCTTGGTCAGCAGCGCTCTGACCTAATAAAAATTCTACATGAATTTACCAAATCCTTCAATGATGCAAAAAAAATCAAAATGAATATATTCATTTTTAATGTATAAAATAACAGACCGGAATTGTTTATACGTTTAAGAATTCAGAAATTTCAACGGTTTCAATCAATTTAATTGAAATCTCATTTCAAATCACTTTCATTTGTTAAGAAAACTTCATATATCTTAAGATGCTTTTGGAGCAGAATTTAATAAAGCCGTTGAGCAAAAAAAGACCCCCTTAGGCTGCCAGGGGATCTTCAGAAAATTCTATATGAATTTGTATGTTAATCAGCACTGTATTAAAAAGGTGAGACTTAAGTCAACGTAAAGGCCTAGACATTGAAGCGGAACAGGATCACGTCGCCGTCCTTAACTTCATACTCTTTGCCTTCAAGGCGGACCAAGCCTTTTTCCTTAGCATGTGCCATAGTACCGACATGTATTAAATCATCATAAGCAATAGTTTCTGCGCGAATGAAGCCACGTTCAATATCAGAGTGGATTTTCCCGGCTGCCTGTGGGGCTTTTGTTCCGCGACGGATCGTCCAAGCTCTAACTTCCTGCGGTCCGGCAGTCAGAAAGCTGATCAAATCGAGCAGGTGATAGCAAGCGTGGACAAGCTTGTCGAGCCCGGCTTCGTCAAGTCCGAGGTCATTTAGAAATGCAATGCGGTCCTCCTCGTCGAGTTCAGCAATTTCCTGCTCGATTTTGGCGCAAATAACGACAACCTCTGCTTTCTCCGTTTCAGCGTGCTCTCTGACAGCAGCGACATATGGGTTGTCTACACCGCTCATCAAATCATCTTCAGAGACGTTGGCAACATAAATAATAGGCTTATAAGTCAGAAGGTTGAAGCTCTTTGCAAGGCGATCCTCTTCATCATCCAGATCCAGAGTTCTCGCACTTTGGCCGGATTCAAGCACCCCATTGATTCGTTCGAGAAGGTCGAGTTCTGCCTGAAGTGACTTGTCCGCCTTCAAACCCTTTCTTGTCTTGTCGATGCGGCGCTCGATCATTTCAAGATCTGAATAAATCAATTCCAAATTGATAGTTTCTATATCGCTGAGGGGCGCAATTTTGCCTTCCACGTGTACGACATTGTCATCTATAAAACAGCGGACGACGTGAACAATTGCAGCAACCTCACGAATGTGGCCCAGGAATTTGTTGCCGAGACCTTCACCTTTGCTGGCGCCTCTAACAAGTCCTGCGATGTCGTAGAACTCTATAGCGGTCGGAACCACTCTTTGAGAGTTATATAGCCCTTGAAGGACACCAAGTCTCTTGTCCGGAACGGCAACGACGCCGACGTTTGGTTCGATAGTACAGAAAGGATAGTTCGCAGACTCCGCGCCTGCCTTTGTGATCGCGTTGAACAATGTGCTTTTTCCAACGTTGGGAAGCCCAACAATGCCTAATTTCATCTAATCCTACCTCGCTTATTTTTCAGGTGCCGCACCAACGGTCAGCGTCACTCATATTGACCCACCTGAAGATTATAATAGAAAACCAGACAACATGCAATTCTAAAGAAGGAAAAGACTAAGGACAAATGAGCCGAGCAAATGATAATAAAAATCATTTGCAACAAAGAAAGGTTTTTGATATACTGACTTTGGCTTGATTTTACCGCGGCAATCCAAAATCTGGAGGTAAAGCATGGCTAGACCCATGGGACCAAAATTCAAAGAATGCAGACGGCTTGGACTAAACGTCCACGGCCACCCCAAAGCAATGGACCGCTATAAGCAGGGCATGGCGCGGGACGATCGCAAACTGTCAAAATACGGGGAGCAGCTCCTCGAAAAGCAACGTCTCAAAGCTTACTACGGCGTTATGGAAAAACAAATGACACACTATGTCCGGCGCGCATTTAAGAGTCGCGACATACCTGGCAATTATTTAGTACGAGCCCTTGAAACTCGTCTGGACAATCTGGTTTATCGTGCCGGATTTGCCACAACACTGAGACAGGCACGACAAATGGTCGTACATGGCCATATTTCTGTCGATGGAAGAAAACTGGATATTCCGAGTTTTCCTGTAAATGTGGGGGATGTCATAGCACTGCGGTCTGAGTCGCAAGTTTTCCAGAATAATTACGATTCAGCTTTGGGTACTGTGCCCTACATTGGACGGCTAGAGGCACAGCGTTCCGTTGTCCTGGTTAGAATGCCGGAGCGCTTCGAAGTCCCTGTTGTGATCAACGATGCGCTGATAGTTGAATTCTACTCCAAACAGCACTGATTGGTGATGTTTGCCGATGGTAACGTGTCCAACAATTCAATTTATTATAAAAATAGCAGGGAAACCTGCTGTTTTTTTTAAAAAAAGGTATAATAGAAACAACTACAATGTCATAACACAGGTGATTACATGATAGAAGAGGTTAAATACATCCAATTGGCCCAAGGAGTCAGGCTTGTGCTGATCAGGTCAGGCAAATTCAAGACTGACTTGGTGAGTGTTTATTTGAAACGTCCGCTGGACAAGGCAGAGGCGACTTACAATACATTGCTTGCAAGGGTTATGGAACGCGGGACTGAACAATATCCAACCACACAGTCCTTTAATGCGCATCTTGATAACTTATACGGCGCAATGCTTTATTCTGATGTCACCAAAATTGGAGAGCTGCATATACTCCAGTTTAAGACTCAATTGCCCAGGAGTTCCTGGATTCTGGACATGAATTCATTAAAAGAAGCCATTGGCATTTTAAAAGAAGTGATCTTCGAACCCGCCTTGGAAGAAGGTGCTTTTATTAAGGCCTATGTCGACCAGGAAATCGAGAATCTGAAACAGGAAATTGAAAGCCGGACTAACGACAAAGCCACTTACGCCATGGATCGAATGGTGGAGCATATGTGTCCCGACGAGCCTTACAGTGCGTATACTTACGGAGATGTTTCTTTTCTTGAAGATATGGACGCTGTTAAACTCTACCATCATTATTTAAAAGTTCTCAAGGAAGCGGAAATTGACATAGTTGTGTTCGGCGATTTTGAATTTGACAAGGCTTTGACGGAATGCAAAGAAGCGTTTGCGTTTTCAGGCGCAAGGACGTCTTTGGAAGTAACCTCTCCTTGGCGTTCAGAACTCGGCAAAGTGAAAGAAATTATTGAACGAACTGATGTCAATCAAGCAAAGTTAGTTATTGGATACCGCTCGGTCATTAGCGGCGACCATCCTCTCTATTATCCGGCCATGTTGTTCAGCACCGTATTGGGCGGGACTCCGAGCAGCCGTTTGTTTAACCGGGTCAGGGAAAAAGAAAGCCTTTGTTATTACATTCAGTCCAAATTTGACAGGTTCAAGGGCATGCTCATGGTTATGGCCGGGATAGACAAGACGTCCGGTACAAAAGTCACAGAACTGACAGATGAAATCCTCCGGGATTTAATTGAAGGCCGTGTCACTCAGGAGGAACTGGAGATTGCTAAAAAATCAATAGTTTCAGGCCTTAGGTCCATTACGGACTTCCCGAACAGTTATAGCAATTTTCTGTTTTCCCAACTTCTGTCACATGAGGAATTGGATATTGAAAGAATTATCGACAAGGTCAATCAGGTTAGCGTTGATCAGATGACCGAAGCAGGCAGGACCTTTGTCAAAGACACATGGTATATGTTGACAGGGGAGGAAGACCAATGAACAAATGGACAAGTTATTCAGACCCTCTATTAAATGAAACTATTCTAAAACACAAAATGGATTGCGGACTGGAGGTCTATTTGCTAGTCAAGCCCGGATTCGCAAAAAAGTTTGCTTACTTCGGCACACGATATGGCGCTTTCTTTAATGAAATTATCCTCGAGGGGAAACGCGTCACATTTCCGCTTGGCGCGGCCCACTTTCTCGAGCACAAGATCTTTGAAGATAAGGAAAAGAACGTATTCGACGCTTTCTCGGAGCTTGGTGCTTCCGTCAACGCTTACACCAACTATACTTCTACGGTCTATCATTTTTCCACCAGCGAAAATTTCGAGCCCAGTCTCGAAAAACTTCTTGAATTTGTTCAAAGAACTCATCTGACAGACGAAAATGTCGAGAAGGAAAAAGGGATCATTCTCCAAGAGATTGCCTCTTATGAAGATGATCCGGGCTTCAGAACCTTGGTTAATTTATTGAAGAATTTATATTTGGAGCACCCTGTCAGGGAAGATATTGCCGGAACGCCTGAATCAGTCTCTGCGACAACGAAAGAAGAGCTTGAACTGGCGTACAGCACTTTTTATGTGCCGGAAAACATGGTTCTTTTCGTTGCGGGCGATCTTGATCCGGATCGTGTATTGGAAATTGTAGAGCAAAATTTAGATGATGCCTTCAAACAACGAAAGAGCCAATTTGAGCTGGTGATGCCACACGAGCCTGCCGGTTGTCAAAAGGAACGAGTTGAACTTGAAATGTCTGTCCCGGCGCCACTTTTTGAAATGGCTTATAAGCATCCTCCGTTTCCTTATGGCGCTCAGGAAACACTCAAACATACCATGGAGATCAAAGTATTGCTGGATGCGCAATTTGGTCGCGGCTCCATTTTTTACAACAAGATGTATGAAAGTGGTATATTCAATCCGACTTTGTCCATAGATTTTACGCAGGGTCAGGGTTATACTTACACTATTTTCGGTGGCGAATCCCAGCGATTCGAAGAAGCTATTGAAGCGTTTCGCGCTGAAATTGCGAGAATTCTGGAGGAAGGGCCTGACCGTGACGCGTTTGAGCGCATCCGCAGAAAAATGACCGGGAAGTTCATCAGTGCTTCGAACTCGCTTCAGTATTTGTCCAGTGCTTTCATGCATTATTACATGAAGGGACATCATCTGTTCGATTATCTTAAAACCATTCATGAGATCCAAGTGAATGAGGCTTTTAAAACCTTTCAAAGCATATTTTCAAATCCGGATGAAGTCATCTCGATTATCAAACCAAGAGGAGAGAAATCATAGTGAATCCAGTTGCATTTGAAGTTTTTGGCATAGGCATACGCTGGTATGGCATTTTGATAGCCGCTGCCATGTTGATAGGTTCCGTCTACACCATTCGCGAGGGCAAGAAACTCGGGTATTCAGAGGATCATCTTTTGGATTTGATTTTGGTGGTTTTGGTGAGTGCCATAGTAGGGGCAAGACTTTGGTATGTGGCTTTCAACTTATCTTATTATCTTTCAGATCCATCAGAAATTATCAACTTGAGAGGCGGCGGTCTTGCTATACACGGCGGTGTGGTATTTGGCATTATTGCCGGATATTTTGTCACCCGCTGGAGACGCCTCGACTTTTTTAAGATGGCTGATGTCATAGCACCGGTTTTAGCCCTTGGTCAGGCAATTGGCAGGTGGGGAAACTTCGCCAACCAGGAAGCCCACGGCGGTCCGACAGCTTTGCCGTGGGGAATTATGATTGATGGTGTAAAGGTTCATCCTACTTTTTTATATGAGTCTTTGTGGAACCTGGCGCTCTTTGCATTTCTGATGACTTACAAAAAAAGAAAGCCTTTTGACGGCGCACTGATGTTCCTGTACCTGATTGTTTATTCGGTTGGACGCTTTTGGATTGAGGGGCTTCGAACAGACAGTTTGATGGTCGGTCCGTTCAGAACAGCTCAAGTGACGAGCTTGATCATGATTGCTGTTGGCGCAGCTGCCTGGCGCTGGAGATCGAATCGCAGCAAGTCTTAACGAAATGGTTTTTTTTACAGTCTCAAGTAAGAAACAAATAATTTCTAGTCAATTTCAGATTGTGTGTAAACGAGTTTTGAAAAACTTAAAGGCGCTCCTATGGGCGCTTTTTTTATTGCCATAATTGATGGAAGGATGTGTTGGCAGCGGATATTGGAAGTGGGTGTCAGACACCGCCTTCTTCACAATTGACAACGTCTGCGGCTTCCATCTGCTACTGACTTTTTTGCTGGAAATAATTATGCGTTATTTTCAAAATTTTGTGTGAAAGCAGTAGAAATGTTGATGTAAATAATGTAAAATGGAATCAATAAGTGGGTAAAAG
The DNA here is from genome assembly GCF_030247605.1 of Acidaminobacter sp. Taxonomy (GTDB): domain Bacteria; phylum Bacillota; class Clostridia; order Peptostreptococcales; family Acidaminobacteraceae; genus Acidaminobacter. The sequence goes on along the minus strand of NZ_JAOTSB010000002.1, from coordinate 123,612 downwards.
TGGGTCAAAGTGGTATAAAGTGTAATAGTTGATCCTGAAGTGTTATAGAAAAGGGGGCGGGGCCATGTTTATCGGTGAATTCACACATGCTTTGGATGCCAAAGGCCGCGTCAGCATCCCTTCAAAATTCAGAGAATCTTTGGGTGATCTGTTCTATATCACAAAAGGCCTGGACAATTGCCTCTTTGTATTTCCTGAAGAAGAATGGAAACTTTTTGAAGAAAAATTGAAAGCACTTCCAATGACGAATAAGAACGCAAGGGCGTTCGTCAGACTGTTTTTCTCGGGTGCTTCCGAATGCGAGCTGGACAAGCAGGGCCGCATACTGATTCCGCAGACATTGAGAGAACATGCAGCTATAGAACGTGAAGCCGTTATCATTGGCACTGGGACTCGCATTGAGATCTGGAGCCAGGACGGCTGGAACGGCTACATTGATCCTGAAAATATCGATTATGATGAGATCGCAGAACATATGGCTGAACTTGGAATATAACAGGAGAAGGAGGTATGACCGTGGCGTTTGAACATGTCAGCGTACTATTGGAAGCTTGCATTGACGCACTTGAGATCCGGGAGAACGGAGACTACGTGGACTGTACACTCGGCGGCGGCGGTCACTCCGAAGCCATTTTGGAGAAATTGCCGGAAGGCAGGCTGGCGGGCATCGATCAGGATCGTGATGCATTAGCTGCTGCAACGTCAAGGTTAAAGCGTTTTGGAGATCATTTTTATCCGGTTCACAGCAATTTTGTTCACATTAAGAATGTGATAGAAGATCTTGGATGGCCTGGTGTAGACGGTATATTGATTGACCTGGGCGTTTCCTCCTACCAGCTGGATGAAGCAGAGCGTGGGTTTTCTTATATGAACGAAGGTCTCCTCGATATGAGAATGGATCAAACACAGTCGCTGACAGCGGAAGAGGTCATCAATACATATTCTGAGAAGTCTCTTTACGAAGTTATTAGAGATTACGGTGAAGAGAAATGGGCTTCAAGAATTGCAAAATTCATTGTTGAAGCCAGGAGACAAGCGCCAATCAAAAAAACCTCCGAACTGGTTTCCATCATAAAAGCGGCCATACCCTCCAAAGCCAGACAGGATGGTCCGCATCCCGCAAAAAGAACTTTTCAGGCGATTCGCATTGAAGTCAATGATGAGCTTGGAATTATTGAAAAGACCATCAGAGACGGAGTAGAAACTTTGAAACCGGGTGGCAGGATGGCGATCATCACCTTTCATTCACTTGAGGATCGCATTGTCAAGCAGACATTTAAGGATTTATCAACAGCGTGCATATGCCCGCCTGAATTTCCTGTCTGTGTCTGCAATCGAAAAGCCATAGTCAAAACCATCACTCGAAAACCAATTCTGCCTTCTGAAGAAGAGCTTGAATATAATCCTAGAGCGAGAAGCGCAAAACTTAGAATAGCAGAAAAATTGTAAGGTGCAGGGGGTCATGACCATGTCAGCAGCAAGAACTATGACAGACTTTCAAAATTATGATGATTATCGCGCTTACATATTAAGAAAAAATGTAGAAGATGCTGCTGACCGACACGAAGAGAAAGCATCGAGAAAAAAGCAGCGCAGAAGACTCTCCATGTCTTTGAGAATTATTGCTTTTTCAGCGCTGCTCTTTATCATGCTCTCAGTGGTCGTCATCCGTTATGCGGATGTCTATGAAGCGAAATATGACATACATGCTATGCAGTCTGAGATCAAGCAGATCAACCAAGAGATTGAAGAAATCAGAGCCTCCATGGACAGTACAGTCTCGCTGGAAAATGTTGAGAGGGTTGCGGTACAAGAACTTAAAATGCAATATCCACAACCGGAACAAATCGTTTATTTGACATCTAACTGGAAATACTCCCTTGACAGCGCCGCCAAAAGTGATTATGTTGTAGAGGATGGAAATACAACAGGTTCCATGAACTGACCTCCACTGGACTGCGAATGATATTGCAGTCAGTACATCCAGAGAGTTATGGCACCTTGTAGACCTGTGGAAGGAAGGCTTCTATGACGAAACCAAATAAGATGCATCGACTTCGTTTATGGGCTGCCTATCTTATAGTCAGCCTTATTTTATTCGGGCTGATTGGAAGATTGGCATACATACAAGTCATAAATAATGAATTCTATCTTTCAAAAGCACTCAGCCATCAAATCCGGGATATTCCTCTTCCGGCACTTCGCGGTGACATCTTGGACCGCAATGGCATGAAACTGGCTTTCTCCATGAGCACCTTTACGGTATGGGCGAGGCCGGCAGATGTTGATGACCCTGAAGCACACGGAGAGGCTTTATCGACTATCCTGGACGAATCGGCGGCTGGTATTTCTGCAAGAATCAGCAATCCCGAAAGTACTTTGGTACGCGTCGCGAAGGGATTGACCAAGTCAAAAGCCGACTTGGTCCGAAACAAAGGCCTAAAAGGTGTTTGGGTGACTGAGTCGAGCAAGCGGGTTTATCCTTATGGCAACTTCGCCGCTCATATTATTGGTCATTCGACTGAGGATGGCGATGGCTTGTCCGGTATAGAGCAAATGTTGGACGAAGCGCTGTCAGGTCTTGACGGTAAGATTGTCTCTCATACAGATGCCGCCGGCAGAACACTCCCGGTAGGGGATGAAAAAGTATACGAGCCAGAAGATGGCTATAATGTAGTTCTGACGCTCGACGAAGTAATTCAACACTTTACTGAGAAAGCGGTGGATGGTGGTCTTAAGGACTTTGGTGCCAAGCGCATTATGGCGGTTGTCATGGATCCAATGACCGGAGAGGTTCTGGCTATGACAACGAAGCCGGATTACGATCCCAATACACCCCGGGAGCTGACTTCCTTTTTCACAGCGGAGGAAATTGCCGCAATGGATAATGACGCTATGTTTCAGGCGTGGAATCAGATCTGGCGAAACCCAATTGTCAGCGATACTTACGAGCCGGGATCTACCTTTAAATTACTGACAGCTGCGGCTGGACTGGAAGAAGATAAAGTAAGTGTGAATTCAACTTTCAATGACAAAGGCTATATTATTGTCAACGGTGTCAGAATCAACTGCTTGAGAAGCAATAACCCTCACGGGCTACAGACGCTGACTCAGGGTCTTGAAAACTCTTGCAACCCTGTGTTTATTGAAATTGGTCAAAGACTTGGCACCGAGACCTTTTTCAATTACGTTGAGGATTTTGGATTCACAGAAAAAACGGGGATCCTGCTTCCGGCTGAAGGCAATGCGCTCGTTCAGGCAGAAGAGAGGATTGGCCCCGTTGAGCTTGCCACCATGTCCTTTGGCCACGGCGTCTCTACGACACCTATTCAAGTGGCAACGGCAGTTTCCGCGATCGTCAATGGCGGCAATTTGATGCAGCCGTTGATAGTCAAATCCTTATCTGATGATGAGGGAAATGTCGTGGAGTCATTTGAGCCTAAAGTCAGACGTCAAGTGATTTCAAAAGAAACTTCGGATGAAATGCGAAAAATGATGGAATCTGTCGTCCTCAAAGGTTCAGGAAAGAAGGCTTACATTCCGGGTATTGGCGTGGGCGGCAAAACAGGTACAACAGAGAAACTGGTTGACGGCCGTTATTCCAAGGACCTTGCTTATGCTTCTTTTGTTGGATTCGCACCTGTTGATGACCCCAAAGTTGTGGTTTTGGTGATCGTTGATGAGCCTAAAGATATCAACTTTGGCAGTGTTGTTGCGGCACCGATCGCACACAACATATTGCTGGATACTTTGAGATATATGAAGGTGGAGCCTGAAATCCTGGATGCTGCTAAAATGGTCACAGTCCCTGATTTGACCGGAAAGACATTCAAGCAGGCGCAAGCAATTCTCGACGCATCTGAATTGTTGCTCAATACTGTGCCAATTGATCTGGATGATCCTGAAGCGATTGTTCAAATGCAGTATCCTGCTGCGGGAGAAAAAATTCGTCAACACTCGATTGTAATCTTGTCTTTTGATACGACGCATTAAAAAATAGTATTAAAAATGCTATAATAAGAAGGCAATTTGTTGTATACTAAATTGCCTTTTTGTTTTATCGATTTTCAGGACAGGATGTGGATACAGTTGAATTTGGAATGTTTGTTGGAGGGACTCTCCTGTGAGTGTCTTAAAGGACAACTGAATGTTGAAATAAACGGTATACAAACAGACTCCAGAAGTATAGGCCCTGGAAACCTGTTTATTGCGATGGAAGGAATTACCACAGATGGCCATCGTTTTTTGAGCCAGGCAGCAAGTCAGGGGGCTATCGCGGCGCTCGTAGAAAAATCCAAAGAGGCGCTGAACCTTGACCTCGAATCGTCCGGATTTCATTGTGTCGTTCGGGTTGAAAGCTTGAGCCGTAATCTTGCGCTCTTGGGTTCGCGCTTCTATGAGAATCCCTCGGAAGCTATGACTGTGATTGGCATTACTGGAACGAATGGCAAAACCTCGGTTGCTCAGATGCTTGCGGATGCCCTGGAGAGTCTAGGGAAGCGGGTGGGAGTTTTTGGAACCATCGGCAACCGTATTGGGGATCAGACTTTTGAAACACAGAACACCACTCCCGAGCCGGTAGCGCTCCAGCGGCTGTTTCGTAATGCTGTGAATGCCGGCGCATCGCATCTGATAATGGAAGTGTCCTCCCATGGGCTCGAACTGGGGCGTGTAGACCACACACATTTTAAATGCGCTGTATTCACGAATTTGACGGAAGATCATTTGGACTTTCATGGTGATATGGAGTCTTATTTTCAAGCGAAACTGAGACTCTTTGAGATGAATCAAGGCATCGCGGTCGTCAATTGGGAGGACGCCTATGGAAAGCGTCTGGTTGAGCGTCTGCGTGCATCCGGGAAACAGGTAGTCACTTATGGTCTGTCTCGGGTTTGTGATTTTCGGGCGGATGAGATCGCCTGGACGCCGCTTGGCACTGAATTTATTCTGAACATGCCAGAGGATGAATCTAAGGTATGCGTTCCCGGACTCGGACGAATCCAGGTTTTTAATGCTTTAGCAGTTTTTGCGACATTGTCGGTGCTTGGCTTTCAAACGGATGCCGTCATTCGCTCATCCGGAAGTTTGAAAGCGGTACCGGGCAGAATGGAGCGCATTGATGGAATTTGGCCTTTTGATGTTTTTGTCGATTTTGCCCACACCCCCGACGCACTCAGGAATGTTCTTGAGATCGCCAGGGAAATGACTAAGGGCAAACTTCGCGTTCTGTTCGGCTGCGGCGGCGACAGAGACCGGATTAAGCGTCCAGTTATGGGGCAGCTTGCAGCGACTCTGGCGGATGAAGTTTTTCTGACCAGCGACAATCCCAGGACAGAAAGCGCTGAGTCAATATTGGCGGAGGTTTTGGCGGGAATTCCGGAAACTGTAATGGGCAAGGTGCTGGTTGAGGTCGACCGCCATTTAGCGATTCAGACTGCGGTTCGCCGTTTGGAAGAAGGTGATGTTCTGATTCTGGCAGGAAAGGGGCATGAACCCTATCAAATAATCGGAACGACCAAACACCATTTTGACGACAGAGAAGAAGCACTTGAGGCACTTAAAGCAGTAATGGCGTCCAAAGTGATTTAGATATAAGTGGAACAACAATAGCTGCATACTAGAATTTGTGGAGGCGTTTTATGATTCAGTCATTTTTGCTGGTGAGTATCATAACACTGGCAGTTGGAATAGGGCTCGGGTTTGCGCTGATCCCTCTTTTGAGAAAGATGAAATTTGGGCAGAGTATCCGAGAGGAAGGGCCAAAGGCGCATTTGGCTAAATCCGGGACACCCACCATGGGTGGATTGATTTTCATGACAGCAGTCGTAGGGGTTATACTGATGCGAGGCAGGTTTGGACAGGAGGCTATGTTGTTTTTACTTCTGTTTGGGGGCCTTGGTGTCGTTGGTTTTGCGGATGATTATCTTAAAATTATTCGTAAAAAGAATTTGGGACTCCGTGCATGGCAAAAACTCGTCGGACAATTCGCAGTTGCAGTGGCTGGTGCTTGGTATGCCGGCACTGCTTTTGGAACCGGAATTATAATTCCGGGAACTGGTCAGGTGCTGGATCTTGGAGTCATCTACTTTCCTTTTATAGTATTTGTAATCCTGGCACTTTCAAATGGGATCAATCTTACGGATGGATTGGACGGATTAGCCGGATCTGTGACAATGCTGACAGCTTTGACAATCGCGGTGATGTCCTACCGCATGGGCGCTTTCGAAAATGGCATGCTGGCTTCTATTTTGGCTGGCGGTTTGCTGGCATTTCTCTTTTTCAATCGATATCCTGCCAAGGTTTTTATGGGTGATGTGGGTTCGCTGGCTCTCGGCGGCGCTATAACCGCATTGTCTCTTTCAACTGGGACTGTACTATGGATCCTGATTTTTGGCGTGATTTATGTCATTGAGACATTCAGTGTCGTGTTGCAGGTAGGGTCATACAAACTCAGACATAAGCGCTTGTTTAAAATGGCCCCAATACATCACCATTTTGAATTGTCGGGCTGGCACGAAACAAAAGTAGTGGTTGTGTTTAATGTGGTGACCGTATTAGGCTGTATACTCAGTCTGTGGCTGCTGCGTTTATAAAAAGGGGGGAACTGGAGTGACAGAAGAAAAGAGAGCCTTAGTCGTTGGACTTGCCAAGTCAGGGATTCCGGCTGTAAAGGCGCTGAATCAGTCGGGCTATGCTGTAGATTTAAATGACTTGAAGACGTCAGAAGCCTTCGAAAATATATTGCCTACTTTGGCTGGATGTTATAGAGACACTCTATTTGGCAGACACCCGGAGATAGAAAAAATCTCCTGCTATGATCTGATCCTCGTCAGTCCCGGCGTGCCTATGGATTTGCCCTTTATTGCAGCAGCAAAATCAGCTGGGATTGAAATCATTGGTGAACTCGAACTAGGTTTCAGACTTGCAAAGGGAAAGTTTTTCGCCATCACAGGTACGAACGGAAAAACTACTACGACGGCATTGACTGGAGAAATTTTCAAAGCAGCAGGCAGGCATGCCATTGTGGCCGGCAATATTGGTCAATCTGTGGTTGAACTTGCATCAATTTCAACAGATGAAACCAACTGGATTACCGAGGTCAGCAGTTTTCAGCTTGAAACGGTTCAAGCCTTTCATCCGTCTATCTCAGCCATCTTAAATGTGACACCGGATCATTTAAATAGACACAAGACAATGGAAAATTATACAGATGCCAAATGCAGAATTTTTGAAAATGCTGGTGCGGATGATGTGGTTCTTCTAAATGCAGACAATCCTGAAACCTTTGCGCTGATGGAACGCGCGGCGAAAACCGGCGCCAGGGTCACTTTGTTCAGCAGAAAGGCGGAGGTGGAAGACGGGGTATACTGTGATCCGGCTTCCGGTGAAATAATTCTGGCGGATGCAAAACAGGGTTTAAAAGAAAGGCTTATGGATCATAGGGAGATCTTTATCCCAGGCAGCCACAATCTCGAAAATGCTTTAGCAGCTGCTGGAATTGCTTATTTCGCTGGGATCAAGCCTGAAGTGATCGCTTCTGTGCTCAAGTCTTTTCAAGGTGTAGAGCACCGGATAGAATTTGTTCGTGAGATTAACAGCGTTTATTACTACAACGATTCCAAAGGGACTAATCCTGATGCGTCCATTAAAGCGGTTGAAGCAATGACACGTCCTACAGTTCTCATTGCGGGCGGAATGGATAAAGGCAGTACGTTTGATGAGTTGATTGAAGCCTTTGGCGGTCGAATTATAAAACTTATCGTGCTTGGTGAAACGGCTGCGTTTATTGAAGAAACCGCGCAAAGGCTTGGCTTTGATAACGTGGCCAGGGCCGCGACTATGGATGAGGCTGTGGTCCTTGCGGCAGCCTGTGTGCCTGAGGGTGGTGCGGTACTGCTGTCGCCTGCTTGTGCGAGTTGGGATATGTATGAGAACTTTGAAAGACGAGGAGAGCACTTTAAGCGCTGTGTCAATGAATTGAGGTGAAGATCGTGAAAAATGAAACTCAAGGCATAGATTATGCTTTGCTGGTAGTGGTGATGCTTTTAGTATTTACGGGTGTCATGATGGTCTTCAGCTCAAGCTTTTATTACGCCATGGCTAAATGGGAAAACAAGTACCTCTTTTTAGAAAAGCATTTGGTCTGGGCGGGCGCTGGTGTTGTCGCAATGATTTTCTTCTCCCTGATTGATTACAAACTTTATAGGAAAATTGCGTTTATACTCTTTGTCCTCAGTTTTATCTTTTTGGGACTTTTGTTTACGCCGCTCGGGAAAGAAGTTAACGGCGCAGTCAGGTGGGTGGACATAGGCCCGCTGACATTTATGCCGAGTGAATTCGCAAAAATGGCCGCGATCCTCTACATGGCTGGATTTCTTGAGAACCGACAGCGAAAGATCCATAAGTTTTCATCGGGGTTGTTACCGGTTCTAATTATAGTGGGTGCCTATTTCGTTTTGATTTATAAGCAGCCTAATCTCAGCAATGCCATAACGATCAGCGGGATCCTCATGGCCATGGCCTTTGTTGCAGGCGTCAATATATTTCAGCTTATGACTCTTGGCGCAGCCGGTGGGGTTGGAATCTATGCAGCTATATTATCCAGCGAATGGCGCGCCAGACGCTTCCTGACCTTTCTCGATCCGTTTAAAGATACTTTTGGAGACGGCTGGCAGGTCATTCAATCTCTTTATGCGCTGGGCTCCGGCGGTCTGTTTGGTGTCGGGCTCGGACAGAGTACTTTAAACAAACTATATATCCCGGAGCCGCAAAACGACTTTATCTTCGCAACGGTTGGCGAGGAGCTGGGATTTGTCGGTTCGTCCCTTCTGATTTTGCTTTTTTTATTTCTGATCTATAGATGCATCCGAATTGCCATGAATGCGCCGGATCAGTATGGTATGTTTCTCGCGACTGGCATTACGGCTATGCTTGCAATCCACACCATTATCAATGTGGCGGTTGTGACGTCATCCATGCCTGTAACAGGACTTCAGCTGCCTTTCATAAGTTATGGCGGCAACTTTCTGCTGATGCTCATGATTGCCATGGGGATCATGCTGAATATTTCAAAACAGTCAAAATCCATTCAAACGAAGCAAAGGGAGTCCTGAATATGCGAATTGTAGTTACCGGCGGTGGTACCGGTGGCCATATTTATCCGGCACTGGCGGTTATTGAAGCTTTTCAGAAGGCGGATCCCGACCTTCAGGTGCTTTATATTGGATCAAAGCGCGGTCTTGAAAAGGACATTGTAGAAAAGGCTGGATTCCACTTTGTGGGATTGGATGTCAAAGGCTTTCAGAAAAAAACGCCCGGAGATGTCTTCGAAACGACGTATAAGGCAGCCGGTGCTCTTCTTAAGGCTTATGGGCTGATCAAAAAATTCAATCCGGATCTCGTATTCGGAACCGGAGGCTATGTGAGCGGACCAGTTGTTTTGGCCGGCGCGCTTTCAGGGAGCTTTACAGCGATTCATGAGCAAAATGTTCATCCGGGAAAGACAATCCGAATGCTTGAAAAAAGAGTAAAAAGGACTTATATAAGTTTTTCTGAGACACTCTCATCACTTAAACATCCCGAGAAAGCACTCCTGACCGGAAATCCGGTACGGGAACAGTTTAAGCATCTGGATAAGGCTGAGTGCCGGTCAAAGATTGGAATAGATGACGAATTTGTGGTACTTTCATTTGGCGGCAGCGGCGGCGCAAAAAAACTGAACGAGACCATGATGCTGGTGATGAATCAATATAGACAGCAGCCCAGAGTCAGGTTTATTCATATCACCGGAAAAGCCCACTATGAACGATATATGAAGCTGCTTGAGCAGAATGAGTTCAAATTGGTCAATCATCTGAAGGTCGTGCCATATCTATATGATCTGCCGCAGTATTTGGCGGCGGCAGACCTTGTCATTAGCCGGGCGGGAGCAACGACAATTGCAGAGCTGTGCGCGGTTTCGACGCCTTCGATTTTAATTCCATCACCAAATGTCAGTGAAAACCATCAGGAATATAACGCAAGATCCCTGGAACGCGCCGGGGTCAGCGTTTTACTCCCGGAACGGCATTTGAGTGATACGAGAATTGTCAGTATGATCAACGACTGGATCAATCATCCGGAAAAATTGGAGAAAATGAAGTCGAAATTCGCGGCGATCCAGCACGAGGACGCTGCCGCGGCTATTGTAAAGGACATCGTTCAGGTGTTGTCAGCGAGGTGATGTAAGGCATGAACATGGAAGCGTCAATGAATTCTCCATCTAAATCCATTACAGTTGTCGTTGTGATCTTAGCGGCATGCATGGCTCTATTTACAGTCAGCCTGTTCATGACTGATTTTTTTCGCTTGAAGACACTGATTTATACTCCAAATGTTTACATGACCGAGGAGATCCTCGTTGAGCAAATGGGCCTTACCAAGGGTAAAAATTTAGTGTTTTTAATGTCTGAGCACAGCTTAGAGCAACAGCTGGTGACGCATCCGTTTATTGAGAAAGCTGAAGTCAGTAAAATTTTTCCGTCTGGTATTGAACTGACTCTGACCTACAGAACCCCTTTCCTGAGTATCTACAACAGCGGATTTTATATCCTTCTGGATGAGTCCCTGCGGGTGCTGGGTGTTGATGAGGCCCCGCCTGAAGCGGTCGGTGTCTCGGGATTTCGTTTCAAAGAGTTTAAGATTGGCGAGAAAATCAAAGTGGAAAATCAGTCGATTTTGGAGCGCACTGTGGATTTGGTATTTTTGATGAAAAAATCTCACCTGACCTTTACAAATATGATAGAGTATGAAGATGGAAGTGTCCTGATCCAAACAGAAGATGGTATAAAAGGAAGCTTTGGCGAAGTTGAAAATGTAGAACGCAGGTTTAATAATTTTGTGGTGATTTACGAAAATCTAAAAGAGAACGGCACGACGACTGGGCTGATCGATGTCAGTACGGAAGGCCTTCCAACATTTAAACCGTTTGATCAATAGGAGGTCAACCCGCGTGAAAATCGGAAAAGATCAGTTGATGATTGGTTTGATCTGTATTGTTCTAGGCATTTTTGTGGCTATACAGTTTAAAACAGTACAAAAAAATGTGCTCCAGGGCTTAAGTCCAATCCAAAAGTCAACACAGCTTGTGACGGAGCTGACAAAGTTAAAAAATGAGCGGGATTTGCTTCAGAGCGAGGTTGATACATTAGAAGCCCGGTTGAGGGAGATCGAAGAAACGGAATCCAAGGGCAGTGTCCTCATTAAAAATCTAAATGAAGATTTAAACAAGTATAAGGCATTATCAGGCCTTGTGGACGTTGCAGGCCAAGGGATTGAGATTTTGATTGACAATCCTCAGAGATCCATTGATTCTGCTTACGAGTCAAATCTGGTTTATGATTATGAATTGATCTTATCCATGGTCAATGAATTGAATGCAGCAGGCGCTGAAGCTTTAAGCATCAATGACCAAAGGGTTCTAAGCACGACTGAAATCAGAGCTGCAGGAGAGAATATCAACGTCAACAAAATACCGCAGAATCTTCCGCTCGTCATTCGAGCGATCGGGAACAGCGTGACGCTTGAGAATGCCATCACCAACAGAATGGGTATCGTTTCTGAGCTTAGAGACCGCAAATATGTGGTTGAAGTGAAGCGGATGGAGAAAGTCACTATTTCGAAATACGCCGGCGCAGTTGAATTTCGCTACGCCAACATTGTTCAGCAGTAGAGCGGATGGGGGAAGTCCGGTGAAAGTGAATCGCAGTAAAGCAATAATTATGATGCTGATGATCACGCTTGGAATTCTGGTCGCACTTCAGCTGAAGGTCACAAACCTCGGAGTTAAATATGTTCAGATCTCTGATCTGGACGGTCTTCAAAGGACCATCGAAAAGGAAAAAGCTGAGATAGTTCGGTTGGCAGCGCTCAAAAATCAGCTGCTTGAAAAATCTGAACAATATGAAGCCGCTCAAGATCCGAATGTCTCCTTTGAATCGGTGCTGATGGAAGAAATCCGGCTTTATAAAGCCTTTTCAGGGTATGCGGAACTGGCTGGCCCCGGTGTTGTGATTATTGTCTCGGATGGTGAAAGAGACTTGCAGGAAGGTGAGGATCCCAATACACTCATAGTTCATGACTATGACATCAGAGCGCTGATTGATGATTTAAGAAACGCCGGTGCTGAAGCCATAGCCATTAACAACCAGAGAATCCTGCTTGGGAAGACGGAACTTTATTGCACAGGTCCTACCATTCTCATCAACAACCAGGTTTTCGCACAGCCGTATATTATTACTGCCATAGGCAACAGGGACAGGTTGATTGAAGTGGCGGAAGGGCCAAATGGATATGCCGGGCTGCTTCGACAGATTGGACTTTATGTAGAAGTCAATTCCAGCATCAATGTCAAAATTCCGGCTTATGCCGCATATAAAAATCCCTTGTATTTAAACCTGTTGGAGGAAATCAAACCATGATCATAGCTGTTATTGGCATTATTGTTGGACTCGGTATAGGTTATTTGATACCACTGTCAGTTACGACCAGCTTTGCAATTTATTTTTCAGTCGCCATTCTGGCAGCGATCGACTCCGTGTTTGGTGCCATTCGAACATCAAGGGATGGAACCTTCGACATGGTAATCTTTGTCAGCGGTTTTTTCACGAATGCCATACTCGCGGCTTTTCTTGCCTATATAGGCGATAATTTGGGCGTGCCAATTTATTATGCTGCCGTATTTGCCTTCGGTGTGCGTTTGTTTAATAACCTGGCGATCATACGCAGGGATATTATTACAAGTTATCGGCAGAAAATGACAAAAAATACGTGAAAAAGGTATCAAATTTGATTAAAGATATTCTTATGTACAATATGTTGTGGTATTATTAAACTAATATTTAGCGAAAACACAAGATGAATGACATAGAATAGACGAGGGGGCTAAATAGTGTTGGAATTTGATATCGATATGGAACAATTTGCCCAGATTAAGGTCGTCGGCGTCGGCGGCGGCGGCAGCAATGCTGTCAACCGTATGATTGAGGCTAGTCTGAAGGGTGTTCAGTTTATCGCCATCAATACGGATAAGCAAGCTCTTTATAATTCAAGAGCAGAATATAAAATTCAGATTGGTGAAAAGCTGACCAGAGGCCTTGGTGCTGGCGCAAATCCTGAAATTGGCAGCAAAGCGGCTGAAGAGAGCCGTGATGATGTGTATCAAGCGCTCCAAGGGGCGGATATGGTTTTTATCACTGCCGGCATGGGTGGCGGCACCGGTACAGGGGCGGCACCAATCATAGCTGAAATCGCAAAAGAAATGGGGATTTTAACGGTTGGCGTTGTCACCAAACCGTTTACATTTGAAGGAAAGCGCCGCATGACCCACGCTGAGCGGGGCATTGATGAGCTCAGAAAACGTGTGGATACCTTGGTCACAATTCCGAATGACAGACTCCTCGAGGTTGTGGATAAGCGGACTTCCATTGTCGAAGCGTTCAAAATTGCTGATGACGTACTTAAACAAGGTGTTCAAGGTATCACGGATTTGATAGCGATTCCCGGCCTTGTCAATCTCGATTTCGCTGACGTTAAAACGATCATGTTTGAGCGCGGTCTCGCGCACATGGGCGTTGGTCGCGCCAGCGGCGACAACAGAGCTGTTGAGGCAGCCAAACAGGCGATTCACAGCCCGCTCCTGGAAACGACGATCAACGGCGCGAAGAGCGTACTTTTGAACATTACGGGCGGTCCTAGCCTGGGACTTTTGGAAATTAATGAAGCGGCTGAAATTGTCGCCAGAGAAGCGGATGAAGATGCGAACATTATCTTTGGCGCTGTGATTGATGAAACCATCAAGGATGAAATTAGAATAACGGTTATTGCTACAGGCTTTGAAGATGTCATAAAAAAAGCGGCTCAGGATGTCAAGCCAGAACCGGCTGTCGTCCAGGAAGAAGCACCTGCGGTATCAGAAGCTCCAGCGGTCCAGGAAGCTGCAGCACCGGTTCAGAACGTAGTGAAGAGCGCCGGCGGCAATGAATCCGGAGAATTTGAAATTCCACCATTTTTAAGAAAAAGAAGGTAACGAGTCGACTGAAAACCATTGAGCCTTCAGTCTGGGACCACCTGTTCTCAGGTGGTCTTTTGTTAGTAGGGGGGAGAGCGAACTTGAATTGTCCATATTGTGGTGACAGTGAAACCAAGGTCATTGATACACGCCCTGCGGATGAGGGCGCGTCGATCCGGAGAAGACGCGAGTGCACCCAATGCAGGAACCGCTTTACAACCTATGAAAAAATCGAAGAAGTTCCTCTTGTCGTCGTCAAAAAAGACACGACCAGGGAATCCTTCAACCGAAACAAACTTCTTGGCGGCATTATCAGGGCCTGTGAAAAACGACCTGTGTCCATGGAGCAGATTGAACATTTGGTGGATTGGATTGAAAAGAAACTCCAGAATACTCTGGATCGGGAAGTGTCATCACAAGCTATCGGGGAGCTGGTGATGCTCAAACTGAAGGAGTTGGACGAAGTGGCTTATGTCCGGTTTGCTTCGGTCTACAGACAGTTCAAAGACATAAATACCTTTGTAGACGAATTAACCAAACTCTTAAATGAAAAAAAGCGCCCCGGGCAGTGAGGAATAAAAATGCCAAATCTAACGTTTAAATCATTGGAAAAATTTCCGGAGCTGATAGCTGGTATGACGACGCGCCTTGGCGGTGTCAGCGAAGGAATTTTTGAAAGCAACAATATGGGGATTTTAGCAAGCGAACCCGACGACAAGGCTATCGTGAACATGAGAGCCATGATCCGCGCATTGCCGGTTCGCCCGTGGAAAGTAGCGGTAACCAGACAGGTTCACGGAACCCGGTATGCTGCATTGGGAAAGGAGCCGCCTGAATCGACCTTTGAGCCGGACTTTTCTGTTTTTCCGGAAACGGACATTCTGATGACCAATGAACCAGGCGTGCTGCTGATTACCTTTTACGGGGATTGTGTACCAATCCTGGTTTACGATCCGCAGCATAAAGCTGTCGGTCTCTGCCACAGCGGATGGAAAGGCACTTCTTTGCGCGCCGCTGAGGCGCTGGTCAAGGGTATGATCAAGGAATACGGAAGCCGTCCGGAAGCCTTAAATGCCGTTGTCATGCCAGCTGCAGGTGTATGCTGCTATGAAGTCGGCTTTGATGTTTCCAGCCTTTTTGAAGCTTATCCGGAGCATTTAGTGCCTTTTGCCAACAAGCATAAGATTGACTTAAAAGGGATCAATGCGGAAATTCTGACTTCTTGCGGGATCCCTGCAGAGGCCATAGAAGTATCTCCGCTATGTACACTATGTGACGACAGATTCTTTTCCAATAGAAGAGACGGCGGCCATACCGGCAGGATGGCCGCGTTCGCATGCCTCAAAGAGCACAATGAGGTGATCGTGTGAGCAAAGATCGTGGACATATCATTTCCAAAGTTGAAGCGGGTTCCATTGCTGAGGAATTGGAAATTGAGGCAGGCGACCGCCTGCTGACCATTAATGGCAAAGAAATCAGAGATGTCCTGGATTTTTTGTTTTACTCGGGTGATGATGAGATTGAAATTGAAGTCATGAAACCTGATGGCGAGGTCTGGGCGCTCGAAATAGAAAAGGACTTTTATGAGGAGATTGGCATTGAATTTGGGAATCCAATTCTGGATGATGCCAAGCATTGTCATAATAACTGTATCTTCTGTTTTATCGATCAGCTGCCAAAAGGCATGCGCCAGTCCCTGTATTTCAAGGATGACGATTCCAGGCTCTCTTTTTTGCAGGGGAACTATGTCACGCTGACGAATGTCAAAGACCAGGATCTCGACAGAATGATAGAATATCAGCTGAGTCCGGTGAACGTTTCCATCCATACTACCAATCCGGAGCTTAGAAAACAAATGCTGAACAACCGGTTTGCGGGGGATATTTTAAGCAGACTGAAAAAGCTGACAGACAACAGAATAGAAGTCAATGGACAGATTGTTCTGGTTCCAGGTGTTAACGATGGTGCGGAGCTCGACAGGACACTGAGTGATCTTTCGAAAATTGGTCCCAACCTGGTCAGCGTCGCGGCGGTGCCGGTCGGCATGACAAAGTTCAGAGAAGGCTTGGCGCTGTTAACGCTCTACGATCAGAAGTCGGCTTCCGACCTTATAGATCAGGTGACTCAGTGGCAGGTCAAATTTCTGGAGCAAAGAGGCAATAGATTTATTCATTTATCAGACGAGTTCTATCTGACGGCAAAGCGAGAAGTGCCGACTTATGAAGCCTATGAGGGCTTCAGACAACTCGAAAATGGCGTCGGTTTAATCCGGAAGTTTGGCACCGAGGTCTCAAGTGCCCTTGAGCAGGTGCCGTCAATGCCCAACAAAGAAAGTGCAAATGCGTTGTTGCCGATGGTCACGGTAGATCTGGTAACCGGTACTTTAGCCGGTGATTTTATGGCCAGCTTGGCAGAAGCCATTATGAAGAGACTGCCCAATTTAGAACTCAGAGTTCACCCCATAGTCAATCGTTTTTTTGGCGACACCATTACGGTGGCGGGACTGGTGACCGGAGCGGATCTCTTTGAAACGCTGAAGTCCAAGCAGAATCTCAATTGGGTGCTGATGCCGGAAGCCATGCTGAAGTCGGAAGAAACGGTATTTTTGGACGACTGGACTGTGGCAGACTTGAGTGAAAAGCTTGAAGCCGAAGTGATACCTGTCAAAGTGGAAGGGCAAGCATTGATCGATCAGCTGATCGATCTGATTCAGAAGGCATCCACCTAAGCCTTGTGGAAACAAAAATTCAGGAGTGAACAGAATGAGAAAGCCAATTGTTGCTGTCGTTGGTCGACCTAACGTAGGCAAGTCAACATTTTTTAATAAGGTAGCTGGAAAGAGAATTTCCATTGTCGAAGATACACCAGGCGTCACCAGAGACAGAATTTACGTCGACGCCGAGTGGCTCAACTACCGATTCACCATGATCGATACTGGGGGCATTGAGCCGGATTCGAAAGACATCATTTTATCGCAGATGCGCGAGCAGGCTCAGATCGCCATTGATACTGCAGACGTCATACTCTTTATGATCGACGGTAAAGCCTCCTATACCACGGGGGATGAAGAGATTGCCCTCATGCTTCAACGGGCAGGAAAACCTGTCATTCTGACAGTCAACAAAGTGGACAATGCGCTGCCAAATGAGTTCTACTATGATTATTACAATTTGGGATTAGGCGAACCGTTCCTCATTTCAGCCATCAACGTTTTAGGACTCGGAGATCTGTTGGATGAGATCGTCAAGCATTTTCCGAAACCATCGGAAGAAGAAGGCGAAGATGAAACGATCCACGTTGCGGTCATTGGAAAGCCGAATGCTGGAAAATCTTCACTGATCAACAGTATTTTGGGCGAACAGCGCGTCATTGTCAGTGAAATTGCCGGTACGACCCGGGATGCCATTGATACGCCTTTTGAATACGGCAAAGATCAGTATGTCTTTATCGACACCGCCGGCATCCGCAGAAAAAGCCGCGTCAATGAAAGCATTGAGAAATACAGTATTTTGAGAGCGTTGACTGCGATTGAGCGGGCGGATGTCTGTCTTTTAGTTCTGGATGCAACTGAAGGTGTAACGGAACAGGACAAAAAAATTGCCGGGTATGCTCATGAAGCCGGCAAAGGCGTCGTTATTGTCGTTAATAAGTGGGATCTGATTGAGAAGGACAACTATACGTTTAACCAGTTCGAGAAATTGGTGCGAAATGAGCTGGCTTACATGCAGTACGCACCGATCCTTTTCGTTTCAGCGGTCACGAAACAGAGGCTGTTCAAGTTGCTAGACACAATCAAGCACGTTTCAACCGAGTGCGCCAAGCGCATTTCGACCGGCATGCTGAATGACGTCCTCAACGAGGCTGTTATGCTGACTCAGCCGCCATCAGATAAAGGCAAGCGCCTGAAGATCTATTATATGACTCAGGCCTCAGTCAAGCCTCCGACTTTCATCTTGTTTGTGAACGACCAGGAGCTGGCCCATTTTTCTTATGTCCGCTATATTGAAAACTTCCTGAGAAAGAATTTTGACTTTATTGGAACGCCAATACGTTTTATCGTCAGGGAGAAGAAGGAAGTGAAATCTTGAAGATTGCGGTTTTAGGAACCGGCAGCTGGGGCACAGCGCTGGTCAAAGTGCTGCTTGACAATGGTCAGGAAGTAGCGTTTTGGGGTCGCGACCCTCAGCAGATCGAATCCATAGGTAAAACAAAGCACAACGCGAAGTACCTTAAGGGCGTTGAGCTCAGTGGCAATATGACGGTGACAGCGGATTTGAAACAGGCGATTGCGGGGGCTGAAATTATAGTGATCGCCGTCGCCTCTCAGGCAGTCCGAAGTTTGCTTACACAAATTGACGCAAAACTGGTATCCAAGGACACCATTTTTGTCAATGTGTCTAAGGGTATTGAGCTCGGGACACATCAGCGGATCTCTGAAATTGTTTTGTCTTTCTTTCCAAACAATAAGTACGTGGTGCTTTCAGGACCTTCTCATGCAGAGGAGGTCTCCGCCGGAATTCCCACTACCCTGGTGTCTTCTTCGACCAGCAGAGCTGCTGCAGAGCAGGTGCAGGACGTGTTTTCGAGCGGACTGCTTCGCGTTTACACGAATCCTGATGTCGTCGGTGTAGAGCTCGGCGGCGCACTTAAAAATATTATTGCGCTAGGCGCCGGGATCAGTGATGGACTTGGGTTTGGAGACAATTCCAAAGCAGCGCTGATGACCCGGGGCATTGCTGAAATTGCCCGGCTCGGGCGTTCGCTCGGCGCCAGCAGCGCTACTTTTCAAGGACTTAGCGGCATTGGTGACTTGATTGTCACTTGTACCAGCTTGCACAGCAGAAACAGAAGATTTGGCATGCTGATTGGACAGGGCATTGCTGTTGACCTGGCACTGAAGGAGATCAACATGGTCGTCGAAGGCTACTATACCATCCATTCCGCCTATGAACTCTCTCAGATTGAAGGGGTGGAAATGCCTATCACCAGAGAGCTGTACAGAATCCTTTATGAAGGTGAAGATGCCAGAGACTCCGTGAAACGCCTAATGCTGAGAGGTAAAAAGCACGAACTGGAAGAGGCAGCTGAAGCCCTGAAAATTTGGGATGTTCCAGGCTTATAGAACTGTAAAACTTTACAGACCTGCTCACTTCTTTTACAATAGGAATGAGATATAGTATGGATCAAGGAGGGACATGGCATGCTTGATCAATTGACTGCGCTGCTAATTTCATTGCTTATGCTGTCCGTGATGGGCTACCTGATGTCTGCCCTTAAGGAAACAATGGACTTTAAAAGGGCAGTTGTGCGCTTTAAAAGCCGCAAGGTCACTCAAAGCCTGATTGATCAGTACGATGTGAAAATCTTTAAACTTGGCGGCAGACGCGTCAATATTGGAGATGAAGTCAAAATTGTGCTTGAGAATGAAGAGCAATTAAAAGGCTGTGTTCTCGGTGCAAGAAAAAAACTGAACTCGCTGGCGTTGATCACCGAGCTTGATGAAATCGTCGAGCTGAACATCAGGCAAATTAGAAAGCTGAAAATCGTGACCAAATATGGCCGTTTGTTTTGATACAGACAAAACAAAATAAGATGTTCAAGAACAGGAGAGGGTGAAATGAGAATCAAACATTATGGGCGGTTTTTTATGTCCATGCTGATTCTGGTGCTGGCCCTGTCTGCGGTTGGGATGATGATTTACCGCACCTGGTTCCTTAAAGAAACTGCGTATGAAGTGACTTATGACACACTTGACATTGACAAAACCTACGCTTCTGTAATTTTCAGGAGGGAAACCCTGGTAAGAAGCAACGTTGGTGGCAGTGCAGCATATGCGGCTGAGGACGGATCGAGGATAAAACGCGGTGAAAAAATCATGGAAATTCAGAGTGATGGACAGACCGCCGCAGCATCAGTCGAAGAAGCGCCACTGACCTCAATAAAAATTGACGAAATGCTGACCGGTGACATTGACAATCTCAATAAAGAAATTGAACAACTTGAAGATACGATCCATGAGGAAGCCGCCCTGCAAAACTTTGAACGCGTCGCGGAACTCCGCAAGGATTTGATGCTGAAGCTCGATAAGAAGGTCAAATTACTTGATGATAAGAGCCTTTTGCGAAAAGGCGCCTCCTCCTTTAAACAGGCTTATGTTGGATCTCTGGAAGCGGTTGAGGGTGAGCTGGTTGAGTTTTTCAGCCAGGATGCAGGCATTGTATCCTACGAGACAGACGGCCTGGAGCAGACGCTGACTATTGAAAATCTATACACTCTAGATTATGGTAAATTGATGAGCGAGACGCCGCCGGTGATGAAGGATTTGACCACAGAGCTGGTCGTGCCCGGCAGTATCGTTTACAGACTGATTGATCCTTCCGCCTGGTTTATTGCAGCGCTGATTGAGAAGGAAGAAATTGACCTTTATGAAAAAGACAAAGTGCTGGATGTTGAATTTGATGGGACTAAGATCGTTGGGTCCGTTGCGGATGCGTTTGAGAGCGGCGGAAAAGGGATCCTGGTGATCAAAATTAACGAGCTTCATCCGGCTTTTTATACGAAGCGTTATGTAGATGTTCGGATTGTAAGAGAGAATTTTCAAGGTCTTAAAGTATTGAAATCATCAATAGTTACGCTCGAAGGCACAACTGGTGTATTCGTTCTCGACATTGATCACCGGGCGATCTTCAGGCCGGTTAAAATCCTGGGCTATAACGAGGACTATGCCGTTGTCAAGGATGGGTATCTGACATCGACCGCTGAGAGCGGCTCTGAACGTGTCAAGACACTTGAAGTTCGCAATTTGGTGTTGATAGATCCAACCGGCGTCAAGTCCGGTGACAAATTTGAACAGAGGTGAAAGTAATGATGACAACGGAGAAGCTGCAGAATCATTTGAAGCATGTCGAGTCCCGGATTCGCGAGGCAGCGATCCGATCCGGCAGGGCACCAGATGCTATTCAGCTGGTCGCCGTCACAAAGACTCAAAGCGTTGAGACTTTGGAGAAGGCTTATGCGGCCGGTGTAAGAACCGTAGGCGAAAACCGGGTCCAGGAACTTTTAGCCAAATGGCCGAGCTTCGAAGATCGCTTTGAGTGGCATATTATTGGTCATTTACAATCGAATAAGGTTAAATACATTATTGATAAAGTCGCCCTCATCCACTCCGTTGACAGTCTAAAGCTCGCTCAGGAAATTTCAAGGCAGGCCATCAAAATTGGCAAAGTCATGCCAGTATTGATCCAGGTGAATCCGGCTGAGGAAGAGACAAAATTTGGGCTTTCAAGCAGTGAAGTCGAGTTGCTGGTCAGGGAAGCGGCCTTGCTGCCCGGAATCAAAATTCAGGGACTTATGACCATTGCGCCTTTTGTTGAAGATGAGGGGCTGCTCAGACAGGTTTTCAGCGAAATGCGACAGATCTTTGACCATTTGAAAGAAGTGTCTATACAAGGTGTTGAGATGAAGTACCTTTCCATGGGGATGACTCATGATTTTGAGATTGCCATTGAAGAAGGTGCGACAATGGTGCGTATTGGATCAGGTTTATTTGGTGAAAGACAGTAGAAGAGGGCTGAAATTCCTTTTGTGGCAATAAGTGACTTAAAATGACCATCGGCAAAGAACAGCACTGCAATTTGAGAAAGGGGCGCTAACCCATGGCAGAAAAATTTATTGACAAAGTCAGAAGCATGATGGGATTTGAGACTTCTCAGGATGAGGAAGTGTATGAGGAAGACTTTGCGGAGGATGATGACGTGTACGATCGCAGTTACGCCGGAGCACCAGGAACTTATGCGAATCCGAATAAGGTCGTCAATCTTCACAAAAACCAGAGCATGAAAGTCGTGTTGTATCAGCCGAGAGATTTTGAAGATACACGTGCTGTCATTGACAGCCTTAAGACAAAAAAACCGGTCATATTGAACATTGAAGAGCTCGACCCTGAGCTTGCCAGGAAAATTTTTGATTTTTGCAGCGGCGCGCTTTATGCCATTGATGGGCACATCCAGAAGGTATCCAGGGGCATCTTTATCCTGGCGCCCAGCAATGTGGACATTTCTGGGGATGTACGCGGCGAACTGGAAAACAAAGGCGTTTTCGCCTGGTCGACACGAAAAGACAGCTTCTAAAAGCAGGAGGATTTAAATGTATTTGTTTAAGACAACCATGATCTATTTTTTGAATCTGGTGGTATTTTTAATCCTGATTCGAGCAGTGCTGAGCTGGTTTATCAGAGATTTGAGAAATCCCATTGCTGCATTTGTGTACCAGGTGACGGAGCCTCTGCTCTCGCCATTCAGACAGATCGTTCAGCGGCTTGGCTATAACGGCATGATCGATTTTTCGCCTATTCTGTTGATTATAACGGTTCAGTTGCTGTCTAATTTCATTATTGGCTTATGATGGACCGGGTGAAGTGGCTGGAGGGTGCGAGAGAAGATACGACGCGCGCGCAAATGGCAAAAGTCTATGACCAGCTGTCTCAGTGTCAGCGGCAGAACAGACCTGTTTTCACGGATTTTGTCAATCCGGTGGTCCAGGATTTGTGCAGATCCCACTTTGCCGCTACAAAAGACAAAGATTTGCCTGAGATGCGCTTTGAAGGCGGACATCCCGGATTCGAATCCTGTGTGATAGGATTTTATCCACAGGGTGATTCTTTTGAACTGCATCCGGTGCCTATGGTGCTGCTCGAGATCAGCGCGCTTGAAGTGACAGCGGCTTGGTCCCACAGAGATCTGCTTGGCAGTCTTCTTGGGCTGGGACTCGCCAGGGAGAAGTTTGGCGACCTTAGAAACGGGGAGAAGGCCGCTTTTGTGTTCGTGCTTGAAAAACTGGCACCTTTTGTCATAAACACACTGGCGCGCGTCTCAAGAGATCCGGTCAGCGTCAGAGAAGTACCCTGGACAGAATTTCCGTCAGAGGATGCGGGCGGTGAGCTGCTGTTCAGGACGGTGAAGTCAACCCGGCTCGATGCTGTTATTGCAGCGGGTTTTGACCTGTCAAGGAGTCAGGCGCAAAAGCTCGTGGAGGCAGAGCGTGTGAAGGTGAACCACAGACCTGAGAACAGGCCTGACAAATCCGTTCCGGACGACGCTGTGATTTCTGTGAGAGGGTATGGACGTTTAGTGCTGGCGGCGAACCTTGGGAGCTCGAAAAAGGACAGGACCAAGATGCAGCTCAAGCGTTTTTGTTGAGGACTGCTTTTGTCAGCCTTTGTCACTTGAAATACAATGAGCGCAAAGGTTCGCATGCGGTTTCAACAAATGTGGTTGACGCTCAAAAGAAATTGTAATATAATTTTGCAGTGTATACAGCGTTGAAGGGAAGAGTATTTCAGATCATGCGTCTCAAGAGAGCCGGTAAAGGGTGGAAACCGGTGGCCATGCTGAAGGAAAATCGCCCCAGAGCTTCCGCGTGAGCTTGTGATCAGGTTAGCGGCGGACGTACAAACCGCGTTAAGGTTTTTTGAGTGGTGTCTCTTTATTTACGGAGACTCAAGCTGGGTGGTACCGCGATTGATGATCGTCCCTGGGCATGTTTGCTCAGGTTTTTTTTGTTTCTTAAGTCCGGCTGATTGTCGGAACTACTTGAATAGGGGTGTAGATGCGTGGGTTATCCTGAATTGTCGAAGAAACCAGTTTCCGAAACGGAGCAAGTATTACGAGGTCATTGGGACCAGATTGATTTGCTGCATCAAAGTGTCAACAGTCGTGAAGGCAGACCAGGCTTTGTCTTTTATGATGGACCGCCAACCGCAAATGGACGTCCCGGCATTCACCACGTCCTCGCGCGTGCGTTGAAAGATTCTATTTGCCGCTATAAAACCATGCAAGGCTATCAAGTCAAGCGAAAAGCCGGCTGGGATACGCATGGTCTTCCGGTGGAGATTGAGGTTGAAAAACGTCTGAACCTCAATAACAAGTTGGAAATCGAGTCTTATGGCATTGAAAACTTCAACCATCAGTGCCGTGAATCTGTTTTTGAATATGAAAGTGTGTGGCGGGATCAGACCGAGCGCATGGCATATTTGATCGATCTTGAAAATCCGTATATTACCCTCGACAATGATTATATTGAAACCGAGTGGTGGATCCTGGACCAGTTCTTTAAACAAGGCTATATCTATGAAGGCCACAAAATTCTTCCTTACTGCGCTCGCTGCGGTACCGGCCTGGCTTCCCACGAGGTCGCGCAAGGTTATCAGGAAATCAAGACCGCCACGGTCTATGTCAAATTTAAGCGTAAAGACGCGGACGAGTACTTCCTCGTTTGGACGACGACACCTTGGACACTGGCTTCCAATGTGGCTTTAACTGTCAGTGCCAAAGAAGTTTATGTCAAAGTCAGACAAAATGATGAGATCTACTACGTCGCTAAGGCACTGGCGCCCGCTGTACTTGGCAAAGAGTATGAAGTTCTGGAGGAAATTGACGGCAAGTCCCTTGAGTATGTCGAATACGAGCAGCTCATGCCGTTCGTCAAAGCAGATAAGAAAGCGTTTTACGTCACTTTGGCAGATTATGTCACGACCGATGATGGTACGGGCATAGTTCATACCGCACCTGCATTTGGCGAGGACGACTATAATACCGGCGTCCGTTACAACTTGCCGGTTCTGCAGCCCGTCAACGAGGACGGAAAATATACCGAAACACCTTGGGAAGGCAAATTTGTCATGGACGCGGATCCGGAGATTATCGAGTGGCTCAAGGAGACCGGGAAGCTTTACAAGCGCCAAACCATGGCCCATAACTATCCGCACTGCTGGCGCTGCAAAACGCCGCTCCTGTATTATGCAAAGCCAAGCTGGTATATTGAAATGACGAAATTCCGAGATCAACTGATCGAGAATAACAATTCCGTCAACTGGCACCCTTCCTATGTGGGTGAAAAGCGTTTTGGAAACTGGCTGGAGAATGTCAATGACTGGGCGATCTCCCGCAGCCGTTATTGGGGGACGCCGCTCAATATTTGGAGATGTGATGAGTGTGGCCATACGACTTCAGTAGCATCGAGACAAGAGCTGGTGGATCGAGCGAAGGAAGAAATTGGACTCGACATAGAGCTTCACCGTCCATATGTCGATGGTATTCACCTGACCTGCGACAAGTGCAGCAGCAATATGACGCGGGTTACTGATGTCATAGACTGCTGGTTTGACAGCGGTGCAATGCCGTTTGCCCAACACCACTGGCCTTTTGAGAACAAGGAGAATTTCGATCAGCTTTTCCCTGCGGATTTCATCTGCGAAGGTATTGATCAGACCCGTGGATGGTTCTATTCGCTGCTTGCCATTTCTACTTTTGTCATGGGCAAGGCGCCATACAAGAACGTCTTGGTCAACGACCTGATTCTGGATAAGGAAGGCAAGAAAATGTCCAAATCCAGGGGCAATATTGTAGATTCCTTCAAGCTGTTTGATCAATACGGCGCTGACGTTGTCCGCTGGTATCTCTATTTTGTATCCCCGGCCTGGACGCCAACCAAATTTGACGAAGAGGGTGTTCGTGAGGTTGAAAGCAAGTTCTTCCGAACCATTAAAAACGTCTACAATTTCTTCAGCCTCTATGCGAACACGGATAAGGTCGATGCGACAGCTCAATTTGTCGCGCCTGCAGACCGCCCTGAGCTCGACCGCTGGGTGCTTTCAAAACTGAATCGTTTGGTAAATGAAACCACCGAAGCCCTCGAAGCTTTTGACACAACGAAAGCAGTCAGAAAGATTCAGGAGTTTGTCAATGAAGACTTGTCAAACTGGTATATCCGCCGCTCCAGACGTCGTTTCTGGGAGACGGAAATGTCCGAAGACAAAATTGCAGTTTACAACACGACTTATGAGACACTCATCACAGTCTGCAAACTGGCTGCGCCTTTCGCGCCATACGTAACCGAAGAGATTTACCGCAGCCTGACAGGTGAAATGTCTGTACATCTGGCTATGTTCCCGGCTGCTGACGAAGCGCTGATCGATGAGCGAGTTGAACAGAGAATGGACTTGATTCGCGACTTGGTGACATTGGGCCGAGGCGCGCGTGAATCCGTCAAAATTAAAGTGCGTCAGCCAATTCAACGCGTTTATGTGGACGGACGTTATGAAGCTCTGATTTCAGATCTTTCTGATCTGATCGAAGAGGAGCTTAATGTCAAGGAAGTGGTCTTTGCTGAAGACCTGGGTCTTTACATGAACTTCTCACTGAAGCCAAACTTTAAAGTGCTGGGTCCTATTTTGGGCAGCAAAATGGGGGCTTTCTCAAAAGCGCTTCAAAATGTCAGCCCGCAAACAGCAGCCCCAGTCCTGAACAGCGGCGGAACTTTTGACATTGATCTGGAAGGGGAATCCTTCACGCTGGATCAGGAAAATGTTCTCGTCAACATTTCAGCTAAAGACGGCTTTACTGTGGGTATGGACAATAACCTGTTCATGATCCTCGACACCACCCTGACTGACGAACTGATTCTCGAAGGCTATGCCCGAGAGTTGATTTCAAGAGTTCAGCAGATGCGTAAAGCAAATGATTTCAACGTTCTTGATGAAATTAAAATTTTCTATGAATGTGACGATCGCTTTGATGCCGGCATTATGGCACATCAGGCGTACATCAAAGGAGAGACTCTCGCAGTCGAGCTGATCCGCGGTCAGCAGGCACCTTATGAGGATTATGTCTTGAATGATTGTGATGTCAGGCTGTATGTCGAAAAGGTCTAAAGCGCACACTGTCGGTTTGATCCGGCAACCTCAGTTATAGCAGGATCTACAAAAGTCAAGGCAGGGACTAGTACCCTGTAAATTCTAAAACTATAACATACAACTGCGGTAAAATTTCGAAGTGCAAGGCGGAGGAAGCAGCGATACTAGGCAGTATCGCGGATAACGACAACGCAGCAATGCGGAATTTTAACCTGTTGAATGTCGAGTTTTAGTGTTTACAGGGTACTTTGCGCCGTTCGGCGCTCGTCCCTGTCTCTGTCTTATTTATCAATGGTTCTTCACCATCAGGTGAGCATTCAACTCGAATAGGAGGTGGCAGGCACATGCGGGATCAGCAAAATGAAGTTTTCAGTTTTGAATTCGACGAGGCTCAGGACGAGCGGCTGGACCTTTATCTGAGCCGTATGACCGGCGCCACGTCCAGGACCTATCTGCAAAAATTGATCAAGGAAGGCCATGTGACCGTCAATGGCAAAGCAGTCACAGTTAAAAAGGAAAAGCTCAAGTTGGGTGATGTCATCACTCTTGAGCTGCCTCCGGCCGAACCTCTTGAGATCGAAGCGGAAAACATTCCCCTGGACATAGTCTATGAAGACGAGGCGCTCTTGGTCGTCAATAAGGCCAGCGGGATGGTGGTTCATCCTGCGCCGGGCAGCACTACGGGTACCTTGGTGCATGCGCTTTTATACCACTGCAGCGGGCGGCTTTCCGGCATCAATGGCGTCGCCAGGCCGGGCATTGTCCACCGTCTGGATAAAGATACCTCTGGACTCATGATGGTTGCGAAGACTGATCTGGCCCATCATGCACTGGCGGAGGAGCTCAAGAATCAGAAGTCCATTCGACGCTATCTGGCTCTTGTAATAGGCAATTTTCATCAGGATGAAGGCAGAATTGAGGCGCCTGTAGGACGTGACCCCAAGAACCGCCTGAGAATGGCTGTCGTCACCGGTGGGAAGCCTGCTGTGACCCATTTCAAAGTCATTCAGAGATTCCGGCATTACACGCTGGTGGAATGCCGGCTTGAAACCGGCAGGACACATCAGATCCGCGTCCATATGAAATCCATAGGGCATCCAATAGCCGGGGACCCTCTTTATGGCACTAAGACAACACTGTTTCCACTGGATGGCCAATATCTGCACGCCAAGACCCTTGGCCTGACACACCCGGTGACACATGAACTGATGACGTTTGATTCGGAGCTGCCTGAACGGTTTAAGGCCGCCCTGGAGAAGATTGAAAGGCGGGATCATTCTGGAATTTAAAGCGAGCATTATGGACGCACAGGCCATCTCACGGGCAGTCACGAGACTTTCTCATGAAATCATAGAGCGCAATAAAGGTATTGAAGACGTTGTCATCATTGGCATCAGATCCAGAGGAGAGCCGCTGGCAAGGCGGATTGCCGCCAAGATCGAAGCCATTGAAGGCACCACCGTTCGTACGGGCGCACTGGATATCACTAAGTACAGGGATGATCTGCCGGCTGAAGCTGCCGGTCGGGGTGGTGCAGGCAGTGATATCAATTTTGAGATTACCGGTCTCAACGTCGTATTGGTGGATGATGTCATTTATACAGGACGCACGGTTCGCGCAGCGCTGGATGCACTTATGGACTTTGGCAGACCCAAGACCATACAACTCGCTGTATTGGTAGACCGAGGTCATAGAGAGCTGCCAATTCGAGCGGATTATGTCGGAAAAAACGTACCGACCTCAAACCGTGAAATCGTCAAGGTGAGATTGACGGAACAGGATGAAAAAGATGAAGTCAGCATTTACGAACGCTGATGCCTAAATGAACTTTTTAACAAAAGAATACGAGGAGGTCTGTGTCTTTGCACCGACCTCCTCGTATTCTTTCAAATCTTATAGGGCATTATACCTGCAGACGTTTGATGACCGTTTCGTCCGGTGTGACGTACAGAGTCTTGTTGTGCACGTAGATAACCATGCCTGGTTTAGCGCCTGACGGCTTTGAAACGTGGCGGATCTCGGTGTAATCCACAGGGACTTGTCCGCTGAGACGCGCCTTTGAATGCCATGCAGCCAGCAGTGCCGCCTCGAAGAGTGTCTCCTCACCAACCGGCTTTCCCTGGGTGCGTATGACGACATGTGATCCGGGAACAGACTTGGTATGGAACCATAAATCCTTATTGGAGGCTGTCTTTAAAGTCAATTCGTCATTTTGAACATTGTTGCGTCCGACAAGGATCTCAAAGCCTTCAGTACTCTTGTACTGCAGTGGCGCTGATTTTGGGCGTTTATCCTTTTTGCGGCCTTTGCTTTTCATGTAGCCTTCTTCTGAAAGCTCCAGCCTTATGGCATCAAGATTGGCTGCATCAGTGGATTGCTCAATCTGAAGGAGAACGCTTTCAAGGTATTCCATTTCACGCTCGGTCTGCTCCAGCTGAGTCAGGATTTCTGTCTGGCCGTTTTTCAGTTTGGTGTATTTTCTGAAGCAGCGCTGGGCATTTTCAACAGGTGTCAACCGCACATCCATAGGCACATGAAGTTCAGGCGCCCCTTCTTCAAAAAAGTTTTCCACAATGGCTTCATGATCACCCTTTGAAAGCCGGTACACGTTCGCGAGGATCAGCTCGCCAAATTGTCGTTGTCTCTCTGCGTCCTCCGCTTGCTCAAGGTCGTTTTCCAAGTGGCTCTTCTTGTTGATGACGCGCTCCAGACGGTTTTCCACCATTTTTTTCATGGCTGCGGCCTTTTGATCCAGCCGGTCCTGAAGATCACGCTCTTCGAACATACGATTGACGCACAGAGATGGCTCCATGACCGGAGATAAAAGCTCGGAAACTTCAAGTCTTAAAAGCGGCGCCGCTGTCAGGTCCAGCGGCTTGCCTGTCTCATCCAGAATCAGCCTTGTCTCAAGGGTATTGGTTGTCAGCAGATGTTTGAGCCGTCTCAGTACTGCCTCTACTGCGTCACGGGAAGCAGCGTCCAAACGGTCTGCAGGAAGCTCCGCGTCGACACCCGCTTCAAGACAGAGCTGATGGCACAGCGCCGGTGAGAAGCCCTGAAAGGTACTTAACAACCATTGCTTAAGAGTAGAAGCTGGTTTTGCAGCGACTACCCCGGCTTGTTCGCCGTTAAAGGCGTCCTGAGGGAATTTAAAGTCCAAAAGTGGTGGTTCTGTGTCTCGAAGGTCCATTTTTCCACCCGGTGGAAGCTGATAAACAATGCCGGGATAAATCTGCCGCACCCTGGATACCGCACTTGAGATGCGTTTTACCGCATCCACGACGACCAATGAATCTGCCTGATAAAAAATCAGATTGGAATGGCGCCCCATGATTTCCGCGCAAAGAATGCGCTCCACCCGGTTGCCGAGCTCATCATAAGTGTCAAAGACGAAGTCCAGAATCCGTTCCAACCCGCGCTGGCGAATGTCAATTAGCCTTGCGCCGGTCAAGTGCTTTCGCAGCAGCATGCAGAACATAGGGGGCTGCTGCGGGTTTTCAGGCTTTGCGTGTGTCAACGAAACATAAGGCATCGAAGCTGAAGCAGTGAGCTTTAGCCGATGGTTGCTTCGATCACTCCGGATTCCCAGAATCAAGGTGTCGCTTTCGGGCTGATAAATCTTGTCAACCCGACCGCCAATTAATTTTTCTTGCAGCTCTGCGGCCAGCGCCGCCATAAAAATGCCATCATAGGCCATGGAGATCCCTCCTGAAATACAATAAGTATAGCATGCACGCCGCAAATTATAAAGAAATCGGGTTCAGTCTATGTTAGAATAAATAAGGAACTGCTTTTGTGAAGGAGGCAATTATTTTGAAATGGACTAAATGGCATGGCGCCGGCAACGATTTTCTGATTGGCGACTGGTCTGAAAATTATACAGAAGCTCAGTGGCAAGCCCTGATCGCCAAAATTTCCCACCGTCATTTCGGCGTAGGCGCAGACGGGGTCATGCTGGTGGCGCCTGCAGAAGATAAAAACTTCGCTGCAAGAATGATTTATTATAATTCTGACGGTTCCAGGGCTGCCATGTGCGGCAATGGAATCCGCTGCTTTTCAGCACATCTCCATAGAACAGGCAGAGCTCGGGAAGGACTTTTCACTGTTTTAACGGATGACGGTCCTAAAGAAGTGGCGCTGCGTGTTGCAGATGAAGGCTATCAAGTCAAAATTTCCATGGGCGCGGCTATATTTGCTGCAGATCAAATTCCCGTTCTTTCAGTACAAGGCTCTATGTTGGACGAGAACCTCGAAGTGCTGGGTAAAACTTTTAAAGTGACAGCCCTTAAGGTCGGTGTGCCTCATTTGGTTGTCGAAATGGAGGACTTTGACGAAACGAGGATTCGACGCTTTGGACCCGCACTTGAAAATCATCCGGCTTTTCCACAAAAAATAAACGTCAATTTTGTCAGACAGCTTAGTGACTCAGCCATTGAAGTTGTGACCTGGGAACGCGGCGCCGGACTGACTATGGCTTGCGGAACCGGCGCTTGCGCCTCGTTTTTCGCTCTATATCACGCCGGAAGATTGACGCGCAGCGCCAGTGTGAAGGTACCCGGCGGCACTCTGGATATCTATGCAGATGATCGGGAAGAGATTTTCATGACGGGTCCCGCCGTTGCAGTCGCAGAAGTTGAAACTCTGGCGGCGTTTTAAATTATTAGAGAAGGCAGGAGACGGACTATGACCTATTCAATGACAGGATACGGCCGCGGTGAAGCAAGCAGCGACAGAATTAAAATTGTGGTTGAAATAAAATCTGTCAATCATAGATATTCTGAGATTGTCGCGAAAATCCCAAAGAAAATGAATCCTTTTGAAGAGCGCATCAAAACCATGATCAAAGACCAGGTCCAGCGCGGGAGAATTGAGCTTTATGTCAATTACGAAGAGCAGGTCGGCGCAGATTATTCCATATTGCCGAATGATGCGGTTCTGGATCAGTATTACGCGGCGCTTAAGCACCTGAAAGACCGTTATGCGCTTAGAGATGATGTGACACTTTCTTTGATGTCCAGACACCCTGAAGCGTTTAGAGTCGAGTATGTGGAAGTGGATGGGGAGGCCATCTGGTCAGTCCTGGAAAAAGCGGCTGCAGCTGCAATTGGTCAAATGATTGAAATGAGGAAGACCGAAGGCGCGAAGCTGGTAGTGGATATTCTTGAAAGAATCAGCCAAATGAAATCAAGACTCGAAAAGATCGAAAGTCAGTCACCTCAGATTGTTGAAGCATATCGTCAAAAGATGAGGGATCGACTTACTGATTTGCTTGGGGATATGGGGATTCAGATTGATGAGGCGAGAATCGCCCATGAAATCGCCATTTTTGCGGATAAAACTAATGTGACTGAAGAAATCGTCAGATTGAAATCTCACTTTGATCAAATTGCTGATATCATTGACCAAGGCGGCGCTGCCGGGAGGAAACTCGATTTTCTCGTACAGGAAATGAATCGGGAGGTCAACACCATCGGCTCAAAATCGCCTGATTTTGAGATCAGCAACGACGTCATTGAGTTGAAAAGTGAGCTTGAGAAAATCAGAGAACAGATCCAGAATATTGAGTAACTTGCTGATTTAGAATCGATCTGAAGGGGAGTCGCATTAAGAATGAAAAGAAAAGGGTTGCTCTTGGTTGTTTCCGGGCCGTCCGGCGTTGGAAAGGGAACCATCTGCAAGGCATTAATGAAGCTTCGTGAGGACATAAAGCTGTCCATTTCCATGACCACGAGGGCACCTAGACCGGGTGAAGAAGAAGGCATCAATTACTTTTTTACAAATAGGGACGCTTTTATCAGATTGATTCAGCAGGGTGAGCTGCTCGAATACGCCAAAGTCTATGACAATTATTATGGGACGCCAAAAGCTTTCGTCATGGAACAGCTGGATCAAGGCGTGGACGTACTGCTGGAAATAGACATTCAAGGCGCACTGAAGGTGAAAGAGCAATATCCGGAAGGTGTATTTGTCTTTATTTTGCCGCCGACTATGGAAGAATTGAAAAACCGGATTGTCGGGCGCGGGACAGAAAGCGCCGAAGCCATTGACAAGCGATTCACCGCCGCCTACAATGAGATAGACTTAATGGAAAACTACAATTATTTTATTTTCAATGACCGTGTAGATCTCGCCACAGCGCGGTTGATCTCGATCATTGAAGCTGAACGCCTCAGAATCAGGCCTCAGTCTGTGAAAGAACTGATTCGTGAAATCAAGGAGGAATCGAAGTGTTAAAACCACCCATTAATGAACTGATCGATATCGCAGGAAGCCGCTACGCATTGGTTGTGCTGACTTCTAGGCGCGCACGCCAGATTATCGACGGCGCAGAAGTTAAAATTGATGACAAGTCCATTAAAAAGCCTATGAGTATTGCTACCCAGGAACTATATGAGCACAAGCTGGAAATCATCGATTTCGACAAAGAGGATTAGTCAAATGAGTGGCGTGTTGACGGGCAAGAACATTGTCTTGGGCGTCACAGGCGGGATTGCTGCCTATAAGTCAGCGGATCTGGTCAGCAGATTGAAGAAGCTGGACGCCAATGTTTATGTGGTGATGACGGCGCATGCTAAGGCTTTTGTATCGCCCCTCACCTTTCAGTCTCTGTCCCAGAATTATGTGGTCGAGGACATGTTCGAAGCCCCCAGGACCTGGGATGTCGAGCATATTGCCCTCGCGAAGCTCGCAGACCTCTATGTGATCGCCCCAGCATCTGCGAACGTTCTCGCGAAAATGGCCGCCGGAATTGCAGATGATTTTTTGACGACGACGATTCTGGCGACTCAGGCGCCCATTCTCGTTGCGCCTGCTATGAACACACAAATGTATCTGAGTCCGCTGACACAGCGAAACATGAAAACGCTTCAAGATTTGGGCGTTGGCTTTGTTGCGCCCGGCAGCGGAAGGTTGGCTTGCGGGGATGAAGGCATTGGAAAGATGGCTGAGCCGCAGCAGATTGTGGACGAAATTGTCAAACTGCTCGCTATTGAATCTGAAAGTGACCTGCCGCGGCTGCTGGAAGGCAAACGTGTACTGATCACAGCAGGTCCAACCCGTGAGGCTTTGGATCCGGTGCGCTATCTGACAAATCACTCCACCGGGAAAATGGGTTATGCCATTGCGGAAGCTGCAGCGGCCATGGGCGCGGAAACGAAACTGGTTTCCGGACCGGTCGAGTTGTCAGCGCCTGAAGGCGTTCAGCGTGTGAAGGTCGAATCTGCCCGGGACATGTTTGAGGCAGTCATGTGCGACCTTAACTATGACATTATCATCATGACAGCCGCAGTTGCGGATTACCGGCCAAAGACCACTCAAACCCAGAAAATTAAGAAGGTTGAGGGAGATTTAACGCTGGAACTGACGCGAAATCCCGACATCCTTTTTGAGGTGGGAAAAGTTAAGACCCACCAAGTCCTCATTGGTTTTGCGGCAGAAACTGAGCATGTCATAGAACACGCCGCTGCAAAGCTTCGAAAAAAGAACCTGGACATGATCGTGGCGAATGATGTGACAGTTGCAGGCGCGGGATTCGGAAGCGACACCAACGTCGTGACGTTTATCACATCTGACGGCGTCCAGACTGCATTTGATCAAATGGAGAAATCCGAAGTGGCAAAGGCCATCTTGAAAAAGGCGGCTGATCTATTGTCTGAGGCAGATCCAGTCGGGACGAGTTAAAGCAAGGCAACCCAATAGACCATCCGGGGGTAGAGGCATCTACTCCTGTTTCTTTATGATGCTGTGGAGGTGTTTCAAGTGCGTGAGCAACAATTGAACCAGAAGCAGCCCGAATTGCTGGCAGATGTGATTGTGCTGAAAATGACGCGTTCTCTGGATCAGCTGTTTACCTACAGGATTCCTCAGGCTCTTGCCTGCGAGGTGGTCATAGGAAGCAAAGTCGTAGTTCCCTTTGGCGCCGGTGATGCGACTCATGAAGCCGTTGTTGTTCAAAAACGAACGCCAGAGGATAAAGATCAACTGGATAAATTGAAAGCTGTACAAAGCGTCTGTGACATGACGGCTGCGCTGGATGAACCCCGCGTAAAACTGGCACTCTGGATCCGTGAGCATTATTTGACCAATTACGCTCAGGCGGCCTCTTTGCTGCTCCCAAGCGGGACTGTGATCAAACGGGACTATAAACTCACTGCAGAACAAAACGCTGATCCGCAGGATCTGAAAAATCTCAGTGATGCAGAGCGGCAATTCGTGGATGCGCTCAGCGCCAAGCCGCTGATGCAGAGCGAGTTGAGCGACACTCAGGCAGCTTTGATGAAGCGGTGTTTTAAAAAAAACGTGATTCAGCGGGAAGAGCATTTGACTACCGCAGTAAGAGAACGCTATAACCGGTTTTTCAGTCTCACCAAGCCTGGAGAAGTCAGCGCCTGGCTGGAGCAAATTCCAAAAAACCAGACAGTAAAGCGCGCTGTCCTCGAAATGCTCAGAGATTATGGTCGGGTAGAAGAATCCCGGCTCAAAAAAGAAGTTAAAGCCACTGCGGCAGGACTTAAAAAGCTTGAGGAAGAAGGACGGATTCAGTCCGAAACTGAGGAAGCCTTTTCTTTTCCGGCTTATTATGATTCAGGGAAAAGAAATGCTTTCGTTGCTTTTTCCAATGAGCAGAAAGCGGCATATGATGTGATCAGCAGCAGTGTGATGAATAATGAACCCAGCTCATTTCTGCTTCATGGTGTCACTGGCAGCGGAAAGACCGAGGTTTATATGGAACTTGCGGATTTATCCATTT
This sequence comes from Acidaminobacter sp., assembly GCF_030247605.1. Classification (GTDB taxonomy): domain Bacteria; phylum Bacillota; class Clostridia; order Peptostreptococcales; family Acidaminobacteraceae; genus Acidaminobacter. The sequence goes on along the minus strand of NZ_JAOTSB010000002.1, from coordinate 88,125 downwards.
CTCAGGGCCGCCAGGTCATAATTTTGGTGCCTGAAATTTCGCTCACACCGCAGCTGGTAGACCGTTTCAGAAGGCGGTTTGGTGATCGCATCGCCATTTTACACAGCCGAATGAATGCATCTCAGCGATTTGACCAATGGCGCGCCATAGGCAGAGGTGACTATGATATTGTCATAGGGCCCAGGTCGGCGCTGTTTGCCCCTTGCAAGACCATCGGCCTCATTGTGGTGGATGAGGCCCATGACAGCTCCTATAAGTCTGATCAGGCGCCTAAATACCACGCAGTGGAGGTGGCGAAGACCCTCAGCGGACTTCACGGTGCGCCGCTGATCCTGGGCTCTGCCACGCCGGGCATCGAGCAGTACCATGAGGCGAGATGCGGCCAGCATCAGCTGGTGGAAATGCATAAGCGTTTTAGTCAGGTGCCGCTGCCTAAGGTGGAGATTGTCGACATGCGTCTTGAGCTGATGTCAGGCAACCGTTCCATGTTCAGCAGACAGCTCGAGACTGCCATAACAGAAACCCTCGAGCGAGGCCAGCAAATCATGCTGCTCCTGAACCGGAAAGGCTATCATACTTTCATTTCTTGTCGAAGCTGCGGCTATGCCTTGAAATGTCCGAATTGTGATGTCAGCCTGATCTTTCACAAAGGGCAGAATCACGCCCGGTGCAGTTACTGCCATTATCGATCGTCAATTCCGACTGTGTGTCCGGAGTGTGGCAGCCGTTATTTTAAATTTTATGGGAGCGGTACAGAAAAGGTTGAAGAGGCATTTGCAGAAACCTTTCCCAACGTTGCGACTGCCAGAATGGACAGTGAATCCCTGTCAAAAAAGGGCGCTCTTGAAGAAATCCTGACGGATTTTGAATCCGGAAAAACCAGGGTCTTGATTGGTACACAGTTGATTTCAAAGGGGCTGGATTTTGCGAATGTGGGACTTGTGGGTGTCATTCTGGCAGATGTGACCCTTAATCTTCCGGATTTTCAGGCATCTGAAAGAACTTTTCAGCTAATGACACAGGTCAGCGGCAGATCAGGCAGGGCAGAAACCCAGGGCAGAGTTGTGGTTCAAACCTATGTTCCTGAACACTTTGCCATTGTCAGGGCAGCAGAGCATGATTATATTGGCTTCTATGAAGAGGAGATGGGCCTGCGAAAAGCCTTTGGGTATCCGCCCTATTTACAAATGGCCAATATCATCCTTTCCGGCTTTAAGCCGGAGGCCGTCGAAAAAAGTGCAATGTCTTTAAATGACTGGTTCATATCAAAAATACCATCAGAACTATTAAAAAAAGGTGACCTGGAAATACTCGGTCCCCATCCTGCAGTCTACGGCAAAATTAAAAATAGATATCGATGGCAAATTATAATAAAATATAGGGAAGAGATGCTTAAATTGCTGGAAAAAATTCTTCGAAGTCTTCCGGTGGACCGCCAGGATGTGAGAACCACTGTGGACATCAAAGCGATCAGCGTCTTGTAACTATTGGGAAGCAGTCAATTTAAGACTGTATTGGCGCAAAAGTAAGGAGGATTATATTAGAATGGCTATCAGAAATATTCGGACTGAAGGTGATGAGGTCCTTAGAAAACGGTCAAAGGAAGTTGCGGTTATAGATCAAAAAATCAAGGATCTGGTTGAAGATATGATCGATACCATGTATCATGCGGAAGGCGTAGGTTTGGCGGCGCCGCAGGTGGGGATCCTAAAGAGGATCGCTGTCATAGATGTTTATGATGAAACAGGTGTCAAAGTACTGATCAATCCTAAGATCATCCGGGAGGAAGGCGAGCAGTTCGAAGTGGAGGGCTGTCTGAGTGTGCCTGAGCGTGCCGGATCTGTGCGCAGACCAGCAAAAGTCTGGGTGGAGGCTCTCAATGAAAATGGCCAGACCTATGTCGTTGAAGGTGAAGAACTTTTAGCCAGGGCACTTTGTCATGAGATAGACCACCTGGACGGTGTTTTGTTCATTGACAAACTCATTGAGGAGGCGTAACGATCAGCATGAAAATTGTGTTTATGGGTACGCCCGAGTTTGCAGTGCCCTGTCTTGAGGCATGTATCAGCTTTGAAGGCGCTGAAGTCTCCGCAGTGTTTACACAGCCGGACAGACCAAGCGGCAGAGGGAACAAGCTGACGCCGCCACCCATCAAAGTGGCTGCGGAGCGTTCCGGCATTCCTGTCTATCAGCCTGAAAGAATTAAAAGCAGTGAAGCCATGGAATCTCTAAAAATACTGCAGCCTGACTTGATCGTCGTCGTTGCCTATGGACAAATTCTTTCTCAGGAAATTCTGGAATTGCCCGTTCATGGCTGCATCAATGTTCATGCTTCGCTGCTGCCCAGACTCAGAGGTGCTTCTCCCATTCAGTGGTCTATTGTCAGCGGTGAGACAGAGACCGGTGTCACGACTATGAAAATGAGTGCCGGATTGGATGAAGGCGATATGCTGCTTAAGGAAGCTGTGGAACTGACTGCATCAGTGACCGGGGGAGAACTTCACGATCAATTGATGTCCATAGGTGCAGATGTTCTTACCAAAACACTGGAAGCCATACGGGACAACGGTTTGAGTCCGGAACCGCAAATTCATGAAATTGCAACCTATGCACCTAAGATCGACAAGAAAATGGCTGAAATCGACTGGGAGAGGACTGCGGATGAAATTAGCGCTCAGGTCCGGGGCTTTGATCCTTGGCCGGCGGCCGTGACTTCCTATGGCGAGATCCGCCTGAAATTATTTAAGCCTGTCGTGGTCAGGCTCAGCCGGGATGATAACTCAACTGTGGCCAAACCCGGCACTATACTCGACGTTGGCAAGGACTGCTTTACTGTGAAGGCAGGACAAGATGCTGTCAGATTCTATGAAATCCAAGCGCCTGGTTCAAGGAGAATGAAGGTGTCAGACTATTTGCTCGGACACCGTCTGGGCATAGGTGACTGTTTGAATGGCTAAGGCAGAACTTGGGCAATTAAGGTGCCTGAACAGACGCATCTCCCTGAAGTACCGCATATATTGCTTTTAAATTAGTTGGACTACTTTAGAATACTTTTCAATCCTTTAGGAGGTTGTCAAAATGAGTGGTTATATGGGAACCGCCGGTTCACTTGGATTTTTGCTCCTGATTCCCGTTTATATTTTTGCTATGATTGCACAAGTCCAGGTTAAAACCACCTTTACTAAATTTGCACGCGTTGGATCTTACCGGCGCATGAAGGGTGTCGAGGTCGCAAGAGCCATACTGGATCGGAATGGTCTGCAGGACGTCATTGTAGAGCCAGTTGCGGGCTCGCTGACGGATCATTACGATCCTAGAAACAACAGGATCCGTCTGTCTCAAACGGTCTACGGCAGTGACAGCATTGCGGCAATCAGCGTTGCGGCACACGAAGTGGGTCACGCCATCCAGTACGCCACGGGATACAAACCTATTCGGATCAGAAATGCCTTTTTGCCGGTAGCAAATCTTGGCAGTGGTGTTCTTCCCATTTTGATTATGGCTGGGTTTTTCTTCAGAATCGTGCCACTGGTGGATCTTGGTATTCTGTTTTACCTTTTCGCCGTCCTTTTTCACATTGTCACACTGCCTATTGAGTTTAATGCCAGTTCAAGAGCAATTGCTGAGTTGGTGGATGGCCATTATATCCTGGATGAAGAAATATCCAATTCCAAAAAAGTTCTTGGCGCAGCGGCCAGAACCTATGTCGCCAGCGCTGCGGTATCTGTCATGGAACTTGTGCGTCTGCTTCTGATACGGGATCGCATGTCCAGGGACTGATTTCAATATTGATTTAAAAGGAAATTTAGTTTTCGGATTGCCGCAGAGCAGGCTTTACGTCAGTTCAGCCTGCCGCGACAATTTGGAGCCTCGAAACGGAGTAGATCATCATGCCATCCCCCCAAAAAACAAAATATCCGAGTGCCAGTCAAAAACTCACAAGCCGGCAAGCTGCCGTAGAACTGCTCATGGATATTGAGCATAAAGCCTTGTTGTCCAGCGACGCGGTGTATAATCTGTCAAAGCAGCGCGTTTTGTCACCTGAAGACCGACGCCTTGCAGTCAGGTTGATTTATGGTGTTTTGGAACAGAAACTGTTTTTGGATTATAGGCTTCAGCAAGTCTCGAAGACAAAGCTCTCAAAACTCGACCCAACCATTCATATGATCTTGAGGGTGTCTCTCTATCAGCTTATATTTATGGACCGAATCCCGGAGTCTGCGGTTGTCAACGAGGCTGTCAAAATGTCCAAAAAAAAGGGTCAGCACCTCAGCGGCTTTGTCAACGGTGTCCTCAGAAACTTTCAGCGATCCAGGGAATCTCTTAGACTGCCTGAACGGGCTGAAGATGAAATAAACTATTTATCCATCACAACCTCTCACCCTGAGTGGCTTGTAAAGCGCTGGATCTCCAAATTCGGGACGCAGTTCAGCGAAGCGCTGATGCTGGCCAACAATCTTACACCGCCTCTGACTGCCCGCGTAAACCTGCTAAAGTCAACACCTGATAATGTCAGAACAAAGCTTGAAAGGGACGGCATAGCTTCAGAGATCAGCCGTTTCCTGGATTATGCGCTGATAGTGCATTCTGGTCAGGACCTGGTTATTCAGGAATGGCCTGTTTTTATTGAAGGGGAACTTTATGTTCAGGACATAGCTTCCATGATGGTCACAGAAGTGTTGGACCCTCAGCCTGGAGAACGCATCTTGGATATGTGCGCCGCCCCCGGAAGCAAAACAACACATATGGCAGAGAAAATGAACAATCTGGGCACCATTATTGCCCGGGATGTTTCAGATAAAAAGCTTGAAAAAATCAGAGAAAACGCAAGCCGGCTGGGGATTTCCATAATTCGTCCCGAAGTGGCCGACGGATTAATTCTGGATGCCGACGCGGTGGAGGCCTTTGATCGTGTATTACTGGACGCGCCATGTTCAGGTCTGGGCATTATTCGCAGAAAGCCGGAAATTCGTTTCAGACGGCAGCCTGAGGATCTGGCGGCACTCGTGAAACTGCAGACAAAGCTGCTTGAGAATGGTTCGCGTTATGTTAAACAGGGCGGTATACTGGTTTACAGCACGTGTTCGGTAGATCCGGATGAAAATGAAGGGGTCGTTACAGCCTTCCTGGCATCCAACCCGCATTATAAGCTGGCAGATACACCGTGGTCAGATGAAGATGGATTAATCAGACTCTACCCGAGCGTCCATCAAACAGATGGTTTCTTTATCGCTAAAATGGTTAGAGTCTAATATAAAGAGGTGGTTCAAGTGAAAGCAGCAGGAATAACCCATATTGGAAATATAAGAACGAACAATGAAGATGCCTATTATCTCAACGAACAGCATAACCTGATTGCTGTTGCGGATGGTATGGGCGGTCACAAAGCGGGAGAGATCGCAAGCGGTATTGCAATAGAGGCCATAGCGTCCCTTATAGCCATAAAAGAACAAAATGCAATTATGCCGGCTGAAGTGTTCCGAAAAGTTTTTTCTGAGGCCAACCAGCGCATCTGGGACAAGGCCCATGAAACTGAGGACTGTAAAGGGATGGGTACAACTCTGACTGCGGTATGGATCGTGGAGGACCTGGCCTATGTCGCACACATAGGCGATTCCCGCGCTTATTTGATCCATGAGGGAAAGATTCGTCAAGTGACGAGGGACCATACCTTAGTGGAGGAGCTCATTAAAAATGGCTCCATTGACCGCGAGTCTGCCCTCAGCCATCCACAAAAGAATGTGCTCATGAAAGCGGTGGGTGCGGATGACAGCGTGTCTCCGGACCTCCATGAGATTGAAGTTTACGAGGGTGACATTCTTTTACTATGTTCAGATGGATTGACTCATTATCTAAAAGATTATGAAATTGGAGATTTACTCACCAAGGAGGCAACACTGGAGGCATCTGTAAACCTTATGACTGAGCTTGCACTCGAACGCGGCGGCGCTGACAATATAACCGCCGCAGCCATCAGGATTGAAAAACTGGGAGGTGATCGCTAGTGGATCGTATCATCGGACGTATTTTGAAGAATAGGTATGAGATTCTGGATAAAATTGGCGACGGCGGCATGGCACTCGTATATCGCGCTAAAGATACCTTGCTTGATCGTGATGTCGCTATTAAAATTCTGCGGCCTGAATTCGTCTCAGATGAGGAATTTATCCGGAAATTTGACAAAGAAAGCAAAGCAGCTGCCAGTTTAAGCCATCCGTCCATAGTTAGTGTCTACGATGTCGGCCATGAAGACGACCTTCGCTATATTGTCATGGAATATGTAAAAGGCGTTACTTTGAAACGGTACATCAAGGAATACGAAGGCTTCTTTGAAAACAGAGAAATTATCCGCGTTGGGAAGCAGATAGCAAGAGCCCTTGAAAACGCCCATGCGAACCACATAGTCCACCGCGACATCAAGCCTCACAATATCCTGATCGGGACGGACAGGACAGTCAAAGTCGCGGATTTTGGCATAGCCAGAGCCATCACCTCATCGACCATCATCAACACAACAGACATGATGGGGTCAGTGCATTACGCTTCACCGGAGCAGTCCAGGGGTGGCTTTGTGGATGAGAAATCCGACATCTATTCTCTTGGCATCCTGATGTATGAAATGGCGGCCAAAAGACTTCCGTTTGAGGGCGAATCCGCTGTTGCAGTGGCGCTGAAACACCTGAAAGAAGAAGTTCGGCCACCTTCGGACTTTAATCCGGGACTCAGTGTTGGTCTTGAAGGCGTGATTCTAAAAGCCATTCAGAAAAATCCGGAATTCAGATATGCCAATGTGACGGAAATGTTGAACGACTTGGATGAAGTTCTCCTCAGACCGGATCATATTGTCATGATTGAAGGCGCTGACGAAGATGCCAAAACTATGATGATCCCCAAAATTGATGAGGATCTGCTGTTTGATGAAACCCGTTCACTTGAAAATACGAATCCAACGCGGTTTGCTCAGCGCAGAGCCACTGAAGAGGTGGAGGCGGTTCAGCCAGGCGCGGAGAAGGCAGACAAAAAAAGGCTGTTCATAACCATAGCACTTGCCTTAATCGCTGCCGTCATCTTCATAGGCGCAGGCTTCATCATGAAAAATTTGCTTGAGGAGAGCCAGCCAACTGCAGTTCCAAATGTGACCGGACTGGATCTGGAAGTTGCGCTGCAGCTCCTGGAGGATCATGGCTTTAAAGGTGAAGTCGGAGACAAAATTTACTCCGGATCTTATGCCCCTAATGAAGTCATTTCACAGTCCCACGAAGAAGGGACGCTTCTGAAGCCGGGTTATACTATTTCACTTACTCTAAGCCTCGGCACTGAACTTTATGAGGTGCCTAATCTGGTTCAAAAGCCCCTTGCAGAAGTCGAAATCCTGATAGTCAATGCCGGATTCAAGGTAGGGGATGTAGAGGAAATTGAGAATGAGGCGCCTGAAGGCACCGTCATCAGTCAATCACCATTTGCAGGCCTCAAAGAGCCAAAAAATACGTCAATCGATTTGTTTGTCAGCAAAGGCAAAGTGCCTGGAAAGAGCATCATGCCTACCATAGTTGGCAGTGCCCTGGAAAGCGCAAGGATGACCCTGGAACAATACGGCATCACGGTAGGAGACGTCTCCTATGACTTCAGTGATACTTTTGCCGCGAATCTGGTTATGTCCCAGAGTATTGAAGGCGGACGTGAAGTACAGCCGACCGACCGGGTCAACCTCGTAGTCAGCAAAGGCAAAGATCCAAATTCAACACCGCAGCCTGTCGAGAAAACGCTGACCATTCCTTTGGATTACGAAAAAGATGAATTTGAGGTCAAAGTGGTATTGGTCAAAGACGGCGCATCTGAAATAGTTTACCAGAAGACGCACAGCAAGTCAGAAGAGCGGGTTTCCGTGACCATCAGCGGTACAGGTACTGTTGGCATCAACATATATTTTGACGATGTTCTGGTCAGCTCCAATGAAGAGGTATTCAATTAATGGGGGAAAAACTGTCTGAAGGTCGGATTGTCAAAGGGATCGCCGGATTTTACTACGTTCAGGATCACACTGGAATTCTCGAATGCAAGGCACGTGGAAAGTTTAAAAAAATGGGACTGGTCCCTATGGTGGGGGACCGCGTCCTCTTCTCCAAACAGAATGGGTCTATTGAGGACATCCTGCCTAGAACTTCCGAACTTCTGCGGCCGCCGGTGTCAAACGTCGATCAGGCGGTCATAGTGTTCGCGGTTCGTTTTCCGGACCCAAACATGGTTCTGCTGGACAAGATGACAGTTTTGGCTGTCAAGGAAGGGCTCGATGTGGTTCTCGTCTTCAACAAAGTGGATCTGGATGACGAAGCGTCCCAACTGACTATGAATCTGGAGGAGATCTACGGGCCCACCGGCTTCAAAATACTGACCACCTGCTCGCTCACCGGGTATCATATTGACGAGCTGAGGGCAATGCTCAGCGACAAAGTCTCAGTGTTCGCCGGGCCATCCGGTGTGGGCAAATCTTCGCTGCTGAACGCCATTGAGCCGGGACTTGCACTCAAGACCGGTGCTGTCAGCGAAAAGATCCAGAGAGGAAAGCACACCACGCGTCATAGTGAGCTTCTGGAACTGGAAACCGGGGGTTTTGTCGTTGACACACCTGGCTTTACTTCTCTTGAGCTCAGGGATCTGGAAGATGATATTCTCTCATCCTGCTTTCCGGATTTTGAACATTTGCCGGGCAATTGCCGCTTTGATGACTGCCTTCACCTTGAAGAACCGGACTGCAGGGTTCGGGAAGCCGTTCGAACCGGCAAACTTTCTGAGTCCCGATACAACTCATACGCCCATATCATGAATGAAATCAGGCAATCTAGGAGGTACTAAACTTGAAATTATCACCGTCCATTCTGTCCGCGGATTTTGGAAATCTGCAGGAAGAAGTAATGAAAATTGAACGCAGCGGCTGCGACTATCTTCATGTCGATGTCATGGATGGCCATTTTGTGCCTAATTTGACCATCGGCCCACTGGTCCTGGAGGCTTTGAAAGGGCGAACAAACCTGGTCAAGGATGTCCACCTGATGATCGAGCATCCGGAACGGTATATCGAAGCCTTCGCCAAAGCCGGGGCGGATATCCTGACGGTGCACCAGGAAGCAACAGTTCACCTTCACAGGACGATCCAGCTGATAAAGTCCCTGGGGGTCAAGGCAGGGGTGTCGCTGAACCCTGCAACGCCGGTGTCTGTTCTGGAGGATCTGCTGCCGGAGCTCGATTTGGTGCTGATCATGTCTGTCAACCCGGGATTTGGCGGACAGGCGTTTATTCCCCAAGCTCTGGAAAAGATCGCAAAGCTGAGGGCTATGGTCGTCGAGCGCGGCTTAAATCTGGAGATCGAGGTAGACGGGGGCATCAAGGCTGATAATGTGGCCGAGGTGGTCAAAGCGGGCGCAGACGTTATTGTGGCCGGTTCCGCGCTGTTTGGGGCTCCGGATTTTGAGGCGGAGGTTCAGAAATTCCGGGATGCGGTCCAATGAAAATCGCGATTGTTACCGGAGGGCTGATTGAGGATTTAAGCTGGCTGAAAGCTCAGCTGAGCCGCTATGACCTCCTCCTGGCGGTGGACAGGGGACTGGAAGCCACTGAAGCCTTAGGGCTCACTCCGGATCTGATCATTGGAGATTTTGACTCCTATAGAGGGGATCAGGCCATTGAGACCCGCTATCCGGAGGCTGAGATTCTGACTTTTTCGTCCGTCAAGGACTGGACGGATACTGAGCTGGCACTTCAAAAAGCTGTTGAGCTCAGCTGTTCAAGTGAAAAGGAAGCTATCATTGACCTCTATGGGGCCTTTGGGAACCGAATGGATCACACTTATGCCAATTTGATGCTGCTTGGCAGTTTGGAACAAAAAAGTCCCCGGATTCGCGCGCTCGATCCTGACAATGAAGTCGAGCGGCTGTTTCCTGGGACCTATAGAGTGGCGCGAAAAGACGGATTCAATGTTTCGGTGCTGTCCTTGGATGAAACGGCAGAAGTGACACTGCGCGGATTTGAGTATGACGGTGAGAAACTGATCCTCCGGCGCGCAGGGACCTTGGGTGTCAGCAACCGACTGAAGGAAAATGAGGGTTTTGTGACACTTCACAGCGGAAAAGTTTTTTTGATGCAGTGCAGGGACAGGGCATAAGAAAAGCCCGAACTTCATACTCTGAAGTCGGGCTCATTTCTCATTTTTCACTTTTTGGCCTTGCCTTTTAATAAAGCAAAAAAGTCCGCCACAGCAAATTGGGGCAGACTTTAAGGCAGATCCAATTAGATAGCGCGAACAACATTACCTGAACGCAGGCATCTTGTACAGACCATCAGTCTCTTTGGTGAACCGTCAACGACCGCTTTCACGCGTCTGAGGTTCGGCGCCCAAGTTCTTCTTGTATGGTTGTTGGCATGGCTGACATTATTGCCGCTGACCTTGCCTTTTCCGCACACTTCGCATACTCTTGCCATTGTTACACCTCCCTAAAACAAATAACACATAAGCAAATTTATTCTAACAGATCATTTCTGTGTTTGCAAGTTAATCTTGAAGGAAATTAGGGTATAATGGCACAGATAAGGTTGTCACACTACTCTAATCATAGTAAAATCAATATGGATTGTTAAAGGGGAGGAACCAATATGACCATAAAAGTAGAAAACGCACATGGTGCAGTTTTCATTAATAACGACGTCATTGCCACGATTGCGGGCGCGGCAGCCATTGAATGCTACGGCCTGGTGGGTATGGCATCGCGCAACACTACAGGCGGGATTGCCAATCTGCTGAAAAAAGAAAATCTCTCTAAGGGTGTTCGGATTCATTCAGAGGAAGACGGCATCGTGATCGATCTGTTTGTCATCGTTCAATTTGGAACCAAAATTTCCGTGGTCGCCCAAAACATAATCGAACGCGTGAAGTACAGTGTCGAGAACCAAACGGGCCTCAAAGTCCTGAAAGTGAATCTGAATATTGAAGGGGTCAGGGTTCAAGCCTGATTTTGGGAGGGATGACCTTTGGATATTATGAAAATTGACGGTGTGCTGCTGTCCAAGATGTTCAAGCAGGCTGCCGCAACATTGAATAAAAACAAGAACCTGGTCGATTCTCTGAACGTCTTTCCGGTTCCTGACGGAGACACAGGCACCAATATGTCGCTGACCATGAATGCCGCGCTGAGCGAAATTGCGAAGCACGAAGGTGAGGTCTCAGTTGAGATCGTCGCCAAAGCCATGTCGAAGGGCTCTCTGATGGGTGCCAGAGGAAACTCGGGCGTCATTCTGTCCCAAATTTTCAGGGGCTTTGCAAAGGGCTGTCAGGATAAACAGACTCTGAACTCCATTGACTTTGCCCATGCCCTCAAGGATGCCTCAGATACTGCCTATAAGGCCGTCATGAAACCTGTTGAGGGGACGATCCTCACCGTGATTCGAAAGACAGCGGAGCATGGTATGGATTATACGGAACAGGCAGTACCTGTCCAGGAGCTCCTGGAAAATCTGATCAAGCGCTCTGAGGAAACTCTGGAGCGGACGCCGGATTACCTTCCTGTCTTAAAAGCGGCAGGCGTTGTGGATGCCGGCGGCAAAGGCCTGGTTTTTATTCTCCTTGGATTTTTGGATGCCATCCTTGGCAAGGAAGTGGAAATTCAGGTCGAAAGAAGCGAAAACGTGCTGAAGGCGGCCGGCGCTGCGCTGGAACCGGAAATGATCACCTTTAGCTATTGTACTGAGTTTATTATCGAGACACTCCGGGATGATGTGCCGGTTCTGCGCTCTGAAATTCAGAAGTTGGGCGACAGCATGGTCTTTGTTCAGGATGAGTCGCTGGTAAAGGTCCACATTCACACGGACAATCCCGGTATGGCTCTTGAAAAAGCATTGAAATATGGACCGTTGATCACGGTTAAAATTGAAAATATGCGGGAGCAGCATTCCAATCTGACTCATGGTGCCGGTCTGGGAACGGGATCAGACAGTGCAGATGGCGTAGTGGCGAATGCAGCGCAGGGTTCTGTGGAGACGCAGCCATCGGCAAAAGCTCAAGAAGCTCAGGATAAGAAAGCCTACGGGATTATAGCGGTCGCTATGGGCGAAGGCTTCAGCAAGATTTTCAGAGATCTTGGCGTTGATGTGATCGTCGAAGGCGGTCAGACCATGAACCCAAGCACGGAGGATTTTCTCAAAGCGGCGCAGGAATGTCACGCCGAGCACTTGATCATTCTTCCGAACAACAGCAATATCATCCTGGCGGCCAATCAGGCCAAAGAGGTTTCCAGCCTGCCTATGACGGTCATTCCTTCAAAGTCGATTCCTCAGGGCATCGCGACGCTGATTGAATTCGATTCGGAGAAGGCGCCTGAAGACAATGAATCGGCTATGTCGAAAGCCATTGACAATGTCAAGACCCTTCAAGTGACTTATTCAGTCAGGGATACTCAGTATGGCGACATCGAGATCAAAAAGGATGATATCCTGGGTGTGGGTGACGGGAAGATCGTTTCCGTGGGCCAGAATATTGAAGCGGTAGCGCTGGACGCCCTTGAGAAACTACTGGATGAGGACGCGTCCATAGTGACGGTTTACTATGGGGCCGAGGTCGCTGAAGCGGACGCGGAAGTTCTAATTGAAAAAATTGGCGCACAGCACGGGGACCTGGATCTGGAACTTCATCACGGCGGACAGCCTTTGTACTATTATGTCATTTCAGTGGAGTAATGCCGTCAAGAGACCGGTTCAAGCCGGTCTCTTGTAATTATTTGCAAGAAATTGGGTGATTCCTCGAGGAATCAGTAAACTCAGGCGAGGTGACATGGCAGACATGCATACCCATTCGGACTTGACCAGGGTGAAAGGGATTGGCATCAAAAAGAAAACTGCCCTTGCCCGCCTTGGGATCAACAGCCTCAAAGATATGCTCTTTCACTATCCCAGAGGCTATGCGGATAAATCCAACAGACGCCGCGTACACGAGGTTGCAGAAGGGGATGCTGCAACGCTCAGCGGTATCGTAAAATCCATTCAGACCACGAGATCAAATGGCGGCAGGGTCATGACACGGTTTCAAATGCTGGAGGACATGACGCCCTTTGAATTACTGTTTTTCAATGCGGCTTATCTCGAGAAGCAATATTCAGCCGGCGAAACGCTGACTGCCTTTGGCCAGGTCCATAAAAGCGGCAGGCAGGTGACGCTTATTCATCCTGAGATCTTCAGAGAGAGCGACCAGCTTGAACAGCAGCTGGTGATCATGCCGCTGTATCCGCTGACAGAAGGCATTACCCAGCGGGATATGGCCGCGCTGATACGGGAGGCACTGGACACCGTGCTGCCTGAACTCGAGGAAACGCTGCCGGAATCTGTACTGAGGCGCCACAGGATGCCGGGGCTGAAAGCGTCACTCCGTGAACTTCATTTTCCAACGGACAGAGCGAGATATAAAGCGGCAAAATACAGGCTAGTCTTCGAAGAACTGTGGTCGCTCCAGCTGAATCTCGCACTTCTGAGGGTGGACGCCAAGCGTGGCAAGGGCATTGCATTCAGAACAGAGCATGTTCTGGATCACTATATGCGGGTCTTGCCTTTTAGGCTGACTGAGGCGCAGCACAGTGCAATAATGGATATTTACACGGACATGTCAAAAGACAAAGTCATGTATCGCCTTCTGCAGGGGGATGTTGGCTCCGGTAAAACTGCAGTGGCTTTTGCTGCTATGGCGCTTGCCGCCCGGAATGGCTATCAGAGCGTTTTGATGGCACCGACGGAACTGCTTGCCGCCCAGCACTTTGAAGCCATGAAAAGGCTTTTTCCGGAATCTGTTGACCGTATGGCGCTTCTAACCTCCGCGTCGAAGCACAAGAAAAAACTGCGGGAAGGGATGTCCGTCGGGGCGACTGACTGGATCATTGGCACCCATGCACTGCTCGAGGAAGAGGTGGTGTTTGACCGCCTCGGTCTGGTGATTACGGATGAGCAGCATCGCTTTGGCGTTCGCCAGCGAAACCGCCTTGAGGAAAAAGGCTTAAGTCCTGATGTTTTGATTATGACCGCGACCCCGATTCCGCGAACCTTGTCGCTGGTGCTTTACGGAGATGTGGATGTCTCCTTGCTGCAGGAGCTTCCGGCAGGCAGAAAGCCTATTGAGACGATCTACGTCCAGAAAAAGCAGTTTCAGAGACTGTGCCTGAAAGTGGACCAGCTGATCGAGACCGGACGCCAGGCTTATATGGTCTGTCCCCTTGTGGAGGACAGTGAGGGCAGCGCTGGACTGCAGTCCGCCCAGTCCCTTTTCGAAGACCTCCGTTCAGGGGCATTCAGGCATCGTCGTGTAGGCCTGGTACATGGTAAAATGAAGTCTTCAGAAAAAAACCAAGTGATGACTGCTTTTGCCGATGGTCACCTTGACCTGCTCGTCTCAACCACTGTCATTGAGGTCGGTATAAACGTACCCAATGCTTCCGTCATGGTCGTTATGGACTGCGACAGATTTGGCCTAAGCCAGCTGCACCAGCTCAGAGGACGGGTCGGCAGAGGCGAACATGCCTCTTATTGCTATCTTGTTGCAGATCGACCTGGAGAAGTGGCTAAACAGCGGATCAAAAAAATGGTGGAGACTCAGGATGGCTTTGAAATCGCGGATTGGGATCTGAAACTTCGTGGACCGGGGGAATTTTTCGGAACGCGGCAGCACGGACTTCCACCGCTAAAGCTCGCGGATCTGTCCCGTCATCTCGACATATTGGCCCTTTGTCAGAAGGAAGTGGTCGACTTGCTGCAAAGAGAGAACACCAAGCAGTTGGAACAGGATGAAATTGAACTTTTAAGGCGCCGACGTCATGAAGTCTTTGAAAGCTTTTCGATTTAGATTATACTAATAAGAGAGCTGACATTTCAAAAAAATGACATTTGGTATGAAAAGCGCCTTTTTTATGATAGAATTCGATAAGAAGGTGGAAATATGAGGGTCATCGCCGGTTCGAAAAGAGGATTGAAGCTGGAAGCGCTTGAAGGCCTTGAAACCAGACCTACAACAGATCGCGTCAAAGAGGCGCTGTTCAACCTGATTCAATTTGAAATCCAGGGCTCAAAAGTACTGGACCTGTTTGGCGGGTCAGGCGCGCTGGGCATAGAATCGCTGAGTCGTGGTGCGGAACATGTCGTTTTCGTGGATCAGAGCCGAGCGAGCGCTCGCGTCATAGCACGAAATTTGGAACGGGCAAAGTTTCAGGATGCCGCCAAAATTCTGACACAGGATTGGATGGCCGCTTTGTCTCAACTTGAAAATTCTGAGTTTGACCTTGTCTTTGTGGATCCACCTTACAACGCAGCTTTGGAAACGCTGGTGCTTGAAAAGCTTGACCTATTTAATCTGTTGTCTGAGGATGCCATTGTCGTCATTGAGCACCCTGCTTCCAGAGCGCTGCCGGAGACTGTCAGCGGCTACAGCTTTTTAAAGTCAAGACATTATGGCATCACAGCGCTATCCTTATACAGGAGGCACATGAATGACAATAGCAATTTACCCGGGTAGCTTTGATCCCATTACAAACGGACATTTGGATGTCATCGAACGTGCTTCCAGGCTTTTTGATGAGGTCGTCGTAGGCGTACTCAGCAACAGCAGCAAAAGCCCCATGTTTACAGCAGAGGAGCGCGTTTCTCTGATTGAGGAAGCAGTTAAGCCCTTTGGCAATGTTCGGGTTGCGCATTTTCAAGGGTTGTTGGTAGATTATGTGAAGTCCAACCAAATAGATGTGATTATTAAAGGGTTGAGAGCCATTTCGGATTTCGAAGCGGAATTTCAGATGGCGGCAATGAACAGACATCTTGGAGAGGGCACAGAAACCGTCTTTTTAATGACGGACGTCCACTATTCTTATTTGAGCTCCAGTTTGGTCAAGGAAGTCTTCAGGTTTAACGGTGACATTAAGGGGTTAGTCCCTGACCATGTTTTGGCATATATGCAGCATAGATTGAGATAAGGAGGAGTACACCCATGTCGTCCAATCATCTTGAATTAAAAGTTTTGGATCTTCTTGAAGAATTTGAAAACAAAATTGAAAATGCCACCAATGTACCTCTGACGGGAAAAATAATGGCAGACCGGGAAGAATTACTCGAAATTCTAAGGGAAATCCACATTTTGCTTCCGGAGGAGTACCAGCATGTCAAGTGGATTAAATCTCAAAAAAATCAAATTCTCGAGGAAGCCCAGAGAAGCGCGGATGCGTTGCTCGCTAATGCGCAGCGTGAAGAGCGAAGAGCCATTGACAGTATTCGCGAAGAGGAAGAGCGGCTGCTGGATGAGGCAGAGCTGAAGCGCAAGCTGATGATCGACGAGCATGAGATTGTACGCCAGGCCAGGGAGAAAGCGGACAAAATTGTTCAGGAAGCGACACAGTTTTCGTCTAACATGAAAGAGGATGCTTTTGAGTATGTCCACGACATGATGAGTAGGGCTACCAGCGAAGTCAATGATGTCCTGGATACTCTGCGCAAAAATTTAAGAGAACTCGAAGATTATAAATAGACATATGCTTTGGCAAGATCGCTTCTGAAATTTTTGCTGCGTGGCGTCAATTGTGAACTGCTGCACCCCAGGCAAAATCTATGAATTAAAAAAGGGAAAATGGTCAAGTGAAAAACGGTTTACCGGTTTTTCGCTTGATTTCATTTTCCCTTTTTTGTGCAGCACATCTTATGAATGTTTGAGTCTTTCATGATGCCTGCTGAAAGCTATTTAACATAGACGGGTGGCCGCGTCAAATCCTGGGCATAAACATTTCGACCGCACAGTATTTCTCTAAGGTCGGTCGCTCTTATGTCAAACAGGAGTTGTGGTCCAGTGACGGGATCTTTCAGATCTTGGGGGCGGATGCGGGTCAAAAGCGGCAGCCCCGCTGTTTTTTTAGCCTGATTCAACAGGTGTCGGCCGCGTTCATTAAAGGCCAAAATACGAAGATAGGCAGGCAGAGTTTCGCGGTTTTGACCAATCATAGTCGTGGGAATGTCCAGCAATATCTTGACAAGCACTCTTTCAATACGGCTTCTGGTATGCCGTTTGCTCTTTATGGCCGTCACCAGGGTTTCGTAGTCCACAGCGCTTTTAACTGCTGAAAGTATCCTTTCCGGCAGCCCGTCCTCCATGTCATGAATCTGTGACAGGGTGTCCGGTGTGTGGAGAAGCAGTCTGTATTTCAGCAGCTCATATCTTGTGCCTTGTTCAGGGAAATTGCCGGATGCTTTCTCCAAAGCGGTCAGTGTTTGAGCCGGCACTGTCTTTTCAACTGTTGAAAGTGGTGCGCCGGCTAAAAGAGCGCTGCGGATCGCAGACGCACTTGAGTATATTTTTTGAGGGTTCTCCTGTTCCAGTGACAAGTCGTGATAGCCATGTCCAGCCCTTTGGAGCGTAAACGGGGAGAGTGAAGCGCCAAGTGCCTCAATGGCTTTCATGTACTCGATCCCGAGAATATCATTGGGTGTGGATGCTGATTGGAGACCGGAATCCGTCAGCAATTTGGCTTTAAGAGCAGGGTAACTGAGTTCGGGATGTGACTTTCTGGCAGTTTTCCAGCGTACATCAAGATGAGACAGATCTTTGACTGAGTCTCTCAGCGTCTCAAGTGAACCGCACTCGCTGCCGAAGCTCAGCATGTCTACCAACCCCAGTTGGTTGAGGAGATGAACACCAGCAGTGGCAAAGTACTCAGCACTTGATACTGCGAACAGAGCAGGCAGCTCAATAATCAAGTCTGCGCCACCCTCAACAGCGGCAGAGGCTCTGGACCATTTGTCCAGAAGCGCCGGCTCGCCGCGCTGAACGAAAGATCCGCTCATGACTGCGACGACCGCTTCTGCGTTCAGAAGCCGCTTAGTCTCAGCAATATGATAGTGGTGTCCGAGATGAAAGGGATTGTATTCAGTGATCATGCCTGCAACTTTGGGTGCCATGAGAACCTCCCTGGACAATATTGAAATATCTTTGTGAAAAAAATAATGCATTATGTATACAAATTGTGTTTCTGACTTGTAATATTTCTAATTTAATTTATAATAATAACGAGTGAAGTTCAATCGATTTTAATTGGGAGGTCTATCATGAACGTTTTGGTTATTAACTGTGGTTCATCTTCATTGAAGTATCAGCTGATGAATATGCAGGATGAAACTCTTCTTGCAAAAGGTCTTGTTGAGAGAATTGGCATTGAAGGTTCTGTTCTTAAGCACGAAAAAGAGGGCAGAGACAAAGAAGTAATTATGGTTCCAATGAAAAATCACAAAGATGCACTTAACGAAGTTCTTAAGGCACTTGTCGATGAGAACTATGGCGCGGTCAAGTCTTTGGACGAAATTGATGCCGTAGGACACCGCGTCGTTCATGCAGGCGAAAAGTACAGCGGCTCAGTCCTGATCACAGAAGATGTCATGGCTGCGCTCGAAGAATGTATCGACCTCGCGCCGCTCCATAACCCACCGAACATCATGGGCGTCGAAGCTATCCAGGAGCTGATCCCAACGGTTCCAAACGTTGGCGTTTTCGATACAGCTTTCCATCAGACAATGCCGCCGCAAGCTTATATCTACCCAATTCCTTATGAGTATTACGAAAAGTATAAAGTTCGCCGCTATGGTTTCCACGGCACAAGCCACCGTTATGTCGCAGAAAGAGCAGCTGACATGATGGGCAAGCCAATTACAGAACTCAGACTGATCAGCTGCCACCTTGGCAACGGCGCCAGTGTTACAGCCATCAAGAACGGCAAATCCGTTGCGACAAGCATGGGCTTCACACCGCTTGAAGGCTTGATCATGGGAACGCGCTGCGGCGATATTGACCCTGCAATCATCACATTCCTCATGGAAAAAGAAAATCTCGACATTGAAGGCATCAACAACGTCCTCAATAAAAAATCAGGCGTCCTCGGCATTTCCGGCGTCAGCAGCGACTTCAGAGACATTGAAAATGCTGCCAAAGACGGCAATGAGCGCGCAGCTCTGGCCCTCGAAACTTTTGACGATCGCGTCAGACAATATATCGCAGCTTATGCGGCCGAAATGGGCGGCGTGGATGCAGTGATCTTTACTGCGGGTCTTGGTGAGAACTCTATCACAAACCGCGCGGACATCTGCAAAAACCTCGAATTCATGGGCCTAAAAGTCAGCGACGAGCGCAACAACGTTCGCGGCAAAGAAACTTTCATCAATACTGACGATTCCAAAATCAAAGTTCTCGTCATCCCTACCAACGAAGAGCTGATGATCGCACGCGACACAGTTGAAATCGTCAAAGGGCTGTAGGTTTCAGATCTTTAAATCATACATGGCAAGGTTTTGGACGCGAACCTGAAAAGGTTCGCGTCTTCTTAT
Organism: Acidaminobacter sp.; assembly: GCF_030247605.1. Lineage (GTDB taxonomy): Bacteria > Bacillota > Clostridia > Peptostreptococcales > Acidaminobacteraceae > Acidaminobacter. Next base: position 68,754 of record NZ_JAOTSB010000002.1, on the reverse strand, counting down.
GATTTGAATTTCGTTTAAGATTTTTCCGAAATTTGGTGTACAAAGCACAGCTGTTAGGTGTATAATAACTAAGCCGTGGGCCGGTCGGCAAGTGGCAAGTAATTATGCTTGACAAAAGAACTGGCCGCTTATATAATTATCATGTTGTAAACTAGAGGTGTCATATGGTTCTCAATCTCACAAATGTGATCAGCGGAAAGCTGAGCCAAATGCCTTTTGAAATGACGCTTACTCTGGATCTATCCGACTTTGAGGTTTTCGGTGCGGAAGGTGTTTCACCTTTTCAAGTCAAAGGAATGGTAGAGCGCAGAGGCGTGGAGCTGGAAATTGATGTCCACTATTCAGGCACATTTAATTTTTCATGCAACCGCTGTTTGAATCCGGTCGAATTGAAGTTTGAACGGGATCTGACAAAGCAAATCATTCGGCAGGGCGGCGAATTCATTGAAGAGGATGAGCAGTCTCTTTTCATTGAAGACTACAATGTCGACATAGAACGGCTTGTGGTCGACGAAATCCACCTCTCAATGCCAATTCAAGTCTTGTGCGATCCTTCGTGCAAGGGCATTTGTCCGAATTGCGGAAAGTCGCTGAATGAGGATGAATGTACATGTTCCGAGGACAGGGTCGACCCTAGACTCGAGAGCCTCAAGAACTTTTTTAGTCAGAATTAAGGAGGTGTGATCAATGGCAGTACCTAAGCGTAAGATTTCCAAAGCAAGACGTGATAAGAGAAGAGCCTCGAACATTAAGATGGACGCTCCGAACATCATTGAGTGCCCACAGTGCCATGAGCCTAACGTACCGCATCGTGTCTGTGGCTCTTGTGGTTACTATAAAGGCATAGAAGTGGTATCCGTTAAGTAAGACAGTACTATTCAATTGAATACGCAAACAGTATTCAGAGCAGGTTGATCTCAGCCTGCTTTTTGCATGTCCAAAAGGTGGTCTGCCGGAACTCGAATATTTATGTTATAATAGGACCAGGCGCTAAAAGCTACAGCAAATGGAGTGATTCCCCTATGGCCAGATATAAAAAACAGGAGCGTTTGAACCGTCTGACTGAGATTCTGACCCAGGATCCGTTTTTGACGGATGAGGAGCTCAGCGAAGAGTTGGGCGTCAGCATTCAGACCATCCGTCTGGACCGCATGCAGCTGAACATCCCTGAACTGAGAGAGCGCGTCCGTAAGGTTGCGACTGATAATTATGATAAAGTAAAAACCCTTGGGCGCGGTGAAATCGTGGGTGAACTGATCGACCTGGAACTCAACAAGCGTGGCATTTCTGTCCTTGAAACAGATGAAACCCTCGCCTTTGAAAAAACCAAGATCGTCAAAGGCCATTACATTTTTGCCATGGCAGAGTCTTTAGCTATGGCAGTGATTGATGCCCATGTCGCTTTAACCGGCGTAGCCAACATTAAATACCGTGTACCGGTCATCGCCGGTCAGAAACTGGTGGCTAAGGCGGAGCTGGTCAGAGTCAGAGGCAGTGAGTATTTTATTCACATCAACATCACCAGCAATCAAGATCAAGTATTCAGGGGCAAGTTCATCCTTGTTGCCCTGGACGGGAGTGTGATTTAAGTATGACAATCCGGATTGGAATAGATGCCATGGGCGGTGACCATGCGCCTGAAGCTGTCGTTAAAGGTGCTGTAGAAGCCCTCTCCATGATCAGTGCAGATCTCGTGCTGATTGGCATGGAAGACCAGATCAAGGCACAGCTCGCTTCTTTAAAATATGATGCGAATCGGTTGATCATCCATCATGCCAGCGAGGTAATCGAGAACGAAGATAAACCCGTCAGAGCCATAAAGAGCAAAAAAGATGCCTCCATGGTCGTCGGGTTTGAAATGCTTAAAAATGGCAGCATCGACGCGCTCCTTTCTGCAGGCAATACGGGTGCGCTCTTAGCGGGCGGGCTTTTAAAAGTCGGCAGAATCAAAGGCCTTGACAGGCCGGCGCTCTGTCTGCCATATCCGACATCGAAAGGCTTCAGCGTTCTGATTGACGCGGGTTCCAACGCAGACTGCAAGCCCCATAACCTCTATGAGTTCGCCGTCATGGGTACCATTTATGCCCGTGATGTCCTGGGCATTGAAAATCCTACAGTGGGTATAGCGAACATCGGCACAGAGGAAGGAAAGGGCAACATTCTTGTTGTCGATGCCTATCCAATCCTGAAAGCCAGTGATCTCAACTTTATTGGCAATATTGAAGCCAGGGATATTCCGGATGGGGTGTGTGATGTCATTGTCTGTGACGGCTTTACCGGAAATATTATCCTGAAGCTGTCCGAGGGCGTCGCGTCGAGTTTCAGCGGCATGCTGAAAGCTCAGCTGATGAAAACCAAGAAGAACATGCTGCTCGGCATGCTGCTTAAGGGTGTCTTTACGGAGCTCAAGAAGAAGCTGGATTACACCGAATATGGCGGAGCACCGTTCCTTGGGACGGAAGGCCTCATAGTCAAAGCCCACGGCAGCTCGAACGCGAAGGCTATCAAAAATGCCATACGCTACGCTGAGGTCTGCGTCAAGAGCCAAGTAGTGGAGCGGATCCGAGAAGAGCTTGGCAGGAAAGATCTCGAGGCGGCAAGACAATCTGCGTCTCCTGAAACCCAGGAAAGCTGATCAGGAAGCAGGGGACGTACATAGGCTTAAGCGTAATTTAAGAATTGCTGGATCTGTTGAAAACACAGGCCGGAACAGGCACGTTAATGTGAGTGCCTGTTTTTTTTCGCCCAGGGACTTGCCATATGCCGTTGTATCGTATATATTAGTAGCAGATACTAATACGAGAAATAAATAACAAGTTTTAACATCTGGAGATGATATTTTGATCAACCGAAAGAGTCGCATTCTCGGAACCGGCATGGCCCTCCCTGAACGCATTGTGACCAATTTTGATATGGAAAAGATCGTCGAAACCTCGGATGAGTGGATTCGCACCCGCACGGGCATCTCTGAGAGACGCTTTGCCGATGGTAACGAGACCAACTCCTCACTCTCAATCCAAGCCGCAGAGATGGCACTTAAAAATGCCGGCATAACCGCAGATCAAATCGATCTGATCATTGTCGCGACTATTACACCGGATATGGTGTTTCCGGCAACCGCCTGCATAGTACAGGACAAAATTGGGGCGACTAAAGCAGCGGCCTTTGATCTTGAAGCCGCCTGTTCCGGATTCTTATACGGTCTTGCTATTGCAGACCGGTTTATCGCTTCCGGCATGTATAAGCACGCTTTAGTCATTGGTACCGAGATCATGTCAAAAATCATAGACTTTAAGGACCGCAATACCTGTGTTCTCTTTGGAGACGGTTCGGGCGCAGTTGTCGTAGGACCTTCTGAAGATGAAAACCGCGGCCTCTTGGGATTTGACCTGGGATCTGACGGATCTGGCGGGAAATATCTGTATATGCCTGCCGGCGGCACAGAAAAGCCTGCGACGCTTGAAACTGTTGAAGCCCGTGAGCATTTCCTCAAGATGGAGGGCAAGGAAGTTTTCAAATTTGCCGTGCGCGTCATGGAAAACGCATCGCTCAGAGCTATTGAAAATTCAGGGGTTTCATTTGAAGAAATCGATTTCCTGGTCCCGCACCAGGCGAATGAACGCATTATTTTAGCTGCGTCAAAGCGACTTCAGCTGCCTATGGAAAAAGTTCAGGTCAATCTTGATAAATATGGCAATATGTCAGCGGCGTCCATCCCTGTCGCGCTTCATGAAGCGGTCACACAAGGCAAACTCAGCGAAGGGGATCATGTGGTCATGGTCGGCTTCGGCGGCGGTCTCACTTGGGGCGCCTGTGTCATGCAGTGGTAGGAGGCAGAAAGATGAGTAAAATTGGAATAGTATTTCCGGGCCAAGGTGCCCAATATGTAGGTATGGGCAAAGAATTCGCCGCTCAGTTCGATAGTGCAAAAGCGATCTTCGATCTGGCCGGAAAAAGTCTCGATATGGATATGAGCGCCCTTTGCTTTGACAGCAGTGAAGAAGCACTTCAGAAGACTGAAAATACACAGCCTTCCATTTTGACAGTCAGCTATGCCATCTATACCGCTGTCAAGGAAGTCTTGGGTCTTGAGCCTGATGCTTTTTCCGGACTTTCTTTAGGGGAATACACCGCGCTGGTCGCTGCGGATGCCATGGCCTTTGAAGACGCGGTGCGGATTGTCAGAAAGCGCGGACAGTTCATGCAGGAAGAAGTGCCTCTTGGAATAGGCGGCATGGCAGCACTCCTGGGCGTAGAGCGCGAGGATGTTCTGAAAGTGTGTGAAGAAGCCTCAGTTTTTGGCATCTGCGAACCTGCAAACTTCAACTGCCCTAAGCAAGTAGTGGTTGCAGGCGAGCTTGAAGCCGTCAAAAAGGCAATTGAAATTTCCAAGAATTATGGCGCCAAAAAAGCGGTTTTGCTTCCGGTATCAGCTCCATTCCACACGAGCATGCTTCTTGGAGCCGGGGAAAAGTTGAGACAGGAAATGCAGAAATATGACTTTAAAGCGCCGTCTCATCCGGTCTACTCCAATGTGACGGGTGACCGTCTGGATGCCGGCACGGATGTCAGGGAGAACCTCGTCAAACAGGTCTTCAACTCCGTTCTTTGGGAAGATTGTGTCGCTGCAATGGTCAGAGACGGAATCACGACCTTCATTGAAGTCGGTCCCGGCAATGCGCTGACAAAGTTTATCCGAAAAATTGACAAAGACGTTGATGTTTATAATGTTGAAAAGCCGGAAGACCTTGAGGCGCTCAGAGAGAAATTGAAGGAGGCAGCCCATGTTTAAGGATCAAGTGGTACTTGTTACAGGCGGAACACGCGGTATTGGCCGAGCGATCAGCCTTGAATTCGCACACAAGGGCGCTAAACTCGTCGTCAATTATACGTCCAGTGAAGAAAAAGCCAAAGCGCTGGTGGAAGAGCTGGCGGCTGTAGGTTGTGAAGCTATTGCCGTCCAGGCGGACGTTTCCAAAGCTGAAGATGCTGAAAGGCTTACCGCTGAAGCAGTCAAGAAGTTTGGCAAAATTGATGTTCTCGTCAATAACGCCGGAATTACGAGAGATAATCTCATCATCCGCATGAAAGAATCTGATTGGGATGAGGTCATGAATGTCAATTTGAAAGGCGCTTTCCTAATGAGTAAGGCAGTTGGAAAGCTTATGTTAAAGGCAAGAAATGGTGTTATGGTCAATCTGACTTCCGTTGTCGGCATCATGGGCAACGCCGGACAGTCCAATTACAGCGCCAGCAAAGCCGGCGTCATAGGGCTCACAAAATCCCTTGCCAGAGAGTTTGCTCCCCGGGGTGTAAGAGTGAACGCCGTGGCACCGGGTTACATTCTGACCGACATGACGAGTGTTCTCAGCGAGGACGCGACTTCACACTTTACTTCACAGATTCCCCTCGGACGTGCAGGAACACCTGAGGACGTCGCTAAGGTTGTAAGCTTCCTGTGCTCACAGGACAGCGCTTATTTAACTGGTCAAGTCATTCATGTCGACGGCGGCATGTTGATTTAATAGACATTTGCTGATATAGTCTATTCACGTAGGGTTAAATTAAAAACAAACAAAAAAAGATAAGGACAGGTGGACATTATGTTTGAAAAAATTAAAGAGATTATCATTGATCAGCTAGGCCTTGACGAAGATGTTGTCATTACGGAATCAACTTCTCTGATGGCAGATCTGGAAGCGGACTCTCTTGATGCCGTTGAAATCATCATGGCATTTGAAGACGAATTCGGCATTGAAATTCCAGACGAAGATGCTGAAAACTTCAAGAACATTGGTGACATTTACCACTTCATTCAGTCAAAAAAAGCTGAATAACCAAGAACTTGAGGGGCACTTGCTGCCCCTTTTTCAATAGGTACCATTCTCGGGAGGGAAGCTGTTTGAATAAGAGAGTTGTTGTAACGGGTGCTGGCGCGGTCACACCTATCGGCATAGGCCGTGAGACGTATTGGAAAGCTTTAAGGGAAGGCGTTTGCGGCATTAAGCCTATTGCCTCTTTTGACGCGTCTGAGTATACAACGCAGGTTGCTGCGGAAATTAAAGATTTTGTACCTGAGAACTACATACCTAAGAAGGAAGCAAAGCGTATGGACCGCTTCACGCAGTTTGCAGTGGCTGCAGCCAAAATGGCAGTTGAAGACGGCGGGCTCGATCTTGAGACTGTCGACGCTGATCGCTTTGGCTGTGTTGTCGGTTCGGGTATTGGCGGTCTCTTGACTATGGAAGAAGAGCATGCCAAGATGCTTGAAAAAGGTCCTGGACGTGTGAGTCCATTCCTGATTCCAATGATGATTGGCAATATGGCAGCAGGGGCTGTTTCTATGGCGCTGAATGCCAAAGGGCCAAACTATTGTGTCGTCACGGCTTGTGCGTCAGGCACAAACGCTGTTGGAGAAGGCTTCAGGCTGATTCAGCGCGGTGATGCGGATCTCGTCCTCGCAGGCGGAACAGAAGCCTCTATAACGCCGTTTGGCATTGCTGGTTTCTGCAGCATGAAGGCCATGTCGACACGAAATGATGATCCTAAAACAGCCAGCCGTCCGTTTGACGTGGACCGTGACGGCTTTGTCATGGGCGAAGGCTCAGGAATTCTGCTGCTCGAATCTCTGGACCATGCCCTTGCCAGAGGCGCGAACATTCTGGGCGAAGTTGTTGGTTTTGGCATGAGCGCAGATGCTTATCACATTACCAGCCCGGCTCCAGGTGGTGAGGGTGCAGCCAGATCCATGAAGAGCGCTTTGGCGGATGCGGGCATTGAACCTTCTGCGATTGCCTATATCAACGCTCATGGTACATCCACGCCATACAATGACAGGTTTGAGTCCATGGCGATCAAATCCGTCTTTGGGGAGCACGCGAAGAATCTTTGCGTGTCCTCCACAAAATCCATGACGGGTCACCTTCTTGGCGCTTCCGGCGCTATTGAAGCGGTTGCCTGCCTGTTGGCGGTCAAAGAAGATTATATGCACGGCACTTATGGCATTCAGAACATCGATCCTGAAATTGGACTTGAAGTCCTTGCCAACCAGGGCCGCGCTGCGGAAGTGGAGTATGCGCTGTCGAATTCCCTCGGATTTGGCGGACATAACGCAACGCTCATCCTCAAAAAGTATAAAGGTTAATTGCCTCGTTTCAAGAGGTCTCAAAAAAACCCGCAGGTTATGAAAAAAACCGGCGGGTTTTTTCTAATGAGTTGTGTTTTCCGTATAAAACCTATAAAATAACTCTGATAGGGATCTGGAAAAGCGCTTTTTAAGCACATTCTATGAAGTGAGTTTAGAAAGCGTTTTGCCGCTGAAAGGGCTGTATAACAATGGATTATGGACAATTTGAAAGTGTCATTGGCTACCGGTTTAGGCAGCGCAAACTGCTGACTGAAGCTTTGACGCATAGTTCTTATTCGAATGAACGCAGAGGTGAGAACGTACAAAATAATGAACGGCTTGAGTTTTTAGGGGATGCAGTGCTCAGCATTGCGATCAGCGAGCGTTTATTCAAGCAATATACTGATCTGCCGGAGGGAGAACTGACGAAAATACGCTCGAAGATAGTCTGTGAGGCAACGCTCAGCGACTGCGCCAAGACCTTAAAGCTTGGTGAGGCAATGCGTTTTGGACGCGGTGAGGAAATGACCGGAGGACGCGGCAGGGCATCAATTCTTGCTGATGCTTTTGAAGCGCTGATTGCAGCGATCTATCTGGACGGCGGTATGGAAGCATCCTCTGACTTTGTTTACCGCCAAATGGATCGGGCTATTAAAGATGCCATAAGCGGAAAAGTGTTCCTCGACTATAAAACGCACTTGCAGGAGCTGATTCAGACCCAGCGGGACAACCGAATCCGGTATGAAATTATCCGTGAGGAAGGTCCGGACCACTGTAAAGTATTTCATACCCAGGTGCTGCTCAATGAGGAAATCGTTGGAGCGGGTCAGGGACGAAGCAAGAAGGAAGCGGAGCAGGAAGCCGCCCGGGCAGCCATTGCCTCACTGGAGTTGTCAGGCTCATGATTATTCCGGTGTTTATTCCGCACCTTGGGTGCCCAAATCAATGCGTGTTCTGCAATCAGAAAACCATAACCGGTTTGGGGGAACATCTGACTACTGTTGAGACTGCCAGAACAGAGATTGAAGCCTGGCTGGCGCGGTCTGACGCGGAGGGGTCAAACGAGCTCGCCTTTTATGGGGGCAGTTTTACTGCAATTCCCTACGCTGAGCAGATCGCGTATCTGGAGCTCGCAGAAGAATACAGACAAAAAGGCCTGATCCAGACGATCCGGATATCAACCCGTCCGGACGCAATTGATCCGGACCACCTCAAATTACTTAAAGCCTATGGCGTCCGCCGGATTGAACTCGGCGCCCAGTCGTTTGACGACCGGGTGCTTTCCATGTCCCAAAGAGGACACAGTGCTGTGGAAATTGAACGTGCTGCCAAGGGGATTCATGAAGCGGGCATTGATCTTGGCCTTCAACTGATGGTCGGACTTCCTGGGGATTCTCCTGAAACGGACCTTAAAGGTATTTCAGAAGCATTCAGACTCTATGCGACGACCCTCAGAATTTATCCTGCCCTGGTACTGAAAGGCACAAGCCTTGAAAAACTGCTGTTACAGGGTGCCTATGTGCCATTGTCACTGGATGAGGCCGTAGAACGCGTTGCTTTGATGATGGATGCCGTTGATGAGAAAAACTCAGAGATGACTCAGCCCAAACTTGAACTGATTCGTGTAGGTCTCCAGGAAAACGAGATGCTCAGCGGTTCCGGAGAGGTTCTGGCAGGACCTCATCACCCGGCATTCAGAAGTTTGGTGGATACCTTCAGATTTAAAACACGTCTGGATCAGGATGCTCATCGCTGCAACTGGAGAGGCAAAAATCTGGAAGTTCATGTCAGGGGAAAGGACCTCAGCAGTTTTGTGGGGCACCAGAGGCGCAATCTGATTTACTTAAAGAACCATTATGGCGTGAGCACACTCAGGGTCGTCAGGGACGAGTCCGTCCCCGCCATGAGGTATATCATCACTATTATGGAAAGTGACGGGAGGTGACGGCATGTACCTTAAAAAAATAGAATTGAAGGGGTTCAAGTCGTTTGCGGACCGGACCACCATTGATTTGATGCAGGGGCTGACCTGCGTCGTTGGGCCAAATGGCAGCGGCAAGAGCAATATCACAGATGCCATACGGTGGGTGCTCGGTGAACAAAAGGTTAAAACCCTTCGAGGCTCGAAAATGGAGGATGTCATTTTCAATGGCACACACCGGCGCTCTGCCCTGGGCGTCGCAGAGGTCTCGCTTCATTTTTCGAATGAAGACCGCAGATTCCCCATAGATTTCAGCGAGATTGTTCTGTCCCGCAGACTTTACAGATCCGGCGAAAGCGAGTATTTGATCAATGATGCGCCCTGCAGGTTAAAAGACGTTCGCGAGCTTTTCATGGATACAGGGGTGGGGACAGAAGGCTACTCACTCATTGGACAGGGACGGATCGATTCCATTATCAGCGGCAGCTCGGAAGACCGACGCATGATTTTTGAAGAGGCGGCCGGTATTGTCAAATATAAGCAAAAGAAAAGAGAAGCGCTCAAGAAGCTCGATAATACTGAACTAAACCTTATGCGCCTAGAGGATCTCAGCATGGATCTGAAATCGAGGCTTGGTCCGCTGGAACTGGAAAGTGAAAAGGCTAAAAGTTATATTGCTTTGAGTGAAGCGCTTCGTGAAATTGAGGTTGCTGTATTTCTGGCGGATTATGACAAGCTGACCGTGAAACTTGACAAAGTACTGGCTGACTACGACCGTGTGTCTGATGAGAAAACCTCCGAGGAGGCAGCGCTCTCAGAAAAAAGGCTGCGCCTTGAGGCTCTTGAGGCGAAGCTTGGCAGCATGGACCTCCAGTGGCAAAACCTTGAAGAGGATCGCTTGAAATTTAACAATGAAGACAAGGCGCTGGATGGAGATTTAGCACTATGGGATGAAAAACTCAGAAACGCTGAAATTGAATACGGCAGACTACATGAGACCCTGGACCAGGAAAAAGGCGAGCAGGCTGCTCTGGAGGTTGAGTATCAGGCTCTGGTCGCAGCGGACAGTCAAATTGCTGAAAAACTGAAGGAGTTAAAAGCCATTCTGAATGAGCGTCAGGTATCTATGGAAACCTTGACCGGGGCGTTAGCAGCGCTTGAGTCAGTGGAATCCAGCGCTCGCAGTGAAGCAATAGCTCTGATTTCCAAATCAGAACGGGCGGCGTCTGAGATTCGCGTCAAGCGCGATTATATGGCTCATCTCGAGCAGCGTATACAGGAGCTGGGGTCTGAGGCTGCCGGAGCAAAGGCTCAGTTAGAGGCCATTTCACAAAGAATTGGTGAAACGGTCGTCCAAAGAGAACATGCCATGAAGCGTAAAAATGCCATGCTCGATAAGTTAGAGGCACAGTCTGCTGTGCGCCAGGCTTCTGCACAAGAAGTGAAAACGCTGGAGGACAAAAAGCGCCAGGAAGAAAATCGCAGACACAAACTGGTGGCGGAGCAGGAAGCCCTCGAGAATCTGGAACGTAATTACGAAGGCTATGACCTGAGTGTCAAGCGGTTGATGCAGGACTTGAAAAAAGATGCTTCGGGCAATGCCTTACAAGGCGTTCTGGGCGTCCTGGCAGAACAGATCCAGGTTAGCAAGGGGTATGAGACGGCTATTGAGGTCGCCCTTGGCAGAGGCGCTCAAAATGTCATCTGCGACAATGAGCAGACGGCGAAGCGGCTGATCGAACGGTTAAAAACAAAGCAACTGGGACGTGTGACTTTTTTGCCCCTCGACTTGATTGGAAAGCCATCAGCGCAATTTGGAAATTTGTCAGAGTTGAAGGGCTTTGTCGGTATGGCTGACAGCCTGGTGACTGCACCTGACACTATTCAGGCGGCTGTAAGGCATTTGATAGGCCGTACTGCAATTTTTGAAAGCTATGATGAAGCTGTTTCTGCCTTCAGAAAGACTGGTGGGAAATGGCGCCTGGTGACGAAAGCCGGAGAAGTTTTCAGTCCCAGCGGCAGTATTACAGGCGGTTCCAGGCAGCAGTCCGGCGGAGGTGTACTGGCAAGACGCGGGAAGATAATTTTGCTGACGGAACAGATTGAAGCTCAGACAAGCCATATGATGGACTTGGATCAGGAGATTGCGGCGCTGATGTCCAGGGTTGAGGTTGAAGAACAGGCCAGGGCGCAATTGACCGCTGACATGACGGCAGTGGATACTGAACTCGCAGGCTTTGAATTTCGAGAGACGGCACTTCTGGAGGATCAGAAGCGTCTGGGGGACCGGATCAGACGTCTTGGCGCTGAGCATGAGGACCAGAATGCTCATGTGCTTAGAATTCAGGATGAGAATACCACACTTGAAAGAGAGATTGAAGTCTGGAAAGCTGCATCCTCAGACCTGGAGCGCGTGGTTTTTGAACAGGAGGAAAAGCGCTCTGAACTGAGAAGCGCCTATGAGTCCCTCTCTGATCAGCTTAGCAGCGTCAGAGTTGAGACTGCAACTCATGAACAGAGCCTGAGTGGCATCACAAGAGAAATTAAACGCATAGAAGACACTTTGCTGCGTTCTAAAGAACGGTCTGAACTTGCGTCCTCCAGACTGGCGCAACTCGAAAGTGACCGCAGAGAAACCCTGAGACTCAAAGGTGAGAGCTTTGAGAAAAAGATTGAGCTTCGCCTTCTGCTTCAGAAGCTGGAAGCACAGCGCGCAGAAATTTCAGGGGAACGGGACGCAGGAAAAGCTGAACTTGCAGAACTGCGTCATGCGGTCGGCCGGATCAGTGAAGCGCTTGAACGTCTGCGGGAAGCGCTGCATCACGTAGAGCTTCAGCGGGAGCGCTGTCTTCTTGAGCGGGAATCACTTTTGACACAGATGCATGACAAATATGAATTGGATCTGGAGGAAGCGCGTCAGAAGCCGCTGGAAGTAGATTTGAGCTCGGCTCAGTCGCAGACGAAGTCCCTGAGAAACCGGATTAAAGCACTTGGTGACGTGAATATCAGTGCGATCAAGGAATATGAAGAGGTGTCTGAACGCTACACGTTCATGAAAGGCCAGATGGATGACCTGATCCAGGGTGAGCAGGCACTCAAGAAAGTCATTCGAGAGCTTGACCACGCCATGAAGCAGCAATTCAAAGACTGCTTCACACTGATTGGGGAAGCGTTCCAAAATACTTTCAAACGTTTGTTCAGTGGCGGTACCGCTCAGGTCAGACTAAGTGATCCGTCTGATCCGCTGGAAAGTGATATTGAAATCTATGTGCAGCCGCCTGGGAAAAAACTGCAGCATCTTCATCTGCTGTCAGGCGGAGAGAAGGCATTGACCGCTATAGCGATTCTATTTGCCATTCTTGAGGTCAAACCTGCGCCGTTTTGTGTGCTTGACGAAATTGAAGCCGCTCTGGATGATGTCAATGTCGATCGATTTGCGCTCTATTTGAAGGACGTATCAGATCAGGCCCAGTTTGTCGTTATCACACACCGCAAAGGCACTATGGAAATTGCGGATGCGCTATACGGTGTCACCATGGAGGAGTATGGCGTTTCCAGGGTGGTCTCGGTCAAATTGGAAGAAATAGCGGTCAGCTGACAAAGAACGTCGGCCAGTATAATTCGGGCAGAAAGGAAAGGTGATTCAGTTTGGCTGGAATATTTAAAAAGTGGATCTCAAAATTAATGGAAACGCCTGAGGAGAAAGCACCTGAGACGGAGCAGAGCCTGGGTGAAGAGAATACAGGTGAGGCGGCACAGGATATTGTAGCCGTGGATGAACCTAAAGAAGAAATTGTCGAAGAGACCGTCGTGGAAGCTGAAGAATCAGTCGCTGAGGCAACTGAGTTGTTGCTGGAAGCTGAAGCTGAAACTGAAATTGAAATTATAGCTGAAGCTGAAGTCGTAGTAGAAACTGAAGTAGAAACTGATGCAGTACTCGAGCCGGGCGTCGCTGATGAGGAACTTGCCTTGGCAGTAGAAGAAGAACAGGAATTCTCCCATGAGATACTGGATGCCCCTGAAACGCCAGAGCAACAGACTTCAAGCCTGGGCTTCTTCGAACGTTTGAAGGCGGGACTCAGCAAAACCAGTAAAGCCATCACAGACCGGATTGATCTTCTGCTCAATGACTATGGCAAGATCGACGAGGAACTCTATGAGGAACTCGAGGAGATTCTGATCACAGCGGACATTGGAATGGAAACGACAATGTCCCTGATTGACGACCTCAAAAAAGCCCTGGTGGAACGGCGCATTTCAGATGCCTCTCAGGTTAAAAGCGTACTCAGGGATGTTATGGTCGATACCCTCAAGGCACACTCGAACAATCATCTGAATCTGGACCAGAGCCCGGCGATCCTTTTTGTGATTGGTGTCAACGGCGCCGGAAAGACGACGACGATTGGAAAAATTGCCCACAAACTCAAACTGGAGGGCAAGACGGTTATGCTGGCAGCAGCGGACACCTTCAGGGCTGCCGCTATTGATCAGCTTAAAATTTGGGGCGAGCGCTCCGGGGTCCCGGTCATTGCGCACCAGGAGGGGTCAGACCCGGCTGCGGTGGTTTATGACGCCATTCAGGCTGCCAAAGCCAGAAAGACAGATGTTTTGATCTGCGACACAGCGGGAAGGCTCCACAATAAAAAGAATTTGATGAACGAACTGGCGAAAATTTTCAGAGTCATCGAACGCGATTTCCCTGAAGCCCAGCGGGAAGTCCTATTGGTGCTGGACGCTACAACGGGTCAAAATGGCCTTCAGCAGGCAAAAATCTTCAAGGAGACCGCCCAGATTACCGGCATTGCGCTCACAAAACTGGACGGCACTGCCAAGGGCGGCGTCGTTTTGTCCATACTCCACGAGGTCGAAATTCCAGTGAAACTCATAGGCGTCGGCGAGGGTCTGAACGATCTTCAGCCTTTTGAGCCTGAAAAGTTTGTCAATGCACTTCTGGACATCTAAAAGGAAAAAGTCTTATGCCGATGGTTGTGGGATCCGCCGCCATCGGCATAGTCTTTGAAAGCACCTGAAATCTTCAATCACACTTCAAAAAAGAGTTGACAAGCAGGCGTCATTCCCATAGAATACTTCTGTAAAGTAAAAAACCTTTACTGATACAGTCTTCTTGACTGGTAATATTGGCGGTGGCTCAGATGTTCGACAAAAAAATCAAGCTCGGCAATATGTTTGAGTTTTACGGACAACTGCTCACTGAAAAGCAGCAGGAAATCCTGGAAGACTATTGCATACTGGACCTGTCCTTCGGAGAGATTTCTGAAGAGCTTGGAATCAGCAGACAAGCGGTCTATGATACAATCAAGCGCGCTGAAAAGCAGCTGGACCAGTACGAGGAGAAGCTCGGGCTGGCGGCGCGGTTCGAACAAAGAGAAAAAGCCATTCGACACCTCGTCGACGGCATGCAGGAGATTGACTTGAAAATTAGGGAAGACGCTGAGGCAGCTGAATTGCTTGAGCGAATCTCCGAGCTGATCGGGGAAGCGAACGCCATTCTTGAATAGGCTGCTGCAGACACCCGAGTTTTAGGAGGTTTTAACGTTTGGTTTTTGAAAGTTTGGCAGATAAACTGCAAAACACGTTTAAGGCGCTCCGTGGAAAAGGCAAGCTGACGGAAGCGGATGTCAAGGCTGCCATGCGTGAAGTCAAACTGGCTTTGCTCGAAGCGGACGTTAACTTTAAAATTGTCAAAGATTTTGTTCAGAAGGTCACGGACCGCGCGATTGGACAGGAAGTCATGTCGAGTCTGACACCGGGACAGCAGGTCATCAAGATCGTCAACGAAGAGCTGACAACGCTGATGGGTACGACAAGGAGCAAGCTGACCTTTTCATCGAGTCCGGTTTCGGTCTATATGATGGTGGGTCTGCAGGGTTCCGGCAAGACGACAACCTGCGGCAAGCTGGGCAATTATCTTAAGAAGCAGGGTAAGAAACCTTTGCTCGTCGCCTGCGACATCTACAGACCGGCAGCGATCAAGCAGCTTCAAGTCGTCGGAGACAGCCTGAGCATTCCGGTTTTCACCATGGGTGAGATCAATCCCGTGGAGATCACCAAGGCGGCTATCAACCACGCGAACCGCTATGGCAATGATGTCGTGATTCTGGATACGGCCGGGCGGCTTCATATTGACGAGACGCTGATGAACGAGCTGGTGGAGATCAAGAAGGCCGCGAGACCGACTGAAATTCTGCTGGTCGTCGACGCCATGACCGGCCAGGATGCTGTCAATGTGGCGGAAAGCTTCAACGCACAGCTGGGCATTGACGGATTGATCATGACCAAGCTGGACGGCGATACGCGCGGCGGCGCTGCGTTGTCTGTCAAGGCAGTAACCGGCAAACCTATCAAATTCGCGGGCATCGGTGAGAAACTGAGCGAACTCGAGGAATTCCATCCGGACCGGATGGCTTCCAGGATTCTGGGTATGGGCGACGTCCTGACCCTCATTGAAAAGGCTCAGAGCAGCTTCGATGAGGAATCGGCCAGAAAGCTCGAGAAGAAGATGAAAAAGGGCAATTTTGACTTTGAGGATTTTCTTAGTCAGCTGCAGCAAATGAAAAAGATGGGTCCAATCGGGGATCTCCTCGGCATGATTCCGGGGCTTGGCAATCAAAAGGCACTTAAGGATGTACAGGTGGATGAGAAGGAATTCGTAAAGCTCGAAGCCATCATCCAGTCCATGACGCTCAAGGAGCGACGGGATCCCAACCTGATCAACGGCAGCAGAAAGAAACGCATCGCGGCCGGTTCGGGGACGAGTGTCCAGGAGGTCAACAAGCTGCTGAAGCAGTTTGAGCAGACCAAAAAGCTCATGAAGCAGTTTTCAGGCATGGACAAGCGCATGAA
This sequence comes from Acidaminobacter sp., assembly GCF_030247605.1. Classification (GTDB taxonomy): domain Bacteria; phylum Bacillota; class Clostridia; order Peptostreptococcales; family Acidaminobacteraceae; genus Acidaminobacter. The sequence goes on along the minus strand of NZ_JAOTSB010000002.1, from coordinate 52,843 downwards.
GCGCGGCGGCATGAGAATGCCATTCTAGCTAGGAGGATCACGAGGTCATTGACGACCTCGGTCCAGATAGATTTATTAAAATTTTGGAGGTGATGTATAAAATGGCAGTTAAAATCAGAATGACGCGTATGGGTGCTAAGAAAAAGCCTTTTTATAGATTGGTGGTTGCAGATTCGAGAGCTCCTCGAGACGGCAAATTCATCGAGCAAATCGGCTATTACAATCCTATTTCTGAGCCGGCTCAGATCAAGATTGACGAAGAAAAGGCCGTTAAATGGCTGAATGATGGCGCTCAGCCTACTGAGACCGTCAAGGCTCTGTTCAAAAAGCACGGCGTCTACGAAAAACTCGTCAAGTAATTTGAAAGCATGACTCGTGAAGGAGGGATCACCATGGGTGAACTTGTCAAAGTCATAGCAGAGGCACTGGTCGACCACCCGGAGAGTGTTGAAGTCAAAGAAACAGTCACCTCTCAGTCGGTCATCATTGAGCTCAAGGTATCTCCTGAAGACATGGGTAAAGTGATCGGCAAGCAGGGACGCATCGCCAAAGCGCTGCGTACGGTTGTCAAAGCGGCGGCTACACGTGAGAACAAGCACGTCGTCGTCGAAATCATTCAATAACCTGAATCGGCTCACTTCTCAGCGTTCGCTGGAGAGTGGGCCGGTTTTCTATGGAGGTATTTTCTTGAAAAATAATAAGCCTGACCGTTTTGTCGTCGGACAGATTGTCAATACCCATGGACTGCGCGGAGATCTGAAAATCAAGGCGTTTACCTCATCCCTTGATGATTTTGAGGAGTTTGAGACCCTCCTGATTGAGGGCGAGGGTGACAAAATGTTCAAGGTCGACAACGTGCGTTACGTTAAAGGTCTCGTACTACTTAAGTTCGAAGGCATGGATGACATTAACGCCGCTGAAAAATTTAAAAATCGCCAGCTTTACAGACTCCGGTCGGACTACGGCGCGCTGGAAGACGGCGAGCATTTTATTGTAGACTTAATCGGACTCGAGGTCATTGATGAAAAACAGGGTCACGTCGGGACCATCAAAGACGTCATCACCAACGGTGCCCAGGATCTCTATGTAGTTTCCCGTGCAGGCAAGCCGGATTTCATGATTCCTGTTGTGGATGCTTTTGTCCGCAAAGTTGAAATTGAGGCGGGCCACGTTCTGGTCAGTCTGATCGAAGGGATGATGGAGTGAAATTTACAGTCCTGACATTGTTTCCAGAAATGTTTTCAGCGTTTACCTCGACCAGCATCATGGCGCGCGCTGCCGGGCAAGGACACATTGAGGTGGAATGCGTCAATTTCAGAGAATATTCGGATTCCCCCAGCAAACGTGTGGACGACGCCCCTTTTGGCGGTGGCGCTGGACTGGTCATGAAGCCTCAGCCTTTATTTGACTGTCTTCGCAACCTGAACCTGGATGCCGGGGACCGGGTGGTTTACTTAACGCCTAAGGGCAAAACGCTGACACAGAGTATGGTGGTCGACTTTTCAAAACTTGACCGGCTTGTGCTCATTTGCGGCCATTACGAGGGGATTGATCAGAGAGTGATCGACACTTTCGTTACGGATGAGATTTCTATTGGTGACTATGTATTGACCGGCGGTGAGATTCCTGCCATGGTGCTCATAGACGGCATATCGAGAATGATCGAGGGCGTCCTGAACACGGAGGACTCCCACATGGAAGAGAGTCATTATGACGGCCTTCTCGAGTACCCCCATTACACCAGGCCGGCAGTTTACGAAGGTATGGAGGTACCGGAGATCCTTTTATCCGGTCATCACAAGAATATTGAGCTGTGGCGGTTTGAGGAATCTGTCAAATTGACGGGACAAAGACGGCCGGATATGCTGCGCGCCTATCATCAGCGACTGACTGATAAAAAAAAGCGAAAAATCGTTGAAAAGTATCTGAAATAGATTGTGCTCGGCTGTCTGCAATGATATAATGAATTTTGTGAATTACGGCTGTTCCGCTGGCGGGTTAGGTCCGTTAATGAACCGCTCTTGAGAAGGGAGGTTAGCCCCATGAATCAAAACATACTCAAGTCTCTTGAATTAGAGCAACTTAAGTCTGACGTGACGGAATTCGGAGTCGGTGATACGGTCCGCGTCCACATTAAAGTCGTAGAAGGTAAGCGCGAGCGTATCCAGATCTTCGAAGGCCTTGTGATGAAATTCCAGAACGGCGGTATCCGTGAAACGTTTACAGTTCGTAAACTTTCTTCCGGTGTTGGCGTTGAAAAGACTTTCCCGCTTCACTCACCTAAGATCGAAAAGATCGAAGTGACCAGAAGAGGTAAAGTCAGAAGAGCCAAGCTGAACTACATCAGAGACCGCATCGGTAAAGCTGCGAAGGTCAAAGAAAGAATCTAAGCGAAATTGGAGGGACTGTAAAACAGTCCCTTTAATTTTTTACAAACTCTCTGAAAGGAGGGATAAAGCATGAGTCAAACAATTAACTGGTATCCGGGACACATGAAAAAGACCAAGGATTTGATCCAAAGTCATCTTAAACTTGTGGACGTCGTCGTCGAACTGCTTGACGCCCGTATCCCTGAAAGCAGCAGAAATCCGCAAATCGCGGAGCTCACGAAGGGAAAACCCAGAATCGTGTGTATGAATAAATATGATCTGGCTGATCCCAAAGTCACCAGTCTGTGGAAACAGCATTTTGAAGGGGAGGGCGCCAGCGTCGAACTCTTGGATGCGGTTCATGGAGACGGCATTGATCGTCTTATGAAACAGATCGTTGAGCGTATGAAGGAAAAAAGGGCGAGATATCTGGAAAAGGGACGGAATCCCGGTCCGGTGCGCGTCATGATTGTAGGTATACCGAACGTTGGAAAATCAAGTCTGATCAATAAACTCGTAGGCAAAAGCGCGGCAAAGACCGGCAACAAGCCCGGCGTTACCAGGGGCAAGCAGTGGATTCGGATTAGAGATGATATCGAACTATTTGATACGCCGGGTATTTTATGGCCTAAGATTGATTCGAAGGAAGTCGGTCTGAATCTTGCCATGACAGGTGCTATCAAGGATGACATTCTCAACATTGAGGATATGGCCTACGAGCTCCTGCGCCGGCTTGAGATCCACTACCCCGAGGCGCTGACAGCACGCTATGGTGTTGAGGTGGATCCTGTGGCACCAACCATAGAACTGATGGATGCCATAGCACTTCGGAGAGGATGCCGGCGCGGCGGCGGCGACATTGACTATGATAAAGTCGCCCGCCTTCTTCTGGATGAGTTTAGAAAAGGTACTCTGGGCAGATTGTCACTTGAATGGCCGGACGATTTTCTGGACAGACGGGGTGAACTCACTTGATGGCTGGAGACGCAGCAGAAAAGCTGAAAGAAATTATGACGCTTGAAGCGCTTGAACTTTTCGAGTCTCAACTCAAATCACCCGTTACAAAAGGCCTCCTGCAGAAGATCGCTTCCAAACGCAAAAAGTTGGAAAAGGTGACGGAGAAATTTAAACAGATGTCCATCTTTGAGGCTCAGCTCGCAAAGGAAGGTTTGCATCACGTTGCGGGGATTGATGAAGCTGGCCGGGGACCGCTTGCCGGTCCAGTTGTGGCAGCTGCAGTTGTGCTCAACCCTGCAGTGCCCATCTATGGTCTGGACGATTCAAAAAAGTTGTCAGAACCTGTCAGGGAAGCGCTATATGCTGAAATAATGGAAAAAGCGCTGAGTGTGGGCATAGGCTATGCAACCAGTGTAGAGATAGACGAAATAAACATACTGCAAGCGACCAAACTGGCAGCAAAGCGGGCACTGGAGACTATGGACATTGATCCTCAGGCCTTGCTGCTGGATGCCCTCGAACTCGAGAACTGTTCGGTCAGCCAGTTGTCACTCGTAAAAGGGGATCAGCGCAGCGTATCCATAGCAGCGGCTTCAATTATTGCTAAAGTGACACGGGACCATTACATGAAGCGGCTGGGGCTGCAGTACCCGGATTATGGCTTTGACGCCCACAAGGGCTATGGTACAGAACGACATTATGAAGCGCTCAGGCAATATGGCAGAATGCCGGAGCATCGGGCAACTTTTTTGAAATCTTTTAAAAAGGAACCGGAGCGCAGTCTATGAAACAGTCAAATGTAATTGGGCGGTTAGGTGAAAATGAAGCAGCAGCCTATCTTCAGGCGGCAGGTCATAAAATCTTATGCCGAAATTACAGGATTCCTGGCGCTGAGATTGATATCCTGTCTATGAAAGATCATTTGCTTTATATTATTGAAGTCAAAGCGTCAAAGGGCATGGACGGCGATTCGGATCCGCTTGAACGCGTGGATGGCCGCAAGGTGATGCGGATGAAAAAAGCCGCAGGGAGATACCTGTCTGAGTATCCTGCTCTGTATTATTCAGAGATGAGGTTGGCCTTCATAACTGTTGAAGGCGTGGGGCTGAAAACCCCAAGAATCCAATTCATTGATGGTTCCGATTAGGAGGCATGTAGGTTGTATAAGTACAGAAAACGCGATATTTATTTGCAGGCATTTGTCGGTGTCATGTTCATCTTTTTTGGCGGGTTGCTCGGAAACTGGGTCTATTTGTCAATTCTTGGCCTGATAGCGGTCCTGCTCTTCAAAGACTGCCTCAAGCAATTGAAAACCGTCATCGAAGTCAAAGGTGACAGAATTGAACAGCGGGCCGGTGACAAAGTCTTTCAAGTCGTTTATTTCAAGGACCTTCAATTTATAACTCGTACAAAGAGACACAAAAAATGGATCGTGGTCGGCCATGATCGAAACCTGTTCTACATCCGGCCTTCCATAATCAATTGGGAACAGCTGCTCACGGAAGTGCTCAAATATAATAAATCCAATAAGAAAGTCTTCATCCATGAGACTATTGAAAGTATGAAATTTTAAATTGCTTGGGAAAAATTTGTGGCTTGACCAAAATAAAATCATGTCGATCTAGCGGGCGTACTTGGAAGGCGTAGAGTCAACTTCCAGTATACCTGCTTTTTTTAACACTCTTTGGGGATCAACTGAAAATAGAAGATGACAAATATTAACATATGGTATAATATGGAACTGTAATTACATTATATCCTATGGAGGTCGTCATGTACATTCAGGTTTGGTCAGCTTCACCCCAGGGCATTCATGCACATCCTATTGGTGTGCAAGTCAGTCTGAGCAAAGGCGTGCCGGTCTTCAACATCATAGGCCGCCCGGATCATGTCGTCAGAGAATCGCGAATGCGGATTACCTCCGCTTTAAAGTCAGTTAACGTTCGCGTCAATAATAAAAAAGTCACTGTCAGCTTAACACCTTCACACATGTCCAAAAAAGGGGCTCAATTTGATTTGGCTGTAGCAGCTGCCCTCATGTTTTTGTCGGACGGCAAACGGTCGGTCGGCAGTGAGGAGGCTTACATTGGGGAGCTTTCACTGGATGGCACCGTCTGCAGTGTCCAGGGACTATATAATATGATTGAAGGGCTGATCACCATTGGTGTCAATAAATTCTACGTCCCAATGAACCAAATTTCTATGGCAAGATATTTTCCGGATGTTGAGATCTATGGCGTCGGCCAGCTGAGTGATCTGCAGCATCAGATCAGGCCGGCAGCATCCCTTGATATGACGAATAAAAGCGCTCTGCCGATGGTTTTTGAAACAGACTATGGCGACATTGCCGGGCACAGACTTCACAAGCGGGCCATGATGGCTGCCGCAGCGGCTCAGCATCACGTACTGTTGATAGGACCGCCAGGAACTGGAAAAAGCTTATTGGCCAGGAGACTCAAGACAATCCTCCCGACATTGGATGAAACCGCAATGCGTGAAGTTATAAAGATTCACGGTCAGGTAAGTACTGATCTTGATTCAATCCAGGTTTGTGCGCCATTCAGAATACCGCAGACTTCACTGAAGAGAAGTGATTTGACCGGGACTGCGACCGGAAGGCTTGGTGAAGTAACTTTGGCAAACCATGGCGTGCTTTATCTTGAAGAAATGACAGAATTTTCAAAAGCAGTGATAGAAGACCTGAAACGGCCTCTGGATGAAGGCGTCGTTATGGTTGGTGGTCCACTTCAGTCTATGCAGCTGCCTGCCAGATTTACCCTGCTGGCAACCGCCAATCCTTGTCCCTGTGGTTATTTTGGTACAGATCAGCCCTGCACATGCCAAGTGCAAAATATTCAGCGTCACCAGCTGAAATTTAAAGGTCCGCTCGGTGACCGATTTGATATCAAGCTGATGACCAGTGTCTATATGGAAGAAGATTTGAGGAGCCTGGATCCGCTGAACTCCTCAATTATGCGATCAATGGTGGAAAATGCAATGATTCAGCAGCGTCAGCGCTATGGCAGCACAGCGCATAAAAATTCAACCGTTCCAATTGATCTGATTTTTCAAACCTTCGAATCTGAATCCCTCAGGACACAATTCCAGTCCAGATTTAAGGATCAGGGATACAGCTACCGGGATTCGACACAGGTCATACGTCTGGCCCGTACTTTGGCGGATTTGGACGGCGAAGCGGCAATAAGCGCTAAGCATCTTTCCGAGGGGATGGTGCTCCATGGGGACATTTAATGCCTATGCAGCCTGCGCCCTTTGGTTTGAGAACGCCAAAGGCATCAACCGTGCACAAGCCAGAAACTTGCTCGAGGGATGTGACGACTTTGAAGCGATCTTCACGGACGGACCTGAGCGAATCTCACTGGCCACTGCTGACCAAAGGCTGGCTCTAAAGCAGTCACATAAGCCGGATGAGATTATTCAGCGCCTAAGACAAACAGAAAAATGCGGAATGAAAATGATCCTTCCTGCGGATCCGCTGTTTCCTTTCAGACTGAACGAACTTGAGGATCCGCCCCTATTGCTTTATGCGAGAGGAAACCTCGAGCTGCTGAATCATGCAAGGCCACTGGCAGTAGTAGGCACCAGACATCCGACGCAATATGGGATGAAGGTGACGAAAATGCTCACTCAAGCAGCCGTGGAGCACAATGCTTTAATTGTCAGCGGTCTTGCAGTCGGCGTTGACGCTTTGGCCCATGAGACTGCTATGGAACAGGAAGGCGCCACGCTAGCCGTCATGGGGTGCGGGCTGGACGTCAATTATCCAAGTGCAAACGCAGGACTCAGAAAAAGAATTCTATCTTCGGGTGAGGGACTGCTCCTCAGTGAAAAGCCGCCCGGAACACCGCCCTATCCCGCCTTTTTTCCGGATCGAAACAGATTGATCAGCGGACTCTGCGCAGGCATTGTCGTTGTGGAGGCTGTCATCAAAAGCGGCACAATGTCGACTGCGCTTCATGGCATTCAGCAGGGTCGAGAGGTCTTCGCTGTACCGGGGAACATAGACGCGCCGCAAAGCGCAGGAACCAACTTTTTGATTCAGAATATGGCCCAAATTCTGACAACCCCGGATGATTTGTTCGTTCGTCTGGATTGGCGGCTGCCAAAGAAAAGAAGACCCCAGCTTTCTGCGGATGCCGGTCAGCTGCTTACTCTAATCGAGCGCTACGGGGATATGACAATTGATGATTTTGTCGATGCTACAGGATGGCCGGCGGGAAAATGTTACGAATTTTTGAGTGAGCTTGAAATAAAGAGATTGATTCGCTGCTGGTTTGGAAGGTATAATCTAAACTGATGTCTTTACAGAACTTTGTTCAGACGCCGGGTCCGTGAGCTTAAGACATGGATCCGGCGTCTGGATTTTGTTTGGACCGCAGAATTTTTCAGGAAGGATCTGCGGTCAATTATAAGACGGCCGATAGCTCAGACTGGAAGAAAGTGTTGACAAATGGATCCGCATCATATAAAAATTAATATGGTGATTTTTTGACAAGATTGAATCTTTCGAATTTTTTGAATATAATGGTTACATTGGAGGTATTACATGGCTAAGCATCTGATTATTGTCGAATCTCCGGCAAAAGCAAAGACCATAGAGAAGTTTTTAGGAAAGAATTATCAGGTACTTGCTTCCGTGGGACATGTCAGAGACCTGCCCAAAAGCAAAATTGGCGTCAATGTTGAAAAGGACTTTGAACCGGAATACATTAATATCCGGGGAAAAGGAGATGTAATCAAAGTTTTGAGAGGCGCAGCAAAAAAAGCAGACCGTGTCTTTCTGGCAACTGACCCGGATCGGGAAGGTGAAGCAATTGCCTGGCATCTGGGAACTATTTTGAGTATTCCTCAGGAAGAGCCTTGCAGAATTGAGTTTCACGAGATCACAAAAGAAGCAGTCAAAGAAGCCATTCATCATCCACGGCAAATTGACCTGAATCTGGTGGATGCCCAGCAGGCAAGACGGGTTTTGGACCGGTTGGTAGGTTATAAGATCAGTCCGCTGTTATGGCGCAAGGTAAGAAAAGGTCTCAGCGCCGGCCGGGTTCAGTCTGTGGCGACAAAGCTGATCTGCGACCGTGAGAATGAGATCAATGCCTTCATCAAGGAAGAGTATTGGTCTATTGGCATGGATCTCAGACATGTGCCTTCGGATCTGCCTTTTGAGGCGGAGTTGTCTCAGTTCAAAGGCAAAAAAATTGAAATTGGAAACGAGACGGATGCACTAGAGATGAAACGGTACCTGGAGTCTGTGGATCCGGTGATTACCGAGGTGCAGAACAAGGTAAAATCCAGAGCCCCTCAGCCGCCATTCACGACCAGCAGCCTTCAGCAGGATGCCGCGAATCGCCTCGGCTTTTCAGCAAGCAAAACCATGATGGTGGCGCAGCAGCTGTATGAGGGTATTGCGGTTAAGGGACAAGGGACCATCGGCCTCATCACTTATATGAGGACGGATTCTACAAGAATCTCTGAAGAGGCAAAGCGACATCTCTCCGAATTTATTGATCGGGAATATGGTGAGATCTATCAGAATAAAAAAGTCCGTACAGAAAAGAAATCCAAGTCGGCACAGGATGCCCATGAAGCTGTGCGTCCTACTTATGTGCATCTGACGCCTGAGGAACTGGAAGCGTCGCTGACAAAAGACCAACAAAAGCTGTACACTTTAATTTGGCAGAGGTTTGTAGCCTCCGGTATGTCAGACGCGACTTTTGATTCCAAAAATGTGTCCATAGTCGCAGGTGAGGCACTGCTAAAAGCTAATGGGCTGCTTCTGAAATTTGACGGTTTCCTAAAAGTCTACGAGTTCTCCAGTTTTAAAGAAACCCGTCTGCCGGACATTCAAGCAGGGGATCTGGTTCAGCGTCTTCACGTCAAGCCGGAACAGCATTTTACACAGCCCCCGGCAAGATACACAGAAGCGACTTTGGTCAAAGAAATGGAAGAAAAGGGTATTGGTCGTCCTTCGACTTATGCGCCGACCATTGCGACCATCATCAGCAGAGGCTATGTAGAGCGCGAAAAAAAATCTTTAAAACCGACAGAACTAGGGTATATCATCAACGACATAATGGCGGGTTATTTTGAAGAGATCGTCAATGTCGATTTTACCGCAGGTATGGAGAACAAGCTGGATGAAGTTGAAGCCGGCAACATGGAATGGCACAGCATTCTCAGGGAGTTTTACGGCCCATTCAGCGAAACGCTTGCAAAAGCAGACGAGCGGCTGGAAAAACTCGATCTGACAGAAAAAACCGACTTGCTCTGTGAGAAGTGCGGCCATCCACTCAACATCAAGCACGGCAGATTCGGGAAATTTTATGCGTGTTCAAATTACCCGCAATGTGACTACACCAAGGCAATTCTCAATGAGATCGGTATAGACTGTCCGGTATGCAAAGAGGGTAAAGTGGTCGAGCGCAAGACTAAAAAGCTGAAGACTTTTTATGGCTGCAGCCGTTTTCCGGAATGTCGATTCGTGTCCTGGAACCGGCCTGTAGGACGTCCGTGCCCGGTTTGTGGTGAGGCTCTCGTCGAAAAAATCACTAAAAAGAACAAGACCATCCTATGCTCCAGTACCAGCTGCAATTATAAAGAAGTCTCATCACATTAAATAAAACTCAGGGAGGTAATCAGGTGAGCATGAAACTACTAGAAAAAGCAAGAAGACTGAACAAAATTCTTCAGCAATCCGGCAATGCGCCCGTTTCTTTTCCAGATATCAGCATGATGCTCAAGGAAGTGCTTGACGCTAACGTTTACATTATCAGCAAGCGCGGCAAGGTTTTGGGTTACGGCTTGGTTATTGCCGAAGACAGCCCGCTCATTTTTGAGAAGGGCACAAATGTACAAATGTTCCCGGAAGAAATCAATGATGAATTGCTCAAAACTGATCAAACTATGTTCAACATCCCGCAAGATGTCGTCATGAAGATTTTTAAAGGTGATATCAGCAGCTATTCTAAGTTTATTACCATTGTGCCAATCATTGGGAACGGTCTCAGGTTGGGGACCCTCGTCATCGCTCGCAGAGACAACACATACTCTGAAGAGGATATAGTATTGGCTGAGTATGCGTCTACCGTTGTCGGTATGGAAATCATCCGCGCCAAGACGGAAGAGTACGAAGAGGAAGCCAGAAAGAAAGCTGTGGTGCAGATGGCCATCGGAACGCTTTCCTATTCCGAACTTGAAGCCATTGAACACATCTTCAATGAGCTGGATGGCGACGAAGGTCTCCTCGTCGCAAGTAAAATAGCGGATCGCGTTGGAATTACACGCTCCGTGATCGTCAATGCCCTTAGAAAGTTCGAGAGTGCCGGCGTTATTGAATCCCGCAGCCTTGGCATGAAGGGCACTTATATTCGCATAATGAATGATAAACTAATGCCGGAGCTCAAACGTTTAAAAAAATAAGGGTTATCGGATCAAGCTAAAACAAAAAAGTTTTCAAAGCGCGGCGGTTCCTGAGATTATCTCTTGAACGTCGCGCTTGTCTGTGTTATACTTACTAAGGTCCAAAACCGCACTCGTCGGGATTCACAGTAAGGGTTGCCCTGAGACAGGGTCTTTTGTGAAGACGAACGACGGGGAAGAAAAAAACGGAGGTGCACTATGTCAGTAATTTCAATGAAACAACTGCTGGAGGCAGGCGTACACTTTGGCCACCAGACAAGAAGATGGAACCCTAAAATGAAGGAATACATCTTCACAGAAAGAAACGGGATTTACATTATCGATCTTCAAAAGACGGTCAAGAAAATTGACGACGCTTATGATTTCGTCAAAAATGTCGTCGCTGAAGGCGGCGAAGTCCTCTTCGTCGGCACCAAGAAGCAAGCACAGGAAGCTATTGAGCTTGAAGCAAAGCGCTGTGGTATGTACTTCGTCAACCAGAGATGGCTTGGCGGCATGCTGACAAACTACAAAACCATCAAGAAAAGAATCGATCTTCTTTACAAATATGAGAAGATGGAAGAAGATGGCACATTTGATGTACTTCCTAAAAAAGAAGTCATTCAAATTCGCGCTAAGAAAGAAAAGCTTGAGAAATATCTCGGCGGAATCAAGGAAATGCCAAAAGTACCTGCAGTTATGTTCATTGTCGACCCTAAGAAAGAGCGCATTGCAATCCAGGAAGCTAGAACCCTTGGTATCCCTGTCGTTGCTATCGTCGACACGAACTGCGATCCGGACGAAGTTGACTTCGTCATCCCGGGCAATGACGACGCGATCCGCGCTGTCAAGCTGATTTCCGGCAAAATGGCTGACGCTGTCCTCGAAGGTAAGCAAGGCGAGCAAAACGCATAATCATAAGGTTTAAAGCCAGCGGGTAAGGTTTCTTAATATAGAACGCCTTACCCGTTGTTCAAGCGATAACATTTGGCCCTTTGGCCAATTCACGTATCTTTGGCCCGGGTTGGGTCTAAGGACAAATTGAAGTTAAACTAGGAGGTCCTGTCATGGCGATTACAGCCGCAATGGTAAAAGAACTCAGAGAAGCAACAAGCGCAGGTATGCTCGAGTGCAAAAAAGCGCTTGAAGAAGCAAATGGCAACATGGAAGAAGCAGTCAAGCTCCTTCGTGAGCGCGGTCTTGCCAAAGCTGCGAAGAAAGCTGGCAGAATCGCCGCTGAAGGCATCGTCGCTTCCTATATTCACGGTGGACGCGTTGGCGTTATTGTTGAAATTAACTCTGAAACTGATTTCGTCTCTAAAAACGAAGAGTTCCAGCAGTTTGCCAAGGATATTGCAATGCAAATTGCAGCATCCAATCCACTTTATGTTCGTCCGGAAGAAGTGCCTGCAGAAGTTATTGAGAGCGAAAAAGAAATTCTTCGCAATCAAGCACTCAATGAAGGCAAACCTGAGAAAATCATCGATAAAATGGTTGAAGGCCGGGTACAAAAGTACTACAAAGAAGTCTGCCTTCTTGAGCAGCCTTTCATCAAAGATCCGGATGTCACCATTGATCAGCTTCTCAAGAACCTGATCGCTAAAATCGGTGAGAATATTTCCATCCGCCGTTTTGTCCGCTACGAAGTGGGCGAAGGCATTGAAAAGAAAACTGAAAACTTTGCAGAAGAAGTTGCCAAGCAGCTTCAAGGCTAATTTTCAGTCTTCAAAATCAAATCAAAGATAAAAAGAGAGGACCTTGGTCTTCTCTTTTTTCAAGTATTGGCAGTCGATTCACAGAAATGAGCATGATATATTTTTGGTTACGGTTTAAAAAAAAGGATATTCAATGCAATGTGTAGAATTTTTTATCTATGAAACAGGGGGTGTTCGCTTGAAACCGTTATATAAACGCGTCATATTGAAGTTGAGTGGGGAAGCGCTTGCGGGTGATAAGGGTTTTGGACTTGATGAACAGACAGTACTTGATGTGGCCAGTCAGGTTAAGGAACTGGTCGGCATGGGTGTTGAAGTCGGCGTAGTCGTGGGCGGCGGCAATTTTTGGAGAGGACGTTCCGGTGGCGGTATGGACAGAAGCACCGCGGATCATATGGGCATGCTTGCGACCGTCATCAATTCTCTCGCAATGCAGGATGCCATTGAAAGTCTTGGACTTCCTACACGCGTCCTCAGCGCCATTGAAATGCGTCAGATCGCTGAGCCTTATATCCGTCGCCGTGCGGTAAGACACCTTGAAAAGGGCAGAGTTGTCATTTTTGCGGCCGGCACCGGAAATCCTTACTTCTCGACGGATACGACCGCAGCCCTTCGAGCGGCTGAAATTGAAGCAGAAGTTATTCTCCTTGCCAAAAAGGTGGACGGTGTTTATGATTCTGATCCTATGGTCAATCAGAATGCTGTCAAAATTGACACCCTCACTTATATAGATGTCCTCAACCGAGGACTTGGCGTCATGGATTCAACTGCCATTACACTTTGTATGGATAATCACATTCCAATTCTTGTGTTTGGACTGAAAGAGACGCATAATATCATTAAAGTCTGCTGTGGTGAAAATCTTGGTACTATCATTAGGGAGGTCAAGTGAAGATGATTCAGGATGTAAAAAAGGCTTTTGAAGAAAAAATGCAAAAAACACTTAATGTATTTAATGAAGAGCTTCACGCCATTCGCGCAGGCAGAGCGAATCCTCAGCTGCTCGACAGGGTTGTTGTCGATTACTATGGCTCTCCAACGCCGCTTAAGTCCTTGGCGACGATCGCTGCACCAGAGCCGCGACTGTTGACGGTTCAACCTTATGATGCCAGCGCGCTGAGGGATGTTGAAAAAGCTATCCTTATCGCAGATTTGGGTTTCAATCCGAGCAATGACGGAAAAATCATCCGCATCGCGATTCCAATACTGACAGAAGAGCGACGCAAAGATCTCATAAAAGTTGCAAAGAAGACGGGTGAGGAAGCCAAAGTCGCAATCCGCAATGAGCGTCGTGACGCGAATGACCGACTTAAAAAAATGAACAAGAACTCTGAAATTACGGATGATGATCTTAAGTCAGCGGAAGCGGATGTTCAGAAAATGACGGATAAATACATCAAGCAAATTGACGACCTTCTCGTACAAAAAGAGAAGGAAATCATGGAAGTTTAGTGTTAGTGTTAGAGTTTACAAGTCACTAGTCAGCGTATTGGGATTTGCTTTTGTGGGTTTTGACTGGAGAGACTGATGCGGCTTGCCGGGAGGGAGGAGACACCAATGAAACAGACAGAGCAACATTTGCCGAAACATATAGCCATAATTATGGACGGCAACGGCCGGTGGGCAGAAAAGCGTTTCATGCCCAGACTGTTTGGTCATAAAGCCGGTGTGGAAGCGCTGCGCTCAGTGATTTCAAGGTGTTCCAGCCTTGGCGTGGAAGTGTTGACACTCTATGCATTTTCAACTGAAAATTGGAAGCGTCCTGCTGATGAGGTTGGCGGCCTCATGGAACTTTTGGTTCAGTTTCTCCAAAAAGAGATTGCAGAGCTCCACAGAAACGGGATAAAGATTCGCTGCATTGGTGATCTCAGCGCCCTTCCGGAGCGTGCTCAGGCAGAGGTTGAAAAAGCCCGGAGTCTGACAGAAAGCAATACGGGTTTAACAGTCAATATCGCGCTCAATTACGGCGGCCGGGACGAACTACTTCGTGCAGCAAAGGGACTGGCCGCAGCTGTGGCCTCCGGGTCACTTGCGTTGGAAGAGATTACAGCGGACGCTTTTGAAAAGCATTTATATACTTCTGGCCAGCCTGATCCGGATCTGATTATTCGCACCAGTGGCGAGCAGAGGATCTCAAACTTTCTGCTCTGGCAATTGGCTTATTCTGAGTTCTATTTCACTGATGTGCTCTGGCCGGATTTTGATTCCAATGAGCTCGATAAAGCACTGGAGACTTATGCCAAACGCCATAGAAGGTTTGGTAAACTGTGAGGTGAGCCTGTGTCATCAAGATTGATCACCAGCCTGATAGGGCTGCCAATACTGATCGCCATCCTCTATGTGGGCGGACACCTGTTGACCGCAGCAGTGCTGCTGCTGACGCTGACTGCGCTGCATGAGCTGTTTAAAGGATTTAGAAGTATAGAAATACATGCCATGGAAAGATTGACAATGGCTGCCGTACTGGCAATCTATGGCGGCTATGTCATGGCGCTGGACCAGATCTTTTATCTTTTCGTCGTTTCCGTATTTGTGATCATGCTGATGCTGATCAATTTATTCGGAAAGGCGTTACATATTTACGACATCAGCGCTACGGCACTCGGTTTTTTATATGTCGTTCTCCCATTTTTCCATATTGTGCTTGTGGCTGAGTTCGACAGCCTCTTCTTCATCAGCCTGGTGTTCTTGCTGGCTTGGGTGTCGGATACCTGTGCTTATTTTGCGGGACGTTTCTTTGGCAAGCACAAACTACTTCCGTCGGTTAGTCCTAAAAAGACAGTAGAAGGGGCTATAGGCGGTGTGGCAGGGACGGTTATCCTTGTAACAGCTTTTTCAGCCTTTCTGGAACCGGACTTTATCTGGTTTGCGGTCCCGCTGGGGTTGTTTGGAAGCGTTTCCGGCCAAATTGGCGATCTGATTGCGTCGAAGATTAAACGGATCATGGGAATCAAAGACTATGGGAAGTTGTTTCCAGGTCATGGCGGTGTGCTTGACCGATTTGACAGCATTATGATGACGGCGCCTATTGTCTATTATGTCGCCTATGTTTATAAACTGTTATGAAGTGTAATTGATTTAATTGTTTTAAAGATCTTAAATAAAACAGCTGACTTGATAGGCCGCCTTGATAAATTGAGGCGGCCTTTTCGCGCAACTTTTTTTAGAATTCTTAAGGCGAGTTAGTTGAAATGCGGTATAATGAAAAATAGGCTGTGATGGTTTGCGGTCTCTTTGAAATGAATAATCGCGTAAAGGAGAGAAGGAATCAGTCCATTGTTGGAATCGGCCTGGGCATTGAGCAATTGAAGGTCCAGCTTAGTTAGCCCGCAGGATTTCAAAATTATGACTGACTCTGCTGCTTATGAAAAATATTGTGATTTTGGGATCAACCGGTTCAATTGGGACTCAGGCGCTGGACGTCATTCGCGCTCATCCTGACAGGTTCAGGGTCGCGGCACTAAGCTGCAATCGAGGCATTGAAGCCTTCATGGCTCAGATAGAAGCCTTCAGACCCAGGCATGTCGCTGTCGCGGATGAGGCGCTCTACAGGGAATTAAAAGAAAAAACGGCCTTAGTGGACAGCGCCATAACCGTCCACGCCGGGCTGGCAGGTCTTCAGGAAATCGCTGCCCTTGAGAGCGCGGATACCGTTCTCGTGTCCATTGTCGGCAATGCAGCACTGCTTCCAACTCTCTCCGCCATACGTGCCGGCAAGCGCATAGCTTTGGCCAGCAAAGAAGTCCTTGTGACTTCAGGGGAACGTATTATGAAAGAGGCAGCGTATTATGGCGTCGAGCTTTTGCCTGTGGACAGTGAGCACAGCGCCTTATTTCAGGCACTTGAGGGTAATAGACGACAAACCGTCGAAAAGTTGATTTTAACAGCATCCGGTGGACCGTTCAGGAGTCCTGAATGGCACAGAGACCGTCTTAAAAAGGTGACCTTTCAAGAAGCGCTTAAGCATCCCAACTGGTCCATGGGCAGCAAGATTACTATTGATTCATCCACGCTAATGAATAAAGGCCTCGAGGTTATAGAGGCCCGCTGGCTGTTTGATATCCCCTATGAGCACATTGATGTCTTGGTCCACAAGGAGAGTATTATTCATTCCATGGTCCAATATCATGACAGCTCAGTCATAGCGCAGCTCGGTCTTCCGGACATGAAACTGCCCATTCTTTATGCTTTTGGTTATCCTGAGCGGATCCTATCTGATTTTGAGAGACTTGACCTTTCACGGATTGGCCAGCTTTCCTTTTCTGCACCTGACCATGAGCGCTTTCCATGCCTGAATCTGGCTTATAGAGCAGGCCGCATGGGAGGTTCGGCCACGACTGTGTTGAATGCTGCAAACGAAGCACTGGTGGCTCGGTTTTTAAATGGGGAAATTGGCTTTTATGACATCAGTGATCGGATCGAGTCACTGCTGGATCAACATACAGTGATTCAAAATCCTGATTATGACACTATTATGGAAATTGATGCAGATACCCGCAGACAAATATTCAAAGACAAGCACACAAGACAGGGAGTGAGCCTTTGATCACCTTTATCAGCTATATTGTCGTTTTTGGCGTGATCGTGTTCTTTCATGAGCTCGGACATTTTGCTGTAGCTAAGCTTCATAAAATAAAAGTTCTTGAGTTTGCCTTGGGCTTTGGCCCCAAGCTGGTCTCCAGAAAATTTGGAGAAACGGAATATGGGATCCGCGCCTTTCCCCTTGGTGGCTTTGTTAAAATGGAGGGTGAGGATACCCTCTCGGACGATCCGAGAAGTTTCCTGAATGCACCGGCTTGGAAAAGACTCACGGTACTGTTTTCAGGTCCGCTGATGAATTTTATTCTGGCAGTGCTCGTCTTCACCATTGTAATGTGGGGGATAGGGTTCCCTGTTAATGCAGTAGGCGAACTGATTCCTGACATGCCGGCAGCATTGTCCGGTGAGCTGATGCCGGGCGACCGCATCCTTGAGATCAATGACGTCCCGACCCCGACCTGGAATGATGTGACCGCACAGATTGCTGTTCAGCCATCACTTAATATAGTCATTGAACGGGATGGGCAGCAGCTCGACATACAGCTGGAAGCGGTTCGTGATGCGGATGATACGCGTTATATTGTAGGCATTCGTCCGCTGACGGAACGCGACGCCCCTCGCGCTGTCTTTCTGGCAGCTCGCCAGACATGGGTTATGAGTACGGAGGTCATCAGCTTCCTGGCGTCACTTCCGGCAGGCGGGCAAGAAGGTGTCGAAATTGTTGGACCGGTCGGCATGGCCAGCATGGTCGGCGAAGCGGCCAGAGGCGGCATTTACAATCTGCTGGCGCTGACGGGGCTTTTTTCGATCAACCTTGGAATTTTCAATCTCCTTCCGCTGCCTGCCCTTGATGGCGGCAGAATCTTCTTCGTCTTGGCAGAGCTGATCCTGCGCAGAAAAATTGACAAGGAAAAGGAAGGCCTGGTCCATCTTGCAGGTTTTGCGCTTTTAATGGCGCTGATGTTGTTTGTACTCTACAAGGACATTCTCAGACTGTTTCAGTAGGCGTTAATGTCCATTCAAAATGAGGTGAATTCATGAGAAGATCAACTCGACAGGTTTTTGTAGGCAACGTTGGAATAGGATCAGATCATCCGGTCAGCATTCAATCCATGACGACCACGGATACCAGGGATCCTGACGCTACGGTCGCACAAATACAGGCTCTCGCTTCTGCAGGCTGCGACATTGTCCGGTTGGCGGTGCCCGACTTTGAGGCTGCGGACAAACTGCCTGAAATTATCAGGAGGAGTTCCATCCCCGTCGTCGCGGACATTCATTTTGATCACCGGCTTGCGCTGAAATCCATTGAAGCAGGCGCGGCTAAAATACGTCTGAATCCAGGCAATATTGGAAGTCTTGAACGCGTCAAGGAAGTCGTTGCCCTTGCAAAGGAACGTCAAGTTCCAATCAGGATAGGGGTTAACGGCGGTTCCCTTGAAAAAGAACTGCTCGAAAAGTACGGCGGGGTTACACCTGAAGCTATTGTCGAAAGCGCCAGACGGCATCTTGAAATCTTGGAGACGCTCCAGTTTGAGAATGTTATTGTCGCCTTGAAATCCTCTGATATTCAGACGACGATTCAAGCCTATAAACAACTATGCGCCTATACTGACGCGCCGTTTCACATAGGCTTGACGGAATCCGGCACCGTTTTTAAAGGCAGTATTCGTTCCTCCATAGCCATTGGGCATCTTTTGCTCGAAGGCATGGGAGACACACTTAGAGTGTCATTGACCGGAGACCCGCTCAATGAAATTCGAGTCGGCAAAGAAATTCTAAGTGCCCTTGGACTCAGAAAAGGCGGTATTCGCCTGATTTCCTGTCCGACCTGCGGCCGTTGCCAGATTGACCTTGAAAAGATTGCAGATGAGGTTGAACGCCGGGTGGAAGGTCTTGACAAAGACATAACGCTGGCCATTATGGGCTGTGCGGTCAATGGTCCGGGAGAAGCCCGTGAAGCAGATCTGGGTATTGCCGGAGGGAAAGGTGAAGCGCTGATTTTTAAAAAAGGCGTGATTCTAAAAAAAGCTCGGGAAGAAGATCTTGTTGAGGTCCTTCTCGAGGAAATAATGAAGCTGTAAAAATAAGCAGTCTTAGCAAAGGAAGAACATCATGTCCATTCAGAACTGGCTTAAAGAACAATTTGATGATACTCTCCGTCTGGAAAGGGCAATCCTGATCAAGAAACCTGAGACCTTAAAGCTTCAGCTGTCTGCGGGTTATTTTCCGGAGCCTGAAAAACTTGAGGCGTTTTTGTCGCGCGTGAAGCTGGAGCTGCCGGACGTCTGCGGACTGGACTGGGTCTGCAGTGTTGAAGCACCGGCATCTTCGGAGGATGAAGCCTCGCAGTCGAGTGAAAGACTTCACTGGGCTATTTATTGGCTGAAGCAGCAGGCACCCTCTGCAGCAGCCTTTCTCAAAAAAGAAGCTTTTGTGAGACAGAATGAAATCCAATATTGTCTTCACATTCCGGATCAGGTGACTTCTGAGCATTTAAGCAGCCGAAAAATTCTTGATTTATTGGAAAATAACTTTATGACACATTTTGGTGTGGATTTTAAGCTGACGCCCATTTATGACGTCGAAGGCTGCAGGGTAGCCTCAGATGCGCTGGACACGAAGAAAGAAACAGATCTGAAGTCTTTCATGGCAACGGTGCCGGTGAATGTGCCTAAGTCTGCACCGAAACCATCGGCAAAAAATCAGTGGAAAACGACTGAGCCACAGGATGATAGCGTACTGTACCGGTTCAAAATCAAGCGGCCGCTGACGCCTTTGGTTGAGCTGGCTGAAGAGGAAGGCACTTATGCCGTTGAAGCGGAAGTGCTGTCCCTGCAAACGCGGGAGCTTAAAACCGGAAAAGCTCTTTTGACCCTTTCAATGACGGACCGCACCAGCTCTCTGGGGGCCAAACTCTTTCTCAAGAGTGCCAAAGAAGCCCAGACCCTGCTCGAGAAGCTCAAGGTGGGCGGCTGGTACAAATTTGAGGGCACGCTGAGATACGACACTTTTGATAAGGAAATGGCGCTGTATCTCAACAATATAAACACCGGCGAAGCGCCGCTGAGGCGAAGGGACGAGGCGCCTGTCAAGCGTGTTGAGCTGCACTGCCATACCAATATGAGTGACATGGACGGCATCGCATCGGTAAAGACGCTGATTAAGCGGGCTATGGACTGGGGACACAAGGCCATAGCAGTTACGGATCACGGCGTTCTGCAGGCGTTTCCTGAGGCCATGGAAACAGCCAGGGGCAAGGATATCAAGATCCTTTACGGCATGGAAGGGTATCTGATTGATGACGAGGTCAAAATTGTCAGGTCCTCAAAGGGGCAGACTCTGGACGCGGATTTTGTGGTGTTTGACATTGAAACCACTGGACTGAATCCAAAGCATGACAAGATTATCGAAATTGCCGCGGTCCGGATTGAGGGCGGACAAGTTGCGGAGACCTTTACGGCGCTGATCGATCCCCACGAGCCCCTCAGTGAGAAAATCAAAGAGCTCACGGGCATTGAAGATGAGCATTTGACCGGGCAGCCAGGAATCGAGGAAATTTTGCCGCGATTCCTGGAATTTGCACGGGGGGCCGTTCTGGTCGCCCACAACGCGGGGTTTGATACGGGATTTGTACGGGAAGCCTGCAGTCACCACGGATACCCCTATGATATGACTTCTGTAGATACCCTTGGACTTAGCCGATTGTTGTTAAAAGACCTTAAGCGTCACAGGCTCAACATGGTTGCCAAACATCTCGGCGTCAAGCTTGAAAACCACCATAGAGCACTGGATGACGCAGCGGCCACTGCGGAGATCTTTATCAAGCTGGCGGCGCGCCTGCGTGAGGAGGGCGTCACAGATCTTAACGGGCTGACCCGGTTCGCATCAGAAACCATGAGTCACACTATGATGGACTCCCACCATATTATTATTCTAGTCAAGAATCTTCAGGGTCTTAAGTCTCTCTATGAATTGGTGACCCATTCCCATATGAAGACCTTCTACAAAAAGCCGCGTATTCCGAGAAGTCTCCTGGAGGATCGAAGGGAGAACCTGATTCTGGGCTCAGCCTGTGAAAGCGGGGAGCTGTTCAAGGCGCTGGTGGAGAATCGAAGCGAAGAAGATGTTGAAAAAATCGCTCGCTTTTATGACTTTCTAGAAATCCAGCCTCTGGGCAACAATCAGTTTATGATTGAAAAAGGACTTGTGCAAAACCAGGAGGCCCTGAAGACGATCAATAATAAGATCGTCGATTTGGGCGCGCGGCTTGGAAAGATAGTTGCCGCAACTTGTGATGTCCATTTTCTGGATCCGGAGGATGAGGTTTATCGCCGGATCCTCATGGCGGGGCAAGGTTACGGTGACGCTGAAAATCAACCGCCGCTGTTTTTCAGGACGACGGCTGAGATGCTCCAGGAATTTGACTATTTGGGGAAGGATACCGCTTACCAGGTTGTCGTTGAAGCAACAAACAAAATCGCGGACCAGGTTGAATCCCTGCTGCCTATTCCGGACGAGACTTTCCCGCCTATTATTGAGGGCTCCGAGGAAGAACTGCGCCGTCTCTGCGTCGACAAGGCCGTCAGGATGTATGGCAGTCCGCTGCCGGAGCTGGTGGAAAAGCGCCTTGAACGGGAGCTGAATTCCATCATTTCAAACGGATATGCCGTCATGTACATCATTGCCCACAAACTGGTCAAAAAATCCATGGAAGACGGTTATCTGGTTGGCAGCCGGGGCTCCGTAGGCTCATCTCTGGCAGCAACCATGTGTGATATTACTGAGGTCAACCCGCTGCCGCCTCATTACCTTTGCCCAGAGTGCAAGTATTCTGAGTTTATGACCATGGCAGGAGATATCAGCGGTGCGGACCTTCCGGACAAAGATTGTCCTGTATGCGGCGTGAAATTCGGCAAGGATGGCCATGATATCCCATTTGAGACATTCCTTGGTTTTGAAGGTGACAAGGAACCGGATATAGACCTCAACTTTGCCGGTGTCTACCAGGCGACTGCCCACAAATATACAGAAGAGCTGTTCGGCAAAGGCTATGTTTACAAGGCTGGCACTATTGGCACCATAGCGGATAAGACCGCATTCGGATACGTTAAAAAATATTTTGAAGAAAAGAACCAAACAGTTAATTCCAGGGAGATCGAGCGGCTGGCCAGTGGCTGCACCGGCATTAAAAGAACGACGGGGCAGCATCCGGGGGGAATCATGGTCGTACCCGCCTACAAGAACATTCACGACTTTTGTCCCATTCAGTATCCGGCAAATGACACAAAATCAGATGTTGTGACAACGCACTTTGACTATCATTCCATCAGCGGCCGGATTCTCAAGCTCGATATCCTGGGTCACGACGTGCCAACCATGATCAAGCAGCTTGAAGAAATGACAAAAATAGATGTTTTGAAGATTCCTCTGGATGATCCTGCGACCCTGAAAATTTTTACCAGCAATGAAACTCTGGGGATCGTGGATCCGGATTATAAGTCAGAAACAGGAAGTCTTGGCATCCCGGAATTTGGTACCAAGTTTGTCAGACAGATGCTGATCGATACCCAGCCGTCCACACTGGCGGAACTGGTTCGAATATCGGGCTTGTCACACGGGACAGACGTATGGGTAAATAATGCTCAGACGCTGGTTCGAAACGGCACAGCGGATCTGAAGCATGTCATCTCCACCCGGGATGACATCATGAACTACCTGATACAAAAAGGGCTGCCGCCTAAGCAGGCGTTTAACATTATGGAGCGCGTCAGAAAAGGAAAGGGCCTGACTGAAGAAAACGAAACGTTGATGCGGGAGTTTGACGTACCAAACTGGTATATCAATTCATGCAATACGATTCAATACATGTTCCCAAAGGCCCACGCTGTAGCTTATGTGACCATGTCTTTTAGGATCGCCTATTTCAAAGTTCATTATCCGCTGGCGTTTTATGCCAGCTATTACAGCAGCAAGGTGGAGGACTTTGACGCTCAGCTGATTTGCCAAGGCAAGCGGGCTGTGAGAGAAAAGAAGCGCTGGATGGAAGACAACTGGGACAGCCTGACGAAGAAGGAACAGGATCTCTATGGCGTTTTAGAGCTGGTAGACGAGTATTACAGCCGGGGATTTGAGTTTCATAAGGTGGATTTATACCGAAGTCAGGCTAATGCCTTCATTGAAGAGAACGGCATGCTCAGACCGCCGCTGCAGTCCCTTCAGGGCGTCGGAGACAGCGCTGCCCAGAAGATCGTCGAGGAACGCGTTCACGGGGAGTATCTGTCCATTGAAGACCTGAAGTCGAGGGCAAAAGCTTCAAAAACCGTGGTGGACGCCTTAGTGCTGCACGGTGCTTTGCAGGAGATGCCGGAGCGCAATCAGCTGTCGCTGTTTTAGGCTGTGCGTAACCTCTGGGGGCTTTCCAAAGCAGCGGGAAGACGTGTAAAGAAATTTGCATCCCGGTATGAATTGTGCTATAATCTTTAAGGATGAATAAACGTTGCGCAAAGAGTGGGGAAATCCCGCTCTTTGTCGTTATTAGGCAAAAGAACGCTTTTTTCAAGCGTTTGGAATTTTTTAAAGGCACGAGGAGGCGCTTAAAATTGAAAAAACAAAGAGTCGTCGACGTTGTCCGCAAAGTGGCAGAACCCATTTGTGCGGAGGCAGAGGTTGAACTGATTGATGTCGAGTTTGTTAAGGAAGGACCTTTCAGGTATCTCAGACTGACCATAGACAAGGAAGAAGGCGTCAGCCTGGATGATTGCAGTGAGGTCAGCAGAAAACTGAATGCCAAGCTCGACCAGATTGACCCTATCGAAGAACAATATTTTCTGGAAGTCACGTCACCGGGTGTCGAGCGCGAGCTGAAGCGTCCGGAGGACTTTGAACGAAATATAGGAAGAACGGTTCAGGCGAAGCTTTACACTTCAGTGGAAGGGCTCAAGCTGATCAAAGGTACCTTGAGCGCTTATTCGGATGGCATCTTGACCATCGAAATGGGTGCTAAAATGGTAGAACTGTCCAAAGAGAAGATTTCAAGCATCAGGCTGGTCGGTAAATTCGACAACCTGGATGAGATAGGAGGAGAATAAGTGAAACACGAATTGCTCGAGGCGCTGGAGCAACTGGAGCGGGAAAAAGGCATTTCCAAGGCCTTGCTTCTTGAGACCATAGAAGCTGCGCTCATCACCGCTTACAAAAAGAATTTTGGTTCTTCCCACAACGTTAAAGTCCTGATTGACGAAAACACGGGGGATGTTCGCGTCTATTCCAGATGTGAGGTCGTTGAGGTTCCGGATGAGGATTCATTCGACATTGCCCTTGAAGACGCGAGGAAAATAGACCCGAACTATGAGCTCGGCGACATCATTGATGAGGAAGTCACGCCGCGGGATTTTGGACGCATTGCTGCTCAGACTGCTAAGCAGGTCGTCGTACAGCGGATTCGCGAGGCGGAGCGTTCCATCATCTTTGATGAGTTTGTAGATCGAGAAAGCGAAATTGTAACGGGAACCGTGCAGCGCATCTCCAAAGGGACGATCTTCATTAACCTCGGAAAGACCGAAGCTGTGTTGATGCCAAGCGAGCAGATCCCAGGTGAGGAATATCCTCAGGGAGGCCGCATCAAAACCTTTATCGTCGAAGTCAACAAGACGAGCAAAGGACCGCAGATTGTGGTGTCCAGAACGCACCCGGGTCTGGTGAAGCGCCTGTTTGAACTGGAAGTGCCTGAAATTTTCAGTGGGGAAGTCGAGATCAAAGCGATTTCTAGAGAAGCCGGTTCGAGGACAAAACTCGCTGTTTACGCGAGAAATCAAGATCTGGATCCGGTTGGCTCCTGTGTCGGACCCAAAGGGACCCGGGTTCAGAATATCGTCAATGAGCTCGGCGGAGAAAAAATTGATATCATTGAATGGAGCGAGGATCCTGCCGTTTTCATCTCCAACGCTCTCAGCCCTTCCAAAGTAGATCTGGTCGTCGTCCATGAGGTCGAAAAATCCGCTACCGTAGTTGTACCGGATTATCAGCTCTCCCTGGCTATTGGCAAGGAAGGCCAGAACGCCCGACTCGCAGCTAAGCTGACAAATTGGAAAATTGACATAAAAAGTGCGAGCCAATATGAAAAAATCAAGTCGGGCTCATACACGACAGAAGCATAATGTGCAGTACCATCATCTTTACAACTGTCGGCGAATCTGAAGATGGATGCCGGTGGTTTCAAACGAGGGAGGCGTAAGTCCGTGAAACCCAAAAAAATCCCTATGCGCACTTGCGTTGGATGTGGCGAACAGAAAACCAAAAAGGAACTCATCCGCGTCGTCAAGAACAATGAAGATCAGGTCTTCATTGACTTCGTTGGCAAGGCAAACGGAAGAGGCGCCTATTTGTGCCCGGATCCCGAGTGCCTCAAGAAAGCTGAGAAGCGTGACGCTCTCAGCAGATCCCTTGGCACCAGAATAGACAAAGCCGTCTATGCAGAGCTTCAGCGGCAGCTTGAGGAGAAGTTGAAAAAATGAACAATGCCTTTCTAACGCTTCTCGGATTTGCCCAGAAGGCTGGCAAACTGGTTGCCGGTGAAGATACAGTGCATATAGCCCTGAAAAAAAGAAAAGTGAAATTACTCATCGTAGCCGGTGATGCTTCGGATAACACGAAGGATCGGGCAAATCAATGGAAAGCCTCATTTAATGTTGAACTATTGGATGTGCTGGACAAGGATACGCTCTCGCAGGCGATTGGCAAATCCAATCGCGCCCTGATAGGTGTTGTAGACCAGGGCTTTGCGACTCAAATGCTGAAATTGAACAGAGCACCGGAAACAAGTGAATCAGAAGATGCACTTGTCTCCGAAAGCCCACTGGATGCTGACAGCATGGAGAAAACCGGTGAATAGATCGCGGAGGTGACGCAAATTGTCGAAAATTAGAGTATACCAACTTGCAAAAGAATTGAATCTGACGAGTAAAGAATTGATAGAAAAATTCGAAGAACTCGGCGTCGAGGTTCACAATCATATGAGTGCGCTGGAAGACAGCGACATTGAAGTTTTAAAAGAGTTATTGGCCAGTGGCGGGGACGAGGACAGTGAAGCTGTTCTTGAAGAGGAAGAGCTGCTGGAAGACGAGCTTGACGACCTCTATGAGGAAGACCTGGAAGATGAGATTATCGCGCCGGGTCTCGTAGACAAAAAGTCAGAAAAACCTAAAAAGGTGATCCGGGCTATTGAAGAGGCTGAGGAAGAAGTCGAGCAGCAGCTGGAAGGCCGCGCTGCCAAAAACCGCAAAGGCAAGAAGAAGATCGTCCGCCAGGAAACCAATCCTGCGTTCAGACCTCAGGAATTCAGTTATGAGAATGACATTGTCCTGGGTGAAACCGTTTCTATTGCGGATCTCGCGAAAGATCTCAAGAAACAGCCGCGCGAAATCATCATGAAGCTGATGAACCTCGGCGTTATGGCTACTCTCAATCAGGAGATTGATTTTGATACAGCTGAGATGATCGCTGTAGAATACGGAATTGCGGTTTCAAGACAACTTACTGAAGAGGAAATCGAAGAAAAACGCTATAACTTTGATGACCGACCTGAAGATCTGACCAAGCGTGCACCTGTGGTGACCGTCATGGGCCATGTCGATCACGGCAAGACCTCCCTGCTTGACGCAATCCGGAATACGAGCGTGACAACCGGCGAAGCCGGCGGCATTACGCAGCATATTGGCGCTTCAGAGGTCTCGCTCAAGGGTGAGAAGATTGTCTTCCTCGATACGCCGGGCCATGAAGCGTTTACAACCCTTCGCGCACGCGGCGCTAAAGTGACGGACATTGCCATTCTCGTCGTAGCCGCAGATGACGGCGTCATGCCTCAGACTATTGAGGCCATTGACCACGCCAAAGCTGCCGGCGTACCAATCATTGTTGCCATCAATAAAATTGACAAAGCAAATGCAAATCCTGACCGCGTTAAACAGGAACTGGCTGACAGAGGTCTCCTCATTGAAGAGTGGGGCGGCGATATCATTTCAGTGGAAGTGTCTGCTATCAAAAATATTGGCATAGATGTTCTTTTGGAAATGGTCCTGCTTGTGGCGGAGATGCTTGAGCTTAAAGCCAACCCTAAACGCCCGGCTTTGGGTACAATCCTGGAAGCCAAAGTTGAGAAGGGCAGAGGCCCAGTCGCGACGGTTTTGATTGACAACGGAACCCTTCGCATAGGCGACCCGGTTGCAGCCGGCGCTACTTACGGCCGTGTCAGAGCAATGTTCAACTCCCACGGAAAGAAAATCAAGCAGGCTGGTCCGGCTTCCGCAGTTGAAATCACGGGTCTTAATGATGTTCCGACTGCCGGCGACAAATTCTACGCGACTGAGGAAGAAAAACAAGCGCGCGCAATGGCAGAAAAACGTCAGGCTGAGCTGAGGGTATCGACGCTCCGCAAAACGCCGCATATCTCTTTGGAAGATTTGTTCAACCAGATCAGCCAGGGTCAGATTAAAGATCTCAATATCATTGTCAAGGCTGATGCCCATGGCTCTGTAGAAGCGTTAAAGACTACGCTTGGCAAGATCACGAACGAAGAAGTCAGAGTCAATGTCATTCATGCCAACGTCGGAACCATTACCGAGTCGGATATCCTTCTGGCGTCAGCATCCAATGCCATTATTATAGGCTTCAACGTAAGACCGTCTTCTGTCGTAGCCTCCCTGGCTGACAGCGAAGGCGTCGAACTCAAGACCTACAGAATTATCTATGAGGCAATCAATGACGTCGAGGCTGCTATGAAAGGCATGCTGGCGCCTATTTACAAAGAAGTCGTTCTGGGAACGCTCTCTATTCGTGCGACTTTCAAGGTTCCTAACATAGGTACCATTGCAGGGGCTTACGTCACTAACGGCAAAGTTACACGTCATTCTCAGATCAGATTGATTCGTGAAGGCATTGTCATTCATGAAGGCAAACTGTCGTCACTGAAGCGTTTCAAAGATGACGCCAAAGAAGTGGCACAAGGCTATGAGTGCGGCGTCGGTATCGAAAATTACAATGACCTTAAAGAAGGCGACGAAATCGAAGCGTTCATCATTGAGGAAGTCAAGCGTTCATAAACCAATGCACCCGACATCAGGCGTCCGAATAGGCATTACAGTCTATCCAAGGTTATTTCTGCAGCCTGGTCCCGGACCCCTGAGGGTGATATTGAAAGCAGGTGTAAATTATGGGAATCACAAGAACGAGAAGAATTTCAGAAGAGATCAAAAAAGTCGTCAGCAATCTCCTGCTGTTTGAACTTAAAGATCCCAGAATTTCTAGAATGACCAGTGTCACATCAGTGGATACAACCAACGATCTTCGCTATACGAATATCTACATCAGTGTCTATGATCCTAAAGCGGACATAGACCAAACCATTGAAGGTCTGAATAAGGCCAAAGGATTTATACGAAAAGAAATTGGCAAAGCCATTGATTTGAGATACACGCCTGAGCCAATTTTTATCAAGGATCAATCCATTGAAAAAGGGGTCTACCTGACCAACCTGATCAAGAAAGTCAATGAAAATGATGACGCCACTGCGGTTCATGACGCTGATGAAATCTCGGATGATTTTGAAGCCGAGGAGGACGAAGAGGACATGGATGACGCTGCGGATTCGGATGCAGAGGTCGAAGACAGCGACGTTTAGTCAGTGAAGGGGACAATGCCGTGAGCCATAGGGCAAATCCCCGGACTGACGTCACTTGGAGGTGTCGTCAAGGTGGAACCACTTTATGTCAATAAACAAGCTTATCCCAAATCCGCATTAATTATGACCCACAGCCTCCCGGACGGGGATGCTGTGGGCTCTGTGGTTGCGCTGTGTGAGCTTCTGGAACTCATGGACATTCCAGTCCGAATCGTCATGGAGGATGGCCTTCCGGAGTCGCTGGAATGGCTCAGGGATGATCGTTTCGTCAAGGTGTCGGAGGTGCGGCTGAATCAAGGCGCAGTGCCATTTGACGTCTTTGTGGTGGATTGCAGTGATTTGTCGAGAATTGCAGACAAATTAGAGCTGTTCACACAAGCCAGAAAAACCTATAATATTGATCACCACGTGACGAATGACTATTTCGCGACTGTTAATCAGGTGGATGGCCATGCCTCTTCAACCGGTGAAATGATTTTCCGGTTGTTCGGAGTGCATGAAACACCCCTGACCCAAAGGGCGGCTGAAGCAATCTATGCGGCTGTTTCAACGGATACAGGGAGCTTCAGGTATTCCAATACCTCTTCTGAAACCATGCGTCTCGCGGGTCTCTTGATCGATTCAGGCATTGATACAGCGGCCATCAACGCGAAACTGTATCATACCAAACCCCTTGACGGCGTTAAACTGCTTGGGATAGCACTGGATAATCTGATGCTGACCCGGGGCGGAAAGATCGCGGTATCTCATGTTCTGCTGCAGCAGGCAGAGTCCAGAGAGATCAAAAACTATGAAACAGATGGCATTTGTGAGTTTTTAAGAGATATATCCGGCGTTGAAGTGGCGCTTTTTCTTAAAGAGACTGCACCAGAAGTCTTTAAGATCAGCGCCAGGTCAAAGCATGACTTTGACGTCAGCCGCCTGGCTCTCCACTTTGGCGGGGGCGGTCATACCCGGGCTGCAGGATTTACAGTGACGGGCATCCTGGAGGAAGTCCGGCATAAAATCCTGGAGCAAATAGTATTGGCGGTGGGACTGTCTTGAATGGCATTTTGAATGTATATAAACCTTCCGGAATGACCTCTCACGACGTCGTGGCGATCCTCAGACGCCTGACGAGAATGAAGCGCATAGGTCATACCGGCACTTTGGATCCCATGGCTACAGGGGTCCTGCCTGTTTGTTTAGGGAAGGCCACCCGCATTGTGGAATTTCTTTCATCAGAAGACAAGGCCTACCGGTGTGAAATGAGCCTGGGAAAAGTAAGTGACACCCAGGATATATGGGGTGAAGTGACCCTGACAGGCGGTCCATTGCCAACCACAGAGGCATTTCGCGACGCATTGATGTCCATGGTGGGAGAAATCCGCCAGATTCCGCCTATGTACAGCGCGGTTAAGGTCGGCGGTAGAAAGCTTTATGAGTTGGCCCGCGAAGGCATTGAAATTGAGCGCGAAGCCAGAATCCGCTGGATTCGTTCCATTGAGATCCTGGCTCTTGATCAGGATCAGGGCAGTGCAGTCTTTAATGTCGTCTGCTCCAAGGGGACCTATATCAGGACCCTGTGTCATGATGTCGGTCAGAAGCTCGGCTGCGGCGCCGTAATGACAGCACTTGAGCGCACCGCAAGCGGTACGTTCACCCTGGAAAACGCAATAACCCTTGAAGCCCTTGAAACTATGGACAAATCTGCCATTGAAGCTGCGCTCCACAGTATAGACGCGCCATTCAAACATCTCCCGTCTATCCAGGTGGATGAAAGAGTTGGCCGATTGTTGATAAACGGCGTCAGAACAGATTTAACCCCCATGACCCAAAAACTTGAGAGCGCTGATGTCAATCAATTCAGGATTTATCAAGGGTCTGTGTTTATTGGCCTTGGTACCTTTCAGGGGCCGGATGGCAAGCCTACACTGGAAAAATTGTTGATGAGTGGTGATGATCATGCTGATATTTGACTCCATCCACGAAATTACTGACCTTCATAAAGAAGTCGGCATAGTCCTGGGCACTTTTGACGGGCTTCATGTTGGCCACAAAAAGCTGATAGAGGCCCATGTTGAAGCCTGTAAACGCCTGGGCGTGAAAAGTGTCGTCTTCACTTATTCAAATCATCCCAGAGAACTGACTAATCCTGAGCTCAAATCCCTCAGGCTCATTGCGGTGGAAGAAAAAATTCAGCGCATTGAAGAACTCGGCGTCGATTATCTCGTTTTGATAGAATTCGACGAGACTTTGATGTCAACTGAAGCAGAAGACTTTGTCGAGCGCTATCTGATTGATGGCATGGATGTACGTCTCATCAGCATCGGCTTCGACTTTAAATTTGGAAGACGGGCTGCCGGGAATGCCAGACTGCTCAAGCAGTTGTCTAAAAAGTACGGCTATGAGCTTTTTATCCTCGACCCGGTCGAAATTGAAGGGGAGAAGGTATCGAGCTCCCTGATCCGAAAACATCTGAGACACGGAGAAATAAGGGAAGCGGAGCGACTGCTCGGCAGACCTTACGCCGTCAGCGGCATAATCAAAAAGGGCAAGCAGCTGGGACGCCAACTGGGTTATCCCACTGCGAACTTTATGATCTCCAGCCAAATGACGCTTATCAAGCCCGGGGTCTACGTTTCAGAAACGGAATACCAGGGTGTGCGCTACCACAGCTTAACGAATGTCGGTTATAATCCGACTTTCAATCAGCACGAGCTTAGTATTGAAACTTATATTTTGAATTTTGACAAGGAAATCTACGGTGAGATGCTGACAGTCTTTTTGGTGGACCGACTTCGGGATGAAGCTCATTTCAACAGCATCCAGGAACTGGTTGAGGTCATAGATGCGGATGTGGAACGGGCGAAGCGCTTTTACTTTGACCATCGGCCGCTATAAGCCCTTAAAGCTTTTAAGCTTTGCCGATGGTTTGAATCGCCCACTGACAGACCACCCGGCATCATTCATTCAACTCATTCGGGAGCATGGAATTTGGTTCCAAAAGGTTCGCGAATAATCATTGTAAACCCGTGACCTATGTGGTATTATTTTAATGTTAAAGCCTTAGTCTGAGATGACCGAAGACACCGACGGTCTTCACGGATTCTGGAATAATTATGGAGGTGTGACTAATGATCACAAAAGACAAGAAAAACGAAGTCATTGAAGCTTACAAAACCCACGAAGGCGACACAGGCTCCCCTGAGGTACAGATCGCGCTCCTTACAACGCGCATCAATGAACTCAACGGTCATCTTCAGACGCACAAAAAAGACCACCATTCACGCAGAGGTCTTCTTAAAATGGTTGGTAAGAGAAGAAACCTTCTCAACTACCTGCGTCAAAATGACATCGAGCGTTACAGAGAGCTGATCGGAAGACTCGGACTCAGAAAGTAATGTGAACGAGGCTGCTTGACCTGAGGGCCTTTCACGACGGCAGGGACGCCGTTATGCGGCGTACTTACAATCGTGACTGAACATGGCCACTGACTGGTCAATCACTTAAGTGAGCGGCAATCCCGCTCACTTATTTTATCATCTGAATGCGGCAGCCGGCTGCAAAAGAAATTTATTTTAGGTTTGTCCTACTTGACGAACGTGTCGAAGCTTCCAGATCTCGTCGTGTGCTTCGGCGCTTTGGTCAAGTAGGATAAATTTCTCAGCCGGTCATCGCTCAGACTTATAGGAGGAAATTTATGGAACCCAATGTAAAACGGTATCAGTATGATTTCGCCGGCAAAACCTTGGAAGTTGAATTTGGCAAAGTCGCAAACCTTGCCAACGGCTCCTGCATGATTCGCATGGGAGACACCGTCGTGCTTTCCGCGGCGACGGGTACCAAGAAGCCACGCGAAGGCATCGACTTCTTTCCGCTGACGGTTGAGTATGAAGAGAAACAATACGCTGTTGGAAAAATCCCGGGAGGCTTCATCAAGCGTGAAGGCCGTCCTTCTGAAAAAGCGACCTTGACGGCGCGTCTCATTGACCGCCCGATCCGTCCTCTGTTTCCGGAGCACTACCGCAATGAAGTTCAGCTGGTCAATACGGTATTCTCAGTAGACCAGGACAATGCGCCTGACGTTCTTGCCATGATTGGCTCTTCTATCGCGCTCTCTGTCTCTGATATTCCTTTTGAAGGCCCAACGGGGTCTGTCATTGTAGGTTATGTTGACGGACAGTATATCATCAATCCTAATGTGGCTCAAAGCGAGCAGTCTTCGCTCCACCTGGTCGTATCCGGTACAAAGGATGCCATCACCATGGTTGAAGCCGGCGCTGACATCCTCTCAGAGGAAGTCTTGCTGGGCGCGATCCTGTTCGGTCACGCGGAAATAAAGCGTCTTGTCGCCTTTATTGAAGGCATCCAGGCTGAAATTGGAAAGCCTAAGTTCGAGATTCAAATTCCTGTTGTAGACGACGCCATGGTCACTGAGCTGGACAACTTCCTCAGAAGCAAGCTTAACACTGCCCTGCGCATTGCAGACAAAGCAGAGCGTACAGAGACCATTGAAGGCATTAAGGATGAAATGCACAAGGCATTTGACGAGACCTATCCTACTCAAATTGGCTTCATGAATAATTTCTTCAAGTCCGTTGAGAAAGAAATCGTCCGCAAGATGATCGCTATTGAAAAAATCCGTCCTGACGGCAGAAAAGCTGACGAAATCAGACCAATCTGGTGTGAGGTCGGCCTCCTTCCGCGAACCCACGGTTCAGGACTCTTCACGCGCGGCCTGACTCAGGCGCTCACCATCACGACACTCGGCGCACTTGGCGAAGCTCAGCGCATAGACGGCCTCGGACTTGAGGACACGAAACGCTACATGCACCACTACAACTTCCCGCCGTTTTCAGTCGGCGAAGTAGGCATGATGAGAACCAACCGCCGCTCCATCGGCCACGGCGCCCTTGGTGAACGCGCGCTCCTCCCGGTCATTCCGGATGAGAATGATTTCCCGTATGCCATTCGTCTCGTTTCTGAAGTCCTGACCTGCAATGGCAGCTCCTCTCAGGCGAGCATCTGCGGTTCGACGCTGTCGCTTCTCGATGCTGGCGTGCCAATCAAAGATTCCGTTGCGGGTATTGCAATGGGCTTGATTGCAGAAGAAGGTCAGTTCACGATTCTCAGTGATATTCAGGGCCTTGAGGATGCACTCGGCGACATGGACTTCAAAGTCGCTGGCACGAAGGATGGCATTACTGCACTTCAAATGGATATCAAACTTAAGGGACTTGACGACTCTGTCTTTGAGCTCGCGCTCTCGCAAGCGAACCGCGGCAGACTCTTCATTCTCGAAGAAATGGCCAAAGTTATGGATAAACCGCGTCCGACCATGTCCATTTACGCACCGCGCGTCTTTATGATCAACATCCATCCTGATAAGATCCGCGAAGTCATTGGACCAGGCGGAAAAGTTATCAATAGGATCACTTCGGAGTATGGCGTCAAAATCGACATTGAAGATGACGGCCGTGTCCTGGTGACAGCACCGGATGGCATCAGTGGCGAGAGAGCCATGAAGGACATTCAGAACATTGTCAAGGAAATCGAAGTCGGTGAAGTTTATACCGGCAAGATTACGCGTATAATGAACTTTGGCGCCTTCGTCGAACTCCTCCCAGGCAAAGAAGGCATGTGCCATATTTCTCAGTTGACCAAGGAGCGCCTCGAAAAAATCGAAGACAAATTTGCTGTTGGCGACGAAGTCGTCGTAAAAGTTATTGAAATCGATTCCAAGGGACGTGTCAACGTTTCAAGAAAGGTCATGCTGTAATAACGCTGCAGATGACGACAGGGGGGAGCTTAGGCTCCCCCTGTTTATTTAGATCGTTAGATCGTGAGGTAACCGAAACTATGCATAAAAAACACGTACTCAAGAACGGAATCCGGGTCATGATGGAACCCATTCCATATGTCCAATCCGTGTCCATTGGATTCTGGATCCGCGCGGGCTCGCTTTATGAAACTGCCCATGAAAACGGCATCTCACACTTCATAGAACACATGCTCTTCAAAGGGACTTCTAAACGGAGTGCCAAACAAATTGCAGCAGAGGTAGACGATCTGGGCGGAGAACTCAATGCATTCACCTCAAAGGAATGCACCTGTGTTTATGTCAAGGTCCTGGGAGAGCACGCAGCAGTCGCCATAGATATCATCAGTGATATGCTTCTGAATTCCAGTTTTGATGATGTTGAGCTGCAAAAGGAACGCATGATCATTCTGGATGAGATCAATCTTTACGACGATTCAGCTGAAGATTTGATTTACGATCGACTTTCAGAAATTATGTTCAAAGGTCATGCC
This sequence comes from Acidaminobacter sp., assembly GCF_030247605.1. Lineage (GTDB taxonomy): Bacteria > Bacillota > Clostridia > Peptostreptococcales > Acidaminobacteraceae > Acidaminobacter. Next base: position 17,873 of record NZ_JAOTSB010000002.1, on the reverse strand, counting down.
CTGGGCAGACCTATACTTGGATCCGTCGAGAGTATAAATGGCATTGACAGGGACCTCATGCTGAGTTACTTTATGCGCCATTACAACGCCGAAAATCTGGTTATTTCCATTGCGGGTCATTATGACGAAGCACCTCTACTGGAGCTGCTTGATAAAGGCATTGGCCAACACGTCTTTGAGTCACACAAAGTTGATAAGATAAAACCTATACCTTTTCACAGCGGATCTATCCGAACGAAGAAGGACATTGAACAAACCCACGTCATTTTAGGTTTCAAAGGTGTCGGCTACGATACACCACAGCTGTTTACACTGATGCTGCTCAACAACGCACTGGGCGGCAGTTCGAGCTCCAGGCTCTTTCAAAAAATCAGAGAAGATTATGGCTTGTCCTATTCCATTGACTCACATCCAAGCTTCTACCATGACACGGGGATCATGACCGTATACGCCTCTATGCTGCCTGAAAATGTGGAACGCGTCGTCGAGCTCATAGCCCAGGAGATTGAAGCGCTTAGGACTCATGGTCTCGATCAGAATGAATTCCTCAAATTCAAAAATCAGCTCAAAGGTAATTTTCTTCTGGGTATGGAAGGTCCAACACAGACCATGAACTGGATTGGAAAATCTGAGCTCTTATCCGGGCATATTCGTACCGTAGAGGATGTCATGGAAGGCATCCTTTCCATTGATTTTGATGAAGTCAATGCCATGGCAGAGTATCTGCTGTCCAAAGAGAACATGGCACTCTCAATAGTTGGAAAAACCAGTGCCAAAGAAGAGAAACGGCTTTACCAGATTCTTAAAGACACAATCCAGGGGTGAAGTTATGACGCTGAAAATTAGAAATATTTCTGATAACCCTATGCCAGCCTACGAGACCAAAGGCTCAGCCGGAATGGATCTTAGGGCTTGGCTGGAAGCGCCTCTTGAACTAAGACCTTTTGAACGGACACTTGTGCGTACAGGTCTTTATCTTGAAATCCCTGAAGGATATGAAGGTCAGGTTCGCCCAAGATCAGGACTCTCAATCCGCTATGGGCTGACTTTGGTCAACTGTGTCGGTACGATCGACAGCGACTACAGGGGAGAACTCTGCATTCCGGTCATCAATCTTGGACAGGAGACCGTCACTCTGGAAAATAGCATGCGGATCGCCCAGCTGGTCTTAGCCAGATGTGAACAGCTGCGTGTGGTTGAAGTCAATGACACCGCCGAGCTTTCTGAAACAGAACGAGGCCAGGGCGGATTTGGGTCTACCGGAAAGCATTAAACAGAACTCAGCTTGAGTTTTGATCTAAAGTATATAAATATGGAATAAAATACCTTAAACATAAGGTATATTAAACTGTAAAGTGAGTGATAGCTTATGAGCATCAGAGTATTAAAGTATGGCGGCACCAGTGTCACCACGCCGGAATCCCGCGAGCGCATCGCGAAAACAGCGATCCGACACAAAGAAGAAGGTCACGATGTTGTGGTAGTTGTTTCAGCAATGGGTCGTTCCGGAGATCCTTACGCTACGGACACCCTGATTTCTCTATTCAAAGCCCAAAACGAAAACTATCGCCCTCGAAATCTTGATTTTCTGATGACTTGCGGCGAGATGATTTCTGCTTCCCTGATTGCGAACACTATTGAGAAATTTGGTGCTTCAGCGATTTGCATGACAGGCCAGCAGGCGGGATTAATCACGGATGACCATTTTGGTGATGCCCGTGTGATTCGCGTTGAAAAAGAAAAGATGCTTAGACCTCTGGAGGATGGTAAGATTATTGTTCTCACCGGCTTCCAGGGTGTTACAGAAACCGGATGGCTGACAACCCTCGGACGCGGCGGAAGCGATACCACAGCTGCCATTGTTGGCGTCGCGCTGGACGCTGATAGTATTGAGATCTTCACGGATGTGGATGGCATCATGACCGCGGATCCACGCATTGTGGGTGAAGCGCGCGTTCTCAATGCCATCAGCTATGAGGAATGTTATCAGCTCGCGCTGGATGGCGCCAAAGTGGTCGACCACAAAGCGATTGATGTTGTCAAACGTGCAGGCAAGACACTCATTGTCAGAAATACCTTTAACGACGCGCCGGGAACAGTTATTGGTCCGGAGTCCGTTATTGCCAAATTGGGCATAGAAGATGACCGGGATCTAATTACGGCAATTACATCCAAAACAGGTCTCGTTCAGGTTACGGTCAACATGAGCCTGACCAGTCCGGAAAATCAGATTTTCCTTGAGTCCCTGGAGCAGAATAAGGTCTCAATCGATATGATCAACTTCTTTGAAGACAGAAAAGTATTTACAATTCAAACTGCTAAGCTGCCGGCTGTTCTTGAGGTTCTGGAGCGTCTGAATCTGGAGCACAAGTTCGCACAAGGCTGCGCGAAACTGACTCTGGTTGGTCACAAAATTCATGGCATTCCCGGCGTTATGCGCCGTATTGTCATGTCGCTGTCTAAAGCTGGCGTCGAAATACTTCAAACGTCTGACTCCTACACGACCATAGCGTGCCTGGTGCACGTTGAGGAAGTCGGAAAAGCGCTCAATGCACTGCATGCCGAATTTGGCCTGAGCCGTGATCCTGAACAGCCAAACGACTAAGCGGTAGTACGACTTAGCCACGAGCGTCCAATTGATTTAGAGACACTGCCAGAATACAGACGGGCATCCGGTCTGTCCGTGAAATGTGACAGATCGGATGCCTGCTTTGCGCTTTGGTTTTGTAAAAATGTGCTATAATGGTGAAGGTGAGGTGGTTCTATGGGTCGTACACCCTCAAAGACAAAATCGGCAAAGAAAAAGACACAAACCAAAGCACAGGCTAAGGCTTCCGTTTCAAAAGAAAAATCCATGATTCATCGTGAACTCGAGCGGCTGCTCTGGATCGCACTGACCATTATCGCCGTCATGTCACTTCATACGGATAAGATAGGTGTCATTGGTGATCTGGTCAAGGGACTGCTGCTCGGGCTTTTTGGCTTTGCGGGATTCGTCATTCCCTATGTACTGCTCGCTGCAGTTCTGATCACAACCAGCAAGCGTCTGGAAGGCCAGCGCCTGCGCTGGTATCTGATGCTGGTGGCCTTTTTTATGGCAATACTCGTCTTCACTTCAGCCAGCAGCCACGACCTGCTCAAACTGTTTGCTGAGGAAGCCAAGGTAAGCCTAATGAGTTTGAAGGGTATAGGTCTTGCTTACGGTGCGGCGCTGGAAGGCACCGGCGGCGGTGCGGTCGGCATGCTGCTGGCAGAATTGTTTATTTTGATGATCGGAAAATTTGGTTATTATGTCATAGGTGTATTTTTCGCCCTTATGGGCGGCGTACTGGCTTTCAATGTGTCCATCACCAGCAACGTAGCGGATCAGACTGTTCAAGCTGCTAAAGCGGTGAAGCCCATGGCGGATAAATTTAATACTATGCTCGACAATTCCCTTGAATCCGAGTTAACCAACAAGAAAACACCTTTCAAGAAGTATGATTCGGATTTGTATTTTGAAATGGATGCACCGGTCAAAGCGCTGGATGATGTCGAAAAGATCAAATTTAACGACGGTCACCCTGAGAGTGATTCCGCGCTGCAGCCAGTCAAAAAAGAGTTGTCACCTGAGCTTAAAGCCGCGCTTTCTGAGCTGGCAGCTGCCAATAAGCAGAATTCTATGGAAGAGTTCCAGGAAGGCCTCCACGGGTCAGACTTCACTATCCATTCTGAACTGCCGGAGGAATCCGGCGATCACGACGGCATATCAGCCGGTAAGGCACCACAGCGTTTGGAATCGAAAATCGAAAAATCTGCTGCCAGAACTGATCCGTCAGAAACGCGCCCAAGCGCTGCAGGGCAGAGTGTCCCTGATGCCGGAGTCAAGACAGTAAAACCGGCCAAGCCATACAAAATGCCGCCGCTTTCACTGCTGTCCCCTATAGCCGCCAAAGTCGCAGGCAATAGAAGTGAAATCATTGAAAATGCTAAGCGCCTTGAGAGTACACTGATGAATTTTGGCGTAGAGGCCAAGGTTATAGAGGTCAGTAAAGGCCCGGCTATTACCATGTATGAAATGTCGCTCAGTCCCGGCGTTAAGGTCAGCAAAGTCAACGCTTTGAGTGATGATATTGCCCTGGCCCTCGCGGCATCTCAGGTTCGCATCATTGCCCCAATCCCGGGAAAAAGCGCAATAGGCATTGAGATTCCCAATAAGGACACCACCATGGTTTCCTTCCGCGAGGTTCTGGAGTCGCAGGAATACAAGAAAGCAGAATCCAAGCTCTCTATTGGGCTTGGCAAAGATATTACCGGGCGCGTCGTCATAGGTGATCTGGCCAAAATGCCCCATCTTCTTGTAGCTGGCGCGACCGGCTCCGGCAAGAGTGTCTGCATCAATACTATGATTCAGTCAATTTTATATCACTCGACGCCGGAGGAAGTCAAACTTCTGATGATTGACCCAAAAGTCGTGGAACTCAGCCATTACAACGGCATACCTCATTTGATCCTGCCGGTGGTCACGGATCCGAAGAAAGCTTCCATAGCGCTGAACTGGGCGGTCCAGGAAATGACCAACCGTTACAGGCTATTCGCGGATACCGGTGTTAAGGAAATCAAATCCTATCAGAAAAAGGCCAAGGAAAATCCTGAAATGGCACCAATGCCTTACATTGTCGTCATCATAGACGAACTCGCGGATCTCATGATGGCAGCACCTAATCAGGTTGAGGACGCCATCTGCCGACTGGCCCAGATGGCGCGGGCTGCGGGCATTCACCTGATCGTGGCTACACAGCGGCCTTCGGTAGACGTCATAACGGGTCTGATCAAGGCCAACATTCCGTCTCGGATTGCATTTGCCGTGTCCTCGCAGGTTGACTCCAGGACAATTTTGGACGGCTCCGGCGCAGAAAAACTGCTCGGCAGAGGCGACATGCTGTTTCATCCAGTCGGTGCCAACAAGCCTGTTCGGATCCAAGGTGCTTTTGTGTCAGATGAGGAAGTCGAGAAAATCGTAGAATTCATCAAAAATCAGGTGGATGACGTTGAGTATCAGACGGAAATTCTCGATCAGGAGACTTCAGAAGATGGCTATGGTGAAGCGGATGAGCATCTCATGGATGCCATTGGTCTTGTGGTGGATACCCAGCAGGCTTCGATTTCTATGCTGCAGCGTAAATTCAGACTGGGATACAACCGCGCTGCGAGACTGGTCGACCAGATGGAAGAGCGGGGCATAGTTGGTCCGAGCATGGGAAGCAAGCCGCGTGAGGTGCTGATTGATCGAATGCAGTTTGAAGAATGGCAAAATAAGTCCTGAATGTTTAAACTGAAGGTTTAAATCATCAAGGCACTTGAAGCGGCTGTGTCCGTTGAGTGACCATCGGCTAAACATAAGCACTGCCGATGGTTGATTAAAAGACACAGTCACTTTTGTGAACCAGGAAAGTTTGCGTAAAGTTGTGAAATAATAATTGACAAAATATAACAAATGGAATATTGTGGAAGGAGCAAGACGACGCTCATGGATTATAGAGTCTATGTTGAAACCCTTGGTTGCGCAAAAAATCAGGTGGATTCGGAAATTATGATTGGACTATTGGATCAGCAGCGGTATTTGCTGACGGGACATGCGGACGAGGCGCAGGTCATTGTCGTCAATACCTGTGGTTTTATTGAAAGCGCCAAGGCGGAATCTGTGGATACCATCCTGGAAATGGCCCAGTACAAAGTCAAAGGAAATTGCAAAATGCTGGTGGTGACTGGGTGCCTGGCTCAGCGCTATGCAGAAGAACTGAGGTTGGAAATTCCGGAAATTGACGCTTTGGTGGGAACAGGGAGCTTTGATACGCTGATTCCGGTCATTGACAGGGTGCTGAAATCCCAGGGTACTGTTGTGGAAATGGCCAGCATTGACAAAGAGTTTTCTGAAACCCTTCCAAGAATAACACTGACGCCTAAACACCAGGCTTATTTGAAGATCGCGGAAGGCTGCGACAACCTGTGTACCTACTGTATTATTCCCAAGCTTAGAGGGCGCTACAGAAGCCGCGGGTTTGAGGATATTTTGACTGAAGCGCGCGCTTTGGTGGCAGATGGTGTTACAGAACTGATTGTCATTGCTCAGGACATAACCCGTTATGGGATTGACCGTTATCTCAGATACAGGCTTGCAGATTTGCTCCGGGCGCTGAATGAGATTGAGGGGCTTCACTGGATCCGACTCCAGTATTGCTACCCCGACATTATAAACGACGAGCTGATCGACGCGATTGCCAGCTGTGACAAGGTCGCCCACTATATTGACATGCCAGTTCAGCATATTGACGACACTATTTTGAAGCGAATGAACCGAAGAACCTCAGGTGAGGCGATACGGTCGCTGATCGAAAAGCTCAGGGCCAGAATCCCGGATATTTCAATTCGAACGACCATGATTGTGGGCTTTCCTGGTGAGACCGAGGCGGAATTTGAATCTCTGCTTAAGTTTGTAAAATGGGCGCGTTTTGATAAGCTGGGCGTATTCCCATATTCTCAGGAGGAGGACACAGCGGCAGCGCTGCTCCCGGATCAAATTGAGGATGAGGTGAAACTGGAGCGACGCGACAGGATCATGGAAATTCAGATGGGAATTTCTGCAGAACTGATGGCAGGCAAGGTTGGTCAGACTTTGGAAGTTCTGATTGAAGAGCAAGTGGAAGGCGAGGACGTCTACGTGGGACGAACGCAGTATGATGCGCCGGAAATTGACGGCGTCGTCTACGTGAACACTGCGCCGGGATCTGAAGCGCGCCTGGAACCGGGAATCTACGTTCAGGTTCATATTGTGGACGCAATGGAATATGATTTGATTGGAGATGCTGTTCTATGATGAATATAGCCAATCAATTGACAATCCTCAGAATTATTCTGATTCCGGTGTTTATGTTCTTTATGCTGGGCGATCTGCCAGGAGGCCGCTGGATTGCGGCGGGCATCTTTATATTTGCGTCCCTGACGGATTTTGTCGATGGTTACCTCGCGCGCAAACTCAATCTCATAACAAATTTTGGCAAGTTCATGGATCCGCTTGCGGATAAACTCCTTGTGACCGCGGCACTCCTGTGCTTTGTGGAACTTGGTGAAGTTTCCTCGTGGATTGTCATGATCATTATTGCCAGGGAATTCATTGTCAGTATCTTCAGGGCGATTGCTGCAAGTGAAGGAATTGTTATTGCAGCCAGCTGGTGGGGCAAAGTGAAGACCAATGTTCAGATGTTCGCCATTATTTTCCTGCTTTTCAGGAACTGGCCTTTTGAAGCTATGGGTTGGCCTGTGGCCGATCTGCTGATGATCCTGGCAGCGATCCTGACGGTTATATCCGGGTACGATTATATTTATAAAAACCGCGCCGTTCTAAAATAAGGTTTTACAGCGCAGCAGTATGCAGGTCATTAAAAAATCCGTTTGAAAGATCGTCAGTTGACACCTGAATTAGGGGGAAACACTATGAAAGCAACGATTCTGAATGTTGGTACAGAGCTTTTGGTGGGCTCAACGCTAAATACACACAGTTATTACATCTCTCAGAAGCTCCACGAGATTGGGGTCGGCGTTCTGTATCACGCGGTCGTCGGTGACAACCCGGTCAGACTGGAGGATATGATTGGCTATTACTATGACACCTCAGATCTGATCATTGCCACGGGTGGACTTGGGCCAACGGAGGACGATCTGACAAAAGAAATTTTCGCCAAGTGGTTTGGCGTGCCACTCTATTTTTCCGAAGAGATTCGCGAGGATATTGAAGCGCGTTTCAGAGGCTTCGGCCGCCCAATGACGCCAAACAACCTCAGACAGTGCTATGTTCCGGAAGGCGCTGAAATTCTTTGGAATGAAAATGGAACTGCTACTGGATTCATACTGGAGAAGGACGGCAAAATAGCCATATTATTGCCTGGTCCGCCGCGAGAGCTTCGCCCAATGTTTGAAAAACAGGTGATCCCTTGGCTGCGCCAGCGTGTATCTCAGGTTTTGACCAGCCGGTATTTCAAGATCTTCGGGCTGGGGGAGTCTGCGACGGAGGATCGGCTTTCTGATTTGTTCGCTGCTCAGATCAACCCAACCCTGGCTACTTATGCCAAGACAGGAGAAGTGCTTCTTCGCGTGACGGCCTCCGGAGCTTCCGATTCAGAGAATCAAAAGCTGCTTGAGCCGATGGTTGAGGAAATCCGCAGCCGGATCGGAGATCACATCTACGCAGAACGCGACGCTGAGCTTTCTGAGGTCCTCTTTGAACTGCTCCGCGACAAGGGACTTAAAATTGCCCTGGCCGAATCTTGTACAGGAGGCATGATGGCGGATATGCTGGTATCACATTCCGGCGTTTCAGAGGTCTTTGGCGTCAGTGTCGTCGCTTATGACAATGCTGTAAAAGCATCCGTACTCGGTGTACCGGCTGAGACTCTTGAGACTTTTGGCGCAGTTTCGGAGGAGACGGCCAGAGCAATGTCAGAGGGCATCTCCAAGATCAGCGGCGCAGAGCTTTGTATCTCGGTGACGGGCATTGCCGGGCCTGACGGCGGTACTGAAAAGAAGCCTGTCGGGCTGGTTTACATGGATCTTTACAATTCACTGAGCCGGGAACACAGGACTTTCAAACAGGTCTTTACCGGCAACCGCGAGCGCGTCAGGCAGGCATCTGCCATGAAGGCATTTTATGAAGCAATTCAATGGCTGAAAGCAGACTTGACAATAGCCTCAAAAGAGATATAATTAAATAAGAACATTTGTTCTTATTGAAAGGATGGTGCACTTCCTATGGCAATGCCCGACAACAAGGAGCGGTTAAAAGCACTTGATAACGTTTTGAGCCAGATAGAGAAGCAGTTTGGAAAAGGCTCAATCATGCGTTTGGGTGATGAAAATGCAAGAACCAACATTGAAAGCATACCCACCGGCGCGCTGGAACTTGATATCGCGCTTGGCATAGGCGGCATACCGAAGGGCAGGATCATCGAGATCTATGGACCTGAGTCCTCAGGTAAAACCACAGTATCTCTTCACGTCTTGGCAGAAGCGCAAAAGCGCGGCGGGATTGCAGCCTTCATTGACGCAGAGCACGCTTTGGATCCGGTATACGCTAAGAATATAGGCGTAGACACAGATAACTTAATTTTGTCTCAGCCAGATACCGGCGAGCAGGCCCTTGAAATCGTGGACGCCCTGGTTCGCAGCGGTGCCGTGGATGTCATTGTCGTCGACTCTGTAGCCGCACTCGTGCCAAAAGCGGAGATCAGCGGAGAAATGGGTGACAGCCATATGGGTCTCCAGGCCAGACTGATGTCTCAGGCCCTTAGAAAACTGACAGGGATCATCAGCAAATCTCAGACTAGTGTCATCTTCATCAATCAGCTTCGAATGAAAATTGGAGTCATGTTCGGCAACCCGGAGACCACGACGGGGGGAAATGCACTTAAGTTTTATGCTTCAGTGCGATTGGATGTCAGAAGAATTGACTCCATTAAGCAAGACAATGAAGTCGTTGGCAACAGAACCCGGGTCAAAGTCGTTAAAAATAAGGTGGCACCGCCGTTCAAACAGGCTGAGTTTGACATCATGTACGGTACAGGCATATCTAAAGAAGGAAGTGTACTGGATGTAGCGGTCACGGCCGGGATTGTCAACAAAGCCGGCGCCTGGTTCAGTTATAACGGTGAGCGACTGGGACAAGGTCGAGAAAATGTTAAAAAATTGTTTGTAGAGAATCCTGCATTGATGGATGAAATTGAACAAAAGGTAAGGGCTCATTTCCTCATGGCAGAGCTTCCTACGGTGGACATGCCTGAAGCTTCTGAGTCAGAGGTCGAGTCAGAACTCGAGTAATTTCACGTTTGAGAGGCTGGACCCTATGTTCATCTTGAGAAGCCGCACAATTGAATAAGTTTAAATGCCCTGCTGTGTTGGATGTTTTTTACAAGCAGGGCTGTTTAATATCCTAGAATCCCCTAAATACAAGCGTTTTAGACGGCTTCCCTTTCTTGACAGTCTAATTCAAAAGATATACAATTGTATGAGATCAGTGCGTATGTCGCGGCTGGTCTCACAATGTTTTAGAGGGAGGTGAACACGATTAAAGAGATCTATTATATCATTGCCATTATCGCCATGATCCCCATCGGCATCATTGTCGGCATCACACTTCGCAAGAGAACTGCTGAGAAGCTGATTGGCTCTGCTGAATTCAAGGCACAAGAAATTGTCCTTGAAGCCGAAAAGAACGCCGAAGGGTTGAAAAAGGAAAAACTGATCGAAGCGAAAGAAGAAGTGCATCAATTGCGCAATGAGCTCGAAAAAGAGACCAAAGAACGGCGTGCAGAACTGCAGCGCATGGAAAAACGCGTTCTGCAGAAAGAAGAGACGCTGGACAAAAAGTCTGAAAATCTCGAGAAAAAAGATGAAACCCTGAATCGAAAAATCAAAGACGTAGAAGTCAAGCAATCCGAAGTCGAAAAACTCTATGAGTCTCAAGTCCAGGAACTCGAAAGAATTTCAGGCCTGACCGTAGAGGAGGCGAAAAACCACCTCCTCAGCGACATTGAGAAGGAAGTTAAGCACGACGCGGTCGTCATGATCAAGGACATTGAATCAAAAGCCAAAGAGGAAGGCAGCAAGAAGGCCAAGGAGATTATTGCCTACGCTATTCAGAAATGCGCTGCGGACTATGTGGCGGAATCCACTGTCTCGGTCGTGGCCTTGCCGAATGATGAAATGAAGGGCCGCATTATTGGCCGTGAAGGTCGAAACATTCGCGCGCTCGAAACCCTTACTGGTGTCGATCTGATTATTGATGACACGCCGGAAGCAGTCATTCTTTCATCTTTTGATCCTATTCGAAGAGAAATTGCAAGGGTTGCGCTCGAAAAGCTGATCGTTGATGGCAGAATCCATCCAGCGAGAATCGAAGAGATGGTCGATAAAGCACGCAAAGAAATTGACCAGACCATCAAAGAAGCCGGCGAGAATGCATGTTTTGATGCCGGTGTACACAATCTCCATCCAGAGTTAATCAAACTTCTTGGTCGTCTCCGTTACCGTACCAGCTATGGTCAAAACGTCCTGCGTCACTCCATTGAAGTCTCCTATCTGGCCGGCATTATGGCGGCAGAGCTTGGAACGGATGTCAGGATAGCCAAGCGGGCAGGACTTTTGCATGACATTGGCAAAGCGATCGACCACGAAATGGAAGGTACACACATTGAGATTGGTATGAACCTCCTCAAAAAGTACCGTGAATCCAATGAAGTCATTCACGCTATGAGCACCCACCACGGCGACTATGAACCTCAGACGGTTGAGGCAGTACTCGTTACGGCAGCAGATGCTATAAGCGCAGCAAGACCAGGTGCCAGAAGAGAGACTCTCGAAACCTATATCAAACGCCTTGAAGCGCTTGAGGGCATCGCGAATTCCTATGAAGGCATCGAAAAGTCGTTTGCAATCCAGGCTGGACGTGAAATCCGCGTTATGGTTCTTCCAGAACGCGTCACGGATGACGAACTTGTCCTCCTAGCCAAAGATCTTCGCAAGCGCATTGAAAATGAACTCGATTATCCTGGCCAGATCAAGGTCAGCGTTATTCGGGAAACCAGAGCTGTGGACTACGCAAAATAGATCCAGCCCTGAGGTTGACTTTGAACATCACATAAAATCCATCCCTTTCGGGTTGGGTTTTATGTTTTTTTTTGCCTAATTTGTCCATGTTATGTTCATAAAATAAATTAATGGGTATAATTAATCTCAAGGCACCTCTAATTCACAATTCACTTCCTATTTTAAGCAGACAAAATTCAGTTGGGTCAGAGCATTAACATTAGTGACCAAAGGAGGCACATTTATGGAGGTTCTCAAAGTATCGGGCAAATCCAGTCCCAATGCCGTCGCCGGTGCGTTAGCAGGTGTATTCAGAGAGCACGGCGCAGTCGAATTGCAGGCAGTCGGGGCAGCTGCCATTAACCAGGCAGTCAAGGCCATTGCCATAGCCAGAGGGTTTTTAGCCCCTAGCGGCGTGGACATTGTCTTTATCCCTGCATTCGCGGACATAGAAATTGATGGTGAAGAACGTACGGCCATTCGGCTGATCGTACAGCCAAAATCCATTTCCTCTTAGCATCAATTATCGCAACATAGTAATAATAAGGGCCATACAGTAATGAACGAGGATCCGATTCAGTAAGGAGGGCAACCATGGAGGTCTTGAAAGTATCATCACATTCGAATCCCAACGCTGTTGCAGGCGCGCTCGCGGGCGTTATTCGCGAGCATGGGCATGCTGAGATTCAAGCTATTGGAGCAGGCGCTATCAATCAATCTGTGAAAGCAATAGCTATAGCAAGAGGCTTTTTATCTCCATCAGGGATTGATCTCGTTTGTGTACCGGCATTTACGGACATAGAGATAGACGGTGAAGAGCGAACGGCAATCAGACTGATAGTACAGCCAAAATGATGGTGTTTGATTTGAAGTGGGAAATTGGTGCAGCGCATCAATTTCCTGTTTTTTTGAAAATGTTGGGTGGGGTGACGCTGAAATGCAGAAACTCAGAAAAAATGATTTAGTCATCAAATCTCCGGGGCTGCAGATCCGCGAAAAAATTCAGCGGGATTATGGAGATTTGAAAACCTTCGCAAATAAGATAGATATGAGCGAATCATCCGTGGACCAATACCTGACACATAAAAACATGGGGTCCAGTACATTTAAAATCCGCCTGACAAGAGAACTGGGGCAGGATTTCAGGTCACTTTATAAATCTGATCATGAGCAGGTGGAAACTTTAATTGAACGCTTCATGACAGAAGCAGACAGATATGAGCAGTTAAGCGAGCTGCAAATGGCTGAAGGGCTTCATGTTTTGGTTAAGGCCTGCGACGTAGATCCTTGGGCTATGGCAAGTACTTATTATGGTCAGGCGCTTTATCGCGAAGCCTGTGGGGAGACTGAAAAGGCACTGGGATATTTGAGCCGGGGCATTGCATTGCTTCGATCTTCGGATGGTCAGGGACGGAATGCGGAGATACTGGCAATGCTGCTGACGCGGATGATTTGGATAGAACGACTATCGGCTGCCAAAGAGAAATTGTTTAAGGATTTGCAGAGCTGGTCTGTTTACCTGAAGCTCATTGAATCCAGGGACCTGAGAGCTGAGATGTGCTGTACCGTCAGCAAGGCTTTCCTGGAGCGCCAGGAAATGTCGACAGCTCGATTCTATACTACAATGGCCGGGGATCTGGCTGAGTCAGACTATGTCAAAGGTAAAGCGACACTTGGCGCTGTGCTGATGTCTGATGATTTGGAGTCATGCCGTGTCGCCGCTGCGGAGGCGGAGCGGCTTTTAAGAGGCGCTTCAGATTTAGTTCCGGAGTTATTGCTGGCCAGAGCAAGGATTTCTGAATTAGCGAATGACGGACGAGAAACCTTTAATTATCTTCATATGGCCATGGATCGGTGCGGCAGAAAACTGACTGCACACAGTCCTGAGCTGAGCGCTATGTGGTTCAGAAAGCTGCTTGAGGAAATAGAAGACGAAATTGAGTTCGAGCGTGCATTGAGAGCACATATTTTAAGATTGGTATCTGAACTTGGAAAAGGGTATAAGTACGCTCGCAGTCATTTGCTTGAAACTTTTATCTGCTTGGGAAATAGACCGCTTTCAGGACTTGGGGCTTTTGAATTGCTTAAGGATTTAGGCCGGATCCAGCATCCCGAGAGCTATCATCCTGCCATTTCTGAAGTCTGCTATAAGCTGTTGGGTAAGCTTGCAGCGAATGCATTTGGAAGTGCCATTCCTGAAGAAATATTGCAATTTGAGGATACTGAGGCAGATCAGAGCAGTGTAATTGGTAAATAAAGTTTGACATAACGGTTTTAAAGTGGTAATATAAGGTGTTGCTTAAATTAAGAGCAAATGATTTAACGTGTGTTTTTAGAATTGGTGTCCATTCAGTGGGCCCCCTGATTTTAAAAAGTCTCAGTTATATTCATTGCAAAGGTTTAAGACTAAAAAATTAGGAGGTACTCATTATGAATGGTACAGTAAAATGGTTTAACGCAGACAAAGGTTTCGGTTTCATCACAGCAGAAGACGGCAAGGACATCTTCGCTCACTACTCACAAATCAACTCAACAGGTTTCAGAACGCTTGAAGAAGGCCAAACGGTAACGTTTGATGTCGCTCAAGGCCAAAAAGGCCCACAAGCTGAGAACATTGTTGTCGTAAGATAATTTTGTGAAGGCAGCCCTGAATCTGAAAAGATTCAGGGCTTTTTAATTTTTTGGTTTTTCGCTATGGGCGGGGAAGAAGGTGAGAAGTCAGTCACAGTGTTGAAGGCGGCGTCAGCTGTTTAGATCGATCGACAGCGCCTCCACTTTGCGGATGTCTTCTTTTCACTTGAATACTTGATAAAAGTTCGGTATAATAAATGCGAACTTATTAAACAAAATGACATTAAATGTTCGACAAAATAGAGCTGAAAGAGGTGCCTGGATGAGTGAAGTATATGAAAATCCATTGATAACGCGTTATGCCAGCAAGGAGATGTCTCGGTTATTTTCAAGTCAGAAGAAATTTTCAACTTGGAGAAAGCTGTGGATCGCACTGGCAGAGTCAGAGCAAGAGCTTGGTTTAGCCATTACAGACGAACAACTGGATGCATTGAGAGCCCATGTCGAGGATATAGACTTTGAATTAGCGGCTGCCTATGAGAAAAAACTTCGCCATGATGTCATGGCGCACGTCCATACTTATGGTGATGCCTGTCCGGTGGCGAGAGCTATTATCCACTTGGGTGCTACAAGCGCCTATGTAGGAGACAATACAGACATATTGGTTATGAAGGAAGCCCTGGAGCTGGTTCAAAAGAAACTTGCCAGCTTGCTCGCTGCACTCAAGGTTTTCGCGCTTGAGTACAAAGAGATGCCAACGCTTGGATTCACACACTTTCAGCCTGCGCAGCTGACAACGGTCGGTAAGCGCGCGACGCTATGGATGCAGGATTTGCTTCTGGATTATGAGGAAGTCACCTTTGCACTTGAAACGCTCAGAATGAGAGGCGTGAAGGGGACGACGGGCACACAGGCCAGCTTTTTAAGCCTGTTTGTTGGCGATCACGAAAAGGTCAAAGCACTGGATCATCTCGTCGTGTCTAAATTCGGTTTTGAGGCATCAATTCCAGTCAGTGGCCAGACGTATTCCAGAAAGCTTGATTCCAGAGTGCTCAACGCATTGTCCCAAGTAGGACAATCCATGCATAAGATGACCAATGATCTGCGTTTGCTCCAGCATCTCAAAGAAGTTGAAGAACCCTTTGAAAAGCATCAGATTGGATCCTCCGCAATGGCATATAAGAGAAATCCAATGCGTTCAGAGCGTATAGCGTCACTCAGCCGTCTGGCTATGGCAAATGCACAAAACAGCGCCATGACTCAAAGCACTCAGTGGTTTGAAAGAACGCTGGATGATTCTGCCAATAGAAGGGTATCAATTCCAGAAGGATTCCTGGCAATTGACGCATGTCTGGATATCGCTTTAAACGTCGTTTCAGGTCTGGTGGTTTATCCGGAGATGATTCGCCGGCATGTAGAAGCCGAACTGCCATTTATGGCGACTGAAAACATCATCATGGAAGCTGTCAAAGCCGGTGGAGATCGTCAGGATCTGCATGAGCGCATTCGAGTGCATTCAATGGAAGCCGGCAAAGAAGTTAAACTATATGGACGAAGCAATGATTTAATTGAACGGATTTTGAAGGATGATTATTTTAAATTGAACCAGGATGACTTAATGGCAATTTTAAAGCCGGAGAATTATGTAGGACGCGCACCGCAGCAAGTTGTAGAGTTTATTGAGAACGAGATAGATCCAATTTTAAAAGCACATGAAGCGGATTTGCTTCAAGCTCAAGATCTTAAAGTATAAGACAGATCAGCCCGCGAAAGCGGGCTTTATACTTGCGATTCAACTATTCTTTAAATGTATATTTAGGGAATAGTTGACGGCGGTTAAAATAAAAGCTATAATTGGCTTAGGATCCATCAAACCTTGTGAGTCCAAGGTCTCCCCGTTTTTAATATTCCAGTTGGGTTATGCGGGTCTGCAGTAGCCGCCTTTAAACCCCTTCAATTAGATTTGAATTACTTAAGAACTTGTAACTTGTCATTTAGTTCATGCAGGTCTGACCCCATTAGTTCACTGGAGGTGCATCTAATCCTATGAGTCGTAAACCTATCAAGATCCACAACAAATCCTCTAAGCCTGACAACATTGTACTTCAGGAAAATGAACGCATTGAATTGTGTGAATCCATTGAACGCAAACTCCCCCATTACCTCAGTCCCTTCTTTACCTACTTAAAGAACGCAGTGTCGCTGAATACGCGCGTGGCATATCTCAGAGATCTGGAATTCTTCTTTCGCTATCTTGTCCAAGAAACCCGTTTGACGGAGGCTGAAGAAACCCGGTTGGTCGAGCTCGAAACGCTGGATAAGCTGCACGCGCGGGATATTAATTATTACATGGGCGAATATTGTGCCAGATATGTGGTTTCAGGCAAAGATAATGATTATCTTATGGAGAATCATAATAGTTCACTTTGCAGAAAGCGCTCCAGCCTAAGTGTGTTTTTCAAGTATCTCTACCGTGAAGGTCTGATTGAACGCAACATAACGGATGGGTTTAATCCAATCAAACTGCCAAAGCCTCAGCCGGATGCCATCAAAAAACTGGAAATTGATGAAGTGGCAGTCATGCTGGACGCTGTCGAAACCGGTAAAGGACTGACTGAAAAAGAACTTCAATACTGGCAAAAGACCAAACACCGTGATAAGGCAATTCTGATGCTCTTCACAACTTATGGACTGCGCCTCAGTGAACTGGAGCAGCTCAATCTCAGTTCCTTTCATTTTGGACGCGGTGAATTTAAAATTTACAGAAAACGTGGCAAAGAAGTCAATATGCCCATCAACCGTTCAATTGAGGCTGTCCTGAACGAGTACCTTGAGCTGGAGCGCAGCCTGATTCCGGTACAGAGTGGCTATGAGGACGCGTTATTTTTATCGCTCCAGGGCACACGCATGACCGTCAAGGCCATACGTCAACTGGTGAAGAAATACACCTCTATCCCCCTCGGGACGTCCAGAAGTGATGGCTACAGTCCTCACAAACTTCGCGCGACAGCTGCTTCCTCCCTGATTGAGTACGGCTTTTCCATTTATGACGTACAGAGCTTACTTGACCACGACAACGTGACAACGACCCAGCTCTACGCGGCCCACAGAAAGAATCTAAAGCGTGAAATTGTCAATAAGTATGAGCTCCTCGATGAGTTTGACAAAGGGATACGTTCCAATTACAAAGCACTGCCGGGCGAACCGGAAGCCCTGCCAATTAATAAATCCGAAGCTGGATCAGAACCTGAATCTGCAAAACTTGAAGACAACTCAATTAATGAGTAAGAGAAGCAAGACATAAAATTTATTTCATAAACAAAAAAACAGCACGCTTGTGCTGTTTTTTTAATATCCTATTCCAAATCAAGCGGAATCACAAGGATCTGGCCTGGATGAATGATGGCATTCTCAAGTCCATTGGCTTTTTCTATAGCATAAATCAGGTGCCTGACATCATAGTCATGATTGAAAACGGTAGTATTGATCTCTTGTGCGATTCCCCACAAGGTGTCCCCTTTTTCGACCTGAACTTCCATTTGCTGAGGTTCGACTTCTGCCAGTGAAAAAGTTTCATTAAGGCTGCCGCTCATGATGAAAATTGCAATGATCCATGAGAAAAGCGCCATCCAAAACCCTGCTGGGATTGATTTTTTTGAAGTTTTACGAGTGATACGTTTTTGAGC
>NZ_JAOTSB010000010.1 GCF_030247605.1 Acidaminobacter sp. | reverse complement strand
CAGCTCTGGAAACTGATGAAACTATTGAGCAGCTGGATGTCGTTTTTCTTCCGGGTCACATAGATACGGTTTACAAAGCCGGGAATCATCTCTATGTCAACTTCTTCAAAATTGCAGGGGTTATAGATGGAAACGGCCCGGAAATTGAGGACATGCCCCTCAAAGAATTCCTGTTCGCCAAGTTGAAGGAAATGCTCCAAAAGTAGTCAACACAACAAATTCATTTACAGAAAAGGAGATTCATCATGCAAAATCAAGTACTCGCCATCGTAGCCGGACGTGAAATCACGCGTCAGGACGTAGAAGAACTCAAAATGCAGATAGGGCCGCAGGCCGCAAATTTTCAGGGACCTGAAGGTGAATCGCGCCTCGTGGACGAATTGATCCACCAGGAGTTGTTCTATGCAGAAGCTTTGAATCAGAAGCTTGACCAGTCGCCGGCATTTCTGGAAGAGGTTGAACGCGAAAAAGCGAATCTTCTTAAGCGTTTTGCCATCCGAAATCTCCTGGATGCTGTTGAAGTGAGCGAAGAGGAGCTTCAGGCGTTCTACAACGAGAATCCAAAAGCATTTGAGACAGAAGGCGGCGTTCGTGCGAGACATATCCTCGTTCCGTCACTTGAATCAGCTGAGGAAATCGCGGCTTCCATAAAGAACGGACAAGATTTTGCTGATGCGGCAAAAGCGCACTCCATGTGTCCTTCCAAAGAACAGGGCGGCGACCTTGGCAAGTTTGGCAAGGGCCAGATGGTGCCTGAGTTTGAAGAGGCAGCATTTACACTTGCGATTGGCGAGCTGAGCGCACCGGTCCAGACTCAATTTGGATACCACTTGATTGAAGTGACTGAGAGGGATGAAGTGGGAAGAATGTCACTCGAAGAGGTCAGAGATGATCTTCACCGTGAATTGGTCATGAGAAAGCAGTCCAGTGTTTATATGAATCATGTGAATGCGCTCAAGGCATCGTATCCAATAGAGCGAAAATAGACCACTTGTGGAACCCCTGTCTAAAACAGGGGTTCCTGTTGCTCCGGTGTTTAAGCAGTTAAATTGAAAATGGTTGAAGTGCTTCAAAGTCATCTGTTTGACGAGAAAGCCTTCAAAGCTTTAAACACCGGCGTAATAACTATTTGTTTAAGGATCCGGGAGGATTGTGATGAGTGAGAAAACGATTAGAAACTTTGAGGCCGGTGAGGAAATCCAGGGATTTTTCCTAATCAGGAGTCTGAATCTGAAGACATCAACCAACAACAAAAAATATCTGGATTTTACTATTTCTGACAGTTCCGGAGAAATCAACTCAAAGTACTGGGACTTGCCGGAAGATTTGGTCGGCATGTTCAAGGCGGGGGATGTCGTCAAAATTCGTGGCACCGTGACGAGCTGGCAGAGTTCTCTTCAGATGAAGGTGACCAAGATGCGGCTCAGTGAGCCGGCCGACGAGGTCAAAGTGGAGATGCTCGTCCAGAGCGCGCCTGAATCCAGTGCGGCCATGATGCAGGAGCTTTGGGGCTATATCGCTGAAATTGAAAAAGAGAAGCTGCGCGAACTCGTGGAGCGAATTATAGGGCTGTATGCAGACAAATTTGAAATTTATCCTGCCGCCAAGAAACATCATCACTCCATTCGATCAGGGCTGTTGTATCATGTGCTCAGAATGCTCAGAAGCGCAAAAGTCCTCTGTGGGATCTATGGGAATCTGGACAAGGATCTCCTGTACGCCGGTGTAATTCTTCATGACATTGAGAAGATCAATGAGATGGAGGCGGATGAGCTCGGGATTGTCAGTTCGTATTCCTTTGAAGGCCAAGTTCTGGGGCACATTATCATGGGCATCAAGACTATTGATAACCTGGCCGAGGAGATTGGACTTGAACGTGAAATTTCTCTGCTGCTGCAGCATTTAATTTTGACGCATCATTATGAGCCTGAGTATGGCAGTCCTAAAAAGCCGAGTATACCTGAAGGAGAGCTTCTTCATTATCTGGATATGATCGACGCACGTATGTACGACATGGCCAAGGCTGTTGACGGCATTGCGCCGGGAACTTTCAGTGACGGAGTTCAATCCATTGACTACAGGAGAGTCTATAAGCCATCCTATGCAATTGAGGAGGAAGAGTAAGCATGATTGAAGTCGCAGCCGCTTTGTCTGCCGCGTTTGGCATGGGTACGGGTCTGCC
Source organism: Acidaminobacter sp. (assembly GCF_030247605.1). Taxonomy (GTDB): domain Bacteria; phylum Bacillota; class Clostridia; order Peptostreptococcales; family Acidaminobacteraceae; genus Acidaminobacter. Next base: position 93,964 of record NZ_JAOTSB010000010.1, on the reverse strand, counting down.
CTCAATAGGGTGGAACGCGCTGATCGCTGCGGGCATTGTCCTAGTTTTTGTGGCGGGTCATAGACTGCTTGAGAAACTGCTGTTCAAGCTTTTGCGGGTCGTGGCGAAAAAGATGGATAGCGAGGTTTATGAGTCTATAGTAAAAGCATTTGAAAAACCGTTGAAGTATCTGTTTGTTTTTTTAGGCCTCTACCTGGCTTATAAGTATTTGATGATCCAGTATCTCCCGCTGGCTGCGGCTTCCGGATTTGTGGACAAACTCATGCGTGTGGTCGTGATCTTAACCATGGCAACAGGTTTTTACAATCTGGACAGGGTTTATTCGAGCGTGCTCTTCAAGTTGGACGATCGCTTGAATCTCGGTTCAACCGTACTCGTGAAGCAGCTGACGGTCAAAGTGATTCGAACGCTGATCATGGTACTGGCTATTGGCATGGCGGCGAGTGAATTCTTTGACGTCAACGGCTTTATTGCCGGACTGGGCATTGCGGGCCTTGCCTTTGCCATGGCGGCCAAAGACACGCTGGGCAATATGATCGCGGGGATGACGCTGATCATGGACAGGCCGTATGACATTGGGGAATGGATCTCCTGCAGCGGCGTAGAAGGTGAAGTCGAGGAATTGTCTTTCCGCAGCACGAGAATCAGAACGGCGACGAAAGAAGTCGTCGTGGTGCCCAATTCCATTATGGCCAACAATCCTATCTCAAACTTCACACGCAGGGGAATCCGACGCCTCAGGTTTACTTTGGGCGTGACCTATGATGCCGGGCCTGAGGATCTTGAAAACCTCAGAGACAGGATCCTCAGCTATTTTGACACTGAGGACATGGTGTTGCAGGATGGACGGATTGTTCGCTTCGATCAATTTGGCGCCAGCAGTTTGGATGTTCTAGTGAACTGCTTTATCAACACCAACGATCTGGCCCTCTTTTTTGAAATCAGGGAGAGGATTCAGCTGAGTGTCATGAAAATCATGAAAGAAGTCGGCACATCGCCGGCATTTCCAAGTCTCAGCATCTACATGGAGACAGCTGAGGCGGCAAAATAATTTAAGCGGAAACCGGTGTCTGCGGCTGATGCCTATCGACTCAGGCTTCCTTCCAACTTTGAAAAAAAGTGACCTTGATAAGAATGGCAGTTATTAGCCGGTCTTACCAAGGTCACTTAATCTTTTAGAGACTATAAGCGCTAAAGGGCTATGCGCCGCAGCACTTTTTGTATTTCTTTCCGCTGCCGCATGGGCAAGGATCATTTCTGCCAATTTTGGCATCTTTGACCACAGTTTTCGACTTGTTGAACTCTTTTTTGATCTCCTTGCGCTCCTCTTCGGACAGGATCTCTTCCCATGCTGGCAAATTATAGAGCCATTCTGCCTTTGCGTCGAGCATGTTGAAGTAGAGTTTTTCGAAATCCACTTCTGCATCAATGGCAGTGGTTTCTTCCAGATCCTCTAAAGTGACAGCCTCGACGAGACTTGTATTGATCCCGTCCAGGAAGCCGGCAAAAGTAACGGCATCCATGTCGTTTGCTTCTGCGAGTTCCGCAATAGTGCCTGTGAGCTTGGTGTTCTTTTCGCCCAGCATTTTTTCGTAGTTGTGCTGCTCCTTGAGGAGGTACGCCTGCCAGAAGGACTGATGCTCCTTTTCGCTGCGCTCTTGTGCGGCGAGCGCTTCCCATGCTTCGTATAGTTTCAAACTTAAAACTCCCTTCAATGTCTTGCCTTATTTCGCCAGATGGCGTGCGTTTTTCGAGCTTAACCGCTTGACATTATATCATACCTTTGCAGCTTAGAACAGAAGCAACCTGAAAATGTAGGAGATGAGGCGGGCCCGATGTCATCCTTCTATGTCTTCCTGTCTGAGAATTTGGTATACTTTTATTGAATGGAACAAGGGTATGGTTCCTCAAGTGAGTCTAACCTAAGGAGTGACCGAGTGATGAATTATCAGGAAGTGTTGAACAATGCGAAGCAGAATATTGGTCCTTATTGCAAAGTTTGTCCGGAATGCAACGGCATCGCATGCAGGGGCATGATCCCGGGGCCGGGCGGAAAAGGCTCAGGACTTGGATTCATCAGAAGTTACCAGGACTTAAAAAAGATCCGCCTCCAAATGGATACCATCTATGACCCAAAAGCGGTATCCACCCAAACGACGCTCTTTGGAAAGACGGTGGATCTGCCGGTGTATGCGGCGCCTATTGGCGCAGTTGGCCTTCACTATAGCGACTTATATGACGATCTGTCCTATTCCAGCGCCTTGCTGAAGGGCTGCCACTCAGCCGGAACGGTGGCATTCACGGGGGACGGCGTAAAGGATGAAGTGTTCCAGGGGACAATTGAAGCCATCTATGAGCTCGAAGGCTGGGGTATTCCTACAATCAAGCCTTGGAGTTACGAAGAGGTCCTTAATAAGGCGAAGATGGCCGAGGCCTCGGGCGCGCTCGCGGTAGCAATGGATATCGACGCTGCCGGACTTGCTATTTTGGCGGCACAGGGGAAACCGGTGGCACCTATGTCGGTTGAAACCCTTTCAAAAATTATTGCGCAGATCAAAGTGCCGTTTATCCTGAAGGGGATCATGACAGTTGAAGGCGCAAAAAAAGCACTTGAAGCCGGCGCCAGCGGCATTATTGTCTCCAATCACGGCGGGCGGGTGCTGGATGAAACGCCGTCGACCATTGAAGTGCTGCCGGATATAGTAAAGGCAGTCAGCGGGAAGATGACGATCCTGGTCGACGGGGGATTCCGTACAGGCTTGGATGTCTTCAAAGCCATTGCTATGGGCGCCCAGGGCGTCTTGATCGGCAGGCCGTTCGCCTATGCCGTTTATGGCGGGGCTGAAGAGGGTGTCGGGCTGTATTTGAATAAGCTTAAGGCAGAATTGACAGAGGCTATGCTGATGACGGGGGCCGGGACCATCGGCGAAATCACTCGGGATAAGGTCTGTGTGAGACTGGAGCGCTGATTGTATGGACAGACCTGAGAGCAGCTCTGATCATAGAACCGGCAGTCTGACCAGCCAAGAACTCTGGCATTCAACCGAGGAACGCCGGACCTGTCAGGAGAAACTTTATGAGTTTCTTGAAATATTGTCTGCTTACCGGCTGGCCATGAACACCATTAATTGGGACCAGACGGTGAGCGGCGCGCCAATCGCGGGCGTGGGCTTCAGGAGCAAAGGTTATGGCGTCTTGACGCGCGAACACTATCGTTTCCTCGTGGACCCTGAATTCAGGGTGCTGCTGGAAGCATTTTCGCGGGAGGCGGGAACCCTTGAAGGGGACATTGCCAGGGAGTGGCTGATTGAACTCAAGCGAATAGAAAAAATTCCTAAGGACGATTATACTGAGTTCATGACTTTTCTTTCGAAATCAGAAGTGGAATGGGAAGAGGCAAAGCGGGCAAGTGATTTTGAGGGATTTAAGTCCCATTACAGAATCATTTTTGATACTGCGAGGAGATTCTCAGAATACATCGGGTATGATCAACATCCATATGATGCCTGGATTGAAATGTTTGAACCGGGAATGACGGTCAAAAAACTGGATCGCTTTTTTGGCGAGCTTCGAGCGGAAATAGTGCCGCTGCTCAGCGGAATCAGGGAGAAGATCTCCGAAAACCCGCAGCACTATGATTTTCTTTCCAGGGCGATTCCAAAGGAGAAACAGGAGGCGTTTTCCAGACGGTTGCTGGAGGTCATAGGCTTTGACCTGAACCGGGGCTTTCTGAAGGAAAGTGAGCATCCGTTTACGAATGCTATGTCCATAGATGATGTTCGAATGACCACCCATTACTATGAGCAGGAATTCATTTCCTCCATATTCAGTGTCCTTCATGAAGGCGGGCATGGCATCTATGAACAAAATTTTGATAGAATTCTTGCCAATACTGGTTTGGACGGAGGTGCGTCCTCGGCGGTCCATGAATCTCAGTCGCGGATGTTTGAAAATGCTTTTGGCAGAAGCAAAGCCTTTTGGAGAAAGCTGTACGATGAAATGCAGGCAGAGTTCAGCCCGGCGCTGGATGACATACCGCTTGACACGTTCATAGAAGCAATCAATCGTGTCGAAGCGACTTTGATTCGGATTGAAGCAGATGAGTTGACGTATTCGCTGCATATCATGGTGCGCTATGAACTTGAAAAAGCCATTTTTGAAGGGGCGCTGGAAGTTGAGGACCTGCCGGAGGCTTGGAACCGCTTGATGAGGGACTATCTTGGCGTGGAGCCTGCCCATCATGGGGAAGGGGTGCTTCAGGATGTCCATTGGGCAGCCGGTCTTATTGGCTATTTCCCATCCTACGCTTTGGGGAATGCCTATGCGTCACAGCTCCTGCATTTCATGAAACAGGAGGTCGATGTGGAACGGGCGCTGAGATCTCTGGACTTTGGCGATATTTTGGAGTGGCTGACACTTCATGTGCATAGCCACGGCAAACGGCTAAAGCCGGAGCAGCTCATAGAGGCAGCTACCGGTAAGCCTTTTGATCCCAGCTACTACATCCAGGATCTGAAAGCGAAATACAAAGAACGCTATGGCATCTGATAAAAGTTTCGCTGAAACGCAGCAACAAAGTTTTCCTGAGAATGTCAATTTGATGACTTTTCGGGTATCAATAGTTCAAATGTCATTTTAGGAGGCGATCATTTATGGAATTAAGAGGAAAAGTTTTAGTCGCTCAAGGCGGCGGCCCTACGGCGGTCATAAATCAATCCTTGGTAGGCGCTGTTCTTGAAAGCAGAAAATTCAGCCAGGTCACAAAGGTATACGGGGCTGAGCATGGTGTAGAAGGCATAGTCAACGAGAATTTTCTCGATCTGACACAGGAGACGACTCATAATCTGGAGCAGGTCGCCAAGACGCCGTCCTCAGCGCTTTTGTCGACACGCATCAAGCCTGACGAAAAGTTTTGCCGCGAAATGTTTGAAACTATGAAAGCGCATGACATCCGTTACTTCTTCTACATTGGCGGCAATGATTCAAGCGACACGGTCCGGATTGTCAATCAATACGCAGAAATCGCCAATTATGAATTCAGGGCGATTCATATTCCGAAAACTATTGACAACGATCTGATGATGAACGACCATACCCCGGGTTATGGGTCTGCAGCCCGTTATGTCGCCAGCGCTTTCTCAGGGGTTAACCTGGACAACCGCGCCATGGGCGGCGTCTACATAGGCGTTGTCATGGGCCGTTCTGCGGGCTTCCTGACGGCAGCGGCCTCTTTGGCTCAGAAGTATCCGGATGATGGTCCGCACCTCATCTATTTGCCGGAGCGCACCTTTGACGTTGATAACTTCCTGAAGGACGTCAAGGAGACTTATGATAAGTATGGCCGCTGCATTATCGCGATCTCTGAAGGGGTTGTGGACGCAAACGGCAAACCTATCAGCCAGCATTCCGGCATGAAGCAGGAGTTTGACGCTCATGGCAATGTTCAACTCTCCGGATCCGGCGTCTTGGGCGATTACCTGGCGGATCTCATCAAAACAAAACTGAATATCAGCCGCGTCAGGGCAGATACCTTTGGTTACCTGCAAAGATCCTTCCTGGGCTGCGTTTCAGATGTCGACCAGAGAGAGGCGCGCGAAGTCGGCGAAAAAGCTGCTCAATTCGCGATCTGGAATCGCGTCGACGGTTCAATTGCCATTGAGAGAACCGGTTTTTACTCTGTGGACTACAAATTGGTGCCTCTGGAAACCGTTGCGGCCAAGACCCGCCTGATGCCGGATGAGTACATCAACCTCGCCGGCAACCACGTTACTGACGATTTTAAATATTACCTGAGACCTTTGATAGGCTCCGGCTTTGAGCAGGCACACCGTCTCAGAGCGCCAAGAGTCGACAAAGTCCTCAACAAATAAAACGGCTGTCAGCAAGATGACGTCAGACGCCCGCTTCATTCACGGCGTGTCTGGCGTCATCCATATGAAGGAGGCAATTTTATGATCGAGATCGGTGCAGCAGTGCCTGAACTAGTGCTTGAAGGCAGTGGGGGCGAAGCCGTCAAACTGTCTGATTATGCAGCCAAAGGGAAAAAACTGGTGCTCTTTTTCTATCCCAAAGACAGCACCTCAGGCTGAACGCAGGAAGCGCTCGAGTTTCGGGCACTGAAAGAAGCTTTTGAAGCTTTGAATGCCGAGGTTGTCGGGATCAGCAGGGACTCTGTCAAATCTCACCTTAAGTTTATTGAAAAGCAGGATTTGAATTTTGTACTTCTTAGTGACCCTGATCAGACCGCCCATCACTATTTTGACGTCATGAAGGCGAAAAAGATGTATGGCAAGGATGTCATGGGTGTCGACCGATCCACTTTTGTCTTTGACGAATCCGGGAAACTGATCCACGTCTTTAGAGGCGTAAAAGCGGCGGGACATGCTGAACAAGTGTTGGAGGCAATGAAAATTCAATGAGAATATCGTCAGTACCACAGCAGGGACCGGCAATTGAATTGCCAAGTGCGGCAAAATGGCTTCTTGTCCTGATTATGGCAGTCACAGCAAATTTATTTATACTGAGCCTGAGCATTGATGTCTTTTCAATGAGTCGCAGTTATTATGACCAGGAGTTTGAAAAACTAGGCACGACCGAACTTACTGGGCTGACTGCGGAAGAGCTGGGCGGCGTCTCGGACATGATCATTGGTTATCTCAAAGGACAGGAGCCTGAGTTTCAATTTGAAGTTGAAAGAAACGGGAGGCAGGTTCAGCTCTTTAATGATCGGGAGCAGACCCATATGGTGGACGTTTTGGTGCTCTTTCAACTGAATGGCAGAATCAAAATGATCGCCATTGCGGCCTTTGCCCTGTCTGCCTTTGTCGCCCTGCAGCTCAGCAGGGACCGCGCCCTGCTTTACCGGGGTTTGATTGGCGCTGGTGTGCTGGGTATTGCAGCAGCCGGATTTTTATTGCTGTTGATCACCATTGACTTCACGAAATACTTCACGTTGTTTCATGAACTCTTTTTCGACAATGACTTGTGGCTTCTCAATCCCAAAACGGATTTGCTGATTGTGATTCTACAAGAACAATTTTTTGTGGATATTGCCATTCGGATCTTCGGACTTTATATTGGTTTGAATGTCGTACTGGTGACCATCGGCACCATTTTTTTAAGGAGTTCGAAGCGCGCAGGGCGATTTAGGCGAGCGTAGCAAAACGGGAGGAAGATCGTGCAGCGGAAGTCGCTCTCCAGACTTCCTATTGTCACCGTCTTCCTCCTGGTTTCTTTTACCTGTAATACAGGCTTGAAAAGTGGGGTGCAGCAATTGATTCAGGTGGTAACAGGCCGCTCCGGCAGCGGCAAGACAAAAGGGATCTATGAGCTTCTCGCTCAATTGGAAAGCGACTCGGGCGTGACGGGGGATCTTGGCAACACAGTTTGGCTGATCGTACCGGAGCAGTTCACGCTTCAGGCGGAACGGGAGCTGATCAGCTATCAGAACCTGGAAGGCCTGCTCAGGGTACAGGTCCTCAGTTTTAGAAAACTGGTGGACAGGGTGCTCGAATCCACCCAGGCCAGTCAGCAGCTGTATCTGGACGAGCTTGGACGGCACATGCTGCTCAAACGCATTCTGCTGGAGTCTGCCGATCGTCTGGAAGCTTACCGGTCCGCGCACCGAAAGCCCGGATTTATAACTATGATGGGCGACTTTCTTGCTGAGCTGAAGCGATCGGGCATAGGACCGGCCAAGCTTCGGGATTCCGGTGAGGGTCTGCCCAGGCTGACCGCAGCCAAAATCAACGATATAGCACTTGTCTTTGAACGGTTTGAAGCGCTTAAATCCGGGACGCTCATGGACGAGGAGGACCGCTATGACCTGGCGGCAGAACGCGTCTCAACGCTTGCGGGCCTCGCCGGTTCTACGGTATGCATCGACGGATTTTCAGGCTTTACCGGTCAGGAGTTCAAACTGATTGAGAGCCTTTCCAGAAACTGTAAAACCTTACGAGTTGCGTTGACTTTGGATCCGGAGCATCTGACGCAGTCGGGGATTTTTTTGGCGACGGCTGAAACCTACAGGCGGCTTGAAGCCATAGCTCAGGAAACGGGCTGCGGATTTACATCAACACACATGCCAACGCCCCATGAGCCTGAAAATCCGCTCCGGCATATAGAGCAGCAGCTCTTTGAATTCCCGCAGGTCCTCTATGAAGGGGTCCCGGAGGGGATTCGCCTCATGACCTTTGATACCACCTGGGACGAGGCGGAATTTGTGGCCCTTGAAATTGGAAGGCTGGTCGCTGAGCAGGGCTGCCGCTATTCGGATGTCGCCGTAGTCAGCAATGCCCCTGAGATTTATGACGACCTTCTGACGCGGGTATTCAATCAGTATCAGATTCCAACCTTCCATGACAACCGGCGGGATATCGTAGGAAATCCCCTTGCCAGGCTGATCCTTGCCATGCTCGAAGCCTACCAGAAGGATTTTAGACTGGAACCATTGTTCAGAGGCCTCAAAACGGGTCTGACAGATCTCAAAAAAGAGGAATGGGAGCGGCTGGAGATCTTTGCCATTGAGAATGGGATCCGCGGCAAACGGTGGAAGATTCCGGTTGAGGATGCCCAGTTGGAACCTCTCAGGGAAAAGTTGGCGCATGTCATTGGAGCGTTCGAGTCGGCTTTTAAAGAAACGGATTCCGCAGCAGGTTATAGTACGGCCCTCTTTAATTGGCTCGTCAATTCCGGCGTTCGGGAGCGCTATGAAGTCCGCATGGGGGAAATTGGATCCCAAAGCGGCTTTGAAGCAGCCTTCGAGCTCATCCAGGGGTGGAATATGATCTCCGACCTCCTCGACCAGATTGTGTCGGTGTCTCCTGAAACCGCCATGAAACTGGGCGATTACAGGGCGATCCTGGAAGCTGGTTTTGCCGCCTATGAAACGGGTATGCTGCCTCAGGACTTTGATACGGTCTTGATTGGCAAAGTGGAGCACTCCCGAAGCCACCCCATCAAGGCGCTCTTTCTCGTGGGCGCTGCAGATGGGATCCTGCCCTCCAACCGGGACGGCAGCGGACTTCTCACCGAGGAAGAAAAGCTGAGCCTCCGCGCGTGTCAGCTGGACCTGAAATCCATCAGCGACTATCTCTCTATGAATGAATCCTTCTCTATCCATTTGGCCATGGCGAAGCCTTCTGAGGCGCTCTATGTGAGCTGTGCTTTTGCGGATGGCATGGGGCGGAGTTTGCGGCCGTCCTATCTGCTCGACAGGCTTGACAGTTTATTTCCTCAAATCAAAATTGAGCACCTGCGGCTGGATGAGTTGTCGCCATCTGCCCGGGCGTCCAACTACAATGCGGTGATCGCGCCTATAACCAGGCAGATTCGCGAGTGGCTGGATGGCAGACAGTCCCGGCCGGAATTGGAATGGGCTGCTATGCTGCGACATTTCGAATCCCAACCTGCCTTTGAAGCACGCGCGCGCCAGCTGAGACAAGCCTTTCACCACAACAATCGGCCTAAGCCGCTCTCTCAGGCCGCAACAGAGACGCTTTTCGGCGTGCCGCTGACCACCAGCATCTCCAGGCTGGAGCGCTTTGCCGCCTGTCCGTTTAAGCATTTCGTGGATTTTGGCCTCAGACCCGCGCGGGTGGTGCCCTATGAGGTGGATCTTCCGGAAGTGGGCCGGCTGTTCCACAGCGCAGTTGAAAGCTTTGCCCTCAGAGCTTTGGCCGATGGTCACGAGAACGCCCCCCAGACCCAGGAAGAAGTCGCAGCGCTGATCGGTCAAATCGTGGACGAAAGCGTCGAACGCCATGGCAGGTCCGTATTTGCAAACTCTGAACGGAATCGCTATGTCCTGAGGCGCGTCAAACGCACCGGGACGAGAGCGGCAATGACCATTTTGGATCACCTGGCTCACAGCCATTTTAAGCCTAAAGCCTTTGAGCTCGCTTTTTCCTCAAACCGTCCGGACAGCCTTCCTCCTATTCTGATTGAGCTGGCTGACGGACAGCGGCTATTGCTGGAAGGGCGGATCGACAGGATAGATTTGTGTGAAACGGATGAAGGCGTGGCCTTTGTACAAATAGTCGATTATAAATCCGGCGCTGAGACCCTGGATCTCTCCAAAATTCACCACGGCCTCCAGCTCCAGCTGGTCGCCTACATGGATGCGGTTCTCAATGATCCGTCGATTCTGACCGCCATGCCGCAGGTTTACCCCGGGGGTCTCTTTTACTTTAAAATAGATGACCCTATGGTTGATCTCGAAAGTGTCAGGGAAGAGGATGTCGAGCGGGAGCTCTTGAAAAAACTTAAGCTCAACGGACTTATTATAGGCGGCTCGGAGATGGCGAAGCGCCTCGATCAGACTTTGGAGTCCGAAACGAAATCTGTCAGAATTCCATTCGAACTCAAAAGAGACGGAACGCCGACTGCCGGCTCCGGCGTCCTTGAAACCTCGACCTTCGAAAGTCTCAGACGGTATGTCCGGGACAAAATAGCAGCCCTTGGCACTGAGATCTTAAAAGGGGACATAGATGTGGCGCCTTACAGGTTCGGATCGAAAACCGCCTGTGATTATTGTGATCTCATGGGCATCTGTCAGTTTGACCTGACTTACGGGGGCAACCACTACAGAAATCTGAAGAAGCTAAAAGGCACCCAGTGGATGGATGACTACGGAGCCGGGGGGAGTCAGTCCCGGGAGGAAAGCACCCTGGTCGAGCATGATAAACGGGAAGAGGAGGTGAAGTCATGAGTGGTTCAGCAGAAACTCCAAATTCGAATGGTCTGTCCGGGGCGCAGGCTTCACCTCGGAGCGCAGTCCAATCTGTCGTTCCATCCAACCCTCGGATAGAAGTCAAGTGGACCCCGGATCAGGACAGCGCGATCCGCTCCAGAAATGCGAACCTCCTGGTTTCAGCGGCTGCCGGTTCGGGGAAAACTGCCGTGCTGGTCGAACGCATCCTGCAGCTGATTGCCGAGGACAGAATCCCTATTAGAAACATGCTCATAGTGACCTTCACCAACGCGGCAGCAGGGGAAATGCGCACCCGGATTATCAGAGCCCTGTCCGCAAAACTGAGGGAGCCGGGCGCAGACGCGCTGTGGCTGAGAGAACAGCTGGAGCGCGCCGGCAGCGCCTACATCATGACGCTGCATGCCTTCTGCAACGACCTGGTCCGAAAGCACTTCTATAAAGTGGACATGGATCCGGCCTTTAGGGTTGGTGACGCAACGTTGCTCAAATCCCTGCGGGAAGAGGCGGCCATGCTGACTTTGGAGGCAGCTTACGAGGCTATGTCCCCTGACTTCAGCCAATTTATTGAAGCGTTTTCAGGCAACCGCACAGATGAAAAAATTGAAGCCCTTTTGTGGAATGTCCACGGTTTTATACAATCCCAGCCGGACCCGAAAGCCTGGCTGGTGAGCCAGACAGAGGCTTTGGAGGTTCACGAAGCGCAGGACAGCCTTTGGCTGAAAGCGCTGCTGCAGATGATTTCTGAGGAGCTGGAGGGCTTGATGGAATCTCACAGAGAAACGGAGCAGCTCTGTATGGATCCATGCGGCCCCATGGCTTATCTCCCTGCAATCCGGTCAGATCTTGAGCTGCTGGAAAATCTCATGGACAGTATGGAAGCAGGCTATGCCGCCGCCTATGAGTCACTGGCGGATCTCAAGTTTGACAAACTGAAGCCCATTCGGGGTGCGGAAGCCGAACAGGTGGACCCGGCGCTGAAAGATGCAGTCCAGGAGCGCAGAGACCTGGTTAAGGATTATATCAAGCGCCTTGGAAAGCACTTTTTCTCACAATCCCCCGACGCGCTGGATCAATCCATTCGCAGACTGCTGCCCGGAACCCGGGCGCTTTCTGAATTGGTGATCTCGCTGGAGGAAAATTACGGTTTGCTGAAGAAAGAAGCCGGGGTCATAGATTTTTATGACCTTGAGCACCTCGCCATTGATATACTCAAGGATGAGGAAATTGCCGGCATGTACAGAGACAAGTTCGACCACCTGTTTCTGGATGAGTACCAGGACTCAAACCTGGTCCAGGAGACGGTGGTCAGGGCGATCGCCAGGGAAGACAACGTCTTTCTGGTCGGCGACGTCAAGCAAAGCATATACAAGTTCAGGCTGGCGGATCCAACCCTGTTCATGGACAAACTGAACAGCTATTCCAGGGAGGAAGGGGCGAGGAACAGGATTATAGACCTCAGCGCCAACTTCCGCACCAGGCCTGAGCTGATTGAGAGAGTCAACGGCTTTTTTGAGAAGGTCATGAACCTGTCCCTGGGCGAAGTGGTTTATGACCACCACGCCCGTCTTAACCCGGGATTGTCATTTCCGAAGGAAGCGTTCCCCTCTTTGTCGTTGACATTGATTGATACAGGCAAAGCGAAATCCGGGAGTGACGCCGAGACCTCTGAAGCAGGCGCATTTGAAGCCGCCTCTGAGTCCATACCGGCGGCTGCGGCATCAGAGTCTGGCGCGGATGAAACGGATCCCGATCTTGAAGAGGCATTGTCCTACATGAAGAATGCCGAACTGGAAGCACACGTCGTTGCGGATCTGATCAAGGGTACTTTGAAAATGGACATTTACGATCCAAAATTGGGTCGAAACAGAAAGCCGGCTTTCAGAGATGTTGTCATCCTCATGCGCTCACCCAAAGCTGCCGCTGAAACCTATGTTCAGGTACTGAGCCAATATGGGCTGCCTGTCCGGGCAGATGGCGTGGGCGCCAGAATCTCCTCCTTTGAGATGCAGGCAGCCTTGAGTTTATTGAAGATTCTCGACAACAGCCGTCTGGATCTCGATCTGCTTACAGTGCTCAGATCGCCTATAGGCGGCTTTGGCACAGATGAGCTGGCGGCCATACGCGCTTTCTCTCCCCTGGGAACCTTCAGAGACGCTGTGACGCTGTTTTCAGAAGAGGGCTCCGGCGCTGAGACTGGCCTGTCCTCCAGACTGAAGGACTTTCTTTCGCGCCTTGAAGTTTGGTCGGGCTATGCTGCTTATGAGCGCGTCGGCGATTTCGTCTGGCGTCTGATGATCGAAACCGGTCTCTTGGACTACGCCCGCGCCATGCCGGAGGGAGAACTCCGGGCCAATCAGCTGATGAAGCTCGTCGAGCGTGCGGGAGACTATGAAGCGGCGCTCAGGGGAGATTTATCCGGCTTTATCAAAGTCCTCGAAGAGGGGGATGCCTCAGAGTTTAGTGCGGAGGTGCCAAAAACTCTCTCGGAGGATGAGGACTTCATCCGCATCATGAGTATCCACAAAAGTAAAGGCTTGGAATTTCCTATTGTCTTCCTGGCTGATACTGGAAAGAAATTCAATATGAGAGACACTTATGGTGATTTGCTGCTTCACAAAGATCTCGGCATTGCGCTCAAGGAAATCGATGCGGAGAAGCGAACCTACAGAACGTCGCTGCCTCAGCTGGCGATTCAGAAAGCAATAGAGCGTGAGGCACTTTCAGAGGAGCTTAGAATACTTTATGTTGCTTTGACCAGGGCAGTGGACCGCTTATATGTCACCGGGTCGACAAAATTTGTCGACAAAGCCCTCAGCAACTATGGCAGAGGCTGTCTTGCCTTTGCAATGCGCCAGGCAAAGTGTCTGCTGGACTGGATGGGGGCTTATGCTGCAGGCGAGGAGGCCTCAGAAGCTGCCCGCTGGGGGTTCAATTTGATACGAGCTGAAGACCAGATCCGCGCTCAAACTTTTGAAGCGGCCTCTGACCGCGCCTTGGACGATCTTTTGGCGCAGGCCGGAGACCATGTCCTGGATACCGCTGTTCTGCGGCGGCTGGACAGCGGGCGAACATTGAAAGAAGCTCATGGGGATCAAACTGACGCCCGGGCTTCCGCTTTGCCTTCCAAGGTGAGTGTTTCAGATCTTAAAACCCTCGAAGCTCTGGGTCAGACCCCGCTGAATCGCGCTATGACTTTAGAGGTCCTCTATAAGCCTGAACTGACAGAAACACCAAGATTTATGGCGCAGGAAAGCAGAGCGGCCATGGGTGCTGCCAGAGGCAGTGCGTTCCATACTGTACTCCAGTTTATGGACTTTTCAAAAATGGGCCAAAGAACACCGGCAGAAAGAGAATCGGTTTTCAATGAAGAAAAGCAGAGACTTGTCAGAGAAGGCAGACTGGATCAGACGCTGGCGGACGATCTTGAATGGCCGGCGCTGGCCGGCTTTTTCGACCACCCGCTCTTTCAAAGGCTCCTTGACGCGCAGGTGCTGGAACGGGAGAAGGCCTTTGTTCTAAAACGCGGCTCAGGACGAGAGTTCAGCCTGATTCAGGGCGTCGTGGATCTCTACTTTGAGGATGAACAAGGCCTGGTAGTGGTGGATTATAAAACAGACAGAGTCAGCGGTCCTGAGGCTGTGACACTGCTGAAACAGCGCTACAGCACTCAGCTTGGACTTTACGCCGAGGCGCTGGAAAAACTGACAGGGCGACGTGTGGAAGCCGCGTGGCTTTACGCCGCCCACTTAAAACAATGGATCAACATTGTACTTACAGGTCGTGAAAAGGAGGAACTCTCTTGAAATTACTTCATACCTCCGACTGGCACCTCGGCAGGCTGATCGAAACTCAGCCCCGCCTGGAGGAGCAGGCTGCCTTTTTGGAAGCCCTCATAGACATTGCGGAGCGGGAATCTGTCGACGTGGTCCTGGTCGCGGGCGACGTTTATGACACCTATAACCCCCCGGCGCGGGCAGAACGCCTGTTTTTTGAGAAAGTCAAAAAGCTGGCCGATGGTGGACGAAGACTCATAGTCATAGTGTCAGGCAACCACGACCAGCCGGTACGTCTAGGTGCGGCGGCCTCCTGGGCTGCAGAGCACGGAGTCATTTTGTGCACGGACGTCACAGACCAGTGGGAGGATCAGCAAATTGGCCGGTTCCGCATTTCAGGCAAAGGGCCAGGGGCTCTTGCCGTCTCTGTTGGGGACGACGCACTGGATCTCGCGCTGCTGCCTTTCCCCAGCGAAAGCAGACTTGGGGAGCTGATGTCGCTTTCCGGCAAAGAAGAAGAGCTGCAGCTTTCTTACTCTGAACGCGTCAAACTGTTGCTTCAGGAACGCGCCGCCCACTTTACAGACAAGACTTTTGGCGCAGTGGTCTCACATTTATTTGTGAGCGGCGGGGAGCTTTCAGACTCTGAGCGGACACTCCAGTGGGGCGGCGCTTATACGGTATTTGGCGACGCATTTCCGGAGTCAGCCAACTACGTCGCGCTGGGTCATCTCCATAAGCCCCAGTCAGTGGCTGGTCTCAAGGGCCGCGGCCGTTACAGCGGTTCGCCCCTCCAGTACAGCCGCAGCGAAACAGGCTATGCCAAGTCGGTGACGCTGATTGATACCAAGGCTGAATTGCCTCTGGAGTTTCAGGAGCATTTTATTCCCCTTTTCAAACCCATTGAAATCTGGCATGCTGGATCCTTTGAGGAGGCTGAGGACTGTCTGATCCGCCAGGCGGACAGGCAAGCTTGGGTTTATCTCGAAATTGAAACCGGACAGCCGTTGACCAATGGTGAAATCAGAAGGCTAAAGACCCTCTACCCGGATTTGCTGAGTATTGAGCCTATCTTTCCGGATCAGACGGGAAGCGTTACCGGTGAAGTATCCCTGGAGAGCATGGATGTTCATGAGTTATTCAGCCGCTATTATGAACGCGAGTATGGCGCACCGCCGGATCCGGAGCTGATGATCCGCTTTGCGTCCCTGCTGAGGTCAGAAGACACAGAGGGAGAGTCAGAGGGTGATGCAAAGGGCGGTGAGGCAGTATGAGACCGGTCAGGTTGACCATCGGCGGACTCAACAGCTTTGAGTCCACTCAGACTATTGATTTTGAGGCGCTTTCATCAAAGGGCCTGTTTGGGATATTTGGCCCGACGGGTTCAGGGAAATCGACGATCATTGACGGGATTGTGATGAGCCTCTATGGGCCGGGCAGCATGCCGAGGGGCACAAAGGATTTTATCAACACGGAATGCGACCAGGCGGAGCTGGAATTCGTGTTTCGAACGGCGATAGAAGGCGTTGTCAGGGAAATTGAGATCCGAAGGGTGTTCCGAAGGTCGGGGGAAGGCTATAGGTCCCATCAGTCGCGGCTGGTGGTACGAACCCTCGAGGGAGAGCTTCTTCAGGTTGAGGACAAGCAAAATGAAGTGAACCACAGGATCCAGGATATCCTGGGTCTGAGTGACAGCGAGTTTTTGAAGATGGTGGTGCTGCCTCAGGGGAAATTCAGCGAGTTCATACAACTGGATCCCAAGGACCGCCGAAATATGCTGCAAAATCTTTTTGGGCTGGAGATCTATGGCGACAAGCTGCTTGAGCGGCTGAAGAAGGTGCTCGGCAGGCTTCAGTCCCAGAGGGATCAGCTTGAAGGCCAGCTGGCGGCTTATGCTGATGTGGATCAGACTAAGCTGACGCTCCTGAAGGAAACGGCCGCGCATTGGGACAGGCAGACATTGGAGCTGGAGCGTGAGGTGCAGCGTCTAAAGGCGGTTTATGATGCGTTATCTCAGCAATATGACCGTCAGAAGCGGCTGCAGGTTTTAAAGGCGGCGAGCCTGCGCCATGAAAAGGCCGGGAGTGACTGCCTGAATAAAAAGAGCCGGCTGGAACTCCATGGGAAAGCGGCCGCAGCAACGGAGGCAGAGCGGCACTTCAGACAAAGCGAAAGGCTTTTTGAAGAGAGCCAGAGGTTGGAGATGTCTGCTTCTTCTGATTATGCTGCCGCGAAGGAAGCCTTCGAGTCCCATGGTGTGGCATTTAAGGATCTGGAACAGGCTTTTTTAAACCTGCCGCTTATGAAGCATGAGGCTGCGCTGGCCAAGAGCAGATGGGTACAAGGACAGGCTGTGTCTCAGCTTAAGCTGGAACATGAGAAGCATATGACTTTGGTCGAAGCTCAGCGGGTTCATTTGGAAGTGGAATGCCATAAGCTTGAGGTGCTGGATCAAGCCTTGGCAGAGTATTCTCAGAAGCTGGGGGATTTGTCTGAACTTCAGGAAAAAGAGGGTATGTCTTCGAAGGCAGCGGAAGCCTTTTTGGCAGTACAAAGCAAGTGGGACAAACGGGCTGAGGAACTGAAAAGCTTAGCGGCGGTCGAAAGATCCCTTGAGGAGAGCCAAAAGGTATTATCGCTTTTTGAGAAAACACTGGGCGAGTCTCAGGAGAAGGTCAAAGACAGTGAAGCTAAGCTGCAGACTGTCATAGAAGATATTGAGACGTTAACTGTCCGGCGTGAACAATCCAGAGATCAACAGGAGAAAACGCAGCGTCAGAGTTTAGCCCTTACTTCTGATCTGGAGACGCTGAAGGGTCATCTGCGTGATCAAATGGATGAAGAGAAGGCTTTGGAAGCGCTGAGGTCGGATCTGCATGAGAGAGCCAAGAGACTGGAGGAAAGCCGGGACCAATACAACGCGTCGCTTGCAGCCAGACTCAGAACGACATTAAATGAGGGTGATCCATGTCCGGTGTGCGGGCACCTCTATAGTCTTCATGAGACTGACCTCCGTGACGAAGCGGATCACGCATGGCTGCGCTGGTTTGAAGAAGAGGACCAGGCAATTGCGGTCCTAAGACACCAAGAGCTCCGGCTGGTGGAGAGTCTGAACAAACGTAAGGGGCTGATGGCGGTCGAGGGTGAGAACGGTCAGGAGCGCCTTGCGGCCCTCGATGCCAAAGGTGACGAGCTTACCCGGTCGCTGGAGTTGCAGCAAAAGGAACGCGCTGCGTGCGAGTTAAGGCTGGAAGCCCTGAAAAAAGATCAGGCTGCGCTTCAAAGTCAGGTTAAGGCACTTAGAGATCAGGCAGACCGGGATCTGGCACAAATGTCAGTTCAGAAACAGGCAAAAGCGGTATTGGAGTCCAAAAAAGATATGGCGCTGGAGTCTCTCCTGCAGCTGGAAAGGGCGATTCAGACTTATTTGGAGACTTGGCACGGCAGGCCTGAGTCGGCGGGATTAGTCGATGCAGGACTCGAGCAGCTTTTCGATGATCTTGCTGAGAAGAAGCTGCACTCAGAATTGCGGCTGGCCGAGATTCAAAGAATTCAGGCTGAACGCGAACGCAGGAATGAAGAGAAGATGAAGCAGCTCCAGAACGTTAATGCTTCAAGTCTTGAAAAGGAACGGCTGGTCAGCGCGCTGAAGCAAATTGAAGCAGAGCTGGACCGCCTGGCTTCAGAGATCGGAGAAGCAACAGACGTGGACGAACTGGAAAAAACCTTTAAGCGTTTAACCAGACTGATTGAAGTGACAGAGTCTGAATATCCGCTGGAGGAAGCAAAGCGAAATGCCTTAAAGACGGAAAGTGAGCGGCAAAAAAACGCTTGGATCTCTGCGGAGGCTGCTTTGAAAGCCGCTACGAATCAGCTTGAGGAAAGTCGTCAGCACTTTGAGGAAAAGTGGAAAGGTGCCGGATTTCTGGATGTGCTTCAATGGCGAGCTGCACTGCTCAATTCAGATGAGGTCGAGAGCCTGAATCAATGGATTCAAGACTATGAGGTGCAGGGGCGGACACTTAAAGAAAAAATGGAAGAATATAAGGACCTTTCTGCAGCAGCTGTGATCACTGAGGAGACAATTGCAAGCGCAGCCACTGTGTCGAGAGAAGCCCAGGAGGCATGGACACGCGCTTTGGAGGCCAGGAGTACAGCCGTGGAATCCTTGAAGGTGATGACTTTATCCCTTGAACAAAAAAAATCAGTGGAAAAGCAGCTGAGTACCTTGAAACAAGAAGCCGGTTATTTTGAAGTGCTTCAAAAACTCCTGAGGGGCAACAGATTCGTTGAATTCTTGGCTATGAACCAATTGGACTACATTTTGAAGGAAGCCTCGAGAAGGCTTATGATCATGACCGCGAATCGTTATCGTTTAGAAGTGGATTCACGGGGTAACTTTAGGATATCTGACCATCATCAGGGCGGTGTCAGCAGGGATCTGAGATCTCTGTCCGGCGGAGAGACCTTTATGGCATCTCTGGCGCTGGCGCTGGCCATGTCCTCCAGGCTGCAGCTCAGAGGCAAAATAAGGCTGGAGACCTTTTTGCTGGACGAGGGTTTTGGCAGTCTGGACGCGGCGCTGCTCGATGTTGTGATGCATTCCCTGGAGACGCTGATTGGTGACCAGCTCAGCGTAGGGCTGATCTCCCATGTAGAAGCGCTGAAAGCTAGGGTCCCGGTAAGGCTTGATGTAACACCGGCTGAGCCTGGTGTCGCCGGTACCCGTGTGCAGGTTGTTGTGAACTGATGGTCTGAAACTAACGGTTTGGATGTGATGTTATGGCGTATGACTATGAACTGGAAGTCGCCAGAAAGGCGGCTTTGGAAGCAGGGCGCGCAATTCTTGAGGTTTACTTTGAAGATATTGAAGTAATTCTGAAAAGTGATGATACGCCTGTGACGAGAGCGGATTATGCTTCCAACGCGCTCATTTTGGATAGACTGATTCACGCGTTTCCTCATCACGGCTTCCTGTCGGAGGAATCCATTGATGACCCGATCCGATTGGAAAAGGAGTATTGCTGGATTGTGGATCCGCTGGACGGCACTAAAGAATTCATCAAGAAAAATGGTGAATTTACGATAAATATAGCGTTGGCCAAAGAACGTGAGATCGTCATGGGCGTCGTCTACGCGCCGGTCAAGGAAGAACTGTTTTTCGCAATTCGCGGGGAAGGGGCCTTCATGGAAAAAGAGGGACAGGTTACCCGGCTTCATGTGTCCGAGCGATTGGTCGACTTGTATGCTTTGAAATCCAGATCCCATGAAACCATTCGCTATGCTGAGCTTCTGGCCAAACACTCAGAGCGCATTCTCGTCATTCACAGAATGGGAAGCGCTTATAAAGGCTGCCTGATCGCCCGTGGAGATTATGATATCTATTATAATTTCGGCCACACCATGGTGTGGGACACGGCACCTGTGGATCTGATCGTGACCGAGGCGGGGGGCTATTTCAGGCAGCTCGATCACTCGTTTTTCAAGTACAACACGAAGAAGATCAAGAATGACAATGGATTTTTGATTTTAAACCGCCCAGAGAATCGATTGGAATAAGAGGCTCTAAGGGAAATGCAGTGATTAATGTGCGTCCAAAATGTTGAGATACCAACATTTTGGACGTTTTTTTTGAATGCAGATAAATAGGTGGAAGCTAGTATCAGTGGCTTGGGCCTATCGACGCCTGCCCCCTCCCTTAATATTTCAATTGTCATTTTTTTAGAAGTCTTGACAAATGAGGAAGAGGTTTATATAATTAAATAAACAAATGATTACGACGTAAACAAGTGATTACAAATAATGATCTGAAGCAATTTATGAAAGCAGGTGAAGCATGACTCAGAGAGAACAAGAAATCTACCAACTTATCCGTGAAAATCCTATGGTCTCCCAGCAGGAGATTGCAGATCGACTTGGGATTCAACGGTCCTCTGTGGCGGTACACATTTCGAACCTGATCAAGAAAGGCTGGATTGCCGGAAAAGGCTACATCTTGAATACCGGTGATTATGTGGTGGTGATTGGCGGCGCGACAATGGATCTGATGGGCTTCTCGGACCGGGATTTTTTAGAGGGCGAGTCCAACCCTGGACGGACGCTGCTGTCACCTGGCGGAGTAGGGCGCAATATCGCTGAAAACCTGGCCCGCTTGGGACTTGAAGTTCACCTTATGACGGCGGTTGGTCAGGACCTCTATGGCCAGCAGCTGCTGGAACGCTGCAGAGAGGCGGGCATCGATACGCGCGCCACACTGAAAATTCCCGGAGCGTCCACTTCTCTTTATCTGGCCATGATTGAACCGGATGGGGAGATGAAGCTGGCGCTTTCGAGTATGGCGGTCATGGATCAGCTGGATGTGGAAGCGCTGCGCCGGGAGGACGCGCTGCTCAGCGGGGCGGCAGCCATCATAGCGGACACCAACCTGCCGGAAAAGACGCTGACCTATCTGATGTCTCAATATCGTCACATCCCTATTTATGTAGATCCTGTATCCGCTCCAAAATCCGAGCGGCTTAAAGGCGCCCTGGAGGGTATAGATACACTGAAACCCAACCAAAAAGAGCTGGAGGCCCTGACTGGAATGAAGACGGACACCCTCGACGCTGCGAAGAAAGCGGCGAAGGTCCTGTGTGAAAACGGTATCCGGCGTGTCGTTGTCAGCATTGGAGCCCAAGGCGCGCTTTACGCTACCCGTGAGACGGTTCAATTTTTCAGGTCGCTGCCTGTAAAATCCGCGAATGCCACAGGTGCGGGAGATGCTTTTATGGCGGGGCTCATTTACAGCGCTATCAGCAAGCTTGATGACCGCTCCGCAATGGATTGCGCCATGTCTATGGCGGAATTGACCCTTGAAAGCGCAGATGCCATTGCTCAGAATCTGAATGAAAATTTGCTGTTGAACCGACTGAATGCCCATAAAATTGAAGATCGGCTGTAAGTGAAACCCTGTAACCGGCATCAGACTAGGAGAGTCTCTGCCGAGTAGAGAAAGGAGCAAATAATATTATGAAATTGATTCCTGATATCCATCCTGAGGTGGCGGAAGCCCTTGCACTGGGCCTTCCGGTTGTCGCTCTCGAGTCCACCATTATTTCACATGGGATGCCCTATCCCCAGAACGTCCAGACTGCCCTTGAAGTTGAAGAGCAAGTCAGGGAGGCGGGGGCGATTCCTGCGACCATCGGCATCATGGGCGGTAAGCTTAAGATTGGTCTGACGCCTGAGGAAATCGAAGAATTCGGAAAGTCTGACGATGTGGTTAAGGTTTCCCGCAGAGACCTGGCAACTGTGGTGGCCAGAAAGTTGAACGGCGCTACAACCGTTGCCACGACTATGATCCTGGCTGAAATGGCAGGAATTAGAGTCTTTGCCACAGGTGGTATAGGCGGTGTCCACCGGGGCGCTTCCGAGAGCTTTGACATCTCCGCGGATTTGCAGGAGCTCGGGAAAACTAACGTGGCAGTGGTATGTGCCGGTGCCAAGTCCATTTTGGACATTGGCCTCACTCTGGAATACCTGGAGACCATGGGCGTGCCGGTGCTGGGTTATAAAACAGAAGATTTCCCCGCTTTCTACACGCGCACCAGCGGCTATCGCGTAGATGCAAAGCTGGAATCGCCGGAAGACGCAGCGGATATTTTAAGGACGAAATGGGCTCTGGGACTCACCGGAGGCGTCGTCATTGCCAATCCGATTCCGGAAGCCTTTGCCATGGATGAGGACCTGATCAACGACGCCATTGAGACTGCGCTGGAAGAGGCTGCTGCAAACCACATCCGAGGCAAAGAGTCTACCCCTTTCCTGCTTGCCAAAGTCAAGGCGCTGACGGAGGGTCAGAGCTTGGAATCCAACATTGCCTTAGTGCTGAATAACGCGAAGCTGGCTGCGGAGATCGCCAAAGCGCTGGGGCCGGTGAACGAGTTATAGGGCTGTGTGATAAGCCAAAAAAATATAAGGGACTGCCGCAACTTGATTTGACATCAGTTTGCGGCAGTCCCTCTTAGTTTGTGCTAAATGCTGGCTTTAAATGCGGACGTGAACACTGTCCTTAAAGCGGTGTATTGAAGATTTTTTCTATCATGCGTGTCAGCAAGGCATAATCCTCTCTGCAAAGGGGATTGGACTCAAGAGCCTTAAGTGCGTGGGTCATCTCCCTGTAATACCAGTACTGATCTTCCTTTGGCGCATTAAAGCTGGACCAGACAACGCTTTCATCCATTTCCTCAAGGCTGCGGGCTATGCTTTTGAGATTGCAAAGTTTATCCGCAAGAATAATGAGCTTCGCGTCCAGATTACCTGGCTGGCTGACTTTTTCAATCATAGCCTGTTTTCTGACACTCCAGGCCTGAGATTTATCATACTCTGAGCAAAAGGCGACCAGAGCGGCGACATCTGAGCCAAACTGTGCGGCCACTTCATCAAGCGTCCATATTGTGTCTTCGACGACATCATGCAGCAAGGCGGCAATGACCACGCTTTCATCCGCGCCCCACTTCGAAACCATGAGAGAGACTTCGATGGGATGCACGGCGTAGGGGTCTCCATCCAGTTTGCGGATCTGACCCTGATGTGCCTTCATGATGGTGTGAATGGCTTCATAGAGTTTCATGACATGACGCCTCCCAGTAGGTTGTCTGAATGTCCCAACCATTTTATTATACGCCTTTCAGATGAAGTTTCAAAGTTCTGAGATGGTGTATATATAAAAGAGATTCATTGGGAGGTGTCAATATGTACGCAATGGACCAAGAAGTCATTAAAACCATCCGCTTATTGTCAGCGGATGCGGTTGAAAAAGCAAATTCAGGACATCCCGGGCTTCCTATGGGCGCGGCGCCTATGGCCTATGTCCTCTGGAAGGACTTTTTGAAAGGCAGCGCCACAGACCCGCATTGGGCTGATCGCGATCGATTCGTACTTTCCGCGGGGCATGGCTCCGCGCTGCTTTACAGTCTGCTCCACCTTTTTGGCTATGAGGTCACCCTGGAGGACTTGAAGAAATTCAGACAAATTGGAAGTCTGACGCCCGGGCATCCAGAATTTGATGTGACGCCTGGGGTTGAAACGACTACCGGACCTCTGGGACAGGGCTTTGGCAATGCCGTTGGCATGGCAGTTGCTGAGATGAGGCTGGCTGAGGAATTCAATACGCAGGACTTTAATCTGGTGGACCATTATACCTATGTCTTGGCGGGTGATGGCGACCTGATGGAAGGGGTCGCCTCTGAAGCGGCTTCCCTTGCCGGGCATCTGAGGCTTGGAAAACTGATTGTCCTCTATGACGACAATGGGATTACCATTGACGGCGGTACGGAAATCACCTTTACGGAGGATGTCCTCAAGCGATTTGACGCTTATGGCTGGCACGTATTGAGAGTTGGGGACGGCAATGATTTGAAGGCTATCCATGATGCGATCCGCGAGGCGAAGCTGGATACGTCGAGACCGTCGCTGATTTCGGTGAAGACGACTATCGGCTACGGCAGTCCGAATAAGGCGGGAAAATCCGCTGCCCACGGCGCGCCGCTCGGCGCGGAGGAGCTCGCTATGACGAAGCGGCATATGGAGGCGGATCCGGATGAGTTTTTCAACGTGCCTGAAGAGGTTCTCGCCTACATGAATGACATTATTGACCGGCGAGAGATCGACCGGTTCATGTGGGAGGAAAAAGTCGAATCCTATATTCAAAATTATCCCGAAAAGGCGGCGCAGTGGAAGCAGTGGTTTGACTATGAACTGATGCATGACAGCTTTGACGCTGCGTCCTTCTACAGGCTCTTTGATAAAGCCGACGCGACGCGCAGCGTAGGCGGAGAAGTCATGAACGCGCTGGTCAGGCTGGCGCCAAACCTGATGGGGGGGTCGGCGGACCTCAACAGCTCCACGAAGACTTATCTGAAGGGCAAGGGCGACTTTGGCCGTATGAACCGCGGAGGCGCGAACATTAATTTTGGCGTCAGGGAGCATGCCATGGGCGCGATCCTGAATGGCATGGCGCTGCATGGGGGGCTGCGGGTCTTTGGTTCGACGTTCCTGGTCTTTGCCGATTATATGAAGCCTTCAATCCGCCTGTCCGCGATCATGGGCGTACCGGTGGTTTACGTCTTCACTCATGACAGTATAGCCGTCGGGGAAGACGGGCCGACACACCAGCCAATCGAGCACCTGCTGCTGCTCAGGTCTATACCGAATTTATTTGTCTATCGTCCGGCGGACGGGATCGAGACCGCTGCGAGCTGGATCGAGATTTTGAAGCGCGTCGAAGGACCTTCAGCGCTGATCTTGACGCGGCAGACCCTCGGCAGTCTCGGAGAGCGGGATCCGCAGGTCGATCGGGGGGCCTATGTGATTTTGTCTGAAGAGGGAGAAAAGCCGGAGCTGATTTTGATGGCAACGGGCTCTGAAGTGGAATTGGCCGTTAAGGCGGCTTTGAAGCTCAGGACGCTGGGAAAGGACCCGAGGGTTGTCAGCATGCCTTGTGTGGAGCAGTTTCTTGAGCAAAGCCCTGCTTATATTGAAACAGTTCTTCCGAAGGCGGTTGAGAAGCGGGTTACCATTGAGATGGGCAGAACGCTGGGCTGGGAACGGTTTGCAGGCCTTGGGGGGCTGACCATAGGCATTGACCGTTTCGGAGAGTCCGGACCGGGAGAGGCTGTCATGGCTCATTTTGGATTTACCCCGGACAAAGTGGCGGATCGGATCCTCGCGTATCTTGCCAAGTAAATACAACTTGATATATCATAGGAAACGGCTTCCAAGTGATGGCGGCCGTTTCTTTTGATGAAAAGACTGGAAATTTTCAGTCGTGTTTGGAATTTGGAGGTGTGTCGTTTGAAGTATTTCATGGCGTTCGGGCTGATTTGGCTCATATTTGAAGCCGGAAACGCGCTGAGTCGTCTGATCGAACCCATTATTTTAATCCCCGGGAGCATTCTCGGGATGCTGATGCTGTTTGTGCTGCTTATGACAGGCTTGGTGAAAATGGAATGGCTTACCCCTGTGACAGGTTTGTTCCTGAAACATATGAGCTTTTTCTTTATTCCGCTGGGCGTAGGTTTTCTTGGGGCGGTGGATTTGATCGCGCCTATCTGGATGGAGATGACGTTTCTGCTGATCCTGTCCAACCTGGCAGTGATGGTAGGCGTCGGCTGGATCGTGCAGTGGCTGGCGAAAAGAGAGAAGGTGCGCTCGTGACAGAGGTTTTATCTGAATTTCCTATATTGGCCATTGTCTGGGGTGTGACGCTCGCGGCCTATGCCTTTGGCTGGTGGGTGAGCGGACGCGTCCGTGTGTCCCTGCTCAATCCCTTCCTGATTGGGACTTTGCTGTTGATTGGCGGGATCCTGTTGTTTCAGCTTCCCAATGAGCCTTATGATCAGGCGGGCAAGACGGTGACCTGGTTCCTGGGTCCGGTGGTGGTCATGTTGGCAGTCCCGCTCTATCAGAGCCGCAAAACCCTGATGACGCATCTCCTGCCAATTTCAGCGGGCATTGCGTCGGGCATTGTGATTTCCGCGGGGACGGTTTATGGATTTTCCAAAGTCTTTGGCCTGTCGCCGGAGTTGATTGTCTCGCTGATGCCAAAGTCCATTACCAATCCCATGGCTATTGAGGTGACCAAGATGTTTGGGGGGATCACCGCCATCACCGTGGCATCGGTGATCATCACCGGAGTGTTTGGCGCTTCTGTGTCCACTGCTGTATTCAGGATAGCGCGCATTCGCAATGAAACTGCCAAGGGGATCGCCCTTGGGGCAGCTTCCCATGGGGTCGGCACCGCCAAGGCTATTGAGATCAGCAGCGAAGCAGGGGCGGCGAGCGGCCTCTCCATGGGGCTGACCGGCGTGGCGACGGTGCTGCTGGCCAGTCTGATCAGGAGTCTGCTGGGCACTTAGAGCAAGGACATTGTGCCGATGGTCGTTCAAATGACCATCGGCACATTTTTTAAATTGTGTCTGAATTGTAGTGAGTGCCTGTCACTGAAACAAACTTAGTGACAGTCACTCACTCAAAATCGGGGACGCAGACAAAAAATATTTTGTTAACTGCACTGAAAGATTTCCACAATTTTACCAGCCAATAATAAGGTCTCAAGGGACTTGTCCACAGATTTGAGAGGGCGATTTGGACGTTTGGATGACCTTGATTTTACAGCCTTAATTTGGTAGGATAAGTTCAAAGAACAAACGGTCACCGCACTCCCGCTTGAACAGGGTGGGGGATTTTTTCGGCTATAGCGTTCTATATCTAGTGTATACATTCTAAAAACATTCTACATATTGTGTTGGGAGGCTTGCCAGGACTATGATGACGAGTATTGAAAAGCGCAACGGAGAGATCGTTTTTTTTGATCGATCCAAGATTGAACAGGCAGTCTTGAAGGCGCTGGTCGCCACGCATCCCCAAAGATCGAGGAGCAGTCTGAAGAAACTTTCAGAGGTCGTGACGGACTATGTGGTCGAGGCTGCAGGAAGCCGTGCTTTTGATGGCGGGATTCCTAAAGTTGAAGAAGTTCAGGATCTCGTTGAAAACACGCTGATGTCTATAGGCGAGCACGACACGGCGCGTACCTACATCAAATACCGCTATGAACACAAGAAGATTCGTGAGGAACGCCAGTCGGTCAAGGACATCCTCAATATGTTTGACGACTACATAGGCAAGAGCGACTGGATGGTCCGCGAGAATTCCAACATGAGCTACAGTCTGCAGGGGCTGAACAACCATATTATTGCCAAGGCATCCCAGATTTTCTGGCTGCACCACGTTTATGACGAGACTATTCGAAATGCCCACGAGAACGGGGATCTGCACATTCATGACCTTGGCCTCGTGTCGACCTACTGCTGCGGGTGGAGTCTCGAAGACTTGCTGCTGAGAGGCTTCGGCGGTGTTCCGGGCAAAGTCGAGTCAGGACCGCCGAACCATTTTGAGTCGGCGCTGATGCAGGTGGTCAACTTTATCTATACGCTGCAGGGTGAAGCGGCAGGTGCTCAGGCTATTTCCAACTTCGATACGCTGCTGGCACCATTCGTACGCCACGACAACCTGGGCTATGACGACGTCTATCAGGCTATGCAGGCCTTTGTCTTCAATATGAACATCGCGACGCGCGTCGGTTTCCAGACGCCGTTCTTCAACATTACCATGGATAAGGAGGTGCCTTCCACCCATAAGGACCTCCCGGTCATCATTGGCGGGAAGCACCACTTTGACAAGGCCTACGGTGAGTATCAGGCAGAAATGGACATGATCAACATGGCGTTCTGTGAGGTCATGATGGAGGGCGACGCCAAGGGACGCGTCTTCACCTTCCCAATTCCTACCTACAACATTACCCGCTCCTGGGACTGGTCAAATCCGGTCACGGACAAGATCATGGAGATGACAGGCAAGTTTGGCATTCCGTACTTCAGCAACTTCGTCAACTCGGATCTGGATCCGGAGGATGTTCGGTCCATGTGCTGCCGGCTCAGGCTCGACAATACCGAGCTGAGGCGGCGTGGCGGCGGACTTTTCGGCGCCAATCCAAAAACGGGTTCCATTGGGGTCGTCACCATCAATATGGCGAGACTGGGCTACCTTTCCAGAGATTTCGATGAGCTCTGTGAGCGCCTGGAGCGCCTGATGGAGATCGCGAAGTCGTCGCTGGAATTGAAGCGGGACATTCTTGAAATCAATATGAAGCGGGGCCTGTATCCCTATTCCAGATACTATCTTCAGGACATTTACGAGGGACATGGCGCGTATTGGTTTAACCATTTTGCGACCATCGGCCCAAATGGGATGAATGAGTGCATTCAGAACTTCACCAAAGGCAGGGAGGACATTACGACGGAAGCCGGACGCGCAATGGCGGAGCGTGTACTGGACTTCATGAACGAAGTCCTGGTGCGGTTCCAGGTTTCAACGGGGCACCTTTACAACCTGGAGGCGAGCCCTGCTGAGGGGACGGCTTACAGATTCGCGAGACTCGACACCGCAAAATATCCTGAGATCATTACGGCCGGCAAAGACGTTCCGTATTATACCAACAGCACCCAGCTCCCGGTAGGCTACACGCCGGATCTGTTCGACGCGCTGGATCATCAGGACAGCCTTCAGACGCGCTATACCGGCGGGACGGTGTTCCACGCCTTCATCCCTGAAAAGATCGACTCGAAAGAGGCGCTCAAATCTCTGATTCACAAGGTTTCAAGCCGCTACAGGCTGCCGTATTTTAC
Organism: Acidaminobacter sp.; assembly: GCF_030247605.1. Taxonomy (GTDB): domain Bacteria; phylum Bacillota; class Clostridia; order Peptostreptococcales; family Acidaminobacteraceae; genus Acidaminobacter. Next base: position 65,255 of record NZ_JAOTSB010000010.1, on the reverse strand, counting down.
TATCACGCCGACTTTCAGCATTTGCCCGACGCACAAATACCTTCGCGGCGAGCAGAAAACCTGTCCGGAATGCGGCGAGGTCACGGAAGTCTGGTCGCGGGTCGTCGGGTATCACAGACCGGTCCAGAACTGGAACGACGGCAAGCAGCAGGAGTATGAGGAGCGCGTCGAGTTTGAGGTGGCGAACTAATGAAAACCATGGCGATCGGAGGACTCATCAAGACGACGCTGATCGACTTTCCGGGCGAGGTCGCCACGGTACTGTTTGCGACAGGATGCAACTTCAATTGCCCATACTGTCACAACAGGCCGCTGATTTTGCCATCTGCTGAGACGCTGACAAAAGGCACCGTCATGGCGCATCTGGAGAAACGGGCCGGACTGTGTGACGGCGTGGTAATCAGCGGTGGCGAGCCTACGCTGCAGCCGGGACTTGAAGCGGCAGTCGTGGAGATTCGAAAGCTGGGGTACAAGATCAAACTGGATACCAACGGAACTCGGCCGGAGGTGCTGAAACGCCTTCTCGACAAGGGGCTTCTGGATTATGTGGCCATGGATGTTAAAAGCTCAGCGGACCGCCATGAGCGTGTTACCGGCGGCAAAACGAGGGATCGGGCTGCAGTTGAGCAGAGCGTGGATTTGCTGATGGGCTCAGCGGTGGCGCACGAATTCAGGACAACGGTGGTCTTTCCGCTGCACGATTACGAAGAAGTCCGGCAGATTGGGCTGCGCGTTGCGGGAGCGGGGAGATGGGTGCTTCAAGCTTATAAGCCTGCACCTGTGATTCCTGAGGCGGAGGCCCTTGCGTCTCCGCCCATGGGAACCCTGGAAGCCTGGAAGACTCAGCTGGAGCACGACATTCCGGGTGTCAATATTGAATTGAGAACGGGTTATTAGTGAGAAAGCAAGAAAGCGAGAAAGAAAACCAGAAAGCCAAAGGTCTCCGGGACACAGTTCCGGAGGCTTTTTTATTGACGAGCGGCGGCGGACCTGAATATGAGGAAGCGGTTGTCAGCGGCTGGTGCCTATCGACTCCTATTTCCTCTTTCGAAGTATGGATATACAAATAAAATAAAAAAGATTATACTATAGGTGGCAAAAATGCGACTGCTTCAGACTGCAGAAGTGACTGCTGGAGGAATAATATGCTGACTGGCATTGGTACAGATTTAATAGAAATTGATAGAATCCGGCGCGCTATATCGCGTCACAGCCGGTTTTTGGAACGGGTATTTACAAGGAATGAACTCGATTTATTTGAATCCCGTGGCATGGACACTGCCAGCATAGCCGCGAATTTTGCCGGTAAAGAAGCTGTACTGAAGGTTTTGGGAACGGGCATAACAGGACTGTCATGGAAGGATATTGAGATTCTGAGAGAGACGTCTGGAAAGCCCTATGTCAGGCTGTCGGGTCCGGCGGCAGCCCTCGCCGAGCACCTGGAAATAGAAGAGATTCTGATTTCGCTTTCCCATTCAAAAACACAAGCTCTGGCTTTCGCAACAGGTCAAAGGAGGTAACATAGAATTATGAGACTCGCTATGAATCATCAGATGCAGCAGATTGACCGAAAGGCCATAGACGAATACGGGATCCCCAGCATTGTCCTCATGGAGAATGCCGGTAAGGTCGTCGTAGATGAAATAATGAAGATGAGAAATGAGTTCCAGAAAGCTGTTATTGTCTGCGGTCCCGGGAACAACGGCGGCGACGGCTTCGTCATTGCGCGCCATCTCTTCAACCTGAACGTACCCGTCAAAGTCTTCGTAGTTGGAGAAGTGTCTGAGCTGAATCACGACTCCATGTTGAACTATTCCATTCTCAAAAAGCTTGAGTTTCAAATAGACGAAATTAAAGATGACGCCAGCATCCTGGCATTTGAGCGTTTTCTGAGGCCAGGGAACCTGATTGTCGACGCCATATTTGGAACGGGCATATCGAGAAGAGTAGAGGGCATTTACGAACGCACCATAGATGCCATTAACGAGATGGCCCATCAAGTGCTGTCCGTAGACCTGCCTTCCGGTATCGACGGCAATACAGGCCACGTTTTGGGCACGGCCATTGATGCGGACAAGACCATTGCGCTGGTCATTTCTAAGGTCGGAAACATTTTGTTTCCAGGTTCAGATTACAACGGTGAGGTCATCATCAAAGGCATAGGCGTGCCGGATGTCATCATTGAAAAGGTCGGCATCAAATACAATTTGATTACAAGCGACATCATCACGCCGCTGATTCCGCATCGAAAGCGCAACTCACATAAAGGCGACTACGGCAAGGGGCAGATCATCGCCGGATCCATCGGTATGGCCGGCGCTGCAATTTTGGCCTGTCGTGCGGCGCTCAGGTCCGGCATGGGACTGCTGAAGCTCTATATCCCCGAAAGTTTGAATACGCTGATCACGACCAGCGTTCCGGAAGTCATCACTGTGCCAATGTCCGAAGTTCGCCGTGGGGTCATAGGCATCAGCAATTTCCAAAAGATTATTGAGGATACCTGCTGGCCGGATGTCATCGCTATTGGTCCCGGATGCGGCGTCAACGCCGAGATTTCAGAGCTTATTAAACGCCTCCTGAATGAATCGGAAGTGCCTATGGTCATTGACGCAGACGGCATCAACGCCCTTTCAAAGAGCCTTCACTGGCTGGAAAACAAAAAGTGCCCGGTGGTTCTAACGCCACATGTCGGAGAAATGTGTCGTCTGACTGGGCTCAGTGCAGAGGAAATCAACGAGGATCCCATCGGGACGGCGGTTCAGTTTTCAAAGACCTGGAAAACCGTAACGGTGCTCAAGGGCGCGCGCACGGTCATCGCAACACCGGATGGCGAAGTTTATGTCAATATCAATGGCAATTCGGGCATGGCCACTGCCGGCAGCGGTGATGTGCTGACCGGCGTCATCACGAGCATGATCGCTCAGGGACTCGATCCAGTAGGCGCCGCTGTGATTGGCGTTTATCTGCATGGCCGGGCCGGGGACCTCATGGTGGCTGAGCGCGGGGAGCATGGTCTGCTTGCGGGCGATTTGGTATTTGGATTGACCAAAGCTATTCGAGAATTGGTAGAGGCTTAGGATCCAGTTAAAACATAACAGGACGCACTACTGGTTAAAATTTCGCTTTACTGCGCAGTCGTCAATAGCGATCCTACTCAGTATCGCTCAATCCAATAAGATGGAGGCATAAATATGATCGATTTAACCCTAATTCCAAGACCCGTTTGGGCGGAAATCAATCTGGAGCACCTGTCACACAACTTGAGAGAAGTCAGACGGCTGACCAGGAAGGATGCCATGGTCATGGCGGTCGTCAAGGCGGATGCCTATGGTCACGGCGCGGTTGAATCCTCCAGGGCACTGCTCGCAGCCGGCGCGGACAGACTTGCTGTCGCGGTTCTCAATGAAGCGCTGCAGCTGCGCCAGGCATTTCCGGAAACGGACATCATGGTGCTGGGCTACACGCCGTCGCATCTTTACGATCAGGTAGCTGCCAACCGCATCATTCAGACCATTTACAGCATGGCCCATGCGAAGCCTCTATCAGAAGCTGCCGTCAGGAATGGCGTGGAGATCCGGGTGCATATCAAGCTCGACACGGGCATGCACCGAATCGGGATGCCTGCCAGTGAAGAGACGATCCGGGAAATTCTCGAGATTTCTAAGCTCCCGGGCCTAATGATTGAAGGGATCTTCACGCACTTTGCCGTTGCTGATGAGGTGGATAAAGCCTACACAATGAAGCAGGTTGAAAAATATAATTTTGTGGTGAAAGGGCTTGAGGCTGGCGGTCTCACGATTCCGATCCATCATGTGTCAAACAGCGCTGCCATCATTGATTTGCCTGAGCTCAACTACAATATGGTGCGGGCGGGGATTATGCTCTACGGCCTCTATCCGTCTCAGGATGTGATAAAAGACCGCGTCGTCCTGAAGCCGGTTATGAGCCTGAAAGCCTGTCTCTCCCATGTCAAGACCCTCGAGGCCGGCAGCGGGATCAGTTATGGGTTGAAATACGTTACTCATGGCGCAGAGGAAATCGCGACAATGCCTCTAGGTTATGCCGATGGTTACACGCGTATGCTCAGCGGAAAAGGTGAAGTTTTATTTAAAGGTCAGCTTAGACCTCTCACCGGCCGAATTTGTATGGACCAGTGCATGTTTGATGTGACCGGCCTTGACGCAAAGTCCGGGGACGTGGCCATTCTCTTTGGCGAAGATGGTGAGGGGAATGCGCTGCCTGTTGAAATCCTCGCAGACAAGCTTGGGACAATCAATTATGAAATGGTCTGTATGATTGACAAACGGGTGCCGAGAGTTTACGTCCGAGGTGGCGAGATCACAGCGGTTAAAGACTATGTGTCTATGATCAGATAGGAAATTTTATCTTATAGGATATTATAGTTACAGATTTCATTTGGTAGTTGTGTTTACATGGCACTGGACTTTACGAACACGTCCGGATGGTGTAAAATAAATTGAATCGATCCCCCAGGTCAGACAGGAGGTGTTCAGAATGAGCGAAGAGGTCATGGGCATGCATGGCAAGAGTCATTGCCTGACAAGACTTGAGTACCCGGAAGATATCATAGATGATATTAAGAACGATCCGGACATCAAATGCTATTATGAAAGCGACTTTGTCGTATGCTTTGACTCACGCGTAGAAAGTCTGCGAAAGCTGCTCGAAGAGAAGGTTTTTGAACTCGAAAGCGGTTATCAGACTATGGCCAGCTTTAATCTGGACTACTGTGAAGTCGGCTTCCGTTGTGACAATTGTACCTATGAGCGTTACGAACACATGCTTGAAGAAGATGAGGACGAAGATGCCTTTTTCTAACGTAAAGCGCGGTGATGTATTTTTCGCTGATTTGAGTCCTGTCGTAGGGTCCGAGCAAGGGGGGCAAAGACCTGTACTGATCATTCAGAACGACGTGGGAAACAAATACAGCCCAACTGTTATTATTTCTGCCATCACAGGCAAAATCAGCAAGGCAAAGCTGCCAACCCACGTGGAAATTTCAAAAGATGAGCTGGGCCTCGTCAAGGATTCTGTTGTACTTCTTGAACAGATCCGTACCATTGACAAGAAGAGACTGATCCAAAAGCTCGGGGCGTTAAGTCCTGAAGTTATGGAAAAGATAGATGTGGCTTTATTGGTCAGCTTAGGACTATATGATATTGGCGGAGGCGTCCGGCGTTAGCTGGAGGCCTCTCACATTGAGATTTTGAATATGGGAATCTCAACCATTTGCAGGGCACGCCAATGCAAGGGTTGTAGGGGGTAAAAAATTGAACAAAGTGATAAAAAATCTGGGACACATGGCACTTGGCGCTATTATGGCGCTTGCGCTTTTTGGAGCGGTTTCAGTCGCGACCTCCGGTGATCCCGGGACATCTACGGATCCGGTTGTGACAAAGAGCTTCGTGGAAAAAAGACTGTCAGAAATTTCAGCGGTGATTGATAAAAAACTTGAGCTGTTGAGCGACCGTGTGGACGACGTTGAAGCCGTCACTGAAACGGGCTCAGGATCAGGTCCGGCAGCACCAGGCGCACCGCCCGCTTTTGCAGTCGTAGAGCTTGCAGATGGAGATCTGGTGACTTTCGGGGAAAACACTCAAGTTATCTTAAGGGGCGGCGCTGCGACGGCCATTGCTGCAGAGAATGATCTGCCTGACGTTACCGGCGGCACAGGTCTCGGGTTAGGTACAAAAGTACCGCTGAATCACCTGATCATCATCCCTAAAAATGACGGTCGCGGCATGAAAATTGTAGATAGAGCCTGGCTCATGATCGCAGGACAATATACCGTCACTAAGGCGGCTCAGTAACCGCGATATTGGGTACTGAATTTAAGTGGAAAGAATCAACCGCCAGATGAGGAGCGTACGGTAAAATGGATAAAACTTTGAAGAAAATAGTGTTGATTATGATGGCCCTGAGCTTGATTGCGACGGGCCTTCTCGACGTGTCCAGAGCAAAAGCAGAACGTCAGGCCAGGAGCGTGGATATAGTCCTGGATTACGATGAGTTTAATGAAATGGCCATTCAGTCCGGAGCGACCTTTGAAAACTGGATGACATTTTTCGCAGAGCTAGGCGTGCGTCACGTGGCATTGAATGAAGAAACAATTAAGAGTCTGAAAGCTCAGGGCAGGGCAGTCTCTTACGCTACACAGCTCGAGTTCATTTCTGAGAGCCATTGGGACCAGGGCTTACCGGCTCAACTGGCATCAGACCTCGCCGGCAGTAAGGCAGACCAATATGATTTAGTGGTGGAGACTTCGGATCCGGAGACTGCGGATTTTATAGAAACCGGCTTGAGCTCAAGATTGGGAAAAAATTTTTATAAGACTTACAGCAGTCCGGAGACAACCTGGTTCGTCATAGATGGCACTGTCGAGCAGGCGCTGTTCGAAACCGGCAGGATCATGACTGGTGCTGACGGCAAAGTCGTTGAGCGGCCGGATGTTTACACAAGCAGTCTTCTCGACCGAATCGGCATTGGCTTTGATCCGGTTAAAATTGAAGCAGTGCGTGCAGGCGGCCTCGAGGTTTTGCCGCGCCCCATCAACAATCCGCTGAATCCAGACCTGGCCCTGGAGGCCTTTGAAGAGGATTTTTTGAGCTATGGCTTTGAGACGACTTATATCATTTACAGCGGTCAGGAAGTCATTGGCTATAATGGGGAAGAGGTGATGTCCCTGGATCGTCTGATTCAGACTCTGGACAGACTTGGATTATCCACCAGCCTGATAGAGGCGGGGAATCAGCTCGGACACGTTGAGACGCGAGGCGGAGAGTATGTCGCGGAGAACAGCCATTATAAGGCGGTTCGGGTGTTCCCGGTCGTCCGTTATATTCAAAAAAGAATTGGCATCTACAATTATGAAGGCTCTGAAGAGATTGAAAATACACTCTACCGAGCGATTACAGAGCGCAACATACGAAGTATCTATATGAGGCCGTTTTTGGAAAATGACCGTGTTTATCTGACAGACCGTAATGAATATGAGAGAATGTTCAATTCACTCGAGACGCGCATTGCGGCTCATGGACTGTCCTTTGGTGATGCTGGCGTTATGGGCTTTAATGCGCCTTCTCTGTCTTTGAAGCTGATTTCAGGCATGGGTCTGGTCGCAGCCGCGGTATGGCTTCTCTCTCAGATGGCAAGCGTGTCATTGCCTGTCGGAGCGGCGCTCGCGGCACTGGGAACCTTGGGGCTCACCGGTGCGCTGTTTGTTGCGCCGAATTTAGCGACAACACTTCTTGGACTTGCATCCAGCCTTATATTCCCTGCGCTGTCCGTCTATATTTTATTGGATCAGCTCAAAAAAATTTATGACACCAGGACGGTCTACAGTCTTACGGGGATTATCAGAAAAGCGGTTTTCCTTTTAATTGTGACTTTTGTCATGTCTTTAGTGGGTGGGTATTATATTGGCGGATTTCTTTCGTCATCCGCCTACCTTCTTGAAATGGATTACTTCAGGGGCGTCAAATTATCGTTGGGTACGCCTGTCGCGGTGGCGGCAATCTTCTATATCCTGAAATTTGGGTATGGCCGCAAGTCTGAGGATCAATCAGCAGTTGAAAAGAGCGGGACCGTTTATTGGAAGGATTTGCTAAGGCTTCTGGATGCCAGCATTAAAATGAAGCATGTGGCCATACTTGGCGCAGCGGCAGTCGTCGCCTATGTTTATATTGCGCGATCCGGCCATGAAACAGACCTTCAGCCGTCAACCCTCGAAATGATTTTCAGAAATACATTGGAACAAATGCTTCTGGCACGGCCTAGAACGAAGGAATTCCTCATGGCATTTCCTGCGGTGATGATGGTGGCTGCAATGGCAGCCAAGAAACGCAAAGCTCTGATTTTGCCGCTTGTTCTCATCGCGTCCCTTGGCTACTCCTCCGTAGTCAATACGTTTTCGCATCTGCGGTCGCCGCTCTATCTGTCCACAGTAAGAGAACTTTATGCCCTTGGCTTTGGCGTCGTACTTGGCGTTGTGGCAGTGGTCATTCTTCTGATTCTGGACAAGTGGCTGGTGGAAGGGTTGTATGCAAAGTGGCAAAGGGGCCGTGACAATGACCAGGCATAATCTTCTGATTTCAGGTTATTATGGATTTGGAAATATTGGTGATGAGGCTATTCTGGATACTATGCTGAAAAGAATCCAAAATGCGGTGCCTGAGGCACAGATTACGGTCTTGTCTGCAAACCCGGAGCGGACTCAGACTTTATACGGCATAAAAGCTGTGAAACGTGCACATCCTTTGAAGGTGTTCAATGCCGTCTTGAAATGTGATACCCTGATCAGTGGCGGCGGGAGCCTGATCCAGGATGTTACAGGCAGACTGAGCATCCATTACTATCTTATGATTCTCCTGGCTGCCAGCTTGCTTGGAAAACGCGTCATGGTCTATAGTCAGGGGATAGGTCCGATCCAGAAGCCATTGAATCGCTTTCTGACAAAATGGATTTTGAATCGAGCGGATGTCATCACTGTGAGGGAAGAAAACTCAAAGACGGATTTGATTCAAATGGGGATACGGCCTGATCGTCTTTTTGTCACGGCGGATCCCGTCATTGACATGGATTGTCCGGGCACAGGTATTGGAGAGACTATTCTTGAAAAAGCCGGTCTCGATTTGCAGTCTCCTGTGAAGCGCGTCGCCTTTGCTTTGAGATCGAAAGATTTCAGGGATCAGCACGCTTTTAATGCCCTTTGCAGTGTTGTAGAAACCCTGTTGGAAAAACAATGTGCTGTAATATTGCTGCCTTTTCATTTTTCAGAGGATCTGGAAGTGATTCAGCGCCTGGAGGCGAAGTTTGGAGGACGGATCCATGCCTTGGTGGAGCGTCATTCCATCCAGGAAATACTGAGCGTGATTCATACCATGGATCTGCTGGTCGGGGTCAGGCTCCATGCATTGATATTTTCTGCAGTAGCGGGGACGCCTCTGATTGCATTATCCTACGATCCTAAAATTGACTATTTTATGAAAGCAATAGGGCAGTCGACCTTTGGCGCAGTGAAAGATTTTGAACCTGAGCAGTTGACCCGAGGCATCTTGGAAAAGCTTGAAAACACAGAAACAGATCGCGCGACTCTCATCTCAGCTGTTGAGGACCTGAAGTCCAGGCTTGACATTAACGAGCGCGAACTTGTGAAATTGCTGGGAGGGAATTAAGAGAATGGCTAGTGAATCGATCAAGATTCTTGGGGTGCGCGTGGACAAGGTCAATCCGGTGGAAGCCTATAACCGGTTTTTACATTTGATGGACAGTCATACCATGTCTATGATTTTTACGCCCAATACTGAAATTGTCATGATGGCACAGCAGGATAAGGCGCTGAGATCAATTCTGCGCGAGGCAGACCTCGTTGTACCGGATGGGATAGGCCTGGTCTATGCCTCCAAGCTTCATAACCTTGGATTGGATGAACGCGTGACAGGGATTGACCTCATGGAGCGTATTCTTAAGTACTGTCATACCACGAAGCGTTCCATCTACATACTGGGCGGGAAACCCGGGGTGGCTGAGCGCGCTATGGAGGCGATCCTGAAGGTGTACCCGAGTATTGAGTCAAAGGGATACCAGGATGGCTATTTTAAGCCGGAGAATGAATTGAAAATCATCGATCGAATTAATGAGCTCAAGCCGGACATTCTCTTCGTTGCCATGGGTGCGCCTAAACAGGAGAAATGGATCTACAAGCACAGAAAAATCCTCAATGTCAAAGTCGCTATGGGCGTCGGCGGCAGTGTGGATGTCTGGGCGGGAACGGCCAAGCGGGCTCCGGTCTTTTTCCAAAAGGCCAATTTGGAATGGCTTTACCGTCTGTTAAAAAATCCGAGCCGGGTTGGCCGGATGATGGCGCTTCCAAAGTTCATGTTCAAAGTTCTGTTGAGCAGAGATTTCAGCAAAGATTATGCGCCAAAAGCAGAAGATGGCATCAATGGCGGGAACTCAGAAGCTTCAGTTTCGGCTTCTCCGGATAAACACGCCAGCAACTGATAGTATTTACACAATAACTGAAAAACAGGAGGTACTGAAGTGTCGCACCGCAACATTGCACTTGAAACGACTGCGCGTCAGATCCGCAGGGATATAATTGAGATGACGCATGCCGCCAAATCGGGTCACCCCGGCGGATCTTTATCTGCCGTTGAGATCCTGACGACGCTCTATTTTGATGAAATGAAAATCGATCCCGCTGAGCCGAAGCTTGCGGACAGGGATCTGTTTGTCCTTTCCAAGGGACACGCGGCACCTGTTCTCTATGCTGCGCTGGCTAGACGGGGCTATTTTAATCCTGAAGAACTCATCACGCTGAGACAGCTTGGCTCAAAACTCCAAGGGCATCCTGACATGAAGAATATCCCAGGCGTCGAAATGTCTACAGGCTCCCTCGGACAAGGTTTTTCAACTGCCGTTGGCATGGCATTGTCCACAAGAGTCACCGGTTCCAAGAGCCGCGTTTACGCGCTGCTTGGAGACGGGGAGCTCAATGAAGGATTGATTTGGGAGGCAGCAATGGCCGGAGCCCACTATAAACTTTCCAACCTCGTAGCTATTCTTGATTTCAACGGCCTTCAAATTGATGGCACCAACGACGAAGTCATGGCTGTTTCGCCTGTGGATCAGAAATTCAAGAGTTTTGGATGGAATGTGCTGACCGCTGACGGCCACGATTTTGATGATCTGAAGCGCGTCTTTGCTGAGGCGAAGACTTGCGGGAACGCCCCTACGGTCATTCTGGCGAAGACGGTTAAGGGCAAAGGTGTCTCTTTTATGGAAAACCAGGTCGGCTGGCACGGCAAAGCGCCATCCGCAGAGGAAAGAGCACGCGCAATTGAAGAGTTAGGAGGTGCTGATCATGTCTAATCCTTCAGCACAGAAAAAAATGGCGACACGTGAAGCTTATGGAGAAATTTTGGCAGAGCTCGGCGAAAAATACCCTGAGATTGTCGCGCTGGACGCGGATCTTTCAAAATCTACAAAAACAGATGTTTTTGCCAAGAAGTTTCCGGACCGTTTTTTTGACATGGGCATAGCGGAGCAGAATATGATGGGTGTCGCTGCCGGAATGGCGGCCGCCGGTCTGAAGCCGTTCGCAAGTACGTTTGCCATGTTTGCGGCGGGACGTGCTTTTGAGATCATTCGCAATTCTATTTGTTATCCAAATTTGAACGTGCGCATCTGCGCGACCCACGCCGGGATTACTGTCGGCGAAGACGGGGCGTCACATCAAGCTATTGAAGATCTCGCACTGATGCGGGCACTGCCGAATATGACGGTGATCCAACCATCGGACGGTGTTTCTGCAAAGGCACTGATAGAAGCCAGTTTGGAGGTCAAGGGTCCGGTTTATGTACGACTCGGGCGTGCAGCGGTGCCAATGCTCTACCCGGCGGATACGACTTTTGAGATTGGCAAGGCAATGACGCTGCGTGACGGGTTCGACGTTGCTTTGATTGCGACGGGCATTATGGTCAACGAAGCCATGAAGGCTGCGGAAATTTTGGCCGAGAAGAACATCACAGTCCGGGTGATTGATGTGCACACCCTGAAGCCAGTCGATTCTGAGGCGATCCTGAAAGCAGCGGCTGAGACTCAATTGATTGTAACGGCAGAGGAGCACAGCATCATTGGCGGGCTTGGATCCGCTGTCGCTGAGGTGACAGCTGAAGGCTGCCCGGTCAAAGTGGTTCGGCTTGGCATTATGGATACCTTTGGGGAATCTGGGACACCGGAGGCGCTCATGAAAAAGTATGGCCTCACTTCAGACCATATCGTTGAGGTCGTTTTGAAAAATTTGAAGTAGTTGTAAGGACGGATAAAGTCATTAAAAAGGAGAGGAGCGGATGAATAAATCCGTTTCTCTCCTTTTTCACTTAGAAAAGTGGAAGGCGTCTGACACCGCCTTCTCCGACACCGCCTTCTCAATTGAAGAGGAAAACGGGACATGAAACCGCATTGCTTCCCTGGCGCTGCAATCATTTTTTGGAAGAAGGTGTCAACGGCCTTAAGCCTATCGCGATCTTCACACACTTTTTTGCTAATTTTATAAAAAATTATGACGATTCTGTAAAAAAGTCGTCTTTCTTGTGTTGACAATCAATTGTTCATTCAGTATAATCCATTTAATACCTGATAAGAGCGTTGAAGGAGAGCTTCAGCGGCAAGATCCTTTCAGAGAGTCCGTCACTTGGTGTGAGACGGGTAAGGGTCGCCGGTGGAACATCGCTCCGGAGCTTCCGGCTCGAACTAACAGTAGACCGGTACGGCTGTCCCCGTTAAAAGACTGGAATTCGCGACGTCGTGCGCCGATTCGAAGAGGCGGTTTAAAACCGTAAAGTAGAGTGGTACCATGGGGAATCCCCCATCTCTACGAGCTGATTGAGCTCGTGGTGGTGGAGGGTCTTTTTTTATACCCGGAACACGCCGACGAAAATAAGACAGGAGGTTATTAAAATGACGAAGAAACTTCATGCCAAAGTCGATCATGGTGTAGATGGACTCATTCGCGTCCTTAGTACATTGAGAAGAAGAGAGTTCGACGTCGTCGGCGTCGAAATGGAAGAGCACGAAGGTGCTCTTTGGATCACACTCGATGCGCCGGACCAAACAACAGACCGTGCGCTGGAACATGTCAGAAAACTCTATGGCGTCCATGACGTCCGCTGGGTTCGATAAAAAGGAGGATATATTAAAATGGCAAAGATGTATTACGAAAACGAAATTTCCAAAGAAGCACTCGCAGGTCAAACAGTCGCCGTCATTGGCTATGGCAGCCAAGGCCGCGCTCACGCCATGAACCTAAAAGAGAGCGGATTTGATGTCGTGGTTGGTCTCTATGAAGGCAGCCCGTCCGTCAAGCGCGCTGAGTCAGATGGGCTCAAAGCTGTCAGTGTTTCAGAAGCAGCACGTGTCGCAAACGTTGTCATGATTCTCGTTCCTGACGAGCGCCAGAAGAAGGTTTATGACGAGCATATTGCGCAGCACATCACAGCCGGGAAATCTCTCGTTTTCGCTCACGGCTTCAGCATCCACTTTGGACAAATTGTACCACCTGCTGATGTTGATGTTTTCATGATCGCACCTAAAGGACCTGGCCACCTGGTCAGAAGAGTCTACGAAGAAGGTCGCGGCGTTCCTGCGCTTGTTGCAGTTTACCAGAATGCAACCGGCAAAGCCCTCGACAAAGCCCTTGCTTATGCGGCCGGCATTGGCGCTGCAAGAGCAGGCGTTCTTGAGACGACTTTCAAAGAAGAAACTGAAACAGACCTCTTTGGTGAGCAGGCAGTTCTTTGCGGCGGCGCGACTGAGCTCGTCAAAGCTGGATTTGACACACTCGTAGAAGCCGGTTATCAAAAGGAAATTGCATACTTCGAGTGTCTCCATGAACTCAAGCTCATCGTTGACCTTCTTTATGAGGGCGGCTTTGAAAATATGCGTTTCAGCGTCAGCGACACGGCTGAGTATGGCGATTACATGATTGGCAAGCGCATCATTAACGATGCAGCTCGCGCTGAAATGAAGAAAGTTCTTGCTGAAATCCAAAGCGGCCAATTCGCTAAAGCATGGATCGAAGAAAACGAAAAAGGCCGTCCGATTTTCAATAAAATTAAAGCTGCTGAACTTGAGCACCCGATTGTCGAAACAGGCAAGAATCTGCGTTCTATGATGTCGTGGATCAGACAGTCGGAGGTGAAATAAAGTGAAGAGCTCCGCTATGAAGAGCGGTGTGGAGAGAGCGCCACACCGCTCTCTTCTCAAAGCCCTTGGCCTCACCAACGAGCAGATCGAGCGTCCGCTCGTCGGCATTCTTCATGGCCATAACGAAATCGTTCCTGGACATACACACCTCGACAAGCTGGTCCTGGCAGTCAAAGAAGGCGTTCTGATGAACGGCGGCATGCCTATTGCTGCGCCTTTCATCGCTGTATGCGACGGCATAGCCATGGGACACAGAGGCATGAGATACAGCCTTCCAAGCCGTGAACTGATTGCTGACTCCATTGAAACCATGGTGATCGCCCACGCCTTTGATGCTCTCGTCATCATTCCAAACTGCGACAAGACGGTACCTGCGGCCCTGATGGCTGCAGCCAGACTGGACATCCCAACTGTCATCGTCAGCGGCGGCGCGATGCTTGCCGGCAAGACTAAAGACAAAGTAACTGACTTGACGACCGTTTTCGAAGGTGTTGGCCGACACTCCCAAGGGAGCATGAGCGACGAGGAGATCGATGATCTCGAAAACAGCGCCTGCCCGACTTGCGGCTCTTGCTCGGGTATGTTCACCGCGAACTCCATGAACTGCCTTACAGAGGCTCTGGGCATGGGACTCTCTGGAAACGGCACTATTCCGGCAGTCTACGCAGATCGCACGCGACTTGCGAAGATGGCTGGCGCAGCAGTCATGAACCTGTTCCAGGAGAATAAGACTCCGAGCCAGATCATGACACCGCAAGCCTTTGAAAATGCCCTTGCAGTCGATATGGCCCTTGGCGGCTCCAGCAACACTATTCTCCACTTGACTGCAATAGCGGCTGAATTTGATTTCATTCTTGATCTCCGGCGTGTGGACGAGATCAGCAAAACAACACCAAACCTCTGCAGATTAAGCCCTGCAGGCCCTTACCATATCGAAGACCTTCACGATGCCGGCGGCATCAGCACGGTGATCAAAGCCCTTGGGGCAATTGGCCGTTTTGATCTAACCCAGCAAACGGTGGACGGGACCTTTGAAACGAGAGTCGCAAGAGCCAAATTGCCGGATGGGAAGGTCATCGCTAAAACAGATGCTCCTTATTCTGAGCAGGGCGGCATAAAAATCCTGTTTGGCAATATTGCGCCGGAAGGCGCAGTTGTGAAACAATCGGCAGTCTCTCCAAAAATGAGAAAATTTGAAGGGCGTGCCAGAGTTTTCGAATCCGAGGAAAACGCTACAGCGGCACTGCTTTCAGGCAAGATTGAAAAAGGCGATATAATCGTCATCCGCTATGAAGGTCCAAAGGGCGGCCCGGGCATGCGCGAAATGCTGGCGCCTACCTCGACCCTCAGCGGGCTCGGCCTGGACGAGCATGTGGCATTGCTGACGGATGGCCGCTTCTCGGGCGCAACCCGTGGCGGCGCTATTGGCCACATTTCACCTGAAGCCTACGAAGGCGGTCCAATCGCTTTTGTCGCTGAAGGCGATACCATCTCCTTTGACCTCGACAAAGGCACCTTGAATGTCGACGTCGAGCCTGAAGTTTGGGAGGCGCGCAAGGCAAACTGGTCTGCTCCGGAAAAACCGGTCACCGGATATCTCAAAAAATACAGGGCAAGCGTCACCTCTGCATCCAAGGGCGCGATTTGCCGTTAGGAGGAACCGCTTGTGAATGGCGCGGAAGCTATAATCAAAACTCTCATTGACGCTGGCGTGGGAACGGTCTTCGGTTACCCCGGCGGCGCCGTCATACCGCTCTATCACGAGCTGTATAAATATCAGGATCAAATTCATCATATCCGCCTCACCCACGAGCAGCATGTCGTGCATGCGGCCGATGGTTATGCAAGAGCCACCGGAAATGTGGGTGTCTGTTTTGTGACTTCAGGACCGGGCGCGACAAATACCGTCACGGGCATTGCCACGGCATTTATCGATTCCATTCCGTTGGTCGTTCTCGCAGGTCAGGTACCAAGCGGACTGCTGGGGCTGGATTCCTTCCAGGAGATCGACATCACCGGTATTACCATGTCCATCACCAAGCACAATGTGCTGGTGCGCTCCATGAAGGATTTGATTCCGACTTTAATTGAAGCCATGGAAATTGCGGTTTCGGGCAGACCCGGTCCGGTGCTCGTCGATATTCCGAAAGATTTCTTCCTTTCGGAGTGGACACCGGAAATGTCCAGAGAGCTTCGCAAGACTCATGAAACACTGCACGGCCTGGATGAAGCTCAGCTTGATCAGGTTGCCGCATTGTTCGAAAAAGCCCAGCGTCCGCTGATCTATGCCGGCGGAGGTGTCAGATTGTCCGGCAGTGAGCCGGAGTTAAAATTGCTGGCGGAATCCCTCGATGCCCCTGTGCTCAATACGTTGATGGGCCTTGGAAATTTCCCCAGAAACCATCTGCTTTCCTTTGGCCTTGCCGGTATGCACGGTTCTAAGATCGCCAACCGGATGATGAATGAAGCAGATGTGATCCTGACCATAGGCGCGAGATTCAGCGACCGGGTGATCGGAGATCCGTCCAAGTTTGCGCAGCAGGCAAAAATAATTCATCTGGATGTCGACAAGACTGAAATTGATAAAAATATTCCTGTGGCACTGTCGCTGGTCGGAGATGTCAAAACCATGATCCGCCAGATCGCAGAACGACTGGGCGTGCGACGTCATGAAACCTGGCTGAAGGAAATCTCGAATTACGAAAAACCGGTATTCAAGAATAAATACGCTTTGACGCCTCAAACCGTATTTGGCGCACTGAATGAGCGCATGGATGAAAATACGCTCTTTGCGACAGATGTCGGTCAGCATCAAATGTGGGCAGCCCAGTATCTCGAGTTTCAGGGCATCAGAAACTGGGTGACCTCAGGCGGACTCGGCACAATGGGCTTCGGTCTGGGTGCCGCGATAGGCGCTAAAGTTGCCTGCCCTCACAAAAAAGTTTATCTGATCACCGGTGACGGCAGCTTCAGGATGAACATGAACGAGCTGGCGTCCCTGGCAGAGCATGGCATAAAAGTGGACATCATTCTCTTCAAAAACAATGCCCTCGGCATGGTCCGACAATGGCAGAAAATGTTCCAGAGCGGGGTTTACAGCGAAACGGACATTAAGGACATCATTGATTTTGAGAAACTGGCCAGTGCATTTGGATTAAAGGGAAAAGTGGTATATACGCCTGAGGCATTTTCGGAGGCCGTGGATGCTGCTGCTTTAGATTCGGCAGCCAATTTGATTGTCGTTGAACTGAATACCAACATCAATGTTCTACCAATCATCCCTCCCGGCAAGTCCATCTCAGACTCCATAGAAGACTGGGAAGAAGCGGACCTGGTACCGCCTGCCGACAGTCTTTAATTTGAGGTTGATAAATTAATAAGCATTGTATGGAAGAAACAACAAGTCAGGTGCCGCAAAGGGTGTCGGGTAATCCGGCATCAATGCGGCACTTTCTTTTTGCTTTGAAAATGGAATAAAATGACTGCACGTCGGCGGGGGCGTTTGACCGATTCGGGTAAGTCCTGTATAATAAGAGTATTCTGAATGATACAAGGGGTGGAACTGATGACGGAAAATGAGATGACAATGGAAGAGCTCATGGGCGATATCGATAAATCGATGACGCGTCTGAACCAGGGTGATTGCGTTGAGGGCACAGTCATGTCCAACAATGGAGAAGAACTGGTCGTCAATCTGGAGCTTATGACAGACGGCGTGATGCCAAAGAGTGAAATGGATTTTGAAGATGGTTCGTCCATTGAGAGCGTCCAGGTCGGCACCAAAATGCAGTTCGTTGTACTTAAGGAAGACGACGGGCAAGGCAATGTCGTCCTTTCAAGAAAACGCGCGGTGGCGCTCGATGTCTGGGAAGAAATCAACCAGTCCCTCGAAAGCGGACTTCCGCTTCATGTAAAGGTCACCGAAGTGGTGAAGGGCGGCGTCGTCGGCAAATTTAAAGGTGTTCGATTCTTCATGCCGGCATCACAGGTTCGCCTGGAACGCGTCGAAGATCTGAATCAAGTGGTCGGTGAGACCATGGATGTCGTAGCTATTGAAGTAAGAAACAAGAAAGACTTTGTGGTTTCGGGCAGAAAGTACCTCGAAGCTCAGCGTGCGCTCAAAGAAGAAGACATCTACAAGACACTTCAACCTGGAGAAACGGTAGAGGGTGTTGTCAGACGTCTTGCGGACTTTGGTGCCTTCGTTGATATTGGCGGCGTGGACGGCCTCGTGCATTTGAGCGAGCTTTCCTGGAAGCGCGTTAAGAGTGCCTCTGAAGTTGTGTCCGTTGGAGACAGAGTCAAAGTTACTGTCCTTAATGTCGATCCGGAAAAGCACAGAATTTCGCTTCGATTAGCAGATTATGTAAATAATCCGTGGAGCTCAGTCAATGAGCATTATCATGTGGATGAGATCGTAACAGGAGTTATTAGAAGACTTCAGCCATTCGGCGCTTTTGTGGAGCTCGCGGATGGACTTGAAGGTCTGGTTCACGTTTCTCAGATTTCAGACGCTAGAGTGGAAAAACCTTCTGATGTTCTGTCCGTTGGACAAGAGGTCAAAGTTAAAATACTTGGCATTGACGCAGAGCAGCAGCGCATTTCGCTGAGCATTAAAGCCGCTCAGGACAATGATGAGGATGCATATACCGCTTATGTTGAAGAAGAGGAAGAGGCGCCAAGCGCGACTTCGACGCTTGGGGATCTGTTCGGCGACAAATTCAAAGATTTTTTGAAATAGAAGTTAAATGAATACGGGGAAGTTGGTGCAGCCGGGACGTAAAAAATCGATCTCCGGTGAGCCAACTTCTTTTTTCATTTATTTTCGAGGTTATAGTCTTTTTTTGCAGGGTATAAACGACCATGTCAAGGGAGGAGGAACAAGTGATGAGAAAATACGAATTGGAACCGCATCAATTGACCAGAGCCTGTGATTTGAATTGTCTGCCTTTTGAGACGACGGAGGAGCTTGAACCGTTAAAAGCTATAATGGGTCAGGACCGTGCTGTGGAAGCCGTTAAATTTGGACTCAAAATGAAGAGAAAAGGCTATAACATTTATGTGGGAGGAAGCTGGGGCACCGGGAGGAACAGCCTTGTTCGCCATCTCTCCGACGCGGCTGCAAAACTTCGAACACCGCCAAAGGACTGGCTGTATGTCAACAACTTCAAAGTGGCACGGACGCCAATCGCCATTGGTCTGCCGCCGGGTGAAGGAAAAGAATTCATTAAGAGCATGGGGTTTATAATCAGTTTTCTCAAGAAGGAAATCTCTAACGCTTTTTCTGGAAAAGATTATGAGAATGACCGCGCGGGATTGCTTCAGGAGTACTCTGAGAATACTCAGGTCATCATTGATGAACTCAATGAGATCGGAGAGAAATATGGTTTTCGCTTTGCGCAAAATGAACGGGGGCTGATCAGCATCCCGTTAAAAAATAATGAGCCTATGACTGAGGAAGAGTATAGAAATCTGACAGAAGAGGATTTCGAGAAACTGAAATCCGAGTCCGCAAGGCTGAGCATTGAAACCTCAGACCTCTTCAACCGTTTGAGAGGCGCGGAAGAGCAGTTCCGTCAGAAAATGCTGGACCTCGACGCCAAGACAGGGAGAGGGATCGCGACTTTTCACCTGTCTGAGATGTTTGACAAATATCGCGACAACGATGCCATTGTGCAGTATTTGAATTTTTTGATTGATGATATTGTGGAGAATTTGGAAAGATTCAAAAATGATGGCGGCGAGGAACAGGCAACGGGCCCTCTGGCGGCACTTATGCCAAGGAGCAGCGAGTCCTTTTTTGACCGATATGCCATCAACCAGTTTGTGAACAATGACGGTAAGGAGCACGCTCCGGTTGTCTTTGCATCGAATCCGACGTACTACAACTTGCTTGGGGGCATTGAATATAAGAACGAGCTCGGGGTATTAAAGACGGACTTTACCATGATCAAACCGGGCTTGCTGCACGAAGCGAATGGGGGGTACCTGATCGTTCTGGCCAAGGACATTTTGACAATGCCATACGCCTGGAAGGGTCTGATGAGAGCGCTTCTGGATGATGAGATCACCATTGAGTCCCTGGGTAGTCAAATGGGCGCCATTGTCTCAACAACATTGAAACCTCAGCCAATACCGCTGGATGTCAAGATCATACTCATTGGGGATCAGTATACCTACCAGCTGCTGTATTATTATGATGAGGAATTTCGAAAACTGTTTAAGGTTATGGCAGATTTTGATATTGAAATGGACCGAAATGAGGACAATATTGACAAAATCGCGCGGTTTATCGCTAAGCATTGTCATGAAGACGGACTAAGGCATTTCAGCAGGTGCGCGGTAGGACGGGTCATTGAGCAGAGCTCGAGGCTGGCGGATGATCAGAACAAGCTGAGCTCACATCTGAACAAACTGGTAGACTTAATTTATGAGGCAGACAGTTGGGCAGATGAGGACGGCGCAGAGATCGTCGAGTCAAAGCACGTCGACATTGCGCTGGAAATGATTGAGAAGCGCAACAATAAAATTGAAGAAAAGGTCCTTGAAATGTTTGAGAACGGGGACTATCTCCTGGATGTCTCCGGTGAAAAGATTGGCGAGATCAATGGTTTGGCGGTCACCGGCTCCGGGCAGTATCAGTTCGGGAAGCCGACCAAGATCACAGTTTCAACTTATCGCGGGAGAGCGGGGATCATCAATATTGAACGCGAGGCGCGGACCAGCGGCGCGATCCATGACAAAGGGGTTATGATCATATCGGGCTACCTGGGTCATAAGTTCGCTCAGGATAAGCCTTTGGCCCTGACAGCCAGTATAGTCTTTGAGCAGCTGTATTCGGGCATTGACGGCGACTCTGCCTCCAGTACGGAATTGTATGCCCTGCTGTCCAGTTTGTCTGAGATTCCTATACGGCAGTCCGTAGCCGTTACAGGTTCTGTCAACCAGCGCGGGGAAATTCAACCTATTGGCGGGGTTAACGAGAAAATTCACGGTTACTTCAAAGTGTGTAAGCTGAAAGGCTTAAATGGTGAACAGGGCGTCATCATCCCTCACCAGAATGTAAAAAATCTGATGCTGTCAGAAGAAATCATTGATGCGGTAAAAGCCGGGACATTCCATATCTATTCTGTTCATAACATCGATGAAGGTATTGAAATCCTGACGGGCATTCAAGCTGGCACTATGTATCCGGATGGCTCATACACCAAGGATTCCGTGTATGACCGCGTCAACCGGAAGCTGCAGGAGCTGATCAAGCCTTCGCCGGCGGAACTTGAAGCCCTTCGGGTATCCAAGGCCATTAAAGCTGAGGATGAGGAAAAAGAAGGCGCTGGAAATGGGAAAGACAGTGATCCGGTTAATGGCAATGGCAACGGAAGCGGGAGCGGAAAGGACGACATTAATGAAGATGGAGAAGGTGACCCCGGACCGATTCCTGGTCAGCTGCCCATTGAAGAGCCTGTGGAAGATGAGGACGAAGAAGACGAAGAGGACAAGTCTTTAAAGTAAAATCAGGTCAATTGAGGTTGGAAGTCCTGAACGTGGCATTTGAACGCTGATATCAAAAATAAACAGCCGAGGAAATGGGTGTATTTAATCCATTTCTTCGGCTGTTTTGCATTTCTATTTGCCTTTCAAATCCGCGTTCGGCGTCCTAATAATCCTGTGTTCGGTGATCAGATAATCCAGCGGAATGTCGTGGGGTTCAACAGGGATTAGACCGTTGGGGACAATCTGCAGATCATACGCTATGCCGCAGACAACACATTCCGTGCGAACGTGTGGGAGAAGCTTGTCGTAATAACCTGCCCCGTACCCGATCCGGTTGCCCATGACATCAAAAACGACACCCGGGGACAAGATAAGATCCAGATCTATGGGTTCGATGTCCGGCAGTCGATCTTTTGGGGGCTCAAGAATTCCGAAAGAGGATCGGACCAAATCGTCGAAGGATTTGATTGAATACAAATCCAAACGGTCCGCCTTTTTGTTGACTCTAGGCACCACCGGTGTTTTGCCGGTTTTCCACAAGTGCTCAATTATGCCTGCGGTGCGGACTTCATCTTTGAAATCCATGAAGATCATGACAGTTTTGGCGTTGTCCAGCAGTGGCGTGTGAATCAGCTGATCGAGTATTTGAGCGCTCTTGGCGTCAAGCTCTTCTTCAGAAAGACTGCCTCGTCGCGCAAGAATATCCGCGCGCAGTGTTTGTTTATCCATGGTAATCCTCCTCGTATAATTGAATGACCTAACTCCATCATAGGCATTCCCGGGTGAATTGGCAAGGGTTGACTTTTTTTCTCTTTCATAAAGAGGGTGTCATTGAACTGTAACCTCGGCTTCATATGGTTTTTTTGAATGTTCGCTTTTCTTATGTCTGTGATTAAGATAGAATAGTAGTGATGTAAAAGTGAATGAGAGCGCTGAACGTAATGCCAGTGGCGTCTACGAGTCTATGAGGAGTGATGAACCATGCATTTTGCGGATCGCTTGCCGGAAGATCTTCCGCAGATTCGCCTGGAAGGTGTCACGGTCCGTTTTGATAATGGGCACGAGGCGCTGAAGGACATTGATCTGGATGTCCGAAAGGGAGAGTTTATTTTCGTCGTAGGTCCATCAGGTGCCGGTAAATCGACATTTATCAAGTTATTGCTAAAGGAATATGACGCGACCGCCGGTAAAATTTACGTTTGCGGGCAAAAAGTCTCCAATATGCACCGGAGGAAGGTGCCTTTTCTGAGGCGCCAGCTCGGCGTGGTGTTTCAGGATTTCAGGCTGCTGCCCAACAAGACGGTATACGAGAATGTCGCCTTTGCCATGGAGATCATAGAGGCTAAAGATCGTGATATCCGAAGGCAGGTGCCTATGGTTCTCAGCATTGTGGGGCTGGCGGACAAGCACAAGTTATACCCGCATCAGCTGTCCGGCGGTGAGCAGCAGCGTGTTTCCATCGCGCGGGCTATGATCAACAATCCGCCGATACTGATAGCGGATGAACCTACGGGGAACCTGGACCCGGACACCTCCTGGGAAATCATGAAGCTTCTCAGGCAGATCAACCAGAGGGGAACGACCATCCTCATGGCAACTCACGACAAGAATATCGTTGATGTCATGCAGCAGCGCGTTATAGCGCTTAACAATGGCGTGATCGTCAGGGATGAGTTGGGAGGTTGCTACGGCTGTGAAGATTAGGTCGATACGCTACACACTTAAAGAAAGTATGAAAAACTTGTGGAGAAACCGGATGATGAGTCTGGCGTCCTTAACTTCGGTGGCCGCGACACTTCTGATCCTTGGGATAATTTTTATTCTGATCGTCAACATCAATTCCCTTGCGCAGGGCGCGAAGGAGCAGTTCGATACCGTTCAGGTCTATCTTGTCGACGGGCTGGAAACGTCCAGGATTGAAACCATCGGCCAGGACATCTTTGCACTGGAAGGCGTGAGAGAGGTCACTTATGAGACCAAGGAAGACGCCATGGAGAAGATGAAGGAGCAGTGGCAGGAAAATGGCTATCTGCTGGACGGTCTCGAGTCGAATCCGCTTCCGGACAGCTTTATCATCACGCTGAATGATATTGGTTTCGCAAATTATGTGGTGCGGAATGTTGAGAAGTTAGAGGGCGTTGAAGAGGTCAAATACTACCAGGAAATTATTGAGCGAATGATGAATATCGCGGATATGATTCGAACGGTGGGGCTGGCGGTCATGTTCACGCTGGTGGCGCTCAGTACGTTCATCATCAATAATACGGTTAAGCTGGCAGTCAACGCCCGGCGCCGTGAGATCAACATCATGAAATACGTCGGGGCGACAAACTGGTTTGTCAGGTGGCCGTTTCTTGTGGAGGGAACCGTCCTGGGACTGATTGGCGCGCTGATTTCTGCGGGCATCATTTATGCGCTTTATCAGTATCTGCATACCATTTTGAGCAGCCAGTTCTATGTGCTGATTGCCGCTTATCTGGTCAGCATTGAATCGGTCATGAGAGATATTTTGATTTTGTTTGTTGTGATCGGCTCAGGGATTGGCATATTGGGCAGTATTTTGTCTATGAAGAAATATCTGGATGTTTAATGGGAGCTGAAAGGATTTTTTTGCCGATGGTGAGTTAAAGTGACCATCGGCCACAAAATCCTCTCGCTGAAAGGAGGTCACCCTTTGAAGAAGTGGATCGCCGTCCTGGTTGCCGTGGCGCTGGTATTTGGAGCAGTTGGCACGGTGGGCTCGGAGAGCTGGGCAAGCAGCCAGGATCTGAAGAAGTATCAGGAGCAGCTTAAAAAGCTTCAGTCTGACATGAAGAGAATTGATGAACAGCAGCGAAAACTGACCAGCAACCAGAAGTCAGTGGTGAAGAAGATAGGCAGCATCGAGGACAGCATTCGCTCGGTCGAAGCTGAGATGGAGAGCATTGCAGAACAGATCGAGATGACGGAAGGCACTCTGAATACCACTTTGATGGAGCTGGCGAACGCGGAATCGAAGATCGTCGAAAAGAAGGACACACTGAACCAGCGCCTGCGCGTCATGTATAAAACCGGCCATGTGGGGTATCTCGAGGTGCTGCTGGGTTCGTTCAATTTTGAAGACATGCTGAGCCGTATGGATATGCTTCAGAAAATTTATGAGCATGACACAACGCTGCTAGAATACATGCAGCAGCAGCGGGATTTGGTCGAGGAGAAAAAGAAATCTCTCGAGGAACAGAAAGCATCACTGGTATCCTTGAAAACCAATTTGTCCAGCAAGCAGGTCAAACTCTCCAGCGATCTGGTTAGCCTGGATGCCGAACAGAAGAATTTGAAGAAGGACATCAAGGCGCTGGAAGCCCAGGAAGACCGGCTAAACGAGGACGCCAAGAAAATTACCAGTTTGATCGCCAGCCTTAAAACCAATGAGAAGTATGTCGGCGGCAAGATGATGTTCCCAACGCCGGGGTATACGCGGATCACGTCGCCTTTTGGCAACCGGCTGCATCCGGTTTACAAGACTTATAAGATGCATACGGGCATTGATATTGCGGCACCTTCCGGGGCCAAAATTGTCGCGGCTTTGGATGGGACGGTCATCTACTCGGATTGGTTTGGCGGGTATGGCAAAGTTATTATGATCGATCACGGCGGCGGCATTGTAACCCTCTATGCGCACTGCTCCTCCCTGGTTGTGAAGTCCGGGACCAAGGTCACCAAGGGTCAAACCGTGGCGAAGGTTGGAACTACTGGCGTTTCAACTGGCGCGCACTTGCATTTTGAAGTGCGGCAGAACGGGAAATACGTTAATCCGGTACCGTGGGTGTCCAAGTAGCCCTGTGAAGATTTGAACAACAGTCAACCATAGGATGTGGTCAATTGAAAAAACGCAACGCAGCACTGCTTTGTTTGTTAATGATGATTCTCAGCGCGGTGGGGACCTTTTTTGTGAGCAACCTGTTTCAGCTTCGTATTGGGGACAAGGTCATTTTGCCAAAAGCGGACCTTGAATACTACCAGGCGCTGGATCAGCGCTACAGCAAAGTTGAAGAACTGAAGGGTTACATTGATCAGTATTTTTATAAGGATGTCGCAGACGTGGATTTTGAGGATGGTTTGCTGAAGGGGCTGTTTTCATCCCTGGAAGATCCCTACTCTATTTATATGAATGCGTCGGATTATGAGAGCTTCAATATATCGACGACAGGCGAATACGGCGGGATTGGCGTCGTGGTCAGTCCGAATGAGAACGGCTATATAGAAGTTGTTTCACCAATCGAGGACACGCCTGCCGAGAAGGCGGGGCTCAAATCCGGTGACATCATACTGACTGTGGATGACACAGATGTGGACATGGATATGTATGAAGAAGCGGTCAGCATGATTCGCGGCAAACCGGGCGAGGCGGTCAAGCTGACCATTCGCAGGATCGGCGTCTCTGAAATCCTGGAATTTGAAATAGTCCGAGAACAAATTAAAGTACAGGTCGTGAAGACGGACATTCTCGAGGATCAGATCGGCTATTTGAGACTGACTTCCTTTGATGAGGATGCTTATGAGGAATTCAAAGCCGAACTCTCCGATCTGCAGCGGCAAAATATTACGGGTTTGATTCTTGACCTGCGGGGAAATCCAGGCGGATCTCTCACGGAATGCACCCAGATCGCGGACTACCTGCTGGGGGAACAAGTGATTGTTTACATGGAGGATCGCGCGGGTGAAAAAACGTACTACAGATCCGACAAGAATAAGGTCGACTTACCTCTGGTCGTGCTCGTCGACGGCGGCTCCGCAAGCGCATCAGAAATATTGACGGGGGCGGTTCAGGATGAAGAGGCAGGTGTGGTTATTGGTACGCAGACTTTTGGCAAAGGCCTGGTCCAGTCGGTGATCGAACTTCGCGACAATACGGCGTTCAAACTGACGACGTCCCAATATTTTACACCGGATGGCACCAACATTCACAGCGTGGGCATCACTCCGGATCTCATCGTTGAACCTTCAGAGGATGAAACATTGGATGTCCAGCTGGACAAAGCGGTTGAAGTTATTAAGGCATCAATTCAAGAGTCTGGCAATGCGTCGGTTCAGGGGGCCTCGAATTGAAAAAACATTTGCTTCGCGTCATGCATCTTGAGTGGTTGCCAGTTCTGTTTATTGCCTTGGTCCTTTTTAAAGTGATTGAGAATTATGTCAGCGTCTGGTCGTTCGTAAAACTGCTTGTCGGACTTTTAATGCCGTTTGTGTGGGGCTTTGGCATCGCTTATATTCTGAATCCGCTGATGAAAATTCTGGAGAAATATCTGCGCCTGCCGAGGACACTGAGTTTAGTTGCGACCTATGCTTTTGCCATCTGGCTGGTGTATCTGGCGATGACGGGCATTGTGCCGAGCATTGCCGCCAGTATAAGAGACATCATTGACAATGGACCGACTTATCTTGAGTCCCTTAGGAATTTTCTGCTGAATGCCTCCGCCCGGATTGAAAGCTTTGAAGTTTTTGATCTTGAGAAATTTCTGGAGCGCTGGAGCCTCGACAATATGCTGGGCACCATCAGCGAAAATCTGGACACGGCAATCAGTGCCATGTTCTTTGGCGTGCTTGGATTTGCCAACAGCATTTTTAAGTTCGCCATTGGCTTGATTCTTTCAATTTACATGCTGAAGGATAAAGAAAAGTTTATTTCCAGCATCAAGAAATCCGCTTATGCGCACTTTGACCGGGAGACGGCAGATGGGTTGTGCGGATTGGTTTCAGAAAGTGACCAGATGTTCACGAAGTTTATTATTGGAAAGATTATAGATTCGCTGATTATTGGCATCATTGCCTATTTTGGCTTTGTGTTCATGGACATTCGCTACCCGATTCTGCTTGCGCTGATCGTTGGGGTGACGAACATGATTCCTTATTTTGGACCATTTATTGGCGCGGTGCCGGCGGTCCTGATTACGCTGTTCTACAGCCCGATCCAGTCTTTGTGGGTGCTGCTGTTCATTTTTGTGCTGCAGCAGTTTGACGGGTACATTCTGGGACCGAAGATTCTCGGGGATTCAGTGGGGGTCAAGCCGTTCATGATCATCTTGGCGATTTTGCTGGGCGGCGGCCTGTTTGGGCTTCTGGGGATGTTCCTGGCGGTGCCGACGGCGGCGGTCATAAGAAATTATTACAGGCGTCATGTGGATCGCAGGCTTGAGGAAAAGGGCATTGTGATTTAGTATATCGTGCTTGAAATTTCTGTGCAAAAGAATGTAAAACCTGCTGGCAATATTCAGGCTTATAATTCGTTTATTATTGAGCAGTTATTTACGGAATGTACTATTAGAGAATGTGACCCCGGCATGCGCCGGGGTTTTTTCTGTTTTAAGTAACGATCAAGGTGATTGTATTGAGAAACGTTATCGCAAGCTCTGGTACCAAATTGAAACTTGTCCGCGTCACTGATTTGAAACTTGTCCGCGTTGCTTACATCGATTGACGGGGTATAGATTAGGAGAGTATAATGAATAGGGAACAAACGTTTGGGGAATAGAGGTGATCGCATGACCTTTCAGGTCGTATCAGAATTCAAGCCTACAGGGGATCAGCCTGCGGCAATAGAGAAGCTGGTGAGCGGCTACGCATCCGGAATGAAGGCGCAGGTTTTGCTTGGCGTAACCGGCTCGGGCAAGACTTTTACCGTGGCCAATCTGATCGAGAAGATCCAGAAGCCAACGCTGGTTCTGGCCCACAATAAGACACTGGCAGCTCAGCTGTGCAGTGAGTTTCGGGAGTTTTTCCCGAATAATGCTGTCGAGTACTTTGTCAGTTACTATGATTACTATCAGCCGGAAGCCTATGTGGTGCACAGCGATACTTTTATTGAAAAGGACTCATCGATCAATGACGAAATCGACAAGCTGCGGCACTCGGCAACGGCGTCGTTGTTTGAACGCGAGGATGTGATCATCGTTGCGTCGGTGTCCTGTATCTACGGCTTGGGTGACCCTATTGATTACAACAGCATGGTGCTGTCGCTGCGTCCCGGAATGGTCAAAACCCGTGAAGAAATTTTGTCTAAGCTGGTCGAAATCCAATATGTCAGAAATGACATTGCCTTTACCCGTGGCACCTTCAGGGTGAGGGGCGACGTCGTTGAAATCTTTCCTGCCGCCTCGGAAGAAAGCGCGATCCGGGTGGAACTATTCGGGGACGAAATTGAGAGGATCGCTGAGGTCAACGTCCTGACAGGCGAGATCTTGGGCTATAGAAAGCACATCTCTATTTTTCCAAGGTCCCACTATGTGACGAGCAAAGAAAAAATTGAAGCGGCCATCAGCGTCATTGAGCAGGAGCTGGAAGACCGGCTCAAATTCTACAAGGATGAGGGCAAATTCCTGGAAGCTCAGCGTATTGAACAGCGTACGCGGTACGACATTGAGATGCTTCGGGAGATGGGATTTTGCCAGGGCATTGAAAACTATTCGAGGATCTTGTCCGGCAGGCCACCCGGCAGCCGCCCCTTTACCTTGATTGACTATTTTCCGGATGATTTTCTGATGGTCATAGACGAATCCCATGTAACCCTGCCCCAGGTACGCGGCATGTACGGCGGGGACCAGTCGAGGAAGCACACGCTGGTGGATTACGGCTTTCGTCTGCCGTCCGCTCTGGACAACCGGCCACTCAGCTTCGACGAGTTTGAGAAAGTGCTGGACAAGATCCTTTATGTCAGCGCGACACCATCGGCCTACGAACTGAACAGAAGCGGACAGGTGGTCCAGCAGATCATACGTCCGACGGGGCTTTTGGATCCCCATATTGAAGTGCGGCCGGTCAAAGGCCAGATCGACGATCTGTACTCTGAAATTCTGGTGCGCGTCGCCCGCAAGGAGCGGGTCCTGGTGACGACGCTGACGAAAAAAATGGCAGAGGACCTGACGGATTACTTTAAAAAGATGGATATCAAAGTCAGATACATGCACTCCGAGGTTGAGACGCTGGATCGGAATAAGATCATTCGCGGACTCAGGGTGGGGGAATTTGATGTGCTGATCGGGATCAACCTCCTCAGAGAGGGCCTGGATCTGCCGGAGGTCTCTCTGATCGCCATATTGGACGCGGACAAGGAAGGGTTCCTGCGGTCTGAGACGTCGCTGATCCAGACTATCGGCAGAGCGGCGAGAAATATTGACGGTCGGGTAATCATGTACGCGGATGTCTTCACGGCATCCATGCAGAAGGCTATTGACGAAACCAACCGCAGGAGAGAGATTCAGCATGCCTACAACCTGGAGCACAACATTACGCCAAAGGGCATTGTGAAATCCATTCGGTCGATCATTGAAGCGACCGAGGTTGCCGAGGAGGGCCTGGATCCGGAAATCGCGGCATTGGTGCTGGACTCCGCGGATCTCGAGCGGATGATCGAGGACCTGGAAAACGAAATGTATGTGGCTTCGGCCAATTTGGAATTTGAGAAGGCGGCTGTGCTGCGGGATCGAATTCTTGCGCTTAAGAAAAAATTGAGGTGACACAGGTGAGCAAGAATCAACTTGAAATCAGGGGTGCCAAGGAGCACAACCTGAAAAACATCGATATAGACATACCCCGGGACGAACTGGTCGTCATCACCGGGCTGAGCGGCTCAGGAAAGTCCTCTCTGGCTTTTGACACCATCTACGCAGAGGGCCAGCGGCGCTATGTGGAGAGTTTGTCTGCGTATGCCCGGCAGTTTCTCGGCCAAATGGAAAAACCCAACGTGGAGTCCATCAGCGGCTTGTCGCCGGCGATTTCCATAGATCAGAAGACCACGAGCCGAAACCCCCGTTCTACAGTTGGCACAGTAACGGAAATCTATGATTACCTGAGACTGCTGTACGCCAGGGCCGGAACGCCTCATTGCCCGGTCTGCGGGATCGAAATTTCACAGCAGACGGTGGACCAGATAGTCGACCGCGTCATGGGACTGCCCGAAGGGACTAAGGTCCAGGTGCTGGCGCCTGTCGTTCGCGGCAAGAAGGGCGAGCACAAAAAGGAGCTCGAGTCCGTCCGCAAAGAAGGCTTTGTCCGGCTGCGGATTGACGGCGAGATCAGGGAGGCTTCTGAGGACATCATATTGAACAAGACTCAAAAACACTTGATTGAAGTGGTCATAGACCGGCTGATTGTGCGTGAGGGCATACAGCAAAGGCTGTCAGATTCCGTGGAAACAGCCCTCAAGCTGACGGGAGACCTGGTGGTGGTCAATATCCTGGAGGGCGAGGATCTCGTCTTCAATACGCAGTTTGCCTGCCCGGAGCACGGGCTCGGCATTACGGAAATGGAGCCCCGCATGTTCTCCTTCAATGCGCCTTACGGGGCTTGCGACCACTGCAAGGGCATTGGGTACCTGCAAAAAATTGACCCTGACCTGATTATTCCAAACCGGCATCTGTCCATTAAGGACGGCGCGGTGGCCCCGGTGGCGAACAGCGGACAGGAGACCTTTTTCCCGCAGATGATCAAGGCGATCCTGGATCATTTTGGAGACTCAGACGAAACACCCATTGATCAGCTGAAGCCGGAAACCCTGAAAGCCATCCTGTATGGCTCGGGGACTCAGGAATTTGAGATCTATTTCGACAGCCGCTTTGGGGGCTACAAGAAATACCAGGCGACTTTTGAGGGCATCATTCCCAACATTCAGCGCCGTTATAACGAGAGCCAGTCCGACAATATGCGGGAGTGGTTCAGCGAATTCATGAGTCTTGAGCCCTGTGAAAAATGCCATGGCGCACGGCTCAAGGACGAAGTTCTGGCCGTTCACTTTGGCGGGGTCAACATTCATCAAATGACGGAGATGGCCGTTCGCGATCTGGTAGATTTCTTCAACCGGGTACAGCTGGATACCATGAAAACGGCCATTTCTGAGCCGATTGTCAGGGAAATTTCCGGCCGGCTCAACTTTCTTAAGGATGTCGGTCTGGACTATTTAACTTTATCCAGGACAGCCGGGACGTTATCCGGCGGCGAGTCCCAGCGGATTCGCCTTGCGACCCAGATTGGGTCCGGCCTGGTTGGGGTGCTGTACATTCTGGATGAACCGTCGATTGGTCTCCATCAAAAGGACAACAGCAAACTGCTGAAAACCTTGAGAAACCTCACGGAACTTGGCAACACGCTGCTGGTAGTCGAGCATGACGAAGAAACCATTATGGCGGCGGATCACGTCATTGATATGGGTCCGGGCGCAGGGGTGCATGGCGGCGAAGTTATCTTTTCCGGCAAGGTGCCTGAGCTGATGGTGAGCGAGACGTCCCTCACCGGCCAGTACCTTTCCGGTCGTAAGAAGGTAGAACTGCCAAAAGCCCGAAGAAGTCCCAATGGTCAGTGGATCCGGATTTTGGGGGCGGCTGAAAACAATCTTCAAAACATAGACGTCGCAATTCCCAGAGGGGTCATGACCTGTATCACCGGGGTTTCCGGTTCCGGGAAGAGCACGCTGATCAATGAGATTCTCTTCAAAAGTGCCGCGGTGCGCATCAACGGCACCAGGGTCAAGCCTGGTCGTCACCTTGGCATCGAGGGTCTCGAAGAAATAGACAAGATCATCGACATAGACCAGTCGCCAATCGGGCGCACGCCGCGCTCTAATCCGGCGACCTATACAGGTGTTTTTGATCCGATCCGGGATCTCTTTGCGCGGGTGCCAGAGGCAAAAATCCGAGGCTATCAGAAGGGCCGCTTCAGCTTTAATGTCAAGGGCGGCCGCTGCGAAGCCTGCCGCGGGGACGGCATCCTGAAAATTGAAATGCACTTTCTGCCGGACGTCTACGTTCAGTGTGATGTCTGTAAGGGCAAGCGTTATAATCGCGAGACGCTGGAAGTCAAATACAAGGGCAAGAGTATAGCCGATATTCTCGACATGAACGTCGAGGAGGCCCTCGACTTTTTTGACAGCATTCCAAAGATCAAGCGCAAGATTAAAGCGCTCCACGAGGTCGGTCTGGACTATATCAAGCTGGGCCAGCCATCGACTGAGCTCTCCGGGGGTGAAGCCCAGAGGGTCAAGCTCGCCACGGAGCTTAGCAAAGTCAGTACGGGCAGGACCCTTTATATCCTGGACGAGCCGACGACGGGTCTTCATATCGCTGATGTTCACCATCTGATCAAAGTTCTGGACCGTCTGGTTCAGGGCGGAAATACCGTGGTCATTATTGAGCACAATATCGATGTCATAAAGTCTGCGGACTATCTGATCGACCTTGGTCCGGACGGCGGAGACAAAGGCGGCGGGGTCGTGGCGGTTGGTACACCTGAACAGGTGGCGCGCTGTGAATCGTCCTATACCGGTCAGTACTTGCGGCCGATCCTGGAAAAGGAACACCTGTGGGACGTGGCAACCCTCGAGGAATCCAGACAAGAGGTAAAAGCTAAAAAAGTCAAAGAGAAAAAGACGGCAGCGGATAAAGAAACAGCGGCACCGGAGCCGGAATTGAATGACGCAGCACCGATAGCCCAAGCTCCAATAGAACCCGCACCCGAGAAGCCTAAGAGAAAAGCGAGGAAGACGACTTCATGAGACGACTGAGCCGTAGTTTTTTAGCGACCTTCAGCTTTATCGCTGCTTTCTTTTTCGTGCTTGGCTCCTTTATTCTGGTGCCTGAGCCCTTTGAAAATGACAGGCTGACAGCCTGGAATTTTGCTTTGTTTGCTTTTCTGGTCTTTCAGCCGCTGGTCTATATGACCATCAATGAAGCGCTTAGTCGACAGGTCGCGGATCTTTATAAATTCAGGTTTTCCCTTAAAACCGCCGAAACGCCGCTTTATGACCGAATTCTCACCGTCGCGGGCATGGCTTTGACAGGGATGGTTCCGCTGTTTCAGCTCGATCGGATTGAGCCGCGTCTCATAGTGGCCAGCGTTGTGACGTGGATTGTGATAACAGAAGCTTTGCTTCTGATCAGCAGCCGCTTTGCCAGGGCTGATTTTCAGCACGACATCATCCTGGTGAGAGGATTGAACTTTCGAAAGCACTATGGCATGTCGAGCAAGGCCATGACGACGAGCGGCATTTATCAATACGAGGAGTTTGAGTCCTTCACGCTGGTCGGCGAACGCCTTACTTTGAGGCTCGCGGGAACGGGCGGCCGCTTGTGCCTGAGACTCCCGGAAAATCTGGCAGAGCCCGTGTGCGCCTATTTGCAGCAGGCGAAGCTGATTCGCCGCGTTGGATAGTGCAGAAGAAGGGGTAATAGGCCAAAGGCCGTGATAGGCCAAAGGCCGTGATAGGCCAAAGGCCGCGATAGGCCAAAGGTCGCAATAGGCCAAAGGCCGTAATAGGCCAAAGGCCGCTGACACCAATTTCCTCGTTTTGGCTTCAAACACAAAATAAAGGACAATCCGGAATTCGCCTCGCGTCACGCGATTTCCGGATTGTCCTTTTTGCTTTGTATAGACTTAGTACTCCATCATGTGATTAAATTCCGCAGATTCAACCCATTCTTCAGGCCGTCTGACGTATTCGGCGAGGTTTTCGACGATCATGAGATGACGATTCTCTTCTTCCTGCAGCTCGATCAGAATTTTTTTCTCGTGGTCGGAATTTGTGCGCTCATAGGCGTCTTTATAGAATTCGATTGAGCTGCGTTCCATGTCGGCGGCTTTCATGTAAGCTTCAAAGGCGTGCTCCGGCATCTCGAGGGATTCTTTGGTTTCGAGGGCCTTGGCAAAGACACTTTTGAGAGTGTCCAGACTGGTCCCTTCCATGAAGCGGACGCTGCCGGATATAATGTTGCTGACGATTTCATAGTGCTTGTGTTCGTCTGCTGCCATCAGTTCAAAGACAGCCTTGATTCCCGGGTTCACAGCGTTATTGGCGAGTTCGAGGTAATACTGTTCACCGTCCATTTCCATTTTGACGGCAAGATCGTAAAGACTCATGAAAACACCTCCTATTGTAATGTTAACCTATTACCCAACGTACGGCGATTTTCACCAATCAAAACAGAAAATATGGTAGAATTGTTTATGGAAATGAGAAGGATTGGGGATGTGGAACCATCGGCAGCCAGTTTTTGTTTTTATTTTTGCCGATGGTCATTTTAAATACGAAACGGAGTTTGGTTATGACGCGCATGGAAACCATCAAGGCGCAAGTGAAGAAGGTACCGGAGACGCCCGGCGTCTATCTGATGAAGGATAAATGGGGCAATGTGATCTACGTGGGCAAGGCGAAGCGGCTGAAGCAGAGGGTGTCCTCCTATTTCAGGGCGCTGAATTCCCATGCGCCGAAGGTGCGCAGCATGGTCGCGGTGGTCGAGGAGTTCGAGTACATTCTCACGGATTCTGAGATGGAGGCGCTGATCCTCGAACAGACGCTGATCAAGCAGTATAAGCCCAAATTCAATATTTTGCTGAGGGATGACAAGCAGTATCCCTATATTAAAGTGACGGTGGACGAACCGTTTCCGCGGCTGATCATGACGCGGCAGCTGTCCCGGGACAAGGCGCGCTATTTTGGGCCTTATACCAGCGCTGAGGCGGTGCGAAGGACGATCGAGGCGCTGCAGGAGATCTATCCGATTCGGAAGTGCAACCGTCGGCTTGAAAAAATGGATGAGCGGCCGTGCCTGAATTTTCATATCAGGAAGTGTCTGGGGCCGTGTCAGGGCACCGTGCATCAAGCGGAGTACCGGGCTATGATTGAGGAGATTCTCAAGTTTCTGGGCGGGAAGACGGATTTTTTGAAGGAGAAGCTGACAGCGGAGATGAAGACGGCCGCGGCGGCGCTGGAGTTTGAGAAGGCGGCGGCGCTGAGGAATCAGGTTATGGCTATCGATCAGCTGATGGAGCGCCAGAAGGTGGTCTATGAGTCCGACGTCTCCCAGGACGTGATTGGCAGCTTCGCGACGGAAAACCGAATCTGCATCATGATTTTCACCGTGCGGGGCGGCAAGATGATTGGCAAAGAGGAGTATGTCTTTGAAGAGGAATACCTTCAGGATCCGGACGCGCTTCTGGATGATTTTATTCTTCAGTACTACGCCAACGTCACGGAGTTCCCAAAGGAGATCGTCGTGGAACGGCTGCCGGAGGACTTTGAGTTGCTGGAGGCGTTTCTGGCGAAGAAGGCTTCTTTCAAAATTAAGCTGACGGCGCCGCAGCGGGGCGACAAGATTAAACTTCTGGATCTCGTGCGCGAAAATGCCAGGGAGTACCTGGAGAAGTTTGAGGAACGGATCCTGCGCGAGCGCGAGAAGTCGGATCAGATCGAAACGGCTCTGCGGGAGATGCTGGGACTGAAAGGGCGAATCCGCAGGATCGAAGCCTATGATATATCGAATATTTATGGGGTGCTTTCTGTGGGCTCCATGGTGGTTTATGAAGATGGCAAGAAGAAGCCCAGGGATTACAGGCGCTTTAAGGTCAAGACCATTGAGGGCGCGAATGATTACGGCTCCATGCAGGAAATTTTGTTTCGAAGGTTCAGGCGGGGTCTTGAGGAGCAGGCTGCCTTCGATGCGCTGGTTGAGGCTCAGGATGCTGGGGAAGCACTTGCGGCGGAGGACGACACCTGGGAGGGATCGGTGGTCGGCGTTGGCCTGGATAGAAGTGCGTTGACCGGGGAAGAGGATGTCTTTGAAGTGGGAGAGGAAGCGGCAGCGGCTGCAATTGTAGCAGCAGAGTCCCCTGCCACTTATATAGGCAAGGCAGGACGCCGATGGGGCGCTGGCAGCAGCGCGAACGCGAAGTTCTCCCAATTCCCGGATCTGATCCTGATCGATGGCGGCAAAGGCCACGTCTCCGCCGTGCTGGAGGTCATGAACGCCCTTGGGCTGGAGCTTGAGATTGCCGGCCTCGTCAAGGATGATTATCACAGGACGGACCAGCTCTATTACCGCGGCCAGTTTTACGCGATTCGAACCCAGCCTGAACTATATCGCTTCCTGGCAGGGATCCAGGAGGAAGTGCACCGATTCGCGCTGGAGTATCATAAGACGCTGCGGAGCAAAAATATGACACAGTCATTGCTGGACGAGATTGAAGGCGTTGGCGAAAAGCGGCGACTGAAGCTGATGCAGTATTTTAAGAGCATCGATAAAATTCGCGAAGCCTCAGTGGAAGAGTTGGCCAAGGTCGACGGCATGAACCGGCGGACTGCGGAAAAAGTTTATGACTATTTTCATGGCACTTCAGAGCCTCAAGTAACCGAAGAGAATTGAGTCTTAATTGTGTGAAGCTCTGGTACAGAAATGAACTTGGTGACAGGCACTGAAATGAGATTGGTGACAGGCACTGAAATGAGATTGGTGACAGGCACCAAAGTTAACTCGGTGCCTGTCACCTACACTTGACGGGGGAGGCTATAAATTGAAATCGCTGGATGAATTGACGAAAATTCGCGCCGCTGCGCTGGACCAGTCCCGGGATGACAAAAAAATCCTGGTCAGGATTGGCATGGCGACTTGCGGCATTACGGCAGGCGCAAGACAGACCCTGACCAGGCTGTTGGATCTCATGGCACAGGACCGTATAAACCACATACAAATCGTTCAGACGAGCTGCATGGGAGACTGTGACAAAGAGCCAATTCTTGAAGTTGTGGATCTGAATGGAAAGACCACCAGGTATGAGCAAGTGGGCATTCAGGAAGTCGAGAGACTTTATTATGATGTCCTGAGGATCCCGGGGTCACAACCAGACGCCAAGAAAACAAAAACGGTCAGCCTTGAAGGCGGCGAGGGCTCCGGGAAGACGACGCTCCTCGCCATGCTCCAGGATTACTTTACGAAAACTGGCCTGGACGTCATGATCACCAGGGAGCCCGGCGGCGTCAGAATCGCTGAAAAGATTCGCGAAATCATCCTCGACATCGAGCACACAGAAATGGACGTGCGGACCGAAGCGCTGCTCTACGCAGCAGCCAGGCGCCAGCATTTGACCCAGAAAGTGCTGCCGGAACTGGGCAGGCGTGACCTGGTGCTCTTCGACAGATTCGTGGACTCCTCCGTTGTCTACCAGGGCTATGTGCGGGGGATTGGCATGGACGAGGTTTACGAGCTCAATCGCTTTGCCACAGAGGATTTTCTGCCGGACATGACCATCTATCTGGATATAGACCCGGCAGAGGGCCTGAAGCGCGTCTACGGCGACTCCGGCCGGGAGATCAACCGACTGGACCTCGAAGCTGCAGAATTTCACGTCAAGGTGCGAGAAGGCTACAGGATTATGTTATCAGAGCATTCAGAGCGGATGGTTGAGGTGGATGCCTCAAGGCCTGTCGAAGCTGTTTTCGAAGACGTGAAAAATCTGTTGGACAATTTGATGAAACAGGATTAGAATTCGTGAAAAAAGCAATAAATCATGGTATAATTAAACCGATCGTTAAAAAGTTAACTTTCTTATCCCGAAATGGGCAGGCGAATAGTTGACAGCGCCTTCAATGCAGTTGAAGCAGCGCTTCAGGACATACGACCAGGAGGTTCTTATGCAGATCGGAACATTGGTAGAATTGCTGGGCGGCAAGATCATTGTCGGAGAACAATATTCAGACAAAAAAATCGATTTCGCCTTCAGTTCCGACTTGATGAGCGACGTGCTCGCCTTTGTGTCGGAACACGCACAGGACTGTGTCCTGCTGACCGGACTCACGAACAACCAGGTCATACGTACCGCGGAAATGCTCGATTTAAGCGCAATCGTTTTCGTCAGAGGCAAGTGCCCGCCGATGGAAGTGGTCGAGCTTGCCGAGGAAAATGACATGGTTTTAATCTCAACACCGCACACTTTATACGCTACATCTGGCATATTGTACGGCCAGGGGCTCGAAGGCGTGCCTCTTTAAACCGGTAGTTCTACATACTCAGTACAAGCGCGCATCAACCAGTGAGGTGAGACGCTATGAGCAAAGCCTTGGAAATGGACCGTGCCTCGGCGGTAATGGCCTATGATTACGATGTGATGAAAGAAGATTTTGCCCATGCCGGCTCGGCATCGAGTGATATCAAAAAAAAGTGTCGTGAGATAGGCCTGGATAAAGAAATCATCCGCCGCATCGCGGTTATGACCTATGAAGCAGAGATCAACATTGTCATCCACTCAGAGGGTGGCGTCATCACGGTGATGCTGATGAGTGACCGCATTGAAATCTGGGCCGTGGACAAAGGCCCGGGGATTGAAGATGTGGAACTTGCCATGACGGCAGGCTATTCCACAGCGAAAACGTCTGCCCGCGAAATGGGTTTTGGCGCCGGAATGGGACTTCCGAACATGAAAAAATGCTGCGACGAGTTCGTCATTGAGTCGGCAAAAGGCGAGTCGACGCGCATTAAAATGGTCATTCGACTTTAGGGCTGGAGGTAATTATGGAGAAGTTTTTGCACTCCGTCATACTAGAGCGGGATTACTGCAATGGCTGCACGTATTGTCTCGACAGATGCCCCACTCAGGCGATCCGAGTGCGCGACGGCAAAGCGGAGATCATGACGGAACGCTGTATAGACTGCGGCATGTGTATCAAAGTCTGTCCTTACCATGCCAAAGGTGCGCAATCCGACTCGCTTGAGATGCTTAAGAAATTCAAATACAATGTCGCCTTACCGGCCATTTCGATTTACGGCCAGTTTGGATTGGAATACGACATGAACAAGGTACTGAATGGTTTCTATCAGCTCGGTTTTGACTTTGTCTTTGACGTGGCCTACGCCGCGGACTTGATCACACAGATTCAGAAAAAGCGCGTCGAAGAGGAAGGGCATGTCAAGCCTTTGATTTCCGTTTATTGTCCGGCTGTCATACGCTTGATTCAAATGCGTTTTCCAACCCTGATCGATCACATCAGCCAGCTGGAATCGCCAAGTGAAGTTGCCGCGAGGATCGCCAGAAAGAAAATTGAAGAAATGACGGGTCTTGCCCAGGAGGACATTGGAGTCTTTTACCTGACCGAATGTCCGGCTAAGATTACGAGTATTCGCAAGCCCATCGGCATAGAAAAGTCTCAGATCAACGGCGCCATTTCCCTGGAAGCCATCTATACGAAAATCCTGCGTATGTATGACGATATTGAAGTCGTTCAGCAGATTTCGAAGTGCAGCGGCAAAGGGATTGGCTGGGGGATGGTGGGCGGCCAAAGCTACGCCATGGGTGCAGAGGACTATCTTGCGGTCGACGGCATAGATGAAGTCATTAAAGTCCTGGAGCAGCTTGAGCTTGGGAAACTGAACGATATCGATTTCTTCGAGGGTTACGCTTGTGTCACAGGCTGTGTCGGCGGGCCTCTGAATCCTGAGAATCCCTTTATAGCGAAGGGCAGGATCAGAAGACTATCGGCAAAATATCCTCAAGAGGTCTCCATGGAAGCATTTGGTGAGATCACGGAAGACATGCTGGAATGGGACGAGGAGATTGAACCGCTCCCGGTCATGAAGCTGGACGCGGACTTCAAAACCGCCCTCGAGAAGCTGTCGCGCATCGAGGCGCTGTATCACATGCTGCCGGGGATTGACTGCGGCGCATGCGGCGCGCCGACTTGCCGGGCGCTCGCA
Source organism: Acidaminobacter sp. (assembly GCF_030247605.1). GTDB lineage: Bacteria > Bacillota > Clostridia > Peptostreptococcales > Acidaminobacteraceae > Acidaminobacter. The sequence goes on along the minus strand of NZ_JAOTSB010000010.1, from coordinate 25,548 downwards.
GAAGATATTGTTATGGGCAGGGCAACTTTAGCCGATTGTGTCGTCCGGAAGAACAACGAGCGAAAATATAATTTGTCAGAGGAGAGGTGACTTTTTTGAAAATCTCAGAACTTGAAAGAATTGAAGGTTTTCGGGTCTATGCTGTGGGTGATGAATCCCAAGTGATCACGGGGCTGTATTGCAGTGATCTGCTCAGCTGGGTTATGGCCAAGGGCAAAGCGGGCAATGCGTGGATTACGGTCCAGACGCATCAGAATGTCCTCGCAGTGGCTTCTTTGCTTGAATTTTCATGCATTATCCTTCCGGATGGATTGACCATGGATCAGGCAGTGCTCGACAAAGCTGTTGAAGAAAACATCGCGGTTGTGGGGTCGGACCTGGATGCTTACGGCATCTTTCAGGTGCTTTACGAAGCCGGTCTAAGATAATGCTGCTGTACTATGACCTGCACATGCATACGTGCTTGTCGCCGTGCGGTGAAGAAGAGATGACGCCGAACAACGTCGTCAACATGGCCATGATCAAAGGCCTCGACATTTTGGCAATCGCGGATCACAACCACTGTGGCAACGTGCGCTCGGCTATGGCAGTCGCTGCTAAGCGCGACATGCTGCTGGTGCCGGCTATGGAGCTCCAGACTCTGGAAGATGTTCATGTGCTCTGCCTGTTTAGGCGGGTGGAGGATTTGGAAGCGTTTTTTGAAATCGTAGACGGTGCCATGCTGAAATTGCCAAATCGCCCTGAGCGCTTCGGACATCAGCTGCTCATGGACGATCAGGATGAGCCGGTGGGAGAAGTGGTCCATACCTTGATCACTTCCTGTCAGCTCAGCCTCAGCGACGCCGTGGCACATGTCAGACGTTTGGGCGGCGTGCCCGTCCCGGCTCATGTGAACCGCAGCTCCAACAGTCTGTTGTCCAACCTCGGTTTTATACCGCCTGGGGAAGCCTTCACGACCCTGGAAATCACAGCAGGCTCGAAAGGGGATCAATTTCTGGAGGCACACCCTGAGCTGGCAGCATATAGAATATTGAGGAATTCGGATGCCCACCAACTGATTGACCTTTCAGAGAGAGAGAACGCCATTGATCTTCGAGAACGGACTTTGGACTGCCTGATCGACACCTTGTCAATCCCACTGATGAAAAAGGAGTAACGTTTATGCGAGAGCTTTCGCTGCACATTTTAGATATCGCGCAAAACTCAATAGTCGCAGAAGCGGCAACCCTCAGGATTGTCATTATTGAGGCGAGAAAAGAGGACCGGCTGACCATCAAGATTAAAGACGATGGCCGGGGGATGGATGAGGAAACGGTCCGCCGGGTTGTCGATCCGTTTTATACGACGAGAACCACACGCAAGGTTGGCCTTGGAATTCCTATGTTTAAACTGAGTGCGGAAGGCTGTGACGGTTCTTTTGAGTTGAAATCTGAGCTGGGTGTCGGCACTGAGCTGATCGCAAACTTCAGGCTCAGCCACATTGACCGGGTCCCATTGGGCAACCTGACGGACACCATAGTCACCATAGCTCTCGGAAGTCCGAAGACGGACCTCATTCTGACCCATTACGTGGATGACCAGAAATTTTCGCTCAGCACCAGAGAGATCAGACGGATGCTGGGGGATGACGTGCCTCTGGACAACATAGATGTGGTGCGCTGGCTTCGGGAATATGTCCACGAAAATATTGCGGCGATTGGGAGCGAGGCGGTTTATTGATGCTGAATCCGAGAGCCTTCAAGAAGGCGGGGTTCATCCTGATCCTGCTGACGATCCTCGTTGCAGTTGTCACATCCAGACTGGGGTTGTCCGGCTATGTTCGTCTTGCGCTGCTGACGTTTGGCTTTGGCGCAGGGTTTATCCTGATTGTGGTCGCGGGTGTCCTTCCCCCAGGAGAATAACTGATTTTTGCACATGGACGCCTTTGTACGGGGACATTTGTTCTTTTCGCTGGGGGCCATGATTAAAAATCATAATCGTTTATAAGAATGGATAAGAATTTTCAATGCCGGAAATCACGAGTTCCGGGTTATACTGTTAACAGGCGTCCGGCATTGGTGCCGGACGTTTTCTTTTTAGCAGGGGTGAGCATTGTATGAAATTCGACTTGCATATACATGAATCAAAGCATAGTAAGGACAGTCGGCTTGATCTCGAGCAAATCGTTCGGGAAGCAAAGGCGCAGGGACTGGATGGCATTGCGGTCACGGACCACGATGTTCTGGGGCTGCGTTCCCAGGCCAGATTTTTGAGTGCCCGCCATGAGTTGTTGATTTTTGTCGGTGTTGAGGTATCAACGTCACGGGGGGATATCCTTGTGTTTGGCGTGGATGAGCTTCCGCAGGCAGATAGAGACAACAAACTGGATCCTCAGTTCCTTATTGATTATGTCAATGAGCGCGGCGGAGCGACTATAGCTGCGCATCCGTTTCGTGATAACGGCCGGGGGCTGGGAAATGCTATTTTTGAACTGTCCGGACTAACGGCCATTGAAGGCTACAACGGGCGGACTTTTTTGAAGCACAATGCTCTGGCGGTTGAAGCGGCCTCTAAGCTCGGTATGCCTGTCACGGGCGGCAGCGATGCCCACAAGCCCGGTGAAGTAGGCGCTTATGCGACGCAAGTGGATGCAGCAGTGCATTCGGAGAGAGACTTGATACGCGCCCTGAAAATGGGTCAGTGTCAACCTGTTTCTCTGAGGTCGCTGCCTGTTCTGCCTGCTGCACAGTTGAACGAAGCTATTGCGGTGTAAGTAGTTTGAGCTTTGAACCCACTGATAAATAATTATAATGAGAAAAGGGACTGCTGGAGAATGATAAGTCATTCTTCAACAGTCCCTTTATTGCTGTGTGGCGGAAGCGGTCTCTCAGACACCGCCTCCCACCTCCGCTATGCGGTTAGGCGGCAGTTTCTTCTGTTAATTGGCAATAATGCTGGTCGCGTGTCCCATTGGGCAGACTTGACACCAGCTGCGGGGTTGATAGAAAATGCCAAGCGTGAGTCCAACAGCAAGGGATGCCGCCATAAAGCGAAACAGTGCCATGCCGATGGCTTGTATAGAGTCATGGTTATGGGAGAGTGAGATCGTGAGCATAATGACCATGAGACTTAAAAAAGCGTTTTTGAACGCGGAGGCACGCATGAAAGCCGGCAGTGAATTCCTCAAACTGATACGCTGAAGAAACCTTCCGAAGAGTGAGCCTCGAGGACAATAATGGGAGCAGTGAATTTAGGCTGTAAAATTCTCCTCACAGAAAGATCTTGACGAAATGTTAAAATGTGGTAATCTAATATTACATAAAAAAAGGAATAAAATGTAAAATTAAAATGAAGCAATGACATTGTCATCCCATCGAAAGCATCGAAAGCAGGTGATATTAATGACCAATTCTATCAATCCTCTACATAAAAGAATATTGACCGGAATTTCCGGGCAAAGGGGGATGCTGACGGTTGAGGCGGCGATCCTTGTTCCGGCAGCACTAATGCTGTCAATATTGATTATTATGGTGATGCTTTTTGAGTTCCAGTCGATCCTAATGGTGGCAGGCATGCACCAATACGGGACAATAGAAATGCATCAGGTGGAAACGCAGCGGTTAGACATGAAGCACGGACTTAAAGCAGCTGGATCCTATGAAATGAGTCAGTCATTTGAATTGAAAGGCGCAGCAGGCATTCGCACTTTAAAGCTGAATGCAATTTTGGATCCGGATCAACGCATGCTGAAGAAGCTGAGGCCTATCAAAGGCCGGTCTTTTCACCTCAGACTTCCGGTGAATCTGTTGGTCTATTCAATGTATCAACTACAACCTGACATGAATTCGGGGGAGTGAGGCGATTTCGGATAGGTTTAACTGATCATCCAAGCATAAATGGGGGAAGGGCATGGACAACGCTCAAATACAAAATCACAAGGTGAGTCTGAACTATCAAATCAGGCAGCGCTGCGTTCCAGCTATTTCATTAGGGGATAATGGATCCGTGACATTGTTTGTGCTGCTGATGACTATGACCCTCATCATGCTTTTCGCAGCATTGGTTTCCTTTGGGACTAAACAGACGAGGCATGCGGAAATGCTCAGGACGCTGGAGCTGGCGGGACAGTCGATTCTTCATACCTACGACCGGCGTCTATTGGAGGCCTACAGTTTGTTGGCGGTGGATCTTGAATTTGTGGAACCATCGGCCTACTTCTCTGGGCCTTCCGGACCGAACCTGAGCTGGAAACGGCCGGAGAGAACGTGGGAATTTGAGCCGCGCCGCAGCCTTGATCAGCCTGCGTATTTTATGGAGGCAGTCAGGCAGGCGGTTGCAGCGGGGGTTGCGGATGAGGTGCTGAACAGATTTGCTGGAGGACTTTCGGCGGTTCCGGTGTTGGGAAACGGCGACGAGGGGCCTGTGGAGAAAAATGCTTCAGGTGCCTTATTTGAGGCGCATTTGAGTGGCGCAAGGGAGGAGAGACCCGAAACTGTTGACGGTGATCAGGCAGAAGAGTCCAATGGGGCAGCGGATTTGACGGAAGCGACGCAGGAGGATCGAGAACTCGCAGCTAAAGGGATCCAGTGGATCCGGCAAATTGGAAAGACTGTAGAAACCGGAGGGACTCAAGATCCTTATGATCATGACCGGGATCGAGATCAGGCTCAGGCCCAGGCCCAGGACAAAACCCTGGAGACGGAAGTACAGGCTAAGCTGATCAGCCGCGCTTACCTTGGTCCAAGAGCGGCTTTGTCGCCTTCAGACCGTGTGCCGTTCCTTTTCTATGTCGCGCGCCACTTCAGACATTGGGTGGCTGACAGCCGGGCTGCCTTTTACATCGCAACGCCCCAGCCGTCATACTTCAAGGCTGAGCTGGAGTATATCCTATATGGTTATGATGAAGAGGCCTTCAATAAGGCCAGAGCATTTTCAGAGGTTTTTTTAATGCGTCTCGCGGGTAATATGTCCCACGTCTCTGCCTGCAGAGAAAAGCAGGAATTAATCGGAGCTGTGGCGGGGGCGGTTAATGCTGTCACGGGTGTTCCGGCTCCGATTACCTCATCGGCACTCGTTCTGACCTGGGGCGCGGCAGAGAGCAGGAGTGATTTAAAGCGGCTGCTAAACGGCGAAGCGCTGCCCTGGGTGCATTTCACGGATGAAGCTTGGCGCACCGGATTTGGTGATGGCGGCGACGAGGCGGCGGCTGCCACTCATGACGCGCTGAAGCGAGATGACCTGACCATGGCGGACTATGGGGACCACTTAATCGCTCTGCTTGCGGCAAGAGCAACAACGAGTCATGTACTGCGCGTTATGGACTTGATTTCGATTGGGGATGGTGAGGAAGGGATCGACCTCAGTCGCAGGGCGACGAGGTTTGCCATTCATGTTGAACCGGATGGCGGGCTTCCGGGGGTGATATGGGAAGATGGCTATGGATTGGATTAAGGGCTGGCGTGACCGGAGGTCAGACTGTTGGGTTAACCGCGGACTTAACCGCAGAGGTGTGCTGACGGTTGAAGCCGCCATTGCGATCCCCCTGCTGCTGATGATGGGTTTGGGACTCGCCCAGTATTTGGGACACCTCAGAGCGGTGGAGGTTACGCGGCAGGCGTTTCATAACACCTGCCTGCAGATTTCAGTTCAGGATCCGGCGACGCTGCATTCGCCAGTGGGAACGAGTCTGGCCATGGCCGCCAACCTGGTGGCGGTTGAGGATCGCAAAGTGGACATTCAATATCTTTACCTTCGCGAGGATGACAACGGGAATTTTGTGGCTAAGCTCTATTGGGTCCGCAGGGTTCCGATTATTGGCTGTGTGGTGACCAGCTTTGAAAAGACGGGGCGTTCAATTTACAGGGCGAATGACAGTCCGGGTGAGGGTGAAAATGGCGTTAAGGAATCTTCGGTGGTCTTTGTCACCAACACCGGATCGAAATACCATAAAGCAGACTGCTTTCATCTCAGAAAGTCCAGTCGTGAAATACTGCAAGACGAGGCAGAGCTTCAAGGTTACGAGGCCTGCGCGCATTGTGTATTGGAGGTGCCGCTGTTTGAAAAAAAATAAGGATTCTTTCCCGGTGAACCAACCTGCGCCTATCCCGGAAGATATCGCGAAAGGAAGCAGCTGCAGCGTATACTGCGTACGCAGCCTGGAAGGGCGCGGCAAGCGCTGCATTAAACGGTATGAAAAGCCGGTGAGTGAGGCTTATCTCAAATTGCTGGATTTGATGCGGGCGCCAAGAGGTATGAATGTGCCGGTAGTCTTTCATTGGTCGGTTTCGGGACATCTCAGGGAGGAACTCCTGGTTGAAGAGGAGTGGATTGAGGGCATGACCCTGAGGATGCTTATGTCCGCGACACCTCACAAGGCTGTGCTGAATGCCATGAAGTGGTCGATTCAGCTCGCGACAACCCTAAGCCGTCTTCATGGGGTTTATGGTTTTATTCACCATGATCTCAAACCTGAGAACGTTATCATTGACCTCTTTGAAGACGCTGTACTGATTGATTTCGACTCAGCCAGGCCATTGGTAACGGGAGGGCAAAAGGGCCCGGCTCTAAAAGCGGATGCAGACAGGGTAGGCGAACGCACTGCGATTAAAGGCACCAAAGGCTATGCTCCGCCTGAAGCAAAGCTGTTTCCGGCAAGCTGTGATGCTGCGGTGGATCTATATAGTTTCGGGCGGATGTTTTTGGAGATCGCGGCGCTTGAGCCTCACAGCTTCAGCCCTGGGTTCTATGACGTGATGCGCCGGTGCACACGAATCGAGTCAGTGTCGAGAATGGAAAGTGCTGCTGGGCTGCGTGAAGCGTTGATCAATCTGGTGGGTGAAGGGTAGACTCAGATTACAAAAAATCAATATTTAGAGCCGTATAAAATTATTGCGACGTATAAATTATTTGTATATAATGAAAGCGAAAATAAGCGATGGTCGTCCGCATTAAACGTATGAACTATGAGGAGGATATTATGGATCCCAGAATTGATCAACTGGCCAAAAATCTTGTGCAGTATTCCTGCAAGGTACAACCTGGAGAAAAGGTGATGATCCAAAGCGTAGGAGAAAGTCCAAAGCCTTTGGTCAGAGCCTTGGTTCGAGAGGTTTACGCAGCAGGCGGACATCCTTTTGTGGAACTCAAGGATCCTGTGCTCACCCGTGAGATAGTCATGCAGGGCGACGAAACGCTCTACAAACTTTGGGAAGAGGTCGATCTCTATAAAATGCGCCAGATGGATGCCTATATTGGGATCTCCGGCTCGGACAACGTGAATGAAATGGCAGATGTGCCGAGTGCGAAAATGCGCCTCTATATGGAAAAATATCTCTCAAATCTGACCAATGAACGCGTCAATAATACCAAATGGGTCGTACTGCGTTATCCGAACAGCTCAATGGCCCAACTCGCCTCAACGAGCCTGGAGCAATTCGAAGCATTTTATTTCGACGTCTGCAATCTCGATTATGGGAAGATGTCTAAAGCGATGGATGCTTTGGTTGAACGGCTTGATAAGACCCGTGAGATCAGAATTGCAGGGCAGGGGACGGATTTGTCATTTTCTATAGGCGAAATCCCTGTTATCAAATGTGCCGGCGAAAATAACATTCCGGACGGCGAGGTCTTTACGGCACCTGTAAAAGACTCAGTCAACGGCGTCATATCCTACAATTGTCCTGCGGTGTACAACGGCTTCACTTATGAAAACATTGTCCTAAGATTTGAAAACGGGAAAATTGTCGAGGCGACCGCCAACGACACCGAAAAAATCAATCAGGTCTTCGATACGGATGAAGGCGCCCGCTATGTGGGAGAATTCGCGATCGGGGTCAATCCGTATATCCTCAAACCTATGAAAGATACGCTGTTTGACGAAAAGATCATGGGCAGCTTCCACTTTACACCGGGCAGGGCTTATGAGGACGCCTCCAACGGCAATGCCTCCGCCATTCACTGGGATTTGGTCTGCATTCAAACCCCTGAATATGGCGGCGGGGAAATGTATTTCGACGGCGAGCTGGTTCGCAAAGATGGCCGTTTCATTGCAGCGGATTTGGAAGTGCTGAATCCTGAGAATTTGAAGTAAATTTTGTCACGCGGTAACGAATCATATGACGGATGCTCTGGTTAACGGGGCATCCGTTTTTGGTTTATTGTGGAAATAGCTGGTGAAAATAGATGGAAGAAGGTGCCTGACACCAATTTCCACTTCGCTGGGTTTCAACTTCCAGCCCACGCCGATGGTTGGATATGATACAATAAGATTTAAGATTGTTCATAGCGTGTCTTTCGGAGGGTCAAAATGTATAAATCGCTGCTGACGACATTTTTTAAAATTGGATTATTCACCTTTGGCGGCGGTTATGCCATGATCCCCCTGATCGAGGAGGAAATCGTCCGGAAAAAGGCATGGATGACAGATGAAGAGATTCTGGATATCATCAGTGTCGCTCAGAGCCTTCCGGGTCCAATCGCCGTCAATATGGCTGCTTTTATTGGATACAGACTCAGAAATCTGCGTGGCGCGCTCATGGCCTCCCTGGGCGTTATTCTGCCGTCTTTTCTGATCATTGTGATCATAGCGCACTTGTTGATTAAAGCGAACATCGCTGACAAGATCGAACCGATCTTCAGCGGGCTGATGCCTGCCATAGCGGTTATGATCCTGATCTCGGCCTACCGGCTTGGAAAAAAGGTATGGTGGACAAAGCAGAACAAGGTTATATTCGGTCTTGCTGCCGTTTTGCTGATTGTTGTCGGCGTTCATCCAATTCTCGTCATCGCCGGCGGGATAGCTGTGGGACTGTTTTTCAACCGCATATTTCAGCCTTTTGACAGCGCGCCTGCTGTTGTAAGCACTGCCGAAAGCCATGGCGGTGTCCTGGGTGTTGAAGACAGGGGGGACAGCAAATGAACCTGCCTCTGATTTTGCAAATGACGCTGACTTTTTTAAAAATTGGCGCCTTCAGCTTTGGCGGTGGATACGCCATCCTGCCTGTGATCCGGCATGAGGTAGTCGGAATCCACCACTGGCTGACAGATCGTGAATTTCTTAATATTTTATCCATCTCACAGGTCACACCGGGGCCGGTCGCCATCAATACCTCGACTTATGTCGGCTATAAAATGGGCGGCCTGCCTGGATCCGTGGCCGCAACCATTTCGGTGGTCGTAGCCTGCATCACCTTGTCGGTTCTGCTGGCAGGGCGGCTCTATCCCTACAGAGAGCACCGCCTGATTCGAAGTGTTTTCGGCGCCCTTCGGCCCATTGTGATCGCGCTGATTCTCAGCGCGGCGGTTTCAACGGGAATGACGGTGGACTGGGATTGGCGTTCTGTGACCATCGGCGTAATAGCTTTTCTGCTGTTGACTCGTTTGAAGGTCAAAGTCACGTGGGTGATGGGCATTTCAGGGCTGCTCGGGGCCGTGTTTTACGGACTGATGGGCTAAGTGTTGGAGGCGTGGTGTATGAAACGTTGGGTGATGGTGATTATGATCTTGCTGCTCTTGGTGTCATCCTCGGCAGCGGGTTACTGGTATTTCAAATACAATGAGCTTTCCGGACGCTATGCGGAGACGTTCTATCGTTCCCTTGTGACGGTGGACGATCAAGTCATTCCGAGCGGCATGACCTACTTGGAGCATGAGGGACGGCTGTTCCTGGATATTAGAATCGTGCAGGGCTGGCTGGATGAGGGTGCTTATGTCAGCCCCTCCGGCGAACGCCTTTACATGAAATTTGACGCGCTCGGGTTCAAGTCGGGGGATCCGGCGACGGACATTTTTCTGGGCAAATCCCTGGAGACACTGAGTCTTCCAATCTATGCGGTGGAAGATCAGAACTACGTCGAGCTCGAAGCGTTGTCGCGGCTGTTCCGGATGTACTGGACCCGCAATCTCGAAACGGGGATTATCAACATTGTGACTCATCGCGCTGAAGTGGTAAATGTGAAGATGGCGAAGAAAACCTTTGCGACTCTGGATGGCGTGAAAACCTTTGAACTTACGTCGGACAAGTACCTGACCGCTGTGAAGTCTGATGACGGGCGTTTAAGTGTGTTTCATCCGGACGGACGAATTGGGCTTGTCGATGCCGCTATGGCAGCGAGCGTTATGGAGGCGAATGTTCTGCCACAGGTGGTGCCGCCAGGTGACCGAACGATGCCTGAAAGAATCGTTGCGGCCTGGGACCAGGTACACCGCTATGACCACAATTTCAACTTCAATGCGGCCGATGGTTCCGGTGTCGGCAATGTGATCATGCCGACCTGGTTCGACCTGAATGTCGACGGCATTGTGCTGAATCTGTCAGATATGGCTTATGTTCTCAGTGCCCAAGAGGCGGGCTGGCAGGTCTGGGGACTGTATGCCAATCATTTCAGTCCGGCGTGGACGTCTGAAATGATGCGGAGTGAAGCTTTGACGGATCGGACCATTGCGCATGTGGTAGCCTATTCGGTGGCATTCGGGCTGGATGGGATCAACATTGACTTTGAAAATATGTATCTGAAGGATCAGGACCATTTCACGGCCTATGTGGAAAAACTGTCTGATGCACTCAAGCGGGTAGGGAAGTGGGTTTCCGTTGACGTCACTGTACCGGAAGGGAGCGACCAATGGTCCAAGGTCTACGACCGCGAGGCGCTGTCCGGCGTGGTCGATTATATGTTCTTGATGGCTTACGACGAACACTGGGCGTCCAGCTCAAAGGCGGGTTCTGTGGCTTCCCGCGACTGGGTCGTGACGGGCATTGAAAAAAGTCTGGCGCTGATCCCGCGGGAGAAGCTGATCCTGGGCATGCCGCTGTACACCCGTGTTTGGGAAGAGGCGGGCACTTCGAAGAAGGTGAGCTCTTCAACCTTGAGTTACCTGAGGTCGGAGGACTGGCTGAAGGATAAAAATTTAACGCCGGTGTATGATCCGAAGACGGGTCAGAACGTAGTGGAATATCTCGATGGCTCATCAAAATTTAAAGTTTGGCTGGAAGATGAAACCTCTTTGAGGATGAGGCTTGATTTAATGGAACAATACAATCTTCCGGGGCTGGGTTTTTGGTCTGTGGATTTTGCAAGTGAAGAGGTATGGGAGATTATTAAAAGCCGATGAAGGGTATAATAAGAAGGTCAACGACACGCGACTGAAATCACGGCAGTAATGAACGACGACTGGGCTGACGCCCTGATGAAGAATTGGATGAGGTGATCCTGTGGACTTTTATGAGATGCTTGGACGATATTATGATGTGATCTTCCCTACCAATGAGAAGCATTTAACTTACCTAAAAAGCATGCTGCCTGAGCGTGGCCGGGTGCTGGATGTGGGCTGTGCAACGGGTACTTATGCGATTCCCCTCTCAAGACTTGGATATGATGTCTGTGCGTTTGACACCGACTCGCCTATGGTCGAGCAGCTGGTCTCGAAAACGGAAAATGATGATAAGCCTCCCAGAGCGTTGGTTTATGATATGCGACGCTTGTCGGGTCTGAATGTCGGTGCTTTTGACTTGATTTATTCTATAGGAAACACAATAGTTCATCTGGATACGTTGGACGAGGTCGGTCAACTGATGAAGGATTGCTACGAAAAATTGAATGACGGGGGCTCTATTGTCATTCAAACGGTCAATTATGATCGCGTACTCGATCGCAATGAACTCTCGCTGCCGTTGATTGACCGCCAGGAAGGCCGCATGCGATTCCACAGGTCTTATGAAATTAAAGACTCGCGTATTGTCTTTAACGGGCGGCTGGAAATTGAAGGTGAAGGAAAACTTGAAGCCTCGACGATTCTGCTGCCGATTGTCTCAAAGGATCTTGTTCGCGCCCTCGAAGCGGCTGGATTCAGGAGTATCAAACTCTTTGGCAGTTTTGACGGATCGGAGTACACCTTAGAGAGTCCTGCCATAGTCGCTGTTGCAACTCGATGAAATTGGGCTGAAAGTGATAGAATTAAATAACTATACAAGTTATGCAGTTGCCGCCTTCGGTTTCGAAGGCGGCGTTTTATTTTATAAAATATATGTCGTGGGTTGCGAACTTGCAAAAATGAAATGAAAATGCAGGATTTCGGTTTTGTACTTGTAAAAAAACATTACAAAATGGCTAAAATAGAGAAAAAAGGGGTTGTAAAATGAAAGTTGGGTGACTATAATATTCATTAATAGCTCGGAATTTATTAATGAGATTTATAAAGCGGCTGCAGGACGGTCAGCTAAAAAATAGCTTGGTTTGCAGGAATATGCAGGTTGGGATTCATATCCGGAAATGGATTCAAGTCTGAATTGATTTGATTTCGAAAAGAAGCGGTTCGCCATAAAGGGACGAATGGCTTGTAAGCCGGTGAATGCAAGGGTTTAAGAGACGCAGGAAAACAGGGTGAGTATAAACAGTCATAATTGTGAATAATAAAACTTAATCAAGAATGACTTGTCGGCAATCTTTGTTTAGATAATAGAAAAATATATTTCATTTATTTTTATAAAATGAAAGTTACAAAATGAAAACTTGCAGAAAAAGATAAAAAATATAAAAAGATATGAAAAAAGGTATTGCAAAATGAAAGATCATCTCTTATAATAATCACAAGAGGTTAAGCGATACATAAAAAACTTAAGGAGGATATTATGGACAAATACTTAAGCAAAGATCAATGGAATGTGGAAGTATGCAAACGCTGTGGAGATGAAAAGAAAGTAAACCGCTTCGGTGTATGCGAAACGTGCGATCATGAAATAGATAACGATTATGCAGGGATCTACGGCTACAAAGAGATGGAAAACTAAGAGATCATAATTAATAATTAGGAGGAAAATATTATGGAGAAGTATATAAGCAAAGATCAATGGACAGTAGAAACCTGCAAGCGCTGCGGAGATGAGAAGAAAGTCAATCGTTTTGGAGTTTGTGATTCATGTGAGCACGAAATCGATAATGATTATGCTGGTCTCTACGGTTACAAGGAGATGGAAAACTAAGATGATTCAGCCTGAGCCCAGAAACTGAGCGCCCTCGTCGAAATAAAAGTCGACCGGGGCGCATTTTTTTATTTTATAAAATGTATCTCCTGCAAAACAAGATTCTTTTTAGGATAAAAAATGCAAGTTTAACGTTATGTATTTGCAAAAAAACATAGAAAAATTGAGCTTTTGCCTAAAAAAGGGGTTGAAAAATGAAAGATTACCACATATAATAATCACAAAGAGAATAATTGTATACAATTATTCAATAAGGGAGGAAAACAATATGGAGAAGTACATCAGCAAAGATCAATGGAAAGTAGAAACTTGCAAGCGCTGTGGAGATGAAAAGAAAGTCAACCGTTTTGGTGTTTGTGACTCATGCGATCACGACATCGACAACGATTATGCTGGTCTCTACGGTTATAAGGAGATGGAAAACTAAAATGAGCCAATCCGGCCCCAGAAGTTAAACGCCTTTGTCACTTAACATGACAAAGGCGTTTAGTGTTTTTTGAAAAAGATTAGCCTTTGATTACGGCCAGGGTTTTCATTCTCTTGACGGGTTCGATCAGATCGAGTTCGTTGCTGATCACTACGGTTATGTCTTTGTAAGCCAGTCTGGACTCTTCGCTGAGATCCCCTTTTTTGATTTTTCCGAGGACAACTTTTTGGTGCTCTAAATCTTTCAGCGTCTCCTGTAGAGAATATCGCTTCTTGGCTTCATGACGGCTCATCTTGCGTCCGGCGCCGTGAGAACATGAGTTAAAGCTTTCCATGCTTCCTTTTCCGCGCACCAGATAGGAAAAGCTGCCCATGGCACCGGGGATTATGCCTGTTTCATCCTTCATAACTCGAATAGCACCTTTCCGGTGAACCCAGAGCATTTGATCATCATGGCGTTCATAACTGGCGTAATTATGATGACAATGATGGTGTGCCAGAATCTCCGGAGCATTCCCCTCCATTCGGGTTGCCAGTGCCTGGCTGACAATGCTTCTGACCCGTTCCATCATGACTTCGCGGTTTTCGTGGGCGAAGTCCAGGGCAAACTGCATCCAGCGGATGTAAGCCTGACCTTCCGGACTGTCAACAGGGAGATAGGCCAGATCCCACTTTGAGGGGATCGACGGCTGCAAGCGGCCGCTCAGGGATTTTGCCAGTGTGTTGAAATGGGTACATAACGTATGTCCCACATTTCTGGAACCCGAATGAACCATTAGGCAAAGATAGCCCTCATCATCTTCCTGAAGCTCAATAAAGTGGTTGCCTCCGCCTAAAGTCCCGACCTGAAAACATGCCCGCTCCAGCTCCTGAACTAAAGCCTGCTCAAATACTTGGAGTTTAATACCTGAGAGGATTTTCTCAAATCGGTTCGCAGCCTGACAAGGTTGTTTTTGCTTATGATGTTCAAAGCCTGTAGGGATCGCCCGCAGGATTTCGTTGACGATGACTTCCAAAAGACGAGTGCCTGCGGTGTCCTTAAAAACCTCGGCAACTTTGACGGAGGTTTGTTCAAATACTACACCACAGCCTATATCGACGCCGACCGCATTCGGAAGGATGACCTCCTGCGTTGCCAGTACGCCGCCAATAGGCATGCCATAGCCGCTGTGGGTATCAGGCATTAGGGCTATCCAGCCGTGGGCAAAGGGCAGGTTTGAAAGATTTCTGGCCTGTTCCAGACAGACGGGTTCCAATTCTGCGGCATTTTCGAGCCAGACTTTTATTGGAAGTTTTTGGCGGCTGGGGTCAAAAAGGGTGAACATGATATGCCTCCTTTGGGAATGCGAGAGATCTTTCCTCTAATCTTATCACAACCAACGCATGAAGGTCTGAATGGATGCGCTGATGAGAATCTTCGGGGATTTCTGATCCCTGACCTTCTGTAAGAAAGCCACAAATACGGCTGTATCGGGCAATGAGCTGTCCCTGGCGGTGAGCGCTTACAGGAGGGGACTTGAGCATTCGCGATTTAATTGGGTTTATACGGGGTATAATCAACTATGCGTCCGTCTTTGTCACTGTTATTGCTGATTTCTGGCATAGGCAGCGGTCGGGTGTAAATTTTTTCACTTCAAGTCGTTTAATAAAAAGCAAAAACACTCGACTTATAGTGAAGTTTTTACTATAATTGTCCCGGAAGATTAACTATTCAAAGGAGGTTGAAAAATGGCCAAGGCCCTTATCATCGGAGCTGGTGGTGTCGCCCAAGTCGTTGTTCACAAATGTTGTCAAAACCCTGACGTATTCGAGGAAATCTGCATAGCAAGCAGAACGAAGTCGAAATGCGACGCTTTAAAAGAGAAGCTCGACGGCGGAAAGACCAAAATCCAGACGGCTCAAGTTGACGCGGATAAAACTGAAGAAGTGATTGAGCTTATTAAACAGTTCGGTCCGGATATTGTTATCAACGTTGCACTGCCGTACCAGGATCTGACCATCATGGACGCATGTCTCGCTACGGGCGTCGACTACCTGGATACAGCGAACTATGAGCCGCTCGATACGGCGAAATTCGAATATAAATGGCAGTGGGCTTACAGAGAGCGTTTTGAAAAGGCTGGAATCACTGCACTGCTCGGCAGCGGCTTTGATCCGGGCGTTTCCGGCGTCTTCTGCGCTTACGCTCAGAAGCATTACTTTGACGAGATTCATACTATTGATATTCTGGATGCAAACGGCGGAGACCACGGCTATCCATTTGCCACGAACTTCAATCCGGAGATCAATATCCGCGAAATCACAGCGAATGGGCGTTATTGGGAGAAGGGCGAGTTCATCGAGACGCCGCCGCTCTCCGTCAAGAAGGTTTACAACTTTGACGGCATTGGGGAAAAGGACATCTATCTCCTTTATCATGAGGAACTTGAATCCCTTGCACTCAATATCAAGGGCATCAAGAAGATCCGTTTCTGGATGACGTTCTCACAAAACTACCTGACTCACCTCAAGGTTCTTGAAAATGTCGGCATGACGTCTATTGAGCCTATGATGTATGAAGGCAGAGAGATTGTGCCGCTTCAATTCCTGAAGGCGCTCCTTCCGGACCCTGCGTCCCTTGGACCAAGAACGAAGGGCAAGACGAACATCGGCTGCGTCATTCAAGGCGTCAAAGATGGTCAGCCGCGTACGTACTATGTCTACAACATGTGCGACCACCAGGAAGCTTACAAGGAAGTCGGCTCACAGGCCATTTCCTATACAACAGGCGTTCCTGCCATGATCGGTGCCATGATGATTCTGAAAGGGCTTTGGAAGAAGCCGGGCGTCTACAACGTCGAAGAGTTCGATCCGGATCCGTTCATGGAAGAGCTCAATAAGCAGGGGCTGCCATGGCATGAAAGCTTTGAGCCGGTCCTGCTCGACTGATCTTGACAGACTGACAGAGGTGCAGAGATTGAAAAATATTGATTTTAACAGCGTTCCAAGTCCGTGTTACGTGGTGGATGAGCGGCTTCTCAGAAGAAATCTGGAGATTCTGGATTCAGTGCAAAAGCGCACTGGCGCTTCAATTCTTCTGGCGCTGAAAGGCTTCTCCATGGCGTCCATGCTGCCCGTTGTCGGGGAATACTTGGCAGGGATCACAGCCAGCTCGCTTCATGAAGCGCGCCTTGGCCATGAGTACATGGGCAAGGAAGTCCACGCTTATGCGCCGGCTTTCATTGAACATGAATTCGAAGAACTGATGGGGTATTGCGACCATCTGGTCTTCAACTCCTTCGTTCAATGGGAGAAATACCGGGACAGAGTGAAAGCCTACCCTGGCAAGAAGATTGAATGTGGTCTTCGCGTCAACCCGGAGTACTCTGAAATTGAAGTAGAGCTTTACAATCCGTGCGCGCCAAACTCCCGGATGGGCATTACTCTAGACAATTTCCATCCTGAGATGCTGGAAGGCATTGATGGGCTTCATTTCCATACGCTTTGCGAGCAAAATTCGGACGCCCTCGCCAGAACTATTCCAGTTGTGGATGAGAAGTTCGGGCCTTACCTGTCGCAGATGAAATGGCTCAATTTTGGCGGGGGGCATCACATCACCCGCGAGGACTACGACATTGAGTCCCTGGTGGAGTCTATCCTGTTTATGAAAAACAAATACAACCTCAAGATTTATCTTGAGCCTGGAGAGGCCATTGCCCTCAATACGGGCTATCTGGTCTCCACGGTGCTGGACGTCACCAAGAACGGTATGGATTTGGCCATTCTCGATGCTTCGGCAGCGTGCCATATGCCGGATGTTCTTGAGATGCCGTATCGCCCGAATATCATTGGCGCGGGTAAACCGGGGGAGAAGCCTTTCACGTACCGTTTGGGCGGCAATACCTGCCTGTCCGGCGACGTGATTGGGGATTATTCTTTTGATGCGCCGCTGAAACCTGGAGACAGGCTGGTCTTTATGGACATGGCGCATTACACCATGGTCAAGAACAACACGTTTAATGGCGTCAACCTGCCGTCCATTGCGTCTTACAATGAGACTGACGGGATCAGGGTTCACAGGACCTTTGGGTTCGAGGACTACGTATCACGACTTTAGTAGCCCGGGCGGCTGGAAAGAATTAAATCAATAAATAAAGCGTTCTCTTTTCGGCGGGTGTGTTGGCCGGGAAGAGAACGCTTTTTGTGTTGCTGAAAGTGAATTTCTGACGATGTTTCGGGCGAGGAAGTTGTATAACGCCCAGATGACGCCGGTGCCAACGAGGTCAGGCTGTTTTATCTCAACCATCATACCAGAAAACGAATGAAAAAAGAGAAGGAAAATGGTATTGTGAACCATTTCTCCTTCTCTTTGTTAGCATAGAGGTTTGGATTATCTGTTGTTTGACACTGGGTGCTATGCCTGACAAGCCTCTTCATACTCTGAGACGAGCTCATCCATGACGGTCTGAACCGTCGAGATCTTATCCAGCATGAAGGCGTTGTGTCCTGCGAAGACCAGCCCTTTATCGACTTCGCCTGTGACGGCTTCAATCAGTTTTTTGGTGATGCAGAATGGCGTAGTGCCGGGATCGCAGTGACTGAGGCAGCGGGTGCAGGCTGTGACAGGAATGCGTCCGGCTTCAAGGCTGCGTGTCATGTCGTTGCGGATCGCGCGGCCGGGGAGTCCTACGGGGCTCTGAATAATGACCACGTCTTCTTCAGTAGCGTCCAAGTACATCTGCTTAAAGGCGTCGTCTGCGTCACATTCTTCCGTGGCGACGAATCGCGTGGAAATCTGAACGCCGGCAGCGCCAATATCCAAGGCCTTTTTAATGTCGGCGCCACTGAAAATGCCGCCTGCGGCGATGACCGGAATTGGTTTTTGATAACGGTCCGCAAAGGATTTAACGGCTGCCATTACTTCATCAACCAGAGTGTAGAGGTCTTTGGCAGTGCCTTCCAGTTCTTCCCGGGAGAAGCCGAGGTGACCGCCTGCGAGAGGGCCTTCCACGATGATGGCGTCCGGAACGACCTGATAGCGTCTGTCCCAAAGTTTGAGCAGCGTCTCTGCGGCTTTGCCGGAGGAGACAATGGGCGCAAACTTGGTTTTTGTGCCCTGAACAAACTCAGGGAGGTTCTTAGGCAGGCCCGCGCCGGAAATAACGAGATCAATGCCTTCTTTGACGGCTTCCTTTACAAAATCTGTATACTCTCGTGTTGCTGTCAGGAAGTTGATGCCGATGATCCCGTGTGGGCTCAGTTCTCTTGCTTTTCTGATTTCGTTGCGAATCCCTCTTAGGTTAGCTTCCAAAGGGTTAGTCCAAAAATCAGGCTCTTTGAACCCGGGCTGCGCACCGGAAATAACACCGACGCCTCCTGCGTTCGCGACGGCAGCCGCCAGTCTGGACATGGAAACGCCAATGCCCATACCGCCCTGAATTACAGGCAGGCGTGCTTCGAGATCCCCAATTTTCAGGGTTGGCAGATTCAATACAATCACACTCCTTATAAAAAAAGGACCAGCGGTTGCCGACCCTACATGTAGACGATTTCAGTTTCCAACTCTAAATATAGGATAAAAGTCGCTAAAAGTCAATGATAGATATTAGTATCTGGTAATAAATCGGAAAATAAAACCCGTGGGAACCTTTAATGATCAAGGTTTCCACGGGTGATCCGGCCACATTTTTCTGGAGCTTCATGATGTTTTTCTCCGGCGTGCATAAGTTCTGACATATTTACCCAATGTGGAGGAGACAATAAGCCCACTGGCGATAGCGACCGCAATCATGAACGACTCTGAGCCTTTGGAAACTGCTTCGGTGAAATTCTGCAGCATGATCGACTCCATAGTGTAGAAAATCCCATACCCGGGCACGAAAGGGATGATGCCCGGAATGATGAAGATGGTGGCGGGTTTCCGGAAATGGTTTGCGAGGAGTTCACCAATCAGACCAACAGTGACTGCGCCCGCAAAGTTTGCGATAATGGTGGTGCCGCCGAGCTGCATGATGAGCGTATAAAGCATCCAGCCCAGCGCCCCGTTTAAGCTGGCTGTGATGAGATGCCGCCTCGGAATGTTGAAGATGACCGCGAAGCCCAAGGTGGCCAGGAAGGAAGTCAAACCGCTGGTGAACAGTGTCATGGCATCAACCCCCCAAGCAGTAATCTCGCTGCGTTCAGCGTGACGGCGACACCCAGGACCAGAGCGACCGAAATGACAATGGCCTCGGAGGTTCGCGACATCCCTGAAACGTAGTCACCGGAAATGGAATCTCTGACGGCGTTCGTGATGGCGACACCCGGAACCATGGTCATGATGGCGCCAATGATTATGATGTTCATATCCACCTGAATCCCCAGAAGGACGCATAACACCGAAAACGCGATAGACGCGGCCGCTGCAACTACACCGCCGAAGATATTGCGCATAAACAGGCTCGCGTCGAGGGCGAAAAGGAACTCCGTGACCGCGGTTGTGATGACAGAAGCGATCATAGCGCCTCCAAACTCGATCAGCCCGCCATTATACATCAGAGTGAAGAAGCTGCTGCCTACTCCAGCGAACAAAAGTCTGGTCCACAAATTATACTGTGAGGATTTTTTAATGTCGTTCAGCTTGATCTTAGCTTCGGCAACTGTCATGTCGCTGGCTGAGAACTCCCGGCTTAACTCATTCACCCTGGTGATTCTCATCAGGTCAATCCCGATGCGCTTATTTCTTTCTATGTGGCTATAAAGCTCATTCTCATATTCGATCGATAAAAAGATGGCCGTAGGAATCACGAATGCCTGTACATTGCTGACCCCCCGAGAGCTGAGAATATGTTCAACGGTACTTTCAGCCCGGTAGGTCTCCGCACCGTTCTCAAGCAGGACTCGACCCGCCAAAGAAGCAAAAAGAAGCAACTCATTAATTTCATAACGTTCCAAAGCGGGCACCTCCTCAGAAAATTTTTTAATATGTTCGTGTTTTAGCGCCGCCTCTTTTGAAACTTCTGAGCTGCTTTGTTTGAGGCGCTGCGCCAGTATGTACCAGGGTTCGAAGTGTGATAAACTGTAGTTATCAGATCGACATCCGGAAGGCCCGCATGGCAGACTCCAAACACCACTGCGTTAACCCCATTATGTCATGATTGGTTTAGCGGATGCAATAGTCAGTTAACAGCACAAGTCATTTCAAGAAAGGCGGTTTGGCCGATGGTTCCCAATCCCTCACCGAAGCAAAAGCGCATCTTTGGTCTTGAAAGAAACATCTTTTTTATTGGACTCACCAGCTTTCTTACGGATACGACAACCAAGATGATCTATGCGGTCATGCCGCTGTTCTTGCTGTCCTTGGGCGCCACCAAAACCGAATTGTCGCTTATTGAAGGGATCGCAGAGAGCACTGCGTCTGTCCTGAAAGCGCTGTCAGGCTGGTGGAGTGACAAAATCAGAAA
This sequence comes from Acidaminobacter sp., assembly GCF_030247605.1. Lineage (GTDB taxonomy): Bacteria > Bacillota > Clostridia > Peptostreptococcales > Acidaminobacteraceae > Acidaminobacter. The sequence goes on along the minus strand of NZ_JAOTSB010000010.1, from coordinate 4,746 downwards.
AAACAAACCCTTTATGTTTGTGGGTTATTTGCTGACTGCGATCTTATCCCCGCTTTTCGCCTTTGCAGCCTCACCTGTTCAAGTGCTTGGCATCCGCTTTGCCGAACGTGTTGGCAAGGGCATTCGCACTGCCCCGAGAGATAGTCTGATCGCAGCCTCAACAGAAGAAGGCGGGAGGGGAAAGGGCTTCGGCTTTCACAAAGCCATGGACAACAGCGGCGCGATCCTTGGTCCGCTTCTTGCGGCAGGGGTGCTGCTTCTGTTTCCAGGGGATTATCGTAAAGTCTTCATATTCGCCGCAATTCCAGCGGCCTTTGGCGTTGTCTCTATTCTGGTCTTCGTCAAGGAGAGAAAGCAGACGGAAGCGCATACGCTGGGAAAGATCCAACTTCGGGATTTTTCGGGTCGCTATTACGCGTTTTTGGGAATTGTGTTCCTATTCACTCTTGGAAATTCAACGGATGCTCTGCTTCTCGTCAAAGCGGGCGATCTGGGTGTGCGGGCGGCGTGGATCCCAATGCTCTATCTCGTCTTTAACAGCGTATCGGTGCTCTTTTCGGTACCGGCCGGGATGCTCTCAGACCGGATCGGCAGAGAGCGTTTGATTATTGCCGGTTATTTGCTTTATGCGGGGATTTATTTTGGATTTGGCCAGGTGGTCAAACTTCCTTCGGTCGTAATGCTTTTTGCGCTCTATGGACTGTATAGCGCCTTAACGGATGGGACACAAAAGGCGCTGGTCTCAGATCTTGTCAGACAAGACGTACGCGGGACTGGTCTGGGACTTTACAACAGTCTGGTTGGGATCACGCTGCTGCCGGCCAGTCTGATCGCGGGTCTTCTCTATGACCGCGTGGACAATCAGGCGCCGTTTTATTTTGGTGCAGGTATGGCACTGCTGTCAGCGTTGCTCATGATAGGGTTTTACGTGTGGTTCAGCCCTGAGAAGAACAGAAGAAACGCGCTTTAAGTCGAAAGTTGTCCTTGCAGCAGTCGTTTAAGAGGTAAACGTCGACTTAGAAAAAACTTTACATTCGAAATTTCTGTGATAAAATTTCCTTGGATGGCAGCCCTCGTGCGCCATACCCTTTGTGAATGACCAGAAATGCCGGAAAGACCTCAAAACTGCTCAGAGCCAGCGCGGCCAGAGACAGACATCGTGATTCAATCGCCTTTTTTGGCGTGCGGCTCGTCCTGTTCTGGGGCGGGTCATTTTTGTGTTTTTGGGTAAGAATGATTCAAAGAAAAAACTCGGTGTCAGCGGCTTTTGGCCTATCGACCCCCAGTTTCGACTTTAAGAAAGGATGAGAGTCCTCATGAGGATCGGAATTATAGGCGCAGGCAAGGTTGGAACGTCCTTCGGTCTTTTTTTGAAGGACCGGGGTGAGACCATCACAGGCTATGTCAGCAGAACTTACGACTCTGCCTGCGAAGCCGCTGCGCTTACGGGCAGCAAAGCTTTCCAGGATCCATTAGAACTAATCCGGAACTCGGAGCTCATTTTTCTCACGGTCGTGGACGATCAAATAGAGCCCCTGGCAGCGGTGCTGGCGTCAAAACTTGCCGAAAACATCCCGCGGCCCGATCCTGGGGATCAACGCCATCCTATCTTCGTTCATATGAGCGGTGCCCACAGTATCTTGGCCCTTGAACCGCTTGCGGCTGCCGGTTTTGAAACGGCGTCTCTGCATCCGCTGCAGTCGGTGTCTGAAATTGAGCAGGCCAGAAATGCTTTTGGCGACACATTGTTTACAGTGGAAATGATGCTGGGAGGCGGCTTTGAGGGTTGGCTGGCGACCATCGGCATAAGCTTTGTAAGGATTGAGGCGGAAAACAAAGCGCTGTACCACGTCGGGGCGGTATTTGCCTCAAATTTTGTCGTGACGGTGTTGGATGCGGCGATTCAGCTGTTTGAACAGGTTGGATTCTCTGAGGAAGAGGCCAGACGAGGGCTGATGCCGCTGGTGTACGGTAGTGTGGACAATGTGGCGCGCTCAGGCGCGGAGAAGGCACTGACGGGGCCTGTCGCCAGAGGGGATGTCGCCACGGTGGCTAAGCATCTGGAGGCGCTGGAGGCCTTGGAGGCCCTAGAAGACCTGGACAGCGGAGCCTTGCCTGAAGCGGCGGCGCTCTATAAGTCCCTTTCCGGGGCAACGCTCTCACTGGCAATGAGATACAAACTGACCAAGGATCCTGGGGCAGCGGCCGAGCTTAAGGCCTTGCTCGCAAAGGAGGACGCTAAGCATGAAAGATAAAAAATTTACAGTCCGAGATTTCAAAGCGTTTAAAGCCCGCGGCGAGAAAATCGCCATGCTGACGGCCTATGATTACAGCATGGCCAAACTGCTGGATGATGCCGGCGTAGACAGCTTGCTGGTCGGGGACTCCCTGGGCATGACCATGCTGGGCTATGAAAATACGCTGCAGGTGACCATGGAGGACATGATCCATCACACCAAGGCCGTGCGGAGAGGGACGAAAAATGCCTTTCTCATTGCGGACATGCCGTTTCTCTCGTATCACATCACAATTGAAGAGGCGGTCCGGAATGCCGGGCGCTTTGTTCGGGAGGCGCTCACGGACGCGGTGAAGGTCGAGGGCGGCGTCGAGATGGCGGAGACCATCAAGGCTATTGTCAGGGCGCAGATTCCGGTCGTCGCGCATATTGGTCTGACGCCGCAGTCGGTGAACGTCTTTGGCGGGTTCAAGGTCCAGGGCAAGAGCCTGGATCAGGCGAAAAAGCTGATTGAGGACGCGCTGGCGGTACAGGAAGCCGGGGCGTGCGCAATTGTGCTTGAATGCATCCCGGCGAAGCTGGCGAAGGTGATCAGTGAAAAGCTTGAAATTCCAACGATTGGCATTGGCGCCGGCCCGGACTGCGACGGTCAGGTGCTGGTCATCCAGGACATGATCGGGATGTTCAAGACCTTTACGCCGAAGTTTGTGAAGCAGTTCGCCAGCGTCGGCGAGCAGATTGAGGCGGCGGCCGAAACCTATATCCGCGAGATCAACAGCGGCGCGTTTCCGGGGCCGGAGCACACCTTCGGCATTGACGACGAAGTGCTTGAGAAGCTTTACTAACAAAGCCAAAGGCTTTTAGCCGATGGCAGCGGTTCTCAAAAGTTGAAGCAAGTTGAAATCCAGGTCTGATGGGCCTTGTAAATTGGAGGAATGCCAACATGGAAGTGGTTAAAAACCCCCGCGCCTTGACGCAAACGCTGAAAGCGCTGAAAAAAGAAGGTAAATCTGTAGGGCTGGTGCCTACTATGGGCTACCTGCACGAAGGTCATTTGTCCCTGGTGCGGGAGGCGCGCCGGAATAATGACATCGTTGTCGTCAGCATTTTTGTGAATCCGACACAATTTGGACCTAATGAGGATCTGGCCAGCTATCCCCGTGACTTTGAGCGGGATTCGGCGCTGCTGGACCATGAAGGTGTGGATTTTATCTTCGCGCCTGAGGCGGAAGACATGTATCCGGCCGGCTATGCCACCTACGTGGATGTGGAGGGCGAATTGACCGGCAGGCTCTGCGGCGCCAGCAGACCGGGACATTTTCGCGGCGTCGCGACGGTGGTCAGCAAATTGTTTAATATAGTCGCGCCGGATCGCGCTTATTTTGGAATCAAGGATGCCCAGCAAGTCGCGGTCATCCGTCGCATGGGACTGGACCTCAATTTCGATCTTGAAATTGTGGCGTGCCCAATCGTGAGAGAAGCCGATGGACTTGCGCTCAGCTCCCGAAATGTCTACCTGACCGAGTCTGAACGGACGGACGCGCTGGTGCTGTCTCAAAGCCTCTTCATGGCCAAGGATTTGATTGGGGCGGGAGAACGAAGTGCTGAGGCTGTTCGCAGGGCAATAGCGAATCGCATAGGGACTGTGTCTTCTGCTGTGATCGACTATATCGAGATTGTGGATGCTATGACCTTGGCGCCGCTAGAGGTCTTGTCCGGGAAAATCCTGATTGCACTGGCGGTCAAGGTAGGAAAACCAAGGTTGATTGACAACCTTCAGATTGAGGTGAATTAAGATGATGCTCAATATGTTCAAAGCAAAAATTCACAGGGCAACGGTCACGGAGGCCAACCTGAATTATGTTGGCAGTATCACCATAGATAAGCTGCTGCTCGACGCTTCCGGTATTTTGCCCGGTGAGCGGGTTCAAATTGTCAATAACAATAACGGCGCACGCCTGGAGACTTATGTCATAGAGGGCGAGGCGGGCTCCGGTGTCATTTGTCTGAATGGTGCCGCTGCAAGACACGTCCATGTAGGCGATAATGTTATCATAATTGCTTATTGCTGGATTGACGCAGAGGAAGCGAAGACTTTTAAGCCTTCTGTTGTCTTTGTTAACGACAAGAATGCTATCAGTGAAATCACGGATCATGAGACGCATGGAGAAATTATGTGAAGCTTGTGACGTGCACAAAGAAAAGTGGTTCCATCCGGCGGAGAGCTTGCTCGCTGAAGGGTGGGACCACTTTTCTTTGTATAGGGCGCAGCCCGATACCGAAGCGCAGCCTGCGGCCACACGGAGTGTGGCTGTGGGCGGAGCGAGGTGCACGTCGGTTGTGCGAGGCAGTAAAATACAGAACAGAGGAACAGCCCATGGAAGAGAGCTTGCTCGCTGAAGGGTGGGACCACTTTTCTTTGTATAGGGCGCAGCCCGATACCGAAGCGCAGCCTGCGGCCACACGGAGTGTGGCTGTGGGCGGAGCGAGGTGCACGTCGGTTGTGCGAG